>JAHBZL010000039.1 GCA_019635485.1 Piscinibacter sp. | reverse complement strand
TACCGCTTCGCGGCCTCGTCGAGCATCACCTCGCTGGCGCCGCCGCCGATCGCGAGGATGCGCGCGTCGCGCCACAGGCGCTCGATCGCCGTGCCGCGCATGTAGCCCATGCCGCCGTGGAACTGCTGGCAGGCCTGCACGACCTCGTTGACCAGCTCGCCGGTGAGCGCCTTCAGCAGCGAGACGTCCTGCACGACATCGCGTCCCTGCGTGACCAGCCAGCCGCAGTGGTACAGGTACTGGCGCGCGGCGCGCACCTTCGCGTCCAGCATCGCCAGGCGCTGCCGCACCACCTGCTTGTCGAACAGCGTCGCGCCAAACGCGCGGCGGTCGCGCACATGCGCGAGCGTCAGCGCGAGCGCCTGCGTGCAGTGCCCCACCGCCATCGCGGCCAGCGCGATGCGCTCGGTCTGGAAGTTCTTCATCACCGACCGGAAGCCCTGGTGCTCGACGCCGAGCAGGTTCTCCGCCGGAATGCGGCAGCCGTCGAACACCAGCTCGGCGGTGTCCGACGACAGCCAGCCGGTCTTCTCGAGCTGGCGCCCGACCGTGAAGCCGGGCGTGCCCTTCTCGACGATGAACATCGAGATGTCGTGCCGGCCGGGACCGGTGCGCGCGGCGACGAAAACCAGGTCGGCGTGCACGCCGTTGGTGATGAAGAGCTTGCTGCCGTCCAGCACCCAGCTGTCGCCGTCGCGGCGTGCGCGGGTCTGCAGGCCGGCGACGTCCGAGCCTGCGCCCGGCTCGGTGATCGCCACCGCGGTGATGACGCGCCCCGAGGTCACGCCCGGCATCCAGCGCGCGAGCTGCGCCTCGCTGCCGGCATGGTGCAGGTGCGGGCTCGCCATGTCGGTGTGCACGAGCACGGTGATCACGAAGCCGGCGAAGGTCGACTGCGAGAGCGCCTCGGCGAACACCAGATTGGTCAGCGCATCGGCCTCGGCACCGCCGAAGCGCGACGAAAACATCAGCCCGAACAGCCCGGCATCGCCCATCCGGCGCAGCACCTCGCGCGGCACGCAGCCCTCGCGTTCCCAGCGCTCGCCGTGCGGCTCGACCTCGCGCGCGAGGAAGCGCGCCACCTGATCGCGCAGCAGCTCGTGTTCGGGCGTGAGGTAGACGTTGTCCATGGCCGCGCGCGTCACATGCGGAACACGCCGAACTTCGCGTCCGGGATCGGCGCGTTCAGGCTGGCGCTGAGGCCGAGCGCCAGCACGCGGCGCGTGTCGGCCGGGTCGATCACGCCGTCGTCCCACAGCCGCGCACTGGCGTAGTACGGGTGCGCCTGGTGCTCGAACTGCTCGAGGATCGGCTTCTTGAACGCCGCCTCCTCGTCGGCCGACCAGCTGCCGCCCTTGGCCTCGATGCCGTCGCGCCGCACGGTGGCGAGCACGCTGGCGGCCTGCTCGCCGCCCATCACCGAGATGCGCGCGTTCGGCCACATCCACAGGAAGCGCGGCGCAAAGGCGCGGCCGCACATGCCGTAGTTGCCGGCGCCGAAGCTGCCGCCGATGATCACCGTGAACTTGGGCACGTTGGCGGTTGAGACGGCGGTGACCATCTTCGCGCCGTGCTTGGCGATGCCTTCGCTCTCGTACTTGCGGCCGACCATGAAGCCGGTGATGTTCTGCAGGAAGACGAGCGGCACCTTGCGCTGCGCGCACAGCTCGATGAAGTGCGCCCCTTTCATCGCGCTCTCGCTGAACAGCACGCCGTTGTTGGCGACGATGCCCACCGGCATGCCTTCGATGTGCGCAAAGCCGGTCACCAGCGTGGTGCCGTAGCGCGCCTTGAACTCGTCGAACTCGCTGGCGTCGACGATGCGCGCGATGATCTCGCGCACGTCGTAGGGCTTGCGGGGGTCGGTCGGGATCACGCCGTGCAGCTCGCCGGGGTCGAAGGCCGGCGGCCGGGGGGGCACCAGCCGCATCGGCTGCGGCTTGCGCCAGTTCAAGTTCGCCACCGCGCGGCGCGCCAGCGCGAGCGCATGGGTGTCGTCCTGCGCCAGGTGGTCCGCGACGCCCGACAGGCGCGTGTGCACGTCGCCGCCGCCCAGGTCCTCGGCGCTGACCACCTCGCCGATCGCCGCCTTCACCAGCGGCGGGCCGCCGAGGAAGATCGTGCCCTGGTTCTTCACGATGATCGACTCGTCGCTCATCGCCGGCACGTAGGCGCCGCCCGCGGTGCACGAGCCCATCACCACCGCGATCTGCGGAATGCCCTGGGCGCTCATGTTGGCCTGGTTGAAGAAGATGCGGCCGAAGTGCTCGCGGTCGGGGAACACGTCGTCCTGGTTCGGCAAGTTGGCGCCGCCGGAGTCGACCAGGTAGATGCAGGGCAGGCGGTTCTGCTGCGCGATCTCCTGCGCGCGCAGGTGCTTCTTGACCGTCATCGGGAAGTAGGTGCCGCCCTTGACCGTCGCGTCGTTGCAGACGATCAGGCACTCGACACCGGCCACGCGGCCGATGCCGGCGATCATGCCGGCGCCCGGCGCCGCATCCTGCCCGCCCTTCTCCTTGTACATGCCGAGCGCGGCCAGCGGCGCGATCTCGAGGAAGGGCGTGTCCGGGTCGAGCAGCATCTCGACGCGCTCGCGCGGCAGCAGCTTGCCGCGCCCCGTGTGCTTGGCGCGCGCGGCCTCGCCACCGCCCTGGGCGATCTGCGCGAGCCGCGAGTTCAGGTCGTCGACCAGGGAACGCATGGCCGCGGCGTTGGCCTTGAAGTCCTCGGCGCGCGGGTTGAGCTGGGAGGCGATGACGGGCATGGTGCGATCGAGTGTGGGCGAAGCGCGCGCGCCGCGCCATCGGGGCGCGCACGAGGGGGCAGCATAGGCGCGCGGCGGGCGGCGTGGGCGCCAGTGAGGTTGCAAATCGTGCCATGACCGGCGAGACTGCGCCATGCCGAACCGCCCGCTGCCCGCGCTCACACCCATGGCGTTCGTGCGCGCGATGGTGGCGGCCTACCGCAAATACGGCCAGGACCCCGCGGAGGCGCTGCGCGAGGCGCGGATCACGCCGGCCCAGCTGCGACGGCCGGACGCGCGCATCGATGCGCTGCAGATGGAGACCGTCTCCGCCCGCGCGATGCAGGAGCTCGACGACGAGGCGCTCGGCTGGTTCTCGCGCCGCCTGCCCTGGGGCAGCTACGGCATGCTGTGCCGCGCGTCGATCGGCGCGCCGGATCTCGGCGTCGCGCTGAAGCGCTGGTGCCGCCACCACCGGCTGCTGGTCGAGGACGTGCGGCTGTCGCTGTCGACGGACGGCCCGGCCGCGACGCTGGCCATCGCCGAGGCGGTACCGCTCGGCGAGTTCCGCGAGATCGCGCTGGTCACGCTGCTGCGCTCCGTGCACGGCTTCGCCTGCTGGGCGATCGATTCGCGCATCCCGCTGCGCGAGGCGGCCTTCCCGTTCGCGGCGCCGCCTCATGCCGACGCGTACCCGGCGATGTTCCCGGGCCCGGTGCGCTTCGGCGCGGCGCGTGCCGGCCTGGTGTTCGACGCCGCCTACCTGGCGCTGCCGCTGCGCCGCGACGAGCCGGCGCTGCGCACGATGCTGCAGCGCGCTCTGCCGCTGACGGTGCGCCCCTACCGGCGCGACCGGCTGCTGGCGCAGCGCGTGCGCGAGCAGCTGCGCGCCGGCGCCGCCAACGCGGCCGTGCTCGCCGAGGCGCTGCACGTCTCGGTGCGCACGCTGCATCGCCAGCTGCACGACGAAGGCAGTTCGCTCCAGGCGCTGAAGGACGAGGTGCGGCGCGACGCCGCGCTGGCGCTGCTGGCGCGCAGCGAGCGGCCGGTCAAGCAGGTGGCCGCGCTGTCCGGCTTCCGCAACGCGAAGAGCTTCGCACGCGCGTTCCGCCAGTGGACCGGGCAGACGCCGGAGCAGTGGCGCCGCGCCGCTCAGGCACCGTAGACGTCGGCTTCGCGCCAGCCGAGCGCCGCCATGTCGGCGGCGCGGAAGCCCGCATCGCTGGGCATCAGGAACTCGTCCAGCTGCGGGGGAGCGACGCCCGTGCCGGCGAGCATCGCGTGCACCTGGCCGCGGTGGTGCGTCTGGTGCATGAAGACATGGGCCAGCACGTGGCCGGCCCGGTCGCGCTGCACGTGGGTGCCGCGGTCCATGTCGACCATCGCATCGCAGCCGGCCTCGTCGAGCGCGGCGCAGAAGCGCAGCAGCCGCTCGTCGCAGGCGCGCTGGCGCGCGGCGAGCTCGGTCAGCGTCGCGCACGGCACGAAAGCCGCATAGCGCTGCGGCAGTTCGGCATCGCCGTGCAGCGCGCCGACGTAGTACAGGTCGACGGCCAGGATGTGGTTCAGCGTTGCCGCGAGGCTCGGGAAGAAGCTGGTGCGCGGCGCGTGGAAGTCGGCCTCGGGCAGCGCGGCCATCGCCGCATGCAGCCGGTGGTTCGCGAGCCGGTTCGCGTGCGCCTGGATGCGCAGCTGGTCGGGCAGGCGCATCAGGCGTCCTTGGGTTTCGGTTTGGAGGCCGGCTTCGCGTCGACCGGTCCGCCGGACTCCTTCCAGGCCTTGAATCCACCGCCGACATGCGCCACCCGCTCGAGGCCCATGTCCATCAGCGTCTTCGTCGCGAGCGCCGAGCGCCAGCCGGCGGCACAGAACAGCACGTACTCCTTGTCCTGCGCGAACACGTCGCGGTGGTAGGGCGAGCCGGGATCGACCCAGAACTCGAGCATGCCGCGCGGCGCGTGCACCGCGCCCGGAATCACGCCTTCGTGCTCGAGCTCGCGCACGTCGCGCACGTCGACGAACTGCACGCCGGGGTGGCCGTGCAGCGCACGCGCCTGCTCGACGGTGTAGGTCGTCACCTGGGCCATCGCCTCCTCGACGAGGGCGGCAGCGGTCTTCTTCATGGGCTTGGCGTGCTCCTCAGAACGGCCCCTTCTCCAGCCAGCGTTCGATCTGGGGCCGGCGGTCGTTGCCCCAGAAACCCTCGCCGTCGACCACGAAGTATGGCGCGCCGAACACGCCGGCCGCGATCGCGGCCTCGTTCTCGACCTTCAGGCGCTGCTTCCAGGCCGGATCGTTCCACACCGCCTCGGCCGCGTCGGCGCCGGCGCCGAACTCCTCGGCCAGGCCGCGCAGCGCGGCCCGGTCGCTCAGGTCGACGCCGCGCGTGAAGTAGGCGCGCAGGCAGGTCCGCGCCCAGGCGGTGGCACGCACCGGGTCCTGGTCGTGCAACCACCAGAACACCCGCGCCGCGTTCTGGGTCGGGATCGGGAACTTCTCCGGCACCGTCAGCGGCACGCCGGCGAAGCGCGCCGAGCGCTCGAAGTCGTGCAGCGAATACTCGCGCTTGATCGGGTGCGACACCGGGCTCTTCAGCTCCGCGGCCTGGAAGGTCGCGCCGAGCAGGATCGCCCGCCAGTGCACCGTGCGGCCATGGCGCGCCGCGAGCGCCTCGATCCATTCGGACGCGATGTACGAATACGGCGACGAGAAGTCGAAGTAGAAGTCGATCGCGCGCGCCGGCAGGTTCATGGTCGTAGCGTACCCCGCATGGCCGGTGCCCGCCCGGGCGCTTTCCCGCATCGCCGCCGACGCCTTGGCGCAGATCATTCCGCGCCGCGCAGCGCGCGCCTAGCATGCGTCCATGGGACTGGAACTGGTGCTGGTGATCCTGGCCGTCGCCGTGGCACTGGCGCTGCGGCCGTGGCGTCTGTTCGGCGGCACCTTCCCGCTGCATGCGTGGCTGGGCTGCCTGGTGCTGATGCCCTGGCTGTGGGCCTCGCAGCGCGGGCTGCCGGGCGGCGTGGCGCTGCAGCTGTCGGGCGCCAGCCTGCTGGTGCTGATGTTCGGCTGGCCGCTCGCGGTGCTGAGCCTGGTGCCGATCGCACTGGCCGGCGGCTGGTTCGCCGGCCTGGCCTGGCCGCAGGCACTGGGGCAGCTGGCCTGGAACGGCATTGCGGTCGCGACCCTCTCGCTCGCGCTCGGCCTCGCGACGCGGCGCTGGCTGCCGCACCATCCGTTCGTCTTCATCCTCGGGCGCGGCTTCATCGTCACCGCGCTGGCGATGATGGCGGCCGGCGCGCTCGCCTCGTTCGCACTGCCGCTGCCGCCGGGCACCGAACTCGGCACGCTGCTGGTCGGCCACTGGCTGATGGCCTGGGGCGAGGCCTTCGCCACCGGCATGCTGACGGCCATCTTCGTCGCGTTCCGCCCGCAGTGGCTCGCGAGTTGGTCCGACGCGCGCTACCTGCCGCCGGGGTGAGGCGCGCGCGGGCCGATCGCGGGGCGGTCCCCAGCCGGCCCGCAGCCCCTCAGGGGATCGTCCGATGTACTCGTCGGACGAGGGGCCGTCATGACCGCCAGAAGCCCGGCGTGAAGAGCACCAGCACCGCGAGCAGTTCGAGCCGCCCCAGCAGCATGCCGAAGGTGCAGACCCAGGTCTGGAAGTCGCTCAGCCCGCCGTAGTTCACCGCCGGGCCGACCTCGCCCAGCCCCGGGCCGATGTTGTTGACGCAGGCGATCACGGCGGTGAACGCCGTCACCACGTCCAGCCCGCTGAACAGCAGCACCATCGTCAGTGCCACCAGCGAGGCGCCGTAGACCATCATGTAGGCGATCACGCTCTGCAGCACGCGGGGCCCGACCGCCGCGCCGCCGATCACGACCGGGTTGACGACGCTCGGGTGCACGATGCGCACCAGCTCGCGCGAGGACTGCTTCAGCAGCAGAAGCATGCGGACCATCTTGATGCCCCCGCCGGTCGAGCCGGCGCAGGTGGCGAAGCAGCCGAGCAGGATCATCAGCAGCGGCGCGAACAGCGGCCACTGCGCATAGTCGTGCGAGGCGTAGCCGGTGGTGGTGGCGATCGAGACGACGTGGAACGCGGTGTGGCGCAGCGCCTCGAACGGGTCGTCGTAGACGCGGTGCACGAGCAGGTAGCCGGCGATCAGCACGATGGTGCCGATCACCGCGGCGTAGAACGCGCGCACCTCGACGTCGCGCCACAGCACGCGCAGCGAGCGCTGGCGCCAGGCCACGAAGTACAGCGCGAAGCTGACGCCGGAGATCATCATGAACACGATCGCCACCGCCTCGATGGCCGGCGAGTTCCAGTAGCCGAAGCTCAGGTCGTGCGACGAGAAGCCGCCCAGCCCCATCGTCGTGCACATGTGCATGAAGGCGTCCGCCCAGTCCATGCCGGCCGCGCGGTAGGCGAAGAAGCACAGCGTCGAGACGATGAAGTAGACGGCCCACAGCCCGCGCGCGGTCTCGGCGATGCGCGGCGTCAGCTTGGTGTCCTTCATCGGGCCGGGCGTCTCGGCCTTGAAGAGCTGCGTGCCGCCGACGCCGAGCAGCGGCAGGATCGCCACCGCCAGCACGATGATGCCCAGCCCGCCGATCAGCATCATGAAGCAGCGCCAGACGTTGACCGACAGCGGCAGGCCGTCCAGGCCCGACAGCGCGGTCGCCCCGGTGGCCGTGAAGCCCGACATCGCCTCGAAGTAGGCGTCCGTCACCGACAGCCCCGGCACCGCGAGCAGCAGCGGCAGCGCGCCGAACGCGGGCAGCAGCAGCCAGGTCAGCGCCACCAGCACGAAGCCGTCGCGCGCCTGCAGTTCGCGCCGGAAGCGCCGCGTGGCCAGGCTCATCGCCAGCCCCGCGGCGAAGGTGATGCCGGTGCCGGTCAGGAAGGCCCGCTCGGCCTCGTCGTGGCGGCCCACCGCGAACGCCAGCGGCACCAGCATCAGCAGGCCGAACAGCACGACCATGCGACCGACCAGCGCGACGACGGCGAGCGGGGCGGACATCAGAACAGGAAGGTCGCGCCGACCTGGAACAGCTTCTCGATCTCGCGCACCAGGCGCTTGTGCGGCACGAACACGATCACGTGGTCGTCGCGCTCGATCACCGTGTCGTGGTGCGGGATGATCACGCGGCGGTAGACCTCGGTGTCGTTGAAGGTGCGCACGATCGCGCCGATCTGCGCGCCGGCCGGCAGCGGCAGCTCGTCGATGCGGCGACCCACGACGCGCGAGGACTTGCGGTCCCCGTGCGCCACCGCCTCGAGCGCCTCGGCGGCGCCGCGGCGCAGGCTGTAGACGGCCTCGACGTCGCCGCGCCGCACGTGCGCGAGCAGCTCGCCGATCACCGTCTGCGCCGGCGACAGCGCGATGTCGATCTGCGTGCCCTGCACCAGGTCCGCGTACGCGCGGCGGTTGATCAGCGCCAGCACCCGCCGCGCGCCCATGCGCTTGGCGAGCAGGCAGGCCATGATGTTGTCCTCGTCGTCGCTGGTCAGCGCGAGGAAGAGGTCGGTGTCCTGCACGTTCTCTTCCTCGAGCAGGTCCTCGTCGGTGCTGTCGCCGTGCAGCACCAGCGAGCCGCTCTGCAGCTGCGTCGTCAGGTACTCGCAGCGCGGCGCGCTGGCCTCGATCACCTTGACGCGGCAGCTCGCCTGCACCTCGCGCGCCAGGCGCAGGCCGACCTTGCCGCCGCCGGCGATCATCACGCGGCGCACCGGCTGGTCGCGCCGGCGCAGCGCGTCCAGCACGCGCCGGATGTCGCGTGTCGCAGCGAGCACGAACACCTCGTCGCCGGGCTCGATGCGCGTCGTGCCGTCGCAGACGACCTGGTAGTCCAGCCCCAGCTCGTCGGTGCGGTAGATCGCGACGAAGCGCATCTCGACGTTGGGCACCAGCTCGGGCAGCTCGCTGATCACGTGCCGCACCATCGGCCCGCCGCTGACCGCGCGCACCGCGATCAGGCTGACCTCGCCGTCGGCGAACTCCAGCACCTGCAGCGCCTCCGGGTACTCGATCAGCTTGCGGATGTAGCTGGTGACCGACTCCTCGGGGCAGATCACGTGGTCGACCGCGAAGGCCTCGCGCGCCATCAGCGGGCTGCCGTCCGGATACTCCGGCGAGCGGATGCGCGCGATCGTGGTCGGGATGTTGAACACGTCGTGCGCCACCTTGCAGACGACGAGGTTGGTCTCGTCCAGCGGCGCGCAGGCGATCAGCATGTCGGCGTCGCGCGCCCCGGCGGCCTCGAGCACGGACGGCTGGATGCCGTTGCCGGTGACGCCGCGCAGGTCGAGCCGGTCCTGCAGCTCGGCCAGGCGCTGCGGGTTGGTGTCGATCACCGTGATGTCGTTCTTCTCCGACACCAGGTTCTCCGCGACGCTCTCGCCCACCCGGCCCGCGCCGAGGATGATGATGTTCATGCGCCGAAGATCTTAGCGCCGGGCGATCACTTCTTCCCCGGCCGTTCAGGCCAGCGCGCGGCCGATCAGGATCTTCTGCACGTCCGACGTGCCTTCGTAGATCTGGCAGACGCGCACGTCGCGGTAGATGCGCTCGACCGGGAAGTCGCTCACGTAGCCGTAGCCGCCGTGCACCTGGATCGCGGCGCTGCAGACCCGCTCGGCCATCTCGCTGGCGAACAGCTTGGCCATCGCCGCCTCCTTCAGGCAGGGCCGGCCGGCGTCCTTCAGGCTGGCGGCGTGGTGGATCAGCTGGCGCGCCGCCTCGATCTGCGTGGCCATCTCGCCGAGCCGGAACTGCACCGCCTGGTGCTCATAGATCGGCTGGCCGAAGGCGACCCGCTCCTTCGCGTAGGCCAGCGCCGCCTCGAAGGCGGCGCGGGCCATGCCCACGCTCTGCGCGGCGATGCCGATGCGACCGCCTTCCAGGCCGGAGAGCGCGATCTTCAGGCCCTGGCCCTCGTCGCCGAGCCGGTTCGCGGCCGGCACGCGGCAGCCTTCGAACAGGATCTGCGCGGTGTCGCTGCTGTGCTGGCCCATCTTGTCCTCGAGCCGCGCGACCGTGTAGCCCGGCGTGTCGGTGGGCACGACGAACGCGCTGATGCCCTTCTTGCCGGCCGCCTTGTCGGTGACCGCCATCACGATCGCGATGTCGCCGTGCTTGCCGCTGGTGATGAACTGCTTGACGCCGTCGATCACGTAGTGGTCGCCGTCGCGCCGAGCGGTGGTGCGCAGCCCGTCGGCCTGCGAGCCGACATGCGGCTCGGTGAGGCAGAACGCGCCGAGCATCTCGCCGCGCGCGAGCGGCTTCAGCCAGCGCTCCTTCTGCGCGTCGTCGGCCCAGGCCATCAGGATCGAGCAGACCGGGCAGTTGTTGACGCTGACGACGGTCGACGTTCCGCCGTCGCCGGCGGCAATCTCCTCGAGGATGACGGCCAGTGCGAGATAGTCCAGCCCGGCGCCGTCCCACTCGTGCGGCACGGCCACACCGTAGCAGCCCAACTCGGCCAGACCGCGCAGCTCGGCGGCCGGGAAGTGATGCTCCTTGTCCCAGCGCGCGGCATGCGGCGCGATGCAGTCCTGCACGTAGGCGCGCACGGCGTCCTGCACGGCACGGTGGTCTTCGCTCAGCAGCATGTCGGGGACTCCAGGGGATCTCACCAGTCGATGGCCGTGCCATCGTGATTCAGGAAGCGGCCGTTGTCCGCCGGGCCGAGGCCGGCGATCACGCGGCGCATGTCGGCCACGCTCTGTTCGGGCGTCAGGTCGGCGCCTGCGCCGCCCATCGACGTGCGCACCCAGCCGGGGTGGAAGGCCACGCAGACCGCGCGCCCGGCCCAGGCGAGCGACAGGTCCTTCAGCACCGAGTTGGCCGCCGCCTTGGAGGCGCGGTACAGCCAGCTGCCGGTGGCCCCGCGCGTGCCGATCGAGCCCATGCGCGAGGACAGCAGCGCCAGCTTCGCGCCCGGCGCGAGCAGGTCCTCGAGCTGCGGCAGCACGCGCATCGGCCCGAGCACGTTGGCATGCATGGTGGCGTCGAACTGCGCGTCGGTCGGCGGCTCGAGACCGGCCGTGCGCAGCAGCACGCCGGCCACGTGCACGACCACGTCGAACGCCGCACCGTCGAGCTGCCAGGCCAGGCGCGAGGCGCTCTCGGCACTGGTCACGTCCAGCTCGATCGCGGTCGCGCCGAGTGCGCGCAGCGCCGCCAGCGCCTCCGGGCCGCGCGCGGTGGCGCTGACCTGCCAGCCGTCCGCGCGGTACTGGCGCACGAACTCCGCGCCGATGCCGCGCGACGCGCCGATGATCAGCGCGTGGCTCATCCGGCGCGCGCCCGGCCCCGCGGCGTCACAGCAGTTCCAGCGCGAGCGCCGTGGCTTCGCCGCCGCCGATGCACAGCGCCGCAACGCCCTTCTTCTTGCCCTGCTTGCGCAGCGCGCCGAGCAGCGTGACGACGATGCGCGCGCCGCTGGCGCCGATCGGATGCCCGAGCGCGCAGGCGCCGCCGTGCACGTTGACGATCTCGTGCGGCAGCTTGAACTCGGCCATCGCCGCCATCGTCACCGCGGCGAAGGCCTCGTTGACCTCCCACAGGTCCACGTCCTTGACCGCCCAGCCGCTCTTCTTCAGCACCTTCTCGATCGCCCCGACCGGCGCGGTGGTGAACCACTCCGGCGCCTGGGCGTGCACGGCATGCGCCACGATGCGCGCGAGCGGCTTGGCGCCCATCTGCTTCGCGGTCGATTCGCGCATCAGCACCAGCGCGGCCGCTCCGTCGGAGATGCTCGACGAGGTGGCGGCGGTGATCGCGCCGTCCTTCTTGAACGCCGGCTTGAGGCCGGGGATCTTGTCCAGCTTGGCCTTGAAGGGCTGCTCGTCGAACTTGACCAGCGTCTCGCCGCCCTTGCCGGGCAGCGTGACCGGGGCGATCTCCCAGCCGAAGCTGCCGTCCTCGTTGGCCTGTTTGGAGCGCTGCGTCGAGGCAATCGCGAACTGGTCCATCGCCTCGCGCGTGAAGCTGTACTTGCCGACGCACTGCTCCGCGAACACGCCCATCGCCTTGCCGCGTTCGTAGGCGTCTTCCAGGCCGTCCAGCGCCATGTGGTCGTAGACGGCGCTCGCACCGTACTTGACGCCCTTGCGCGCGAACATCAGGTGCGGCGCGTTGGTCATGCTCTCCATGCCGCCGGCGAGCATGACGTTCGCCGTGCCGGCGGCCAGCATGTCGTGCGCGAACATCATCGCGCGCATGCCGGAGCCGCACATCTTCGAGAGCGTGACGGCGCCGGTCGAGTCCGGCAGGCCGGCCTTGCGCAACGCCTGGCGCGCCGGGGCCTGGCCCTGGCCTGCCATCAGGCAGTTGCCGAGCAGCACTTCGTCGATGGCGTCGCCGGGCACCCCGGCACGCTCGACGGCCGCCTTGATCGCGACGGCGCCGAGTTCCCACGCGGCGAGCGACGAGAAGTCGCCCAGCAGGCCGCCGATCGGCGTACGGGCGGCGGAGGCGATGACGATGGATTCGGACATGGCGTTCTCCTTCAGGAAGCGGTGAGGACAGGGCTGCCGCGCTCCTCCTGCGCGACACGCTTGATGTAGTGCTGGAACTCGGGATCCTCGCCGCGCAGCAGCAGCGGCAGAGCGTTGAAGAAATCGTCGCGGCGGCACCACTCGCGCATGTAGTCGTCCCACGAGTTCCAGCGGCGCTGCTCGGTGGGCGACATCTCGGCCTTGAACGCGACCAGGTAGGCGCGCTCGAACAGCGAGATCAGCATGTCGAAGATGACCAGCATGCGCTCGTTCTGCTCGGCGGAGGGGTTGGGTAGCGCGGCGTTGGTGCGCAGTTGCAGGTCGGCATGCGCCAGCACGGTCCGCAGGAATTCGTTGTAGGCGTCGGAGAGGTGCTGGTAGGCCTCCTCCTCCTCGTTCTCGCGTTCCTTGCGCTCCTGGCCGAAGTACACCCAGACGGCGAACGGCAGGCCGATGACCGTGACCACGTAGCTCGCGAACTCGAATGCATCCTTCCAGCCCACCGCCGCCGCCTTACACCCCGACCGCCTCGGACGCGTCGCGGCGGCGGCGCCGGAAGCGCTTGTCCTGCTCGTAGGGGAACACGTCGTGCACGTGGCCGGCCTGTATGCGCTCCTTGTGGCCCTGCCAGAACGCCACGTCGAGCAGGTCGGCGTGGTGCTTCATGAACACCTCGCGCACCGCGGTGTTGCCGAGCAGGAACGGGCCGAAGGTCTCCGGGAAGACGTCGCGCGGACCGACGTGGTACCAGACCTCGCCGGACATCTCCTCCTCCTCGGTGCGCGGCGTCGGCACGCGGCGGAACTGGCAGTCGGTCAGGTACTCGATCTCGTCGTAGTCGTAGAACACCACCTTGCCGTGGCGCGTGACGCCGAAGTTCTTCCACAGCATGTCGCCGGGGAAGATGTTGGCGCGCACCAGGTCCTTGATCGCGTTGCCGTATTCGACGACGGCATGCTCCATCTGGCGCGGCGTCGCCTCCTGCAGGTAGATGTTCAGCGGGATCATGCGGCGCTCGATGTACAGGTGGCGGATCACCAGCGCCTCACCGTCCTCCTCGACGAGGCTCGGGCAGTGGTGCTTCAGCTCCTCGACCAGTTCGGGGTCGAAGCGTGCGCGCGGAAACGCGACGTTGCTGTACTCCAGCGTGTCGGCCATGCGGCCGACGCGGTCATGCTGCTTGACCAGCAGGTAGCGGCTCTTGATGTGCTCGCGCGTGGTCTCCTTGGGTGCCGGGTAGAAGTCCTTGATGACCTTGAAGACGTACGGGAAGCTCGGCAGGTCGAACACCAGCATCACCATGCCCTTGATGCCGGGTGCGATGCGGAAGCGGTCGCTGCTGTGGCGCAGGTGGTAGAGGAAGTCGCGGTAGAAGATGTTCTTGCCCTGCTTCTGCAGGCCGATCGCGCTGTACAGCTCGGAGCGCGGCTTGCGCGGCATCATCGAACGCAGGAACTGCACGCAGGCCGACGGCACCTCCATGTCGACCATGAAGTAGGCGCGCGCGAAGCTGAACAGCATCAGCAGGTCGTCCTCGCCGAACAGCGCCGCGTCGATCACCAGCTGGCCGCGCCCGGTGTGCAGGATCGGCAGCGCGAACGGCAGCTCGTTGAAGCCGTTGATGATCTTGCCGACCGCGTAGGCTCCCTTGTTGCGGTAGAAGAGGGACGACAGCACCTGCAGCTGGAAGTTCGCGCGCATGCGGAACTCGCCCAGCCGCGAGATCATCGCCGCGAGCACGAAGTCCACGTCCCGGCCCAGGTCCTCGAACTCGCGCTCGAGCTGGAAGTTGTCGATCACGCGCAGCAGCGTCTCGCGCAGCGTGTCCTTGGTCGGGTAGTAGGCGCGGTAGGTCGGCAACGACGCGGGCTCGTCGTTTTCGATGTACTCGGTCGAGACCGCCGGGCGCACGAAGATGAAGTCGTTGTGGAAGTAGCTGCGGTGCAGGATCTTGGTCGTCACCGAGTTGAAGAAGGTCTCGGCGAGCTCCGGCTGGTGGTGGTTCACCAGCAGGCCGATGTAGTGAAGCTTGACCTGCTGCCAGACGTCCATCGGCAGCGTGGCGGCCTGGAACTCGTTCTGCAGGCGCTCGGCCGCCTCGTCGACGCGCTTGTCGTAGAACTCGATGCGCTCGCGCTGCGCGCGCTGCTGGCCGTGCCAGTCGGCCTGCTCGAAGCGCCGCTTCGCGGCCGCGCTGGTCTCGCGGAACAGCCGGTAGTGGCGGTTGAAGCCGTCCAGCATCGCCTGCGCGATGTCGAAGCCGCGCGCATCGGTCAGGCGTTGCGGGAAGTTTGGCATGGCAGCTCTGCGCGGCGGGCCGGTCCGCCTCAGGGACGGCCGTTCTTGCGGATGGCGTCGAAGCGGGTCTTCAGCGCCCCGAGCGCCAGGCCGTAGGCGGCCGCCACGTCGCCGGCGCCGGCGACCGTCATCTTCAGGTCCTGCAGCAGCCCGTTGTGCAGGCCGTACACCCAGCCGTGCACGACGACCGTCTGGCCGCGCTGCCACGCGTCCTGCACGACGGTCGTCTCGCAGACGTTGAGGGCCTGCTCGAGCACGTTCAGCTCGCACAGCGCCTTCAGGCGCAGCTCGTCGTCGCCGACACCGTCCAGCCAGGTGCGGTGCTTGTTGCGCACGTCCTGCACGTGGCGGATCCAGTTGTCCGCGATGCCGATGCGCAGGCCCTCCAGCGCGGCGCGCACACCGCCGCAGCCGTAGTGCCCGACCACCATGATGTGGCGGACCTGCAGCATGTCGATCGCGAACTGCATGACCGACAGCGCGTTCAGGTCCGAGTGCACGACGACGTTGGCGACGTTGCGGTGCACGAACACCTCGCCCGGCAGCAGCCCGAGGATCTCGTTGGCGGGCACGCGGCTGTCGGCGCAGCCGATCCACAGGTACTGCGGCGCCTGCTGGGCCAGCAGGCTGGTGAAGAAACCCGGCGAGCGCCGCTCCGTGGCGTCGGCCCAGCGGCGGTTGCTTTCGAAGAGTTCGTCGAGGTTGGTGCTCATGGCGGCGCCGCGTGGAATCGTGGCGCCGCCAGTGTATCGGCCGTGGGCGGATCCCCTACTGCAGGATGCGCCCCTGGGCGCCGAACATCGCGAAGTCGACGTAGCGCGACCCGGGCCGGTCGTTGGCGCTGAAGTCGAGCAGGTAGCCGCCGACGTCGACCGCGCGCGCCGTCGCCAGCGCGGCGGTGACGCCGGCCGGCGTCAGGTTGGTCGTCCCCTCCAGCACCTTGACCAGCGCCTTGGCCGCGACGAAGCCCTCGATCGAACGCGCCGAGAGCGCCGGGTCCGACGAGGCCTGGCGCAGCTGCAGGTACTCGCGCACCACCGGGCGGTTGGTCTGGTGCGCCAGCGGCAGCACCACCGAGAACGCATAACCGCGCGCACGCTCCGGGCCGAGCGCCTTGAAGAGCGCGTCGGTATCGATGATGGACAGGCCGTACAGCGTGGCCGTGCCGCCGGCGGCCGCGTACTGCCGCACGAACTCGATCCCGGCCGCCGTGGTGGCGCCGAGGAACACCACCTGCACCTTCGAGGCGACGATCTCGCTGACCGCCTTCTCGACCGCGACGGTGTTGCGCGGGTAGCTGGTGCGCACCGCGAGGTCGATGCCGTGCCGCTGCGCGGCTGCCTCGGCCCCGGCGAGCACGTCGCGGCCGAGCCCGTCCTCCTGGATCACCAGGCCGACCCGCTTCACGCCGACGCCGGCCAGCTGGCTGAACAGCCGCCCCACCTCGTCGTGGTAGCTGGCCTTGACGATGTGCATGCCCGGTGCCTGCACCACCGAGGCGGCGCCGGAGACGGCGCCGACCATCGAGACGCGTTGCTGGGCGAGCACGCCGTCCTTGGCCAGCGCCTCGAGGTTGGCTGTGCCGACCGTCCCGATCAGCGCCAGCGGCGCCTCGGCCGCGATCAGCTCGCGCGTCAGGCGCACGCTCTCCTCGGGCTTCTGCGCGTCGTCCCGGGTCACCAGCTTGATCGGCCGGCCGCGCACGCCGCCGCGTGCATTGACGGCATCGAAGTAGAGCTTCGCGCCGGCGTGGATCGCCTTGCCGGTGATCGCCTGCGGCCCGCTGAACGGGGCCACCTGTCCGATGACGATGGGGTCGGCGGCCGCTGCGGGCAACGCCATGCCGAGGCCCGCCGCGATCGCGGCGAGCGCCTGTTTCCAATGCTTCATGAGCCCTTCCCTGAATGCGCTTGTGGCGCTGATGGGCGCACATCATAGGATGACTCGGGGTTAACCCTAGGAACAATTCCGCATTCAAGGCCGGCTGCGTGTCGCGGGCCTCACATCGTCTCGGCGAACAGCTCGCGGCCGATCAGCATGCGGCGGATCTCCGACGTACCGGCCCCGATTTCGTACAGCTTGGCGTCGCGCCAGAGGCGGCCGAGCGGGTACTCGTTGATGTAGCCGTTGCCGCCGAAGATCTGGATGCCCTCGCCGGCCATCCAGGTGGCCTTCTCGGCGCACCAGAGGATCACGCTCGCGCAGTCCTTGCGGACCTGACGCACGTGCTCGCTGCCCAGCAGGTCCAGGTTCTTGCCGACCGTGTAGCAGAACGCCCGCGCGGCCTGCAGCACGGTGTACATGTCGGCCACCTTGCCCTGGATGAGCTGGAACTCGCCGATGCTCTGGCCGAACTGCTTGCGGTCGTGGATGTAGGGCACCACGTTGTCCAGCACCGCCTGCATGATGCCGATCGGCCCGGCGGCCAGCACGGCGCGTTCGTAGTCCAGCCCGGACATCAGCACCTTCGCGCCGCCGTTGACGGCGCCGAGCACGTTCTCGGCCGGCACCTCGACGTTCTGGAACACCATCTCGCCGGTGTGGCTGCCGCGCATGCCGAGCTTGTCCAGCTTCTGCGCGGTGCCGAAGCCCGGCATGCCCTTCTCGACGATGAACGCGGTGACGCCGCGTGCGCCGAGTTCCGGCTCGGTCTTCGCGTAGACCACCATGGTGTCGGCGTCCGGACCGTTGGTGATCCACATCTTGCTGCCGTTGAGCACGTAGACGCCGCTGCGCTCCTGGGCGCGCAGCTTCATCGAGATCACGTCCGAACCGGCGCCGGGCTCGCTCATCGCCAGCGCGCCGACATGTTCGCCGCTGATCAGCTTGGGCAGGTACTTCTTCCGCTGCGCCTCGCTGCCGTTGCGCTTGATCTGGTTCACGCACAGGTTGCTGTGCGCGCCGTAGGACAGGCCGATGGACGCCGAGGCGCGGCTGATCTCCTCCATCGCGATCATGTGCGCGAGGTAGCCCATCTCGGCGCCGCCGTACGCCTCCGGCACCGTGATGCCGAGCACGCCGAGCTCGCCCATCTTGCGCCACAGGTCCATCGGGAACTGGTCGCTGCGGTCGATCTCGGCCGCACGCGGCGCGATCTCGGCCTCCGCGAAGGCGCGCACGGCATCGCGCAGCGCATCGATGTCCTCACCCAGCTGGAAGTTCAGGCCCGGCAGGTTCATGGTCGGTCGTCTCCTCAGTGTTTCAGGGCCTCGCGGCCCCGCACGGTCATCACGGTCGCGGTCATCGTCGCGATCAGCTTGTCTTCGCCGCCGCCCGGCTCGTGCTGCGTCGCCCGCCCGTCGACCACGGTGATCGTGCGCCCGGGCTTCACGACACGGCCCTCGAAGCGGAACAGCGGCCCGCGCGCGGGTGCCAGCAGGTTGATCTTGAACTCGATGGTCAGCACCGCCGTGTCGTCGGGCATCAGTGAAAACGCCGCATAGCCGCAGGCCGAATCGAGTGCCGCGGCCAGCATGCCGGCATGCACGAAGCCGTGCTGCTGCGTCAATGTGTCGCGGTGCGCCATCGCGAGCACCACCCGGCCGGGCTCGATGCGCTCGAGCGTGGCGCCCAGCGTGGCCATCGCGGCCTGGCGGGCGAAGGAGTCTCGCGTGCGCTGCTCGAAGCCGGCGTCGTGGGGCGTCATCCTGGGGCTCCCGGCATATGACGTTTACGTAAACGTCAATTATAGACATGCCCATGACCTGGCCAGCCGGCCCGCGAAAGTTCCGCGCCCCCCGTTGCCGCCCCTCAATCCGACGCGCGGGGGGCTCGCCTACAGTGACCGCGGACCGTTGCGACCCGCCGCGGCCTGTGCATTGGAGAGAGCGATGAAGAACCTGCCTCGTTTCGTGACGCTGGCGGTAGCCGTGCTGGCCGCCGCGACGCTGGCCGGCTGCGGGACGTGGCATCGCCACGAGGCTGCCCACGGGTCGCCGCCGACCCTTGCGATGGCCGACGGCCACGGCCACGGCATGGGCATGGGCGGCATGCACATGGAACACCACGACGGCACGGATTCGCCGCACGGAGCCTGCGGCGCGATGATGGGCGCGGCGCCCGCGGCGTCGCAGTAGCCGAGTCGTCAGCCCCGGCGGGCCCGGGCCGGTGCGACCGGTGTCGGGGACGCTCCGGTGTCGGCGCCGCCCCCACGCCGCTCGCCTTCGGCGAGCAGGCGCCGCGCCTCCTTCTCGTGGGTGCGCACCTCGTCGAGCGTCGCGTTCAGGTCGGCCAGCTGCTGCTCGAGCTGCTGCCGGTGCGCGCCCAGCACGACGAGGAAGCGGCGCAGCTGCGCCTGCGTGTCGCGCGGAGACTCGTACATGTCGACGATCTCCTTGACCTCCGCCAGCGTGAGCCCGAGCCGCTTGCCGCGCAGCGTCAGCTTGAGCCGGGTGCGGTCGCGCGCGGTGTAGATGCGCGTGCGGCCGCGCCGCTGCGGGGTGATCAGCCCGCAATCCTCGTAGAAGCGGATCGCCCGCGTGGTGAGGTCGAACTCGCGCGCCAGCTCGCCGATCGTGAAGGTCGGGCCGGCCGGCGACGCCTCGGCGACAGTGGGGGCAGGCATGGCGCTCTTACACTGCGGTGCAGGAATTGACGTTTACGTCAAGTGTAGCCAAGCGCCTGCCGATGAACGACCTCGAACACGAGTTGCACTACCCCTGGGGCGACACCCTGCCGGTCAGCGGCCGGACCATCGAACTCGCGCCCGGTGTGCGCTGGCTGCGCATGGCGCTGCCGTTCGCGCTCGACCACATCAACCTGTGGCTGCTGCGCGATCGCGACGAAGCCGGCCGCGAGGGCTGGGCCATCGTCGACTGCGGCATCGCGAACGAGGCCACGCGCGCCGCCTGGGAACAGGTGTTCGCGACCGAACTGCAGGGGCTGCCGGTGCTGCGCGTGATCGTGACCCACATGCACCCGGACCACATCGGCCTGGCGCACTGGCTGACCGAACGCTGGGGCGTGCGGCTGTGGATCAGCGCGACCGACTGGAACGCGGCGCGCATGGCCAGCCAGGCCACCACGGGCTTTGGCGGCGCGAGCGCGGCCGCCTTCATGGCCCGCCAGGGACTGACCGATCCGGCCGCGGTGGAGAAGATCAAGGCGCGCTCGAACTACTACGCGAGCATGGTGCCGCAGGTGCCGGCGCAGTTCCGCCGCCTGATGGACGGCGACACGCTGCGCATCGGCACGCACGACTGGACCTGCCTGGCCGGCTACGGCCACGCGCCCGAGCACATCAGCCTGTACAGCCGCAGCCTGGCGACGCTGATCAGCGGCGACATGGTGCTGCCGCGCATCTCGACCAACGTCAGCGTGATCGACCTCGAACCGGAGGCCAACCCGCTGCCGCTGTACCTGGCGTCGATCGAACGCCTGCGCGCGCTGCCCGCGGACACCCTCGTGCTGCCCTCGCACGGCAAGCCGTTCCGCGGCCTGCATGCGCGCATCGACCAGCTGAAGGCACACCACGACGCGCGCCTGGCCGATGTGATGGAAGCCTGCGGCCGTGCGCCGCAGACCGCGGCCAGCCTGCTGCCGGTGCTGTTCAAGCGCCCGCTGGACCTGCACCAGACCACCTTCGCGATGGGCGAGTCGATCGCCCACCTGCATGCGCTGTGGCTGGACGGCCGCCTGGCGCGCGCGACCGGCGCGGACGGCGTCGACCGGTTTCAGACCAGGTAGGCGACCGCGAAGCTGCCGATCATCAGGAAGGTCAGCACGAGCTTGACCACGGTGCCCAGCAGCATGCCGATCCAGGTGGCGACACCCACCCTCGCCGCCTGGCGGCCGGCGGCGGCGTGGTCGTCGGCGTTCGCGAAACCGCCCAGCTTGCCGCGCTGCGCCCAGTACTCGCCGGCCAGCGCACCCAGCAGCGGCATGAAGATCAGCCCGACCAGCCCGGTCAGCACCCCCAGCACGGTGCCGACGGCCGCCCCGATCACGGCCAGCCGGCTCGCGCCGGCCCGCTTCGCGCCGAGCATCGCCGCCACGTAGTCGGTCGCCCAGGCCAGCGCGGCCAGCACGGCGATGAAGCCGACGGCCCAGCCCGACACCTTCGTGAAGTCGTCGATCCAGGCGCCGAGCACCACGCCGGCCAGCACCAGCACGGTTCCGGGCAGGACGGGCAACACGGAACCGACGACACCGACCGCCATCAGGCCGATCGCCAGCAGCCACCACCACGGACTGGCCGACACCACCGCGACCGTTTCCCCCATGCGCCACCTCCCATCGGGCACCGCGCCCGACCCCCGGCAGATCGCGGCGCCGGGCGGAAGTTCAAGCCGGCGCGCGGCCCGGGCACGGGATCAGAGCGGCCAGTCGGAGCGGCCCGTCACACGGGCCAGTCGGCCGGCATCGCGTTGACGATCGCGCCCGGTGTCGTCACCCACAGGTCGCCGCCGCGATGCCCCAGCACGTGCTGCAGCGCGCGCCGCAGGTGGCGCAGCCGGTACGGCTGGCCCACGAGGTACGGATGCAGCGCGAGGCCCATCACCAGCGCCGGCGCGTCCGGCGTGCGCTGCACCTGGGCGAGCATCTCGTCGAACTGGTCGACGATCATCTGCGCGAAGTCCTTCGCGTCGAGCTGGCGCGCGACGAGCATCGGGATGTCGTTCAGCTCCTGCGGGTAGGGTACGGACCACAGCGTGCCGCCGCCGCGCGTGCGCAGGCGGGTCGGCTGGTCGTCGTGGCACCAGTTCAGCGAGTAGCGGTAGCCGGCCTCGGCCAGCAGGTCCGGCGTCAGCGGGCTCTCGGCGATCCATGGCGAGAGCCAGCCGTCCGGCGCGCGCCCGTGCGCCTCGGCCATGCGCGCGCGGCAGTGCACGAGCAGCGCGCGCTCCTCGTCCTCCGGCCAGCCGCCCTGGCGCTCGGCATTGGTGTGGCCGTGCGCGACCAGCTCGTCGCCGCGCGCCGCGCAGGCCGCGACGAGTTCGGGGCAGTGGTCGTACAGCGAGGTGTTGACCAGCGTCGCGACCGGCAGCGCGAGTTCGTCGAACAGTTCCAGGCAGCGCCAGGCGCCGACCCGGTTGCCGTATTCGCGCCAGGCGAAGTTCAGCACGTCGGGCGCCGGCGAGGCCGGCCCGAGGTTCGCGCCGAGGCCGCCGCCGAACTCGAAGTGCTCGAGGTTGAAGCCGACGTAGAAGGCCAGCTTCGCGCCGCCCGGCCAGCGCAGCGCCGGCCGGTCGTGGATGCCGCGGTAGTCGAAGCGGCCGTGGCCAGCGAGAGGACCGAACCGCCCGGCGGGGGCACCGGCGCCCGCGTCGCTCATCGGCCGCCGCGCCGGCGCCGGCCGAGCCAGGCCGCGCTGCCCAGCGCCAGCACGATCACCAGCAGCGAGATCGCCGTGGTCAGCGTGCCCAGCGCGTAGATGGCCGGCGTCGTCACCGTGGTCGTCAGGCCCTGCAGCTCGAGCGGCAGGGTGTTCAGGTCGCCGATCGCCTGCGACGAGCGGGCGATCTCGTCCCAGCTCAGCGTGAAGCCGAACATGCCGATGCCGACCACCGACGGGCCGATCAGCGGCAGCACCACGTGCCAGAAGGTCTGCCACGGTGTCGCGCCTTGGTCGCGCGCAGCCTCCTCGTAGGCCGGGTTGAAGCGGTTGAAGACCGCGAACATGATCAGCAGGCCGAAGGGCAGCGTCCAGGTCAGGTGCGCGCCGAGGCCGGAGGTGAACATGCCCAGCACGGTCGTGTAGCTCTCGAGCAGGCCGGTCGCGCCGACCAGTTCGAGCAGCCACTTGATGGCGCCGTCCAGCAGCCGGAACTGCAGACCGATGCCCAGCGAGACGATGATCGACGGCATGATCAGGCTGGCCACCGTCACGTAGAACAGCAGGTTCGCACCGGTCAGCTTCTTGCGGAACGCAAGGCCCGCCAGCAGCGACAGCAGCACCGTCAGCCCCATCACGACCAGCCCCAGCGCCAGCGAGCGGCGCAGCGCCGCGCCGATGTCGACGACGCCCAGCCCCTTCCACAGTTCGGCGTACCAGTGCAGCGACCAGCCGCGCATCGGGAAGGTCAGCCCGCCGTCCGGCCCCTGGAAGCTGAGCACGAAGATCGTGATCACCGGGCCGTAGAGGAACAGCACGAACAGGCCGAAGACGAACGCCAGCGGCCAGAAGCCCTTCTGCCGCCCCTCGCGTGCCACGTTCAGAGCTCCTTCCTGAGATCGACCATGCGCGTCAGCGCGACGATGATCATCAGCACCACCGCGAGCAGCACCACCGCGTTGGCCGCGGCGAGCGGGAACTGCAGGTAGCTGGTCTGCACCTGGATCACCTTGCCGACCGACGCGATCTGCTGGCCGCCCATCACGCCGACGGTGACGAAGTCGCCCATCACGATCGTGATGACGAAGATCGAGCCGATCACGATGCCGGTGCGCGACAGCGGCACGATCACGTTCCACAGCGTCTGCCACGCCGACGCGCCGGCGTCCTCGGCGGCCTCCAGCAGCGCGCGGTCGATGCGCATCATCGAGTTGAAGATCGGCACCAGCATGAACATCGTGTACAGGTGCACGAAGGCGAGCACGACCGAGAACTCGGAGAACAGCAGCCACTCCTGCGGCTGGTCCACGATGCCGAGGCCGACCAGCCCCTGGTTGACCAGCCCGTTGCGGCCGAGCAGCGGGATCCACGAGATCATGCGGATCACGTTGCTGGTCCAGAACGGGATCGTGCACAGCACGAACAGCACCGTCTGCACCGCCACGCTGCGCACGTGGAAGGCGAGGAAGTAGGCGATCGTGAAACCCAGCAGCAGCGAGGCGAGCCAGGTGAAGAACGAGAAGCGCAGCGTCGACCAGTAGGTCTTCAGCGTCACGCAGGGGTCGGCGAGGTCGCTGCAGCCCGAGAAGATCGAGACGTAGTTCTCCCCGGTGAACCCGGGCACCAGCGCGTAGTCGCTGGTCGGCCAGAAGCTGACCGCCACGATCATCAGCAGCGGCGCGACGAAGAAGAACGCAAACACCGCCCCGAAAGGCAGCGCCTGCAGCCAGGCCGGCGGCCCGCCCTTCAGCCCGCCCGGACTCACGCGCACCCCATCGACGAAACGGCGAGCGCAGCGAAGCCGCCCTCAAGCGGCCGCCGCGGATCCGGCTTTGCCGGTCCGCTGGCGGCGCCCCCCCGGGGGGGAGCGCCGGAGGCGCTTCGGGGGGGAGTCACGTCACGCGGCGACGAATTCGTTCCACTTCTGGACCATGTAGACGTTCTCGTCCATCACGGCGTTCCAGCAGGCGATGCCGCCCATGCGGTCCTCGTAGGAGCCGCCGTCGCGCTTCTCGCCGGCCTTGGCGAGCAGCTGGCCGTTCGGGCTCTTGATGTCCTTCTCGGCCGCCTTGCCTTCCATCCAGTAGGCCCACTCGTAGGCCTCCATCTTGGCCTTGGCGGTCTCGAGCACGGCGCTGTAGTAGCCTTGGCGGTTCAGGTAGGCGCCGGCCCAGCCGTCGAGGAACCAGTTGATGAACTCGTAGGCGGCGTCGGCCTTCTTGCCGGCCAGCGTCTTCGGCACGCCGAAGCCGGCGGCCCAGGCGCGGTACCCCTCCTTCAGCGGCTGGTAGGTGCAGGCGATGCCCTTGGTGCGCACCGCGGTCACCGCCGGGCTCCACATCGACTGGATCACCACCTCGCCGGAGGCCATCAGGTTGACCGACTCGTTGAAGTCCTTCCACAGCGAGCGGAACTGGCCGGCCTTCTTGGCCTCGATCAGCGTCTTGATCGTGAGGTCGATCTCCTTCTTCGTCATGTTCCCCTTGTCGGGGTACTTGTACAGGCCCATCGCCTCGACCACCATCGCCGCGTCCATGATGCCGATCGAGGGGATGTTCAGGATCGAGGCCTTGCCCTTGAACTCGGGGTTCAGCAGCTCCTTCCAGCTCTCGATCGGGCGCTTGATCAGGTCCGGGCGGATGCCCAGCGTGTCGGCGTTGTAGACGGTCGGGATCAGCGTCATGTACTGCGTCGGCTCGGCGCTGAAGGTCTTGGCGTCCGGCTTGGTCAGGTACATCACCTTCTTCGGCGCGGTGCCCTGGTCGCCGACCTTCTTGCCACCCACCTCGCCCTTGGTGAAGAGCGTCGTGATCTTGTCGGCGTTCTTGATGCGCTTGGTGTCGATGCCCAGCAGGTTGCCGGTCGGGATGATCTTCTTCAGCGAGAAGTACTCGGTGTCGATCAGGTCGAAGCTGTTCGGCGAGGTCACCGCGCGCTTGGTCACCTCGTCGGTGTTGACGGCGACGTACTGGATCGTGATGCCGGTGTCGGCCTTGAACTTCTCGGCGATCGCCTTGTCCTGGTTCACCGCGGTGCCCAGGTAGCGCAGCACGGGCTTCTCCTGCGCGTGAACGGCCGGGAACATGCCGGTGGCCAGGATGCCGGCGGTGCCCTTGAGCAGGCTGCGGCGGGACGTGTCGGTCATGGTCTTCTCCTCTCGTTGAATGGGGGCGGCCGTTCAGGCCGCGAGCACGTGGGCGCGCTCCAGGTCCCAGTGGGCGCAGGCGCTGTCGCCCCGGGCCCAGGGCGAAGCGTCGAACTCGGATTCGGGCAGCATCACGGTGAGCTCGGGCACGCGCGGGCTGGTCAGCGTCAGCAGCACGTGCGTGCCCTGGTACTCGACCTCGCGCACCGTGCCGGCCACGGCGGCATCGCCGTCGGGCAGCGGCGTGCGCGAGAGCTTCGTGCGGTCGGCGCGCACCGCGAGCAGCCCGCGCGACGACGGGATCACGTTGTGCCCGCCGATGAAGCGCGCGACGAACTCGCTGCGCGGCGCATTGAACAGCTCGTGCGGCGTGGCGTCCTGCTCGATGCGGCCGTTGCTCATCACGACCACCTGGTCCGCCAGCGCCATCGCCTCCTCCTGGGAGTGCGTGACGTGCACGAAGGTCATGCCGAGCGACTTCTGCCAGTCCTTCAGCTCGGCGCGCATCTTGATGCGCAGGAACGGGTCGAGCGCCGAGAGCGGCTCGTCCAGCAGCAGCGCCTTCGGCTCGGTGATCAGCGCGCGCGCCAGCGCCACGCGCTGCTGCTGACCGCCGGACAGCTCGGCCGGCTTGCGGTGCGCGAGGTGCCCGAGCGAGACGCGCTCGAGCAGCTCGGCCGCCTTCTTCAGCCGCGTGCCCTTGTCGACCCCGCGCATCTTCAGGCTGAAGGCGACGTTCTCCTGCGCCGACAGGTGCGGGAACAGCGCGTAGCTCTGGAACATCATCGCCGTGCCTCGCGCCGCCGCCGGCAGCGCGGTGATGTTGCGCCCGCCGAGCAGGATGTCGCCCTCGGTCGCGATCTCGTGGCCGGCGATCATGCGCAGCGTCGTGGTCTTGCCGCAGCCCGAGGGCCCGAGCAGGCAGCAGTAGCTGCCGGGGGCGATCTTCAGGTCGATGCGGTCGACGGCGGTGGTCGTGCCGTAGCGCTTGGTGAGGTGGACCAGCTCGAGCCGGGAGTCGACGGACATGGCCGCGGCCTTACGCAAGCGATGTGCCACGCGGGGTCTGCCGGCCGGTTCTCATGGCGCACCATTATGGTGCCATGATCGCCCCGAAACGGGGCGTTCAGTCGAACACCGGCAGCACGTCGTCCTTCAGCGTTCCGCGGTGCTGCTCGTAGTCGGGCAGCACCGAGCGCACCACGTCCCAGAAGCGCGGGCTGTGGTTCATCTCGCGCAGGTGCGCCAGCTCGTGCGTGACCACGTAGTCGATGGTCGGCAGCGCGAAGTGGATCAGGCGCCAGTTCAGGCGCACCGAACCGTCGGCGCTGGCGCTGCCCCAGCGGGTCTGCGCCGAGGACAGCGAGAGTCGCGTGCAGCGCACGCCGAGCCGCGCCGCGAAGTGCTGCACGCGCTCTTCGAAGACGCGGCGCGCCTGGCGCTGCAGCCAGCTCTGCACCGCGTCGCGGATCTGCTCCGGCGCGGCGGTGTGCGGCAGCCCCACGTGCAGGGTCAGCCGCGGCACGCCGGGCAGCGCGTCCGCGTCGCTGTTCAGGATCGCGCCAGTCGCCCGGGCGTCGAGCACGACGATCACCGTCTCGCCGAGGAAGGGCACCGTGGCGCCGTCGCGCCATTCGACCCGCGCCGCCTGCAGGCGCGCGCCACGCTCCTGCTGCTCGCGCAGCTTGCGCAGGATCCAGCCCGCCTTCTCGCGCAGCGCCGTCTCGATGTCCGCGATGCCGACCCAGCGCGGCGCCTTCACCGACAGGCCCTCGGTGCCGACCACGAAGCCGATGCTGCGCCGGCGCACCCGCGTCAGCGCGTAGGCCACCAGGTGCTGCTGCAGGCGGATCTCGCGGTCCGCCTGCGGATGGCGGAACTCGCCGGCCGGCAGCGGCGGCCGCGGCGCAGCGGGGGCGGCCGTCTCGCGCGGCGGCACCAGCGGCGCCGCGGTCGTCTCCGCCGGCGCGCCGTCGTCGAACAGCGAAAGCTGCGGGGCGTCGGTGCGGGCGGGCGGGCGCGGCATGGAATCGAAGTCTACGGCGCCGGCGGCGCGCCGCTGGTGTAGGCCTGCGGATCGAGCCGGCGCATCTCGGCTTCGATCCAGGCCTCGACCTCGCGCATCAGCGCGTCCGGATCGCGCCCGTCGACGGGGATCGGCGGGCCGATCGAGATGTCGACGAGACCCGGGCGCAGCGTGAAGCGCTTGCGCGGCCAGCAGCGCCCCGAGGTGACGGCGATCGGCACCAGCGGCACGTCGGTGGCCACCGCGAGCCGCGCGGCGCCGCTCTTGTAGGTGCCCTGGCCGCCGCGCGGCGTTCGCGTGCCTTCCGGGAACATGATCACCCAGTGGCCTTCGGCCATGAAGCGCCGGCCCTGCTCGGCGACCTTGTTCCACGCCTCGGTGCGCTTGCTGCGGTCGATGTGGATCATGTCCAGCCGCCCCATCGCCCAGCCGAAGAACGGGATCATCAGCAGCTCGCGCTTGAACACGTAGCACAGCGGGCGCGGCATCAGCGTCGGGAAGGCGAAGGTCTCCCAGGTCGACTGGTGTTTCGGGCACAGGATCGCCGGCCCGTCGGGCAGGTTGTCGCGGCCCTGCACCCGCGCATGCACGCCGCAGATGACGCGCGCGCCCCAGATCGCCAGGCGCAGCCAGACGACGGTGAACCAGTACAGGCGGTCGCCGCGCACGAAGATCGACAGCAGCAGCACGGCGACGGCGTACGGGATCACCGTCACCACCATCCACAGCACGAACAGGCCGGAGCGCAGCGCGTTCATGCGTCGCGCTTGCGGGTGCCCGCGTCGGCGTCCACCGGCAGGCCACGCTGCTCGCGGTCGTGCGCGATCAGCCACTCGGCGAAGGCCTCCAGGTCGTCGTGCACCTGCGTGCCCGGCACCTGGGCGCACAGCCGCTCGATCTCGCCGGGGCCCATGCGCGCGGCCTTGCCGGTGCGCACCAGGTGCGGCATGCAGCCGACCGCGCTGCCGGCCTGCAGGTCGCGCAGCACGTCGCCGACCACCGGCACCTGCGACAGGTCGACTCCGTAGCGCTCGCCGATCTGCCGGAACAGGCCGGGCAGCGGCTTGCGGCAGTCGCAGCCGTCCTCGGGCGTGTGCGGGCAGAAGAACACGGCGTCGATGCGCCCGCCCTGTTTGGCCAGCAGCTGGTGCATCTTCAGGTGCATCGCGTTCAGCGTCGCCATGTCGAACAGGCCGCGGCCGATGCCGGACTGGTTGCTCGCCACCACCGTGTGCCAGCCGGCGTGGTTCAGCCGCGCGATGGCCTCCAGCGCGCCCGGGATCGGCACCCACTCGTCGGGACCCTTGACGTAGTCGTCGCGGTCCTCGTTGATCGTGCCGTCGCGGTCCAGGATGACGAGCTTCATGGCGGTATGCATGTCAGCGCTCCGGCCGGACATCCCCGCGGGGGACGGATGCGAGTCGGCGAGGGGCCGTCATGTCGCGAGGCGGGACAGGTCAGCCACGCGGTTCATCGCCGCATGCAACTGCGCCAGCAGGCCGAGCCGGTTGGCGCGCAGGCGCGGGTCGTCGGCGTTGACGAGCACGCTGTCGAAGAAGGCGTCCACCGGCGCCTTCAGCGCGGCCAGCGCCTGCAGCGAGGCCGTGTAGTCGCCGCGTTCGAAGGCTGCATCGGAGCGCGGCGCCACGGCCTGCAGCGCCGCGTGCAGCGCGCGTTCGGCGTCTTCCTGCAGCAGCGCGGCGTCGGCCTGCGGCGCCACCTTCTCCTCGCTCTTCTTCAGGATGTTGCCGACACGCTTGTTGGCCGCCGCGAGGGAGGCCGACTCCGGCAGCGCCCTGAACGCGCGCACGGCATCGAGCCGCTTCGGGATCTCGGCCCAGCGTGCCGGGCGCGCCTCGACCACTGCGTCGACCTCCTGCGCCTGGTAGCCCGCCTCGCGCAGCCATCCGACCAGGCGCTCGCGCAGGAAATAGCCGAGCTCCGCCTGCGCCTGGCCATGCTGCGGACCGAAGGCCTTGAACGCGACAGCCACCAGGTGCGGCAACTCCAGCGGCAGCTCGCGCTCGATCAGCATGCGGATCAGCCCGAGCGCATGGCGGCGCAGCGCGAACGGGTCCTTGTCGCCCGTGGGCACCTGGCCGATGCCGAACAGGCCGGTCAGCGTCTCGAGCTTGTCGGCCAGCGCGACGGCCAGCCCGGTCGGGTTGCGCGGCAGCGCATCGCCGGCGAAACGCGGCTTGTAGTGGTCCTCGACGGCCAGCGCGACCTCCTCGCTCTCGCCGTCGTGGCGCGCGTAGTAGCCGCCCATGATGCCCTGCAGCTCCGGGAACTCGCCGACCATGTCGGTCAGCAGGTCGGCCTTGGCCAGGTGCGCCGCCTGGTCGGCGCTCGCGGCCAGCGCCGCGCCGCCGAGCAGCATGCCGATCTCGCGCGCGATCTCGCGCACGCGCCCGACACGTTCGCCCATCGAGCCCAGCTTCGCGTGGTAGACGACCTTGCCGAGCCCGTCGATGCGCGCCGCGAGCGGGCGCTTGCGGTCCTGGTCGAAGAAGAACTTGGCGTCCGCCAGGCGGGGCCGCACGACCCGCTCGTTGCCGCCGACCACGCGGCTCGCGTCGTCCGGCCGGATGTTGCTGACGACCAGGAACTGGCTGGTCAGCCGGCCCGCCGCGTCGAGCAGCGGGAAGTACTTCTGGTTCGCCTTCATCGTCAGGATCAGGCATTCCTGCGGCACGGCCAGGAACTCGGGCTCGAACCGCGCCAGCAGCACGTTGGGTCGCTCGACCAGCGCGGTCACCTCGTCCAGCAGCGCCTCGTCCTCGATCGGGCTCAGGCCCTGCAGCGTGGCCGCGTGGCGCAGCTGGCGCTCGATCTCGCTGCGCCGGGCGGCGAAGCTGGCGATCACCGCGCCCTGCTCGTCGAGCTGGCGCGCGTAGTGGTCGGCGTCCTGCAGCACGACCGGATCGACCCGGGCCTCGAAGCGGTGGCCGCGCGTCTGCCGCCCCGCGTCCAGCCCGAGCGCACGCACCGGCACGACCTCCGCGCCGTGCAGCGCGACCAGGCCGTGCGCCGGGCGCACGAAGTTCACGCTGCTCCAGCCGTCCGCCAGCTGGTACTGCATCACCTTCGGGATCGGCAGCGCGGCCAGCGCGTCGTCGAGCGCCTTCTGCAGGCCCTCGGCCAGCGTCGCGCCCGTCACGGTGCTGTCCAGGAACAGCACTTCCGCCTTGCCGTCCGGCCGGCGCTGCAGCCGCGGCACCGCGGACGCATCGGCACCGACGGCCGCCAGCTTCTTCAGCAGCGCGGGCGTCGGCGTGCCGTCCGCCGCCAGGCCGACGGCCACCGGCATCAGCTTGGTCGAGACCGCACGATCGGCTGCCTGCGTCGCGACGTGCGAGACGTGCACGGCCAGGCGCCGCGGCGAGGCGAACGGCGTCGCGGCGGACTGCTCGTCGGCCAGCCCCTGCGCGCGCAGGCCCTTCGCGATCCCCTCGGCAAACGCCTCGCCGAGCTTCTTCAGCGCCTTCGGCGGCAGTTCCTCGACGAACAGTTCGACGAGCAGGTTCTTGGTCGCGCTCATCGTTCAGGCCGCCTTCTTCTGTTCTTCGAGCCGGGCGGTCACCTCGTCGGCCCAGGCCTTCGGCGCCATCGGGAACCCGAGCCGCGCCCGGCTGTCGAGGTAGCTCTGCGCGACGCTGCGCGCCAGGTTGCGGATGCGGCCGATGTAGGCGGCGCGCTCGGTCACGCTGATCGCTCCGCGCGCATCCAGCAGGTTGAAGCTGTGCGCCGCCTTCAGCACCTGCTCGTAGGCCGGCAGCGCGAGCTGCGACTCCATCAGGTGCCGGGCCTGCTTCTCGTGCGCCGCGAACGCGCCGAGCAGGAACTCGACGTCGCTGTGCTCGAAGTTGTAGGTGCTCTGCTCGACCTCGTTCTGGTGGTAGACGTCGCCGTACTTCAGGCCCTCGGTCCAGACCAGGTCGTAGACGTTGTCGACGCCCTGCAGGTACATCGCGAGCCGCTCCAGCCCGTAGGTGATCTCGCCGGTGATCGGCTTGCAGTCGATGCCGCCGACCTGCTGGAAGTAGGTGAACTGCGTCACCTCCATGCCGTTCAGCCAGACCTCCCAGCCCAGGCCCCAGGCGCCCAGCGTGGGGTTCTCCCAGTCGTCCTCGACGAAGCGGATGTCGTTGACCTTCAGGTCGAAGCCGAGCGCCTCCAGCGAGCCGAGGTAGAGCTCGAGGATGTTCTGCGGCGCCGGCTTGAGCACCACCTGGTACTGGTAGTAGTGCTGCAGCCGGTTCGGGTTCTGGCCGTAACGGCCGTCCTTGGGCCGGCGGCTCGGCTGCACGTAGGCGGCCTTCCACGGCTCCGGCCCGAGCGCGCGCAGGAAGGTCGCGGTGTGGCTGGTGCCGGCGCCGACCTCCATGTCGTAGGGCTGCAGCAGCGCGCAGCCCTGGCGGTCCCAGTAGTCTTGCAGGCGAAGGATGATTTGCTGGAAGCTGAGCATGGAGCGGGCGGCCGCCGGGTGGCCGCGGAAGGCGACCGGCGATTTTACGGGGCGGCCCGCCGGCGGCTGCGCAGCACGCAGACGCCGAGCCACAGGGCCGCCGCCAGCGCCAGCGGCCACAGGCCGAAGCGGCCGGCCCAGCGTGCGTAAGGCGTGCGGCCGTCGCGGCCCTGCACGCGTGCCTCCAGCACGCCGCGGGTGTGCGGTGCGAGCGCGGCGGTGACGCGGCCGAGATGGTCGATGACCACGGTCGCGCCCGTGTTGGTGGCGCGCAGCATCGGCCGCTGCAGTTCGAGCGCGCGCAGGCGCGAGATCTGCAGGTGCTGCGGGATCGCCACCGTGTCGCCGAACCAGCCGATGTTGCTCAGGTTGGCCAGCAGCGTCGGCGCCTGCGCGGCATCGACGAAGCGCGCGGCCAGCTCCTCGCCGAACAGGTCCTCGTAGCAGATGTTCGGCGCGATGCGTTCGCCGCGCACCTCGAACGACGGGGCGGCCTCCGGACCGCGCTCGAAATCGCCCAGCGGGATGTCCATCATGCGCGTGAACCACTTGAACGCGTAGGGAATGAACTCGCCGAACGGCACCAGGTGGTGCTTGTCGTAGCGGTAGCCCGGCCGCCCGGGCGCGAAGCCGACGGCCGAGTTGGTGTAGCCCGTGTCCAGGTTGCCCAGCGGCACGCCGACCAGCGCCGCGGTGCTGCCGGCCTCGAAGTGCTGCTGCAGGCGATCCCAGACGCCGTCGGGCATGTCCTGCGGCAGAAACGGGATCGAGGTCTCGGGCGCCACCACCAGGTCGGAGCGGGCGGCCAGCAGCGCCTGCAGGTGCCAGGCGAGTGCCTCGGCCTGGTGCTCGCCATCGAACTTCTCCTCCTGCGGCACGTTGCCCTGCAGCAGCGTGACCGCGAGCGTCCCGGTCGGGCGCGTGAAGTCCGGCACGCCGACGGCGGCCGGCGCCGCCAGCAGCAGCACCGGCAGCACCACGCCGGCCGCCAGCGCACGCGCCGAGCGGTCCGGCTGCAGCGCCGGCAGCGCGGCGACCAGCGCGCCGAGCGCGCCGATGCCGTACACGCCGATCCACGGTGCCCAGGCGGCCAGCGGCCCATCCACCTGCGCGTAGCCGGAGGCGACCCAGGGAAAGCCCGTGAAAAGCACCCCGCGCGCCAGCTCGGCGAGCAGCCACACCGCGGCGAACAGCGGCGCGTCGAGCGACGCCCGGCCGGACCGCCAGCGCGCGAACGCGGCCAGCGCCGCCGCCAGGTACAGCGACAGGAAGGCCGCGAGGGCGGCCACCGCCAGCGCCGCCATCCAGGCCGGCAGCCCGCCGTAGCGGTGCATGCTGACGAACAGCCACCAGGTGCCGGTGGCCACCCAGGCGGTGCCGTAGGCTGCGCCAAGCAGCGCGGCCTGGCGCGGGGTCGAGCGTGCCGCGCGCGCGGCGAGCAACCCGGTGCACAGCAGCGGCAGCCACCAGGCGGCGGTGTGCACGTAGGCCAGTGTCTGCAGCGCCCCGAGGCCGAGCGCGGCCAGGGGCCAGGGCCAGGGCCGGGCGGCCATCAGCCGGTGGCGTCGTCGTCGACCGTTTCGTCGGGCGCGCGCGTCACCTTGAACCAGCGCACCGCGCCGCCGCGCGTCAGCATCACCGTGAACAGGAGGGCGCCGACCCGCGTCGATTCGCCGCGGCGCGGCACGTGACCCAGCTCGTGCGCGACCAGCCCGCCGATGGTGTCGAACTCGGCCTCCGGAAGCTGCGCGCCGAAGACACGGTTGACCGCCTCGATCGACGCGTCGCCAGCCACCCGCTGGCTGCCGTCGGCCAGCGTGTAGACGCCGGATTCGCCGTCCTTCTCGTCGAACTCGTCCTCGATCTCGCCGACGATCTCCTCGAGCACGTCCTCGATGGTGATCAGCCCGGCGGTGTTGCCGAACTCGTCGATGACGATCGCCAGGTGGTTGCGGTTGCTGCGGAAGTCGCGCAGCAGCTCGTTCAGGCCCTTGGATTCCGGCACGAACACCGCCGGCCGCAGCAGCGTGCGCAGGTTCAGTTCGGGCGCCCGCTGCAGCTTCAGCAGGTCCTTGGCCATCAGGATGCCGATGACGTTCTCGCGGCTGCCCTCGTAGACGGGGAAGCGCGAATGCGCCGTCGCGATCACCGTGTGCAGCACCTCGTCGTAGGGCGCGTCGATGTTCAGCAGGTCCATGCGCGGCGCGGCCACCATCACGTCGCCGGCGGTCAGATCGGCCATGCGGATCACGCCCTCGAGCATCATGCGCGACTCGGGCGCGATCAGCTCGCGGTTCTCGGCGTCGGCGAGCGTCGAGATCAGCTCGTCGGTCGAGTCCGGGCCGGGATTGACGAACTCGACCAGCTTGCGCAGCAGAGATCGCTTCTCGGCGGCGTGGGGCTCGCGGGAACGGCCTGGGTGGGGATCGGACATCGCGCGGGCGCGAAGGGGTGCTCGGGAGGACGGAGCTTAACCGATGACCATGCCGGCACCACGGCGACCGCGCACCGGGCGTCGGCCGGGCCGCCACGCCGCCGGCTTGACAGCCCGGCCGGGCTTGAACCAAAGTCCTGCGCCCCCACCTGGGGCGCCTGCCTCGTTCACGGACACTTCCACCATGGCCCTGATCCCCGCCACCATCCTCACCGGCTTCCTCGGCGCCGGCAAGACGACCCTGCTCAAGCGCGTGCTGACCGAAGCGCACGGCCAGAAGATCGCGGTGATCGAGAACGAGTTCGGCGACGAGAACATCGACAACGACATCCTGGTCCAGGACAGCAAGGAGCAGATCGTCCAGCTGAACAACGGCTGCGTCTGCTGCACGATCCGCGAGGACCTGCGCTCGACCCTGTCCGACCTCGCCGCGCGCAAGCGCAAGGGCGAGCTCGACTTCGAGCGTGTGGTCATCGAGACGACCGGTCTGGCCGACCCCGGCCCGGTCGCCCAGACCTTCTTCATGGACGACGAGATCGCCGAGTGCTACCTGCTCGACTCGATCCTGACCCTCGTGGACGCCAAGCACGGCGACGGCCAGCTCGACACGCGCCAGGAGGCGCGCCGCCAGATCGGCTTCGCGGACCAGATCTTCATCAGCAAGACCGACCTGGTCGATGCCGAGACAGTCGAGGCGCTGATCCACCGCGTCAAGCACATGAACCCGCGCGCGCCGCAGCGCAAGGTCAACTTCGGCGAGGTGCCGATCTCCGAGGTGTTCGACCTGCGCGGCTTCAACCTGAACGCCAAGCTCGACATCGACCCCGAGTTCCTGAATGCCGACGCGCACGACCACGATCATCACGACCACGACCACGACCACGAGCACGGGGAACACTGCGACCACCCGCACCACCACCATCACGACGACGACGTGAAGTCGTTCGTGTTCCGCTCCGACAAGGCCTTCAACCCCGCCAAGCTGGAGGACTTTCTCGGCGCGATCGTGCAGGTCTACGGCCCGAAGATGCTGCGCTACAAGGGGGTGCTGAACATGAAGGGCAGCGACCGCAAGGTCATCTTCCAGGGCGTGCACCAGCTGATGGGCAGCGACCTGGGTCCGAAATGGGCACCGGGCGAGAAGAAGACCAGCAAGATGGTTTTCATCGGGCTGGACCTGCCGCGCGACGTGTTCCTGCAGGGCCTGGAGCAGTGCCTGGTCTGAACGTCCCGGGCCGGCGGCGCGATATGGCTACAATCCGCCGCTTCCTGAAATCGGGCCCGCCCCTCCTTCCGGACAGGGTATAAGCACTGTTGCGAGGAGACTCCCGTGAGCAAGACACCGGCCACCAAGACCAGCGCGAAGAAGACCACGCCGGCTGCCACCAAGGCGGCGCCGGCGCCGCAGAAGCCGGCCGCCAAGGCGCCGGCCGCGAAAGCCGTCGCGGCGCCGCCTGCGGCCAAGGCCCCGGTCCACGCCACCAGCCCGGCCCCCGCGCCCAAGGCCAGCACGAGCGGCAAGGCGTCCCGCGCCGCGCCGGAGCCGGTCGAGGCCCCGTTGCCGCCGGCGACCTCTCGCTTCGCGGACCGCTTCGCGCCGCCCCGGCCCCCGACACGCCAGATGAACAACCTCGGACTCGACACCCCCAAGCCCACCCACAAGGCCGACCCGAAGCTGGCCAACGCCTGGAAGACCAAGGCCGGCCGCGACCTGACCGAAGCCGAGCTGATGGCGATGCCGGACTCGGAATACATGAACGACAAGCAGCTGGAGTTCTTCCGCCACAAGCTGCAGACGCTGAAGGACGACCTGCTGTCCAACGCCGGCGAGACCACCGAGCACCTGCGCGAGGACACCTCCATCGTCCCGGACCCGGCCGACCGGGCGACGATCGAGGAGGAGCACGCCCTCGAGCTGCGCACCCGCGACCGCGAACGCAAGTTGCTGAAGAAGATTTCACAGTCGCTCGGCCGCATCGACGCCGGCGACTACGGTTTCTGTGACGAAACCGGCGAGCCGATCGGTCTGGGCCGCCTGATCGCCCGGCCCACCGCTACACTGTCCCTCGAAGCCCAGCAGCGGCGCGAGCTGAAGCAGAAGATGTTCGGCGACTGAGCCGGGCGCCCTGCGGCTCGTCACCATCCATGGCGGAATCCAAAGACACCTCGAGCTTCTTTCGCAAGGTCGTCAAGTTCGTGGCCAACCCGACCACGGAGTGGGCCGACGTTGCCCCGTCCGAGGAGGCGCGCGAGACCGAGTTCGCCAAGTCCGAGCTGAAGGCGATGATCGAGCGCAAGCGGCGCAACGACTTCGTCCGCAAGCGCGAGTTCGACATGCTGCGCAAGGTGCGCCGCGAGGGCCTGTCCGGCGAGCAATTGGCCGCGCTGGGGGGCTCGTCCAAGATCGACGATTCCGAGGGCAAGCTGCTGGTGGCCGAAAGCGGCGCCAAGCAGGAAGCCGGCGTCAAGGCCAAGATCGACGAGATCGAGCAGCAGATGGTGGGTGACGGCTTCGCGCCGCCGCCGCGCCGCGGGCCCGAGTTCTACAACGCTCCCACCCAGCCGGCGCCGATGGATGGCGCGGCGCGCGCCAGCGCGCGCATGCCGCTGTCGACGCCGCGCCCGGTCGAGGCGAGCGTGCCGGCGAACGCCGCCGTCGCGGTGGCCGCCCCCGCGGCGGCGCCGGCCAGTGCCGCGCTCTCGCCGCTGACGCTGGACAGCAACGCCGGCGACTTCGGCCAGGCGTTCGCGGTCGAGGTCAGCGAGGTCGCGCACGATCCGGATCTGGACGAGGCGGTGATCGCGTTCGCCAACGCCGATTTCGAGCAGTGCGAGCAGGCGCTGTCCGGCCTCACCGGCCAGGGCGGCAGCCGCAACGCCCACGCCGAAACCTGGCTGGTGCTGTTCGACCTGTACCGCGCGATCGGGCAGCAGCACAAGTTCGAGAGCCTCGCACTCGACTATGCGCAGCAGTTCGGCTGGTCGGCGCCGCAATGGTTCTCGATGCCGCGCATGGTCGCCGAGGCGGCCAGCGAGGAGCGTCCGGCGCGCGGCGGTTCTGCCCGCCTGGACGGGCAGGTCGGCTGGGTCTGCCCGGACTACGTCGATGCCGACGCGGTCGCCAAGCTCTCGTCGCAGAGCCTGCAGATGCCGCTGCCCTGGGTGTTCGACTGGAGCGCGCTGAAGGGCATCGAGCCGGAGGCCTGCGCCAGACTGTCGGAGCTGTTCCGCAGCTGGATCCGCCAGAAGCTGGACATGCGCTGGCTGGGCGGCGAGAAGCTCTTCGCGGTGCTGCAGGACGCGGCGCCGACCGGCGTCAAGGACGCCGACCCTGCTTATTGGCAACTGCGCCTGGACGCGTTGCGCATGACGAACCGGCCCGACCAGTTCGACGAGTGCGCGATCGACTACTGCGTCACCTACGAGGTGTCGCCGCCGTCCTGGGAGCCCGCACAGTGCGAGGTGCGCATCAGCGGCACGCAGACCAGCACGCAGTCGCCGCCGCTGTCGGTGGTCAGCGAAGTGTCGACCAGCTTCCTCGAGTCGCGCATGCCCGACGAAAGCGCCGGCCAGGTGCAGGTGGCCAGCGTCGAGCTGTCCGGCCAGCTGGTGGGCGACATCGGCGAGACCCTGAAGCATCTGGAAGGCCAGCTCGGCGCGTCGACCATCGTCAACGTGAGCTGCGCGAAGCTGATCCGCGTCGACTTCATCGCCGCCGGCGACCTGCTGAACTGGGTGCTGGCGCGCCGCGGCGAGAACCGCACCGTCAGCTTCGTCGAGGCGCACCGGCTGGTGGCGCTGTTCTTCGGCGCGATGGGAATCAACGAGCACGCCCGCGTGAAGGTGCGCGCGGTCTGACTTGATTTCGGCGCCGGACGGCGCCATGTTTCCCCGATGGAACCCTATCACGGCACGACCATCGTCAGCGTGCGGCGCGGCCGCATCGTCGCGCTCGGCGGCGACGGGCAGGTCACGCTCGGCAACATCGTCGTCAAGGCCTCGGCGCGCAAGGTGCGCAAGCTCCATCGCGACCAGGTGCTGGCCGGCTTCGCCGGCGCGACGGCCGACGCGTTCACGCTGTTCGAGCGCTTCGAAGCCAAGCTGGAGAAGCACCAGGGCCACCTGGCGCGCGCGGCGATCGATCTGACCCGCGACTGGCGCACCGACCGCGTGCTGCGCCGGCTCGAGGCGATGCTCGCGGTGGCCGACCAGGAGGCCTCGCTGATCATCACCGGCAACGGCGACGTGCTCGAGCCGGAGCACGGCATCGTCGCGATCGGCTCCGGTGGCGCCTATGCCAACGCCGCCGCGCGGGCGCTGCTGCAGCACACCGAGATGGCGCCGAAGGACATCGTCAAGCAATCGCTCGAGATCGCCGGCGACCTGTGCATCTACACGAACCAGAACCACACGATCGAGACACTCGGATGAAGTCGGCGATGACCCCCCAGGAGATCGTCTCCGAACTCGACCGCCACATCGTCGGCCAGTCCGGCGCCAAGCGGGCCGTCGCGATCGCGCTGCGCAACCGCTGGCGCCGCCAGCAGGTCGACGAGAAGATGCGCGGCGAGATCACGCCGAAGAACATCCTGATGATCGGGCCGACCGGCGTCGGCAAGACCGAGATCGCGCGCCGCCTGGCGCGGCTCGCGGACGCGCCCTTCATCAAGGTGGAGGCGACCAAGTTCACCGAGGTGGGCTACGTCGGCAAGGACGTCGACTCGATCGTGCGCGACCTGGTCGACATGGCCGTCAAGCAGGAGCGCGAGGCCGCCATGCGGCGCCAGCGCACGCGCGCGGAGGACGCCGCCGAGGACCGCGTGCTCGACATCCTCGTGCCGGGACCGCGCGCCGCCGGCGGCGAGATCGGTTTCGGCAGCGGCACGGCGCCCGACAACACCGCGCGCCAGGTGATGCGCAAGCGGCTGCGCGAGGGGCTGCTGGCCGACAAGGAGATCGAGATCGAGCTGGCCGAGCCCAAGCCCTCGCTCGAGATCATGGGGCCGGCGGGCATGGAGGACATGGCCGAACAGCTCAAGGGCCTGTTCGCCAACCTCGGCACCAGCAAGCGCAAGACCCGCAAGCTGAAGATCGCCGAGGCGCTGAAGCTGCTGGCCGACGAGGAAGCCGCCAGGCTCGTCAACGACGAGGAGATCAAGACCGCCGCGGTGGCCAACGCGGAGCAGAACGGCATCGTCTTCATCGACGAGATCGACAAGGTCGCCTCGCGCTCCGAGCACCAGGGGGCCGATGTCTCGCGCCAGGGCGTGCAGCGCGACCTGCTGCCGCTGGTCGAGGGCACGACGGTGAACACCAAGTTCGGCATGATCCGGACCGACCACATCCTGTTCATCGCCTCGGGCGCCTTCCACCTTGCCAAGCCGAGCGACCTGATCCCGGAGCTGCAGGGGCGCTTCCCGATCCGCGTCGAGCTCGGTTCGCTGTCGGTGCAGGACTTCGAGGCGATCCTGACGCAGACGCACGCCAGCCTGGTCAAGCAGTACCAGCTGCTGCTGGCCACCGAAGGCGTCACGCTGGAGCTCGCGCCGGAGGCGATCCGGCGCATCGCGCAGATCGCCTACGAGGTCAACGAACGCACCGAGAACATCGGCGCGCGGCGCCTGGCCACCGTGCTCGAGCGGCTGCTCGACGAGATCAGCTTCGACGCGCCGAACCAGTCGGGCCGCACGGTGACCATCGACGCCGCGACGGTCGACGCGAAGCTCGCCGAGCTGGTGAAGAACGAGGACCTGTCGCGCTACATCCTGTAGGCGGTCCTGGCCAGGCGCTGCAGCACGCGTCGCGTCCATCGGCCGCATCCCAGCGAACACCGCGGATCCGGCTCCGCCGGCAGTTGGTGTTGCCCCCTCGAGGGGGAGCGCCGCAGGCGCTACGGGGGTGGACCCGATCAGAGCGCCAGGCGGTGCGACTGCAGCTGCAGCAGCCCGTCGAAGACCAGCGTGTCGACGGTCTCGAAGTGCAGCTCGGTGATCGGCGCGAGCTTGACGGCCGCGCCGCCGCTCATGATCAGCGCCGGCGGCTCGCCTGCGTGGGCCTGCAGCCGCCGCGTCATCCGCTCGACGGCGCCGGCCAGCGCGTCCGCGCCGCCGCTCATCAGCGCATCGCTGGTGTTGGTCGGGAAATCGACCGCCTCGCCGGTGGGCGCCTTCAACCCGGCGGTGCCCATCTCGAGCGCGCGCAGCATCAGCCCGAAGCCGGGCAGGATCAGCCCGCCGAGGAAGCGGCCGGACACGTCGAGCGCGTCGACCGTGACGGCCGTGCCGACCATCACGACCAGCGCCGGCCGCGGCCGCCCCTGCGCCAGCACGCGGTGCCGCGCGCCGATCATCGCGACCCAGCGGTCCACGCCGAGGCGGTTCGGGTGGTCATAGCCGTTGATCACCCCGCAGGCCTCGCGGGTCGAGACCACCCAGCTCGGCTCGAGGTCCCAGATCTCCTCGATCTGCTCCTCGACGCGCCGCTTCACGCCTTCGCCCGCCACGACGCAGCCGAGCATGCTCGACGGCGGCGGCAGCGCCTTCCACGGCCCGTCGGCCAGGTCGTCGATCGTCTCCAGGAACACGGCGCCGTGCGCCAGCGGCACCGCGCCCGGCTGCGGCGACGCGTACTGGGCCCACTTCAGGCGCGTGTTGCCGACATCGATCGCGAGAAACGTCATCGGCTCAGGCCGCGGTCATCGACGAGTCGGCGGCGACGCCGATCAGTTCCTGCACGCGCCGCATCAGCAGCGTGGCGGCGAGCATGCGATGCGGCTTGCGCACACGCGCCTCGACCTCGTCGATCAGTTCCGCCAGGTCGGCCCGGGTGCGTGCGCGGCGCAGGCGCATCACGGTGAGCGAACCCGCCACGGGCGCCTCGGCCCGCACGGCGCGCAGCATCATGTCGCGCGCTTCCTCGAGGGCGGGATCGAGGTCGGCCAGGTCGCCGTGACCGGTCTCGACCGCCGACCAGGGCTCGGCCGGACCGAGGGCGCCGTTCAGCGTCGATTCCGGGGCCAGCGACTGCGACGAGGGCAGCACCGACTCGTCCTCCGGCAGCGGCACGTCGATCGTCAGCGGCACCGCCTGCATCGCCTCGAGCGCCGAGATCGGCAGCGTCGGCAGCGGCAGCGCGATGAGCCCCATCTCCATCAGCTCGTCGTAGCAGCTGGCGGGCACGCCGGCCCGGGCCGCGAGGCGCTGCACCTCGGCCACGCTGCGCCGCCCGTCGACGAGCAGCAGCATCGTGCGGTGGCGCTGGCCGAGGCGGCGCGAGCGCGTCGCGATCTCGTCCAGCCCGTCGGCGGTCTTGATGGGTGCGTTGCCCGGTGGCAAGGTGGTCTCCATGTTCCGGCGTTCGTGGCGCAGCGGAACCCAACGGCGCGCATTGTGAGGCCAAACCGCCCCGGCTCAAGCCCTTGCGGATACACTTGCAGATTGACGTATACGTCAATTGCGTCGGCTTCCGGAGGACAGGCATGGCCCGCAGCAAGGCAACGTTCGCCGAGTTCCAGCACCGCAGCGCCGGCACCGGCCGCGCCGGCCGGCGCTTCGACCTGGGGCGGTTCGACCCCGCCGCCAAGCCGTTCTCGACCGGCAGCAAGGCGCGCGACAAGGCGCGCGTGGCCGCGCTCGCCACCGAGATCGACGCGCTGCAGGACCTGTTCTATGCCGACCGGCGCTTCAAGCTGCTGGTCGTGCTGCAGGGCACCGACACCAGCGGCAAGGACGGCACGATCCGCGGCGTGTTCGGCCAGACCAGCGCGCTGGGCGTGCACGCCGTCGGCTGGAAGGCGCCCACCGCCGACGAGAAGGCGCACGACTACCTGTGGCGCATCCATCAGCGCATGCCGGCCGCCGGCGAGATCGTGATCTTCAATCGCAGCCACTACGAGGACGTGCTGGTGCCGGCGGTGAACGGCTGGATCACGCCCGAGCAGGTGCGGCAGCGCTACGTGCAGATCAACGACTTCGAGCGCATGCTGACGGAGAACGGCACGGTGATCTGCAAGTTCCTGCTGCACATCTCGAAGGACGAACAGCGCCTGCGCCTGCAGGCGCGCCTGGACGACCCGAACAAGCACTGGAAGTTCGCCGCCGGCGACCTGGAGGTGCGCCAGCAGTGGGACGCGTACCAGCAGGCCTACGCCGACGCGATCGGCGCCACCGGCACGCCCTGGGCTCCGTGGACCGTCGTGCCGGCCGATTCGAAGACCCATCGCAACCTGATGATCGGCACCGCCGTGGTCGAGACGCTGAAGGGGCTGAAGCTGCGCTACCCGCCGGGCAGCCCCGAACTGGCGTCGCTGCGCGTCGAGTGAGCCGACACAACGGAGACAAACCGTGACCGACCTTTCCGCCGAGTACAAGGCGCTGGCCGACTACCGCCCGACCAACAAGGTGCGCTTCGTCACCGCCGCCAGCCTGTTCGACGGCCACGACGCGGCGATCAACATCATGCGGCGCCTGCTGCAGGGCATGGGCGCGGAGGTCATCCACCTGGGCCACAACCGCTCGGTCGACGAGGTGGTCACCGCGGCGCTGCAGGAGGACGTGCAGGGCATCGCGATCAGCTCCTACCAGGGCGGCCACGTCGAGTACTTCAAGTACATGATCGACCTGCTGCGCGAGCGCGGCGGGGCGCACATCCAGGTGTTCGGCGGCGGCGGCGGCGTGATCGTGCCGGCCGAGATCGCCGATCTGCAGGCCTACGGCGTGGCGCGCATCTACAGCCCGGAGGACGGCCAGCGCATGGGGCTGGCCGGGATGATCGGCGAGATGCTGATGCGTTGCGACCACGACCTGTCGGCGCAGGCGCCGGCCGGCGTGGCCGCGCTGCAGGGGCACGGCGAGGCGGCCTGGCGCGCGCTGGCGCAGCTGATCACGGCGCTGGAGAACGGCCGCGCGCCGGCGGCGCTGAAGGCGGCGCTGCATGAACAGGCCAACGCCGCGCGCGTGCCGGTGCTGGGCATCACCGGGACCGGCGGCGCCGGCAAGAGCTCGCTGACCGACGAGCTGATCCGGCGCCTGCGCCTGGACCAGGACGACCGGCTGCACGTCGCGGTGATCAGCATCGACCCGTCGCGGCGCAAGAGCGGCGGCGCGCTGCTCGGCGACCGCATCCGCATGAACGCGATCCAGCCCTGGGCGCAGGGGGCGCGCGTCTACCTGCGCAGCCTCGCGACGCGCGACTTCGGCAGCGAGATCAGCCAGGCGCTGCCGGACGTCGTCGCGGCCTGCCGCGCGGCCGGGTTCGACCTGGTGATCGTCGAGACCTCGGGCATCGGCCAGGGCGACGCCGCGATCGTGCCGCTGGTGGACGTGCCGCTGTACGTGATGACGCCGGAGTTCGGTGCCGCCAGCCAGCTCGAGAAGATCGACATGCTGGACTTTGCCGAGTTCGTCGCGATCAACAAGTTCGACCGCAAGGGCGCGGCCGACGCGCTGCGCGACGTGGCCAAGCAGGTGCAGCGCAACCGCGCCGCGTTCTCGAGCCGGCCCGACGCGATGCCGGTGTTCGGCACGATGGCCAGCCGCTTCAACGACGACGGCGTGACCGCGCTGTACCAGGCACTGCTGCCGCGGCTCGTCGAACTCGGCCTGCGCGCGGGCGAGAGCCGCCTGCCACCGGTGGCGACACGCCACAGCACGCAGCAGGTCGCCATCGTGCCAGGCGCGCGCGTGCGTTACCTGGCCGACATCGCCGACACGGTGCGCGCCTACAAGCGCGGCGCGCGCACGCAGGCCCGGCTGGCGCGCGAGATCCAGCAGCTGCGCGAGAGCTCGCGCATGCTGCACGAGGCGATCCCGGACAAGCACAAGGCCCGCGACGCGCTGGAGGAACAGGCGCAGCTCCGCGAGGCGAAGCTCGACCCGCGCGCGCGCAAGCTGCTCGCGATGTGGCCGCAGATGCAGCAGGCCTACGCGGGCGACGAATACGTCGTGAAGATCCGCGACCGGGAGATCCGCACCGCGCTGACGCACACCACGCTGTCGGGCAGCCGGATCCGCAAGGTGGCGCTGCCGAAGTACGAGGACCACGGCGAGATCCTGCAGTGGTTGATGCTGGACAACGTGCCGGGCAGCTTCCCCTACACCGCCGGCACGTTCGCGTTCAAGCGCGAGAACGAGGATCCGACGCGCATGTTCGCCGGCGAAGGCGACGCGTTCCGCACCAACCGCCGCTTCAAGCTGGTCAGCGAGGGCATGCCGGCCAAGCGGCTGTCGACCGCCTTCGATTCGGTCACGCTGTACGGCCACGACCCCGATCCGCGCCCGGACATCTACGGCAAGGTCGGCAACTCCGGCGTCAGCATCGCCACGCTGGATGACCTGAAGGTGCTGTACTCGGGCTTCGACCTGTGCAGCCCGAGCACCTCGGTGTCGATGACGATCAACGGCCCGGCGCCGACGATCCTGGCGATGTTCATGAACGCCGCGATCGATCAGCAGATCGAGAAGTTCGAGGCCGACAACGGCCGCCAGCCGACCGACGACGAGGCGGCCAAGATCCGCGCCTGGGCGCTGGCCAACGTGCGCGGCACGGTGCAGGCGGACATCCTGAAGGAGGACCAGGGCCAGAACACCTGCATCTTCTCGACCGAGTTCAGCCTCAAGGTGATGGGCGACATCGCCGAGTACTTCGTGCACCACCAGGTGCGCAACTTCTACTCGGTGAGCATCTCCGGCTATCACATCGCCGAAGCCGGCGCGAATCCGATCTCGCAGCTGGCGTTCACGCTGTCCAACGGCTTCACCTTCGTCGAGGCGTACCTCGCGCGCGGGATGCACATCGACGACTTCGCGCCGAACCTGTCGTTCTTCTTCAGCAACGGCATGGACCCGGAGTACACCGTGCTCGGGCGCGTGGCGCGGCGCATCTGGTCGGTGGCGATGCGCGACCGCTACGGCGCCAACGAGCGCAGCCAGAAGCTGAAATACCACGTGCAGACCAGCGGCCGCAGCCTGCACGCGCAGGAGATCGCGTTCAACGACATCCGCACCACGCTGCAGGCGCTGATCGCGATCTACGACAACTGCAACAGCCTGCACACGAACGCCTACGACGAGGCGATCACCACCCCGACCGAGGAGAGCGTGCGCCGCGCGATGGCGATCCAGCTGATCATCAACCGCGAGTGGGGCCTGGCGAAGAACGAGAACCCGAACCAGGGCGCCTTCGTGATCGACGAGCTGACCGAGTTGGTCGAGGAGGCGGTGCTGGCCGAGTTCGAGAAGATCGCCGAGCGCGGCGGCGTGCTCGGCGCGATGGAGACCGGCTACCAGCGCGGCAAGATCCAGGAAGAGAGCCTGCACTACGAGATGCTCAAGCACACCGGCGAGTACCCCATCGTCGGCGTGAACACGTTCCGCAATCCGCACGGCGACCCGATCCCCGCCGCGCTGGAGCTGGCGCGCTCGACCGAGGCCGAGAAGCAGAGCCAGCTGCAGCGCCTGGCGGACTTCCACGCCCGCCATGCCGGCGAGGCGCCCGCCCTGCTGCAGCAGCTGCAACAGGCGGCGATCGAGAACCGCAACGTGTTCGAGGTGCTGATGGACGCCGTGCGGGTCTGTTCGCTCGGCCAGATCACGACCGCGCTGTTCGAGGTGGGCGGCCAGTACCGGCGCAGCATGTGAGCGCCCGGCGTGATCCCTTGACGAACGTAAAGTTACAAAGTGGTGACGGAGCCCCCTTGTTTGCGGGGGTCGGTCGGCGATATGGTTTGCAGCAAATACATCGCCGCCAGCCATGGGCCTACCGATCGTCACCCTCTCCCGCCTGACGGATCGGCAGCGCCTGCGCGCCGCCTCACCTTGGCGGATGGCCGGAACCCTGCTGCTGCTGGCCATCGTGCTGCCGATTGCCCTGGTTTCCGCCGTGGCGACGCTGCCGATCGCCCTGGGGGTCGGCTTGGTGGTGGCCGCGCGCCGGGTGTGGCAATGGCCGGCATCGCCGGCGCGGCGCCCCGCCGGGTCGCACCGGCGCTGACCCCGCGTCACCTGTCGGCGCCAAGTCGCCGACACCTCCCATCGGGCAGCAGCCGCCGGGCGCGCCGGGCCCGGGTCTCGATCACTCGAACCGCCCGTTCAGCACCGGCTGCTCGCGCAGCCGCTCGGCCGCCAGGTCGATGAAGGCGCGGGTCTTGGCCGAAGGCTGGCGGCCCTCGGCGTGCACGAGCTGCACCGGCACCGGCGTCGGCTCGTGGTCCTCCAGCAGCACCTGCAGGCGCCCGGCACGTACCTCGGGCGCCACCTGATAGGCCAGCGCGCGCGCCAGGCCGAGGCCCGCCACCGCGGCTGCGACCAGCGTGTCGCTGGTGTTGGCGAGCATGCGCCAGCGCGGCTGCACCGCCATGCCATCGCCGCGCTGCTTGCGCCCGGGCGGGTAGAACAGCCACGGCCCCATACCGGCGCCGGTGCCGCTGAAGCCGATCGCCTGATGCTCCGCCAGCGCAAGCGGGCCGGCCGGCGTGCCGTGCTCCGCCAGGTAGGACGGCGCGGCGACGAGCACGCGGCGCAGTTCGCCGACGCGCTGCGCATGCAGCCCCGAGTCAGGCAGCTGGGCGATGCGCACCGCCACGTCGAAGCCTTCGTCGAGCAGGTGCACGATGTGGTCGACGAAGTGGCAGCGCACCGTGATGCGCGGCTGGGCGCGCAGGAATTCCAGCACCACGGGCGCGACGTGCAGCTTCCCGAACATCAGCGGCGCGGTGACGGCCAGCTGGCCCTGCAGCTCACGGTGCGCCCCGCCGGCCGCGGATTCGGCCTCGGCCACCTCGGCCAGGATGCGACGGCAGTCGGCGTGGAATCGCTCGCCGGCCTCCGTCAATGTCACGCTGCGCGTGGTGCGCCGCAGCAACTGCGCGCCCAGGCGGCGCTCCAGGGCCACCACCGCCCGCGTCACCGCCGGCGGCGAGAGCCCCAGCTGCCGTGCCGCCGGCGCGAAGCCACGGGCGTCGGCCACGGCGGCGAACACCCTCATCGTGTCGAGTCGGTCCATCGCGGCATTGCAAGCGGCGCAACAGTGAACTGTCAACCGCGGGCGTTCCATGCCGCGCGGACGCCGGCCACCATGGGCGCACCGCCAACCACCGCCCCGACCGCCATGACGCGCACCGCCGCACCCCAACGCCCGATCCGGGTCTATACCTTCCCGCTGTCCGGCCACGCCCACCGGGCCGAGCTGTTCCTCTCGCTGCTCGGACTGCCGTTCGAGCGCGTCGAGGTCGACCTCGTGCGGCGCGCCCACAAGCAGCCGGAGTTCCTGGCCCTGAACCCGTTCGGCAAGGTGCCGGTGATCGACGACGACGGCACCGTGATCGCCGACAGCCACGCGATCCTGGTCTACCTCGCGCAGCGCTACGACGCCGGCGCCCGCTGGCTGCCGAGCGACCCGGTCGGCGCGGCCGAGGTGCAGCGCTGGCTGGCGCTGTCGGCCGGCCCGCTGGTCAACGGCGCCGCCGCCGCCCGCTGGGACACACTGACCGGCAAGACGGTCGCGCCGGCCGTGCAGGCCACGGCCCGCGACCTGCTGGGCCAGATGCAGTCGCACCTGGCCGGGCGCGACTGGCTGGTCGGCGCCTCACCGACCATCGCCGACGTGGCGCTGTACAGCTACACCGCGCACGTGCCGGAGGGCGGCGTGGCGCTGGAGCCCTATCCGGCCGTGCAGGCCTGGCTCGCGCGCATCGAGGCGTTGCCGGGTTTCATCGACCTGCCGCGCGGCGCCGCGCTGCAGGCCGCGCTGCGCGCGGCGCTCGGCTGAGGGGTGGCGATGGACAGCCCCTTCCACCCCGGCGAAACCGCCGTCCAGGAGCGTGCCGGGGTGCGCGCGCAGGTCGAATCGATCGGTCCCCGGCTGATCCGCGACCACATGCCCGACCAGCATCGCGAGCTGTTCGGCAAGCTGCCGACGCTGCTGGTCGGCAGCCTCGACGCCCAGGACCAGCCCTGGGCCTCGATGCTGGTCGGGCGTCCGGGCTTCGTCTCGAGCCCGGACGCGCGGCGCCTGCGCATCGCCGCCCGCCCGGATCCGCACGACCCGCTGGCCGACCAGCTCGCCGTCGGCGTGCCGATCGGACTGCTCGGGCTGGAGCCGGCGACCCGCCGCCGCAACCGCATGAACGGCCGCGTCGTCGCACTGGACGCGGCGGGCTTCGACGTCGCCGTCGAGCAGAGCTTCGGCAACTGCCCGCAGTACATCCAGACGCGCGAGCCGACCTGGGTGGTCGACGCTGCCGCGCCGTCCGCCGCCGAACACTTCGGCCACGCGCTGCCGGCCGCGGCGGTGGCGCTGGTCCAGCGCGCCGACACGCTCTTCATCGCCTCGGCAGGCCCGCATCCGCGGCGCGGCGGCGCGCAGGGCGTCGACGTCTCGCACCGCGGCGGCCGGCCGGGCTTCGTGCGCGTGCAGCGCCTCGCGCAGGGTGGGCACCGCCTGACGCTGCCGGACTTCCGCGGCAACAACCTCTTCAACACGCTGGGCAACCTGGCCGCGCATCCGACGGCGGGGCTGCTGTTCTACGACCCGGAGCGCGGCGACCGGCTGCAGGTCGCCGGCCGCGCCGAGCTGGTCTGGGACGGTCCGGAGCTGGCCGCGTTCGCCGGCGCGCAGCGGCTGCTGCACGTCACCGTCGAACGCGGCGTCTGGGCCCCCGGGGCGTTGCCGCTGCGCTGGTCACCGCCCGGTTACGCATCGCAACTGGCCGCGACCGGGCGCTGGGACGGCGTGTCGGCGCAGTCCGACACGGCGGCGGGCGACCCGCCGATGGGAAGCACCCCGGCGGCCACCTAGTCTTGCTCCGCGGGCGCCACCCGGCGCCGCTTGCAACCTAGGAGATATCCATGAACGCACGCTCCCAACTCTGGACCCCGCTGGCTGCCGCGCTGGCCGGCGCACTGATGCTCTCGGCCTGCGGCAAGGAGGAGCAGACGGCCGGCCAGGCGGTCGACGAGACGATCGCCAAGGTCGAGCAGAAGTCCGAATCCGCGGCGCAGGACCTCAAGCAGGCGGCCACGGAAGCCGGCGACAAGGTCGCAACCGTCGCGCGCGACGCGGCGATCACCACCGAGATCAACGCCGAGCTGGCCAAGGACAACACGCTGTCGGCGCTGAAGATCAACGTCGACACGTCCGAAGGCCGCGTGATGCTGCGCGGCACGGCACCCGACGCCGCGTCACGCGAGCGCGCCACCCGCATCGCCGCCGGCGTGAAGGGCGTGTCCAGCGTCGAGAACGAGATGACGCTGGAGCCGCCGCAGTCCTGACGCAGGCTGCGCTGCCATCCCGCCGGTGCGGCGGCACGGGCCTGTCCTAGG
>JAHBZL010000038.1 GCA_019635485.1 Piscinibacter sp. | reverse complement strand
GACCGGGCGGGCGCGCGCCGGCCGCGGTGGCGCGGATGCGGCCCGGCGGGCCGCCGCCTTCGGCGCGGCACGCGCAGGAGCCGGTGCCGCGACGATGGGGATCGCGGGTCGGCCCGCGGCCACGCCGAGCAGCGACGACGCCACCGACGTCGAGGTGACCGCATCCTCGAGCGTCATCTTGTCGAGCTCGGTCATGAACGCGTCCAGCGCGCGCCGGAAGCCGCGCTTCAGGTTGCAGGCCTGCCAGACCGCGCAGTGACTCTCCATGCCGTCGACATGGCACTCGACGAGCGCGAAGTCCTCTTCGGCCATGCGCACGATCTCGCCGACCGAGATGCTGGCCGGCGGCCTGGCCAGCACCGTGCCGCCGCCGCGTCCGCGCAGCGTCTCGATGAACCCGCGCTGACTCAGCTCGTTGACGATCTTCATCAGGTGGTTGCGCGAGATGCCGTAGGCCTCGGCGATCTCCGGGATCGTGGCCTTCTCGCCGTTGCGGTACTTCAGCGTCAGGAAGATCAGCACCCGCAGGGTGTAGTCGGTGTAGGTGGTCAGGCGCATCCGCAGATCAGCCAAAGTTGCCGGCGCCATTCAAGTTTAGCGCGGCGTACCGTGGTGTCGCCCTGCGAGCAGCGGCCCACATAACATGCAGCTTGCATGTTGCTTTAACGGCGAGCATCGTTTAACATGCATCTACTGTACATCTTCAGCAACCACTCCTCGTCATGGACACCCACCTCTCCCGGATGCCGCCGCCCGCCCCTGCCGGCCTGCCGCTGCTGCGGCTGGGCTTCCGCCCGTTCTACCTGGCCGCGGCCGGCGCGGCGGTGGTGCTCATCGCCCTCTGGCACGCGGTTTACCGCGGAGGGCTGGTGCTCGTCAGCGGGATCGACCCGGTGCCGTGGCACGCGCACGAGATGCTGTTCGGCTTCGTCGCGGCCGTGGTGGTCGGCTTCCTGCTGACGGCCGGGCAGACATGGACCGGACTGGCGACACCGCGCGGCGCACCGCTGGGCGCGCTGGTGCTGCTGTGGCTGGCCGCGCGCGTCGCCTCGGTGCTCGCGCCCTACCCGATCTTCTTCCTGCTTGACCTGATCTTCCTGCCGCTCGTGTCGGCCGTGTTCCTGGACCTGCTGGTGCGCGCGCGCAACCTGCGCAACCTGCCGGTGGCTGGCGTGTTGATCCTGCTCTCGCTGGCGAACCTGGCCTTCCACCTGGGGACCGGCGGCATGCTGGACGTGTCGCCGTTGCAGGCCGTGCATGCCGGCGTCGCGCTGCTGGTACTGCTGATGTCGATCATCGGCGGCCGGGTCATCCCGGCATTCACGCGCAACGCCGTGCCCGCGGCGAGACTCGCCGGCGGGCCGACCCGCGAGGCGCTGACCCTGGCCGCCACCGTGGCCGGCCTGACTGCCTGGGTGCTGGACCTCGATGCCCGCCTGGCCGCACTGCTGCTGGGCACCGCCGCCGCCAGCCACGCGCTGCGCTGGGCCGGCTGGTCGCCCTGGCTGACGTGGCGGCGCCCGATCCTGTGGATCCTGCACGTCGGCTACGCCTGGATTCCGCTCGGCCTGCTGCTGCTGGCCGCGTCGCGGCTCGGGCTGGTCGCCCCATCGGCCGGGGTCCATGCGCTGACGGTCGGCGCGATGGGCGGCCTGATCGTCGGCATGATCACCCGCACGGCCCGGGGTCACACCGGGCGGGCCCTCACGGCCTCCGGCCTCGAGGTCGCCGCCTACGCCGCGATCGTCGCGGCAGCGTGCGCCCGCGTGCTCGCGCCGCTCGCCCCTGGAACATGGCACGGCCCGCTGCTGACGCTCGCCGGCGGCCTGTGGGCCGCGGCCTTCGGGCTCTACCTGGTGCGCTTCGGTCCCTGGCTGATCAGCACCCGCGTGGACGGGAAGGACGGCTGAGAAGCCCATCCCCTCGCTGCCCTCAGGCCCCAACCCCCATCGCTCCTCCACACCGTCCATGAGCACGCTCGCCATCCTGCTGTCCGCCTTCGTCCTGTCGCTCGTCGCGCTGCTGGCGTTCATCTGGAGCCAGCGCCGCGGGCTGTTCGACCGCAGCCCGAAGGCGGCCGAAGTCATCTTCGCGCCCGGCGAACTCGGCCGCGTCGACGAGCCCGCGGCAGCGGCGGACGCACGTGGCGCTCTGCAGTCCGCGGTCGGACGACCGCCCGCCGACGCCTCCCTCGACAGCATGCCGCTGCGCGAGTTGCAGGACCGGGCCCAGGCCGATGCGTCCAGCGCGGGCGTGGTGTTCTTCTTCGTCAGCTGCGCGATGGTGTGGCTGCTGGTCGCCTCCGCGGCCGGGCTCACGGCCTCGATCAAGCTGCACGAGCCCGACTGGCTGGCCGGCGCCGCGTGGCTCAGCTTCGGGCGCATCCGCACGATCCATCTCAACGCGGTGGCCTACGGCTGGGCGCCGATGGCGGGCCTGGGCATCGCGCTGTTCGTGATCCCGCGGCTGCTGAAGACCGAACTCGCCGGCGCGCGCTTCGCGATGCTCGGCGGCGCGCTGTGGAACGCGGCGCTGATCGCGGGCCTGGGCAGCGTGGGCGTGGGCCTGAACGACGGGCTCGAGTGGCTCGAGATCCCCTGGCAGATCGACCTCCTGTTCGTCGCCGGCGGTGCGCTGGTCGGCGTGCCGCTGGTGCTGACGCTGCTGCGCCGCCGCGTGGCGCACCTGTACGTGTCGGTCTGGTACATGGGCTGCGCGCTGTTCTGGTTCCCGGTGCTGTTCCTGGTCGCCAACATGCCGGGCCTGCACCACGGCGTCGAGCAGGCGACGATGAACTGGTGGTTCGGCCACAACGTGCTGGGCCTGTTCTACACGCCGCTCGCGCTGGCCTCGGTGTACTACTTCCTGCCCAAGGTGATCGGGCGGCCGGTGCAGTCCTACAACCTGTCGCTGCTCGGCTTCTGGGGCCTGGCCTTCTTCTACGGGCAGGTCGGCGGGCACCACCTGATCGGCGGGCCGGTGCCGGCGTGGATGATCACGCTGTCGATCGTGCAGAGCGTCATGATGGTGGTGCCGGTCGCCGCCTTCACGGTGAACCAGTACCAGACGCTGAAGGGCCGGCTCGCCGCGCTGCGCTGGTCGCCGACGCTGCGCTTCGTCGGCTTCGGCGGCCTGATGTACACGGCGAGCTCGGTGCAGGGCTCGCTGGAGGCGCTGCGCAGCGTCAACGCGGTCACGCACTTCACGCACTTCACCGTCGCGCACGCCCACCTCGGCCTGTACGGCTTCGTGACGATGGTGTTCTTCGGCGCGATCTACTTCGTCGTGCCGCGCATCACCGGCCGCGAGTGGCCGTCGGCACGGCTGATCTCCGCGCACTTCTGGCTCGCCGCCGGCGGCATCACGCTGTACTTCACGTCGCTGACGATCGGCGGCTGGCTGCAGGGCCTGGCGATGCTCGACGCGGCACGGCCGTTCATGGAATCGGTGGCCCTGACGGTCCCGTACCTGAAGGCCCGCTCGGTCGGCGGCGCCCTGATGGGTGCGGCGCACCTGGTCTTTGTCGCCCACTTCGGCTGGCTGCTGCTGGGCCGCGCCCGCGTCCCCGGTCACGCGACCCTGCTGCGCAGCGCCTGAACGGAGCCCCACGATGCACAACGAAACCCGACTGCTGGCCGGTGGCATGCTGATGCTCGGCCTCGCGACCAGTGCGCTGGTCGTCCTGCCCTACCTGCTGGCCGAGCCGACCCGGCCGGCCGAGGGCCTGAAGCCCTACACCGCGGCCGAACAGCGCGGGCGGGCCGCCTACATCCGCCATGGCTGCGTCGCCTGCCATTCGCAGCAGCCGCGCGCCCGGAACTTCGCCCCCGACGCGCAGCGCGGCTGGGGCCGCGCCTCGGTGGCCGGCGACTACGCCTACGACACACCGCCGCTGCTGGGCACCATGCGCACCGGGCCGGACCTGCTGAACATCGGCGCGCGCCAGCCCAGCGCGTCATGGCACCTCGGCCACCTGTACCAGCCGCGCGCCTACGTGCCGGGCAGCATCATGCCGTCCTACCCCTTCCTGTTCGAGACCAAGGCGCAGCCCGAGCCCGGTGACGTCGAGGTGGCGCTGCCGCCGGGCGCACGGCCGGCCGGCCGGACCGTCGTGGCGACGCCCGAGGCGCTCGACCTCGTCGCCTACCTGAAGGCGCTGGACCGCACCTACCCCGCGCTGCCCGGCGAGAAGACCGCGCGCGCACGTTGACCCCCCGGCCGGCCCGGAGAACCCGATGAACGACCCCGAGATCCTCCCGCAGCAGCAGCGCGAGCTGCCCGAACCGCACGAGCGCCACCATCCGATGCCCTGGGCCGTGCTGTGGCTGGTGGCCGCGATGGCGGCGTTCGGCATCGTCTACATCGCCTATTCCGAGGTCGACACGCCATCCTCCTGGGGCGACGGGCGCACACGCGCGGAACTGGCCGGCGAGGCGCGCCCCGCGGCCGCCGCGGTCGATGGCGCGGCCCTGTACGGCGCCGTCTGCGCCGCCTGCCACCAGCCCACCGGGCGCGGGCTGCCCGGCGTGTTCCCGCCGCTGGCCGGCTCGGAATGGGTCGCGGGCAAGGAAGGCACGCTCGCGGCGATCGTGCTGCATGGCATCAACGGGCCGCTGACGGTCGGCGCCCAAACCTACTCGGGTGCGATGCCGTCGTTCAAGGACCAGCTCGACGATGCGCAGATCGCAGCGGTGCTGAGCTACCTGCGCTCGCAGTGGGGCAACGCCGCCGGCCCGGTCGACGCGGGGACGGTGGCCCGCGTGCGCGAGGCCCTGCACGGACGCAGCGGCCCGTTCGCCGGCGATGCCGAACTCAAGGCGCTGCCATGAACGCCGTGACCGACCTCACCCGGGCCCGGCTGGCCGAGCTCGTGCACGAGTTCTATGCGGACGTGCGGGCCGACACGCTGCTCGGGCCGGTGTTCGACGGCCTGATCGGGCCGCGCTGGGAGCCGCACCTGCTGCGCATGGTCGAGTTCTGGAGCACCGTCGCGCTCGGAACCCGCTCCTTCCGCGGCAACGTGTACGCCAAGCACATGGCGCTGGACGGGGTGCAGCCGGAGCACTTCCTGCGCTGGCTCACGCTCTGGCACCGCCATACGAACCGGCTCCTGCCGCCCGTCGACGCGCGCGAACTGCAGCGTGTGGCGCACGGCATCGCACGCAACCTCTTCCACGGCTTCTTCGGTCACTTCGCGGCCTTCGAGATGGCGGACGAGGTCGCGATCGGCTGGACGCCCGCGTGATGGCCGCGCGCCGCGACACCGCCCCCGTGGCGCCGACGTTCGCGGCCTGCGCGCTCGTGCTCGTGGCGCTGCTGCTGGCGACGCAGGCGCTGACCGGCGGCTTCGCGGCCTGGACCTTCGACGACCGGCGCGTGCTGGCATTGCAGCAGGGCCGGCTCGTCGCGCAGCCCCCGGATCTGGTCACCGCGCGAGGCGACGTTCTGCAGCCGTGGTCGGGTGCGCCCGGCACACCCCGCGCCACGCTGGTCGACTTCATCTACACCGCGTGCCCGGGCGTCTGCCAGGCACTCGGCAGCGAGTTCGAGCGCATGCAGGCCGAGCTGGACGATGGCGGCACGCCGCCCGCGGTCGCCCTGCTGTCGATCTCGTTCGATCTCGAGCGCGACGACCGGGATGCGCTCGCCGCGTACACACGCCGGCACCACGCCGACGGCACCACCTGGACCGTGGCCGCTCCGCGCTCCGCCGACGCGCTTCACGCCCTGTTGCAGGACCTGCAGGTGATCGTCGTGCCGGACGGCCAGGGCGGCTTCGTCCACAACGGGGCCATCCATCTGCTCGACGCGCAGGGCCGCCTGCGCGGCCTGTTCGACTACGACGCGTGGCCGCAGGCCCTGGCCGCGGCGCGCCGGCTCGCCGCGGAGCCGTTGCCGTGAACGCGCCATCGCTGCGGCGCGCGGGCGGCCGGTTGGTCGCGGGCCTGCCGCTGCTGCTGCTCGTCGCCCCGCTTCGACACGTGCTCGAGGCCCGCATGCTGATGCACATGGCCGTCGAGTTCCCGCTGCTGCTGGCCGCGGGCTGGGCGCTGGGCGAACGCCTGCGCCACGGTCTCGACGCCTGCGACGCGCACGGCCTGCTGGGCGTGACGCTGTCCTCGGCGGTGGCGGCCTTCTGGATGATCCCGGCGGCGCTCGACGCCAGCCTGCTGTCGCCCGGCGTCCAGGCCGCCAAGGTGTGGAGCTGGTGGCTGGCGGGCCTGCTGCTCGCGCGCAGCCGGCGACGCCTGGCGGACGAGACGCGGGTGTTCTGGCTCGGCAACCTGGCCTGGATGTCGGCGACCGTCGGCCTGCTGTACCAGACGGCGGAGCGCCGCCTGTGCGCGAACTACCTCGTCGACGACCAGCAGCTCGCCGGCGCCGCGCTGGTGGCGTTCGGCCTCGTGCTGGGCGGGCTCGCGATCCGGCCGCTACTGCGCGCGAAGGGCCTCGGCTTCGAGCAGGACGGAATGTCCGAAACCCATCGACGCGCGCACGGCACGCTGCTGTCGGACGGCGGGCCTGCTGCCTAGAGTGGCCTCAGGCCGGTCCGCCGCGGTGGCGGCCCGGGCCGGCGAGGAGCTCCAGCATGTCCCACCCTGTCTATCCCCTGCGCTCGACGGCCGTCCTGTTCATCGACCCGCTGAACGATTTCATCTCCGAAGGCGGCGCGTTGTGGCCGCTGCTGAAGGCGCAGGCAGAGCGCGTCGGCCTGGTACCGAACCTCCGTCGCCTGCTGGACCACGCGCGCCGGCGCGCGCTGCGCGTGGTCTTCGTGCCGCACCGGCGCTACGAGGAGGGCGACTACCAGACCTGGCTGTTCGCCAACTTCACGCATCGCAAGGCCGCCCAGTACCGCAGCTTCGCGCGCCGCGGCTGGGGGGGCGACTATCCGCCGGACCTCCGGCCGCAGCCCGGCGAGATCGAATGCGCCGAGCACTGGACCCACAGCGGCTTCGCCAACACGGACCTGGACCTGCTGCTGCGCCAGCACGGCATCGACCACATCGTGCTATGCGGCCTGCGCACCAACGCCTGCTTCGAGGCGACGGCGCGCTACGGCGCCGAGCTGGGCTACCACGTCACGCTGCTGACCGACGCGACGGCCTCCTTCCACCAGCAGGAGATGGAGGCGACGCTGGTGCACAACGCGCCCTATTTCGCGCACGCCCTGATGACCACCGACGAGTTCATCGCCGGCACGGCCGGCTGACCCGGCCGTGCCGTGCCGGGTCCGCGGCGCTCACTGCCAGGGCAGCATCACCACGTTGCCCAGCGCCTGGTTGGCCTCGACGATGGCGTGCGCCGCGGCGGCCTCCGACAGCGGCAGCACGCGGTCCAGCACCGGCCGGATGCGGCCCGAATGCACGAGGTCCAGCGCGTAGGCCAGGTCCTGTGCGTCGCCCATCAGCGTGCCGCGCAGCGTCTTGTGGGCGAAGAAGAACTCGCGCACCTTGAACGTGGCCTCGTTGCCCGCGACGAAGCCCATCGTGACGACCGTGCCGCCCACGCGTGTGGCGTCGATGCTCCGCTGCAGCACCGGTCCGCCGAGGTTGTCGATCGCCACGTCCACGCCCCGGCCGGACGTCCAGTCGAGCACGGCGGCGACGAAGTCCTGCCCCCGCACGTCGACCACCAGGTCGGCGCCGAGGTCGCGCGCGAGCTGCGCCTTCTCGTCGGCGTCCACCGTCGTGGCCACGTGGGCGCCGAGCGCCTTCGCGAGCTGGATGCTGAAGCTCGCGGTGCCGGCCGCGCCGGCCTGGATCAACACATGGTCGCCGGCCTTGACGCCGCCCACGTGGCGCACCGCGCGCACGCCGGTGACCGCCACCATCGGCAGCGTCGCCACCGCCTCGGGCGGCAGCCCGGTGCGATCGCGCACCACCCAGCCTGCCGGCACCTCGAGGTACTGCGCGTAGGTGCCCCACTGCACGATGCCGCCGATCGCATAGCTCGGCGCGGCGCTCAGCGGGCTGAACGAGCGGTGCGCGTCGTCCAGCGGATAACCCGGCATCGGCACCACACGCTCGCCGACGGCCAGGCCCTGCACGCCGTCGCCGAGCGCCGCGATCTCGCCCGCGGCGTCCGAGCCCAGCACGTGCGGCAGCGCGATCTCGCGCGTCACGTCGCCGCGGCGCAGGAAGACCTCCAGCCGGTTGATGCCCGTGGCCAGCACCTTCACCAGCACGCAGCCCGGCCGCGGCCGGGGCGTCGGGACCTCTTCGTACTTCAGCACGTCGGCACCGCCGAACTCGCGGAACACAGCTGCCTTCATTTCTCTACTCCTTCGATGACTCGATTCGACTGCGGACACGACATCGCCCCGGGCCGCCCGCAGTGCGCGGCCCGCGACAGGGAGGGAGATCGAGCCGGGCGCTGCGCGCCCGACGGCTCAGGGGCCGGCGTGCACGAAGCTCACGACCAGCTCGAGGCAGGCGTTGCCGGGCAGCGACCCGACCGGCACCAGCGCGCGCGAATGCCGGCCGCGCTCGCCGAGGATGGCGACGAAGGTCTCGGAGGCGGCGTCGAGCACCCGCGGCAGTTCGCCGAAGCCCGGCACGGCCGCAACGAGGCCGTCGACATGCATCAGCTGCACGCCGTCCAGCGAGCCCAGGCGCCGGCGGATCTGGCCCAGCACGTTCAGCGCCGCGACGGTCGCGGCCTCGCGTGCGGCGTCGAGATCGACACCCGCGCCGACGACGCCCGGGTGGCGCATCCGGCCGGCCTGCAGCGGGAACTGGCCCGACACGGTGCCTTGCTTGTCGACGATTCGCACGGCGACGTACGCGCCCAGTGGTTCGGGAACGTCCCGCGGGACGTCGGCTTCGGTCAGCGGCGTGGTGTTCATGGGAAGGGACGGCCTCGCGGCATCGGTCGTGTCAGTGGCGCCGGATAGTATCTAGATATCGGTCTTCTTCGATATTTACGCGCCGGCGCCCCCGATCGCGACGAGGCGATCCGCCAGTGGCTGCGGGATATCGCTGTTTTTCGATGTATAAGCCGGCATGCCCCGCAAGAGACAAGCCGCGCCGGCGGTCGACGTGGCCCGGGTCCTGAAGATCCTGGGCAACGAGGCCCGCCTCAACATCATGGAGTGGCTGCGCGATCCGCCGCGCCATTTCGGCGAGCAGCCGGTGGGCACCTTCGAGGACGACGGCGTCTGCGTGACGCTGATCCAGCAGAAGGTCGGCCTGACGCAGTCCACCGTCTCGGCCTACCTGGCCCAGCTGCAGCAGGCGGGGCTGCTGTCGGCCAAGCGCGTCGGCCAGTGGACCTACTACCGGCGCAACGAGCCGGCCATCGAGGCCCTGCTGGCCGACCTGCGCGAGCGGCTCTGAGCGGGCGGGCGGCGCGCCGCGTCAGGCCACGCGGGGAGCGCGGCCGGAAGCGCTGCCGCGTGCGCGGAAGGTGCGCCGGTACTCCATCGGCGACACCTTGACCGTGCGCTTGAAGTGGATGCGGCACGTCAGCGACGTGCCGAAACCGCAGTCCTGCGCGATCCGCTCGACCGGGAGGTCGCTGGTCTCCAGCAGCTGCTGCGCCTTGCGCACGCGCTGCTCGATCAGCCACTGCAGCGGCGACACACCGAGCTCGTCCTGGAAGCGACGCGCCAGCGAGCGCGTCGTCAAGCCGGCTTTCTCCGCCAGCTCGCGGGCGCCCAATTCGCGATGCAGGTTTTCGGTGGCCCAGCGAAGCACGGGCTCCAGCTGGCGCGTGCGCGTGGGCGGCAGAGGCCGCGCGATGAACTGCGCCTGTCCGCCGCTGCGATGGGGACTGGCCACGATGATGCGCGAGACCCCGTTGGCCACATGCTCCCCATGGTCCAGGCGCACGAGGTGGATGCACAGGTCGATGCCGGCCGTCGCGCCGGCGGAGGTGAGCACGCGGCCCTCGTCGACGTAGAGCACGTCAGCGTCGACCCGGACGCGCGGGAACTGCTCGGCCAGCGTGCGGGCGAGCGCCCAGTGGGTCGTCGCGCGAAGTCCGTCGAGCAGGCCGGCCCGCGCCAGCACGAACGCGCCGGTGCAGATGGAGGCGATGCGCGCGCCGCGTTCATGGGCGGCGCGCAAGGCCTCCAGCACCGCCGGCGCCACGTCCTCGGTGGCATCGTCGCGGCCCGGGACGATCACCGTGTCGGCATCGGCCAGGGCCTCGAGGCCGCGCTCGCAGGACAGCTGCAGGCCGAAGGCCGACAGCACCGGGCCGGCCTGCACGCCGCACACCTCGATCGCGTAGCGCTGCTTCGGCACCCGCCGCAGCACCTGGACCGGCGCGACCATGTCGAAGGCCACGGAGCCCGGCAGCGCGAGGACGACGACCCGATGCTGCGTCATCGGCAACTCCTTCGAATGACCGGAAACCAGCGGCGGCGGGCATCGTAACGCCTTTGCCGCGCCGCCGCGCGGTGCGAGACTGCCGCATCGCCAGGCGCCACGTCGGGCCTCGCATCGTCCATCGACCCCTTCCCGGAGAACTCTTCGTGCAACCCCGTCCCGAGATCACCGTCCAGTCGCTCAACGAACGCAGCCACGGCGCGCTGCCCGGGCACCTGGGCGTGGAGGTGACCGCGCTCGAGGCCGGCCGCCTCGAGGCCCGGCTCGTCGTGCGCCCGCACCACATGGCGCCCAACGGCTACCTGCACGCCGGCACCGTGGTGTCGCTGGCGGACACCGCGGCCGGCTACGCCTGCGTGGCCCACCTGCCGGACGGCGCGGCGGGCTTCACCACCGTCGAGCTCAAGACCAACCTGCTGGGCACCGAGCGCGAAGGCGCCATCGCCTGCACGGCCACGCTGCTGCACGGCGGCCGTTCGACGCAGGTGTGGGACGCCACGGTGCGCCGCGAACGCGACGGCCAGGTGATCGCAGTGTTCCGCTGCACGCAGATGATCCTGTACCCCCGGGCCTGAGGACGCCGGCCCGCGCCCGCGCTCAGCGGCTGACCATGCGCTGGTAGGTCTCCGAGTAGCGGCCCCCGACCACCGGGATGCGCGCGGCCGCGGCACCGATGTCCGCGACCTCCGCCGGTGTCAGCTCGATGTCGGCCGCGGCCAGGTTCTCGTCCAGGCGCGCGGCCTTGGTCGTGCCCGGGATCGGTACGATCCCCGGCCGTTGCGCGAGCAGCCAGGCCAGCGCGATCTGGGCCGGCGTGGCGCCCTTGCCCGCGGCGGTGGACTGCAGCAGGTCCACGAGCGCCTGGTTCGCCTCGCGAGCCTGCGCGGTGAAGCGCGGCAGCGTGGCGCGGAAGTCGTTCGACTCGAGCGTGGTGGACGGATCCATCTTGCCGGTCAGGTAGCCGCGGCCGAGCGGGCTGAACGGCACGAGCCCGATGCCGAGTTCGTCGAGCGTGTCCAGCACCGGCCCTTCGACATCGCGGGTCCACAACGAGTATTCGCTCTGCAGCGCGGTCACCGGCTGCACGGCGTGGGCGCGCCGGATCGTCTCGGCGCCGGCCTCGGACAGCCCGAAGTGCCGCACCTTGCCCTCGGCGATCAGGTCGCGCACCGTGCCCGCCACATCCTCGATCGGCACGGCCGGATCGGGCCGGTGCTGGTAGAACAGATCGATGACCTCGGTGCGCAGCCGCTTCAGCGAGGCGTCGCAGACGCTGCGGATGCGCTCGGGCCGGCTGTCCATGCCGGGCATGGCCTCGATCCGGAAGCCGAACTTCGTCGCGATGACGACCCGGTCGCGCACCGGTGCGAGCGCCTCGCCGAGCAGCTCCTCGTTGGTGTAGGGGCCGTAGACCTCGGCGGTGTCGAAGAAGGTGACGCCGCGGTCGACCGCCGTGCGCAGCAGCGCGATCATCTGCTGCCGGTCCGGCAGCGGAAAGTACGCATGACTCATGCCCATGCAACCCAGCCCGAGGGCCGAGACCTCGAGGCCGCTGCGACCCAGTGTTCTCTTCTTCATGACGTGCTCCTGTGCAGGCCGGCCCGCCCCGCCGTCGGCGCAGGCAGGTGCCGTGTGCGACGACTATAGGTGCATCCTTTTGACCAGGCACCGGACAGGCCGATGCCGGGCGGTGTCGACCGCGTCGGTCCGGTCGGAAACGAACAAGGGGCCCCGCGGGGCCCCTTGTCGATGCGGCGCGCGCGTGTCTCAGGCGAGCGCGGCGTCCTTCAGCTTCTTCATCGCGCGCACCTTGACCTTGGTGGTCGCCGGCTTGGCGGCGAACTTGCGCTCCTGCTTGGTGAACGGGTCGATGCCCATGCGGGCCTTCTTTGCCGGCACGTGGACCGAGGTGACCTTGAACAGGCCGGGCAGCGTGAACGCGCCGGCGCCCTTCTTGGCGACCGAGGCCGCGATCGTCGCTTCCAGCGCCGCGATGACGGCCTTGACGGCCTTGGGGTCGACCGCGGCGGTCGAGGCGAGGTGGGCGACCAGGCTGGTCTTGTTGAACGCCGTCTTGATCGGCTTCAGCGGGCCGGTGATGACCGGCTTGAGCGGCGCGGCCGCAGCGGGCTTGGCCGCGGCCTTGGGCGCGGTCTTCGCGGTGGTCTTCGCGGTGGTCTTCGCGGCCTTCGTCGTGGCCTTCTTGGCCGGAGCCTTCTTTGCAGTTGCCTTCTTCGCAGTTGCCATGGAGTCTTGAGGTCTGATGGAGTGTGGAGTGATGTCGCCCGGCCGGCGCCCGAGAACGGGCGCATTGGCGCGAACGGGCGCGATTTTAGGCGGAGCGGGCCAGGCGACCCCGCGGGCCTCGACTCAGCGGCGCCCGCACCCCCGCACGCACCAGGCCACCGGCCAGGCGTCCGGATCCGGGCCAGGGCCCGTCCGCGCGCTCAGTAGCCGATCGCCTGACCGTCCTTGCGCATCTCCGAGGCGCCCCAGTACACGCCGCGCGCGGCGTCGAACAGGATGGCCTGGTAACCACCGAAGTTGCCGTCCCCGGGCTTGATGGCATAGCCGCGCCGGGCCAGGGCCGCCTTCACCGCGGGGTCGAAACCCGACTCCATCTCGACGCTGCCGATGCCGGCCGACGCCTCGCCGGTCGCTTCGCTGCTGCCGGCGTGGCGCCAGCGCGCGGCGTCGCCGGCCTCCTGCACGTTCATGCCGAAGTCGATGATGTTCGTCAGCACCTGCACATGCCCCTGCGGCTGCATGTCGCCGCCCATCAGGCCGAACGCGAGGAAGGGCTGGCCGTCCTTCGTCACGAAGCCCGGGATGATGGTGTGGAACGGGCGCTTGCCCGGCGCGTAGACGTTGGCCGAGGCGGGATCGAGCGAGAACAGCTCGCCACGGTCCTGGAACATGAAGCCCAACCCGTCGGGAACCAGCCCCGAGCCCATGCCGCGGTAGTTGGACTGGATCAGCGAGACCATCATGCCGTCGGCGTCGGCGGTGCTCAGGTAGATGGTGTCGCCGTCGCGCAGGCGCGGCTCGCCCGGGCCGATGTCCGGGTTCGCGCGGTCCGGGCGGATCAGGCGGCGCCGCTCGTCCGCATAGCGCTGCGACAGCAGCGCGTCCATCGGCACCTTGGCGAAGGCCGGATCGGCATACCAGCGCGCCAGGTCCTCGTAGGCCAGGCGCTTGGCCTCGATCATGGCGGTCAGCGTGTCGGCCGAGCCGGCGCCCATGGCCTTCAGGTCGTAGCCCTGCAGGATGCGCAGCATCTGCAGCACCGCGCCGCCCTGCCCGTTGGGCGGCAGCTCGTGGACCTCGTAACCGCGGTAGGGCACGCTCAGCGGTTGGACCCACTCGCCGGCATGCGCGGCGAAATCCTCGTAGCGCAGGTCGCCGCCGATGCGCCGGAAGTAGGCGTCCATCGTGCGAGCGATCCCGCCCTTGTAGAAGGCGTCGCGGCCCTCGCGCGCCAGCGTGGCCAGCGTGCGCGCGAGGTCGGGATTGCGGAACACGTCCCCCTCGGCCGGTGCGCGCCCGTCGATCAGGTAGGTGCGGCGCGCATTGGCGCTTTCCTCGATGACGGCAGCCCAGCGCTCGAAGGCCGCCATGTTGCCCTTCCAGTAGTCGGCCACCAGCTGCGTCACCACGACGCCGTCGTTCGCCTGGTCGATCACCGGCTGCAGCACCTGCGCCATCGGCAGCTTGCCGAAGCGCTGGTGCAGCGCGAACCAGGCGTCGACCGCGCCTGGCACCGTGACCGAGAGCGAGCCCACGGGCGGGATGTGCGGTCGCGTCGGACGGCCGGCGCGCTGGTAGGCCGACTCCACCTGCGCGCGCATCTGCGCGAGGTCGCGCCCGCGCGCGCTGCGGCCGGAGCCGTTGTAGCCGTAGACCTGCTTCGTCTTCGGATCCCAGACGATCGCGAACAGGTCGCCGCCGATGCCGTTGAGCACCGGCTGCATCAGGCCCAGCGCCGCGTTCGCTGCGATCGCCGCGTCGACCGCGCTGCCGCCGCGGCGCAGGGTGTCCACCGCGATCAGCGAGGCCAGCGGCTGCTCGGTGCAGACCATGCCGTGCCGGCCCAGCACCGGCGAACGGCTGGCCCAGGGCGCGCCGGAATAGCGGTCGCCGCGGCCCGGTCCCTCGCCCGCCGCGGTGCCGGCGAAACAGGCCGCGGCCAGGAGCGCCGCGGCGCACGAGGCAGGGAATCGCTTCATCGCAGGGACTCCTCGCGGCCGACCGCACCCGCGTGGCCGCACGGGGCCGGGTGGCGGATCAGTCGGCCAGCATCTCGCGCTGCAGGTCCACGACGAGGCCGTCGCCGATGCGTTCACGCAGCGGTTCCCACTTCTCCGGCGTGGCCTCGATCTCGCCGATCAGCTTGCGCGGCACGCGCACCGCGTTGCTGGCCACCCCGTCGGAGGTGCGCACCCAGCCGAACACCGGATCTTCGTCCTCCAGGCGCAGCAGGCGGAACTCCTGCGCCCCGGGCACCGGCATCGTGTCGAGGTTGCGCATCACCATCGCCTTGGCGATCTCCAGCGTGCGGTCGTCGATGCCGGCCTGGCGCGCCAGGATCTTCTCGACCAGCGCCGCCCAGCCGAACACCGCGCGCGCCTGCAGCCGCTTGCCGATCTCCTGCGCCTCGCGCGAGGCGCCCGGGCCGAGCATGTCGTCGAACACCTTCTGCGTGCGCTCGGCCTGCTCGCGCCACTTGGCGCGCATCGACACCGGCCAGACGCCGATGTACAGGCCGAGGCTGATGTCCATGTAGCTGAACTCCGGTTCGGCGCGGAACTGCGTGCCGCAGGTCGGGCAGGCCTTGCGCTGGAAGCTGCCGTCGAGGATGGCCTCGCGCAGGTCGGGCCGGCGGTCGGCGGCCACGCTGTAGACCAGTTCGAAGGTCACCGGCGTGTCGCAGCCCGGGCAGTTGGCATCGAGGTTGCGGAAGATCGACATGGCGGCTCCGTCAGAGTTTCTTCAGCCAATCGAGCGCCGGGTGCTTGTCGCCCAGGCGCCCGGTCTTCCAGCCCGCGTAGAGCTCGGCGAACCATTCGGCCGGCGCGCGGAACTGGTAACCCGTCAGGCCCTTCTTGCGCGCGGCGGCGAGGTAGCTGACCCATTTGCGCGGATAGGCCTCGTGGTAGATGCGCGTGCCGATCGTGATCGCATCGCAATCGCCCTGGCGCCGGTAGACGTCGTTCGCGGTGGCCAGCGCGTGCCACTTGTCGAAGGCGTCGAAGGCATCGAAGTCGGCCTTCAGGTAGCCGGCCTGTCCGGGCGTGGCCGAGGGCGGCCGTTCAGCCGGCCGGCTCATCAGCTTGTCGAGCATGTACTTCTTCGATTCGGCCGAGGTGTTGAAGCTCGTCCCCGCGTGCTTGCCGGCGATGTGCGGGCCGACCGCATCGGCGATCGCCTGCACGTTGCCGCCGTACTCGATCCAGCCGCCATAGGCCTCGCCGGTGCCGTTCTTGTTCATGAAGCCGCGCAGGTCGTCGACGCCGTGGCCCACCTCGTGCGCCGCGGCGAAACCGAGGTATTCCTCGTCGCCCGCCTTGCCGGGCTTGCAGTTCTCGTCGATGTCGGCGGGCAGCGACTTGACCCGAGTCTTCGACTTCGGGTCGTAGTGCTCTTCGTCGGTGCCGAACTTCTGCTTGATGCCGACCCGCCCGACCATGCCGATGTGCGCCGTCGAGCCGGTGTAACCGCCGCCGGCGCTGTTGACCGCGTCGGCATGCGAGACGTCCTTGATGCTCGGGTTGCTCGTGAGGTCCTCGGGGATCGTCGCGAACACTTCGCAGCAGCGCTTCAGCGAGGTCACCTGGTTGACGCCCGGGTTCGAATCCTCGTAGCTGAACTCCTTGCCGTAGCGCGCGCTGGCCAGCTCGGTGAGGACCTTGGGCGAATCGGCCGGCGCGTTCTGGATCGCGCTGTCGACCGTCGCGGCGCCGCCGTTGGCCATCATGCCCTTGACGATGTCACGCAGCTTCGGGTCGGGCGGCTTCTTCGCCATGCCGGCCTTCAGCTTGACCTCGTCGATGCGCACCAGCGTCGCCTTCAGCGCCTTGGTGGCGTTGGCGAAATCGAGCGCATCGGCGGACGCGCCGGCCTTCTCGATCTCGGCCGCCAGCGTCTTCTTCATCCCCGCATCGGTGACCTCGCCGAGGCGGCCGGTCACCGTCTTGGCGAGCGTTTCGTGCGCCTGGCGGTCCGTGTCGGCCTGGCGCGCGGCCGCCACCGCATCGACGGCCGCGCGCAGCGAGGCGATCGCGTCCTTGGCCTCGTGTTTCGCGTCGTGTTCCTTGGCGATCGCAATGGCGCCGGCCACCGCATCGATGCGCGCCGTGATCGCCTTGGCGGTCTTCAGCGCGCGCAGCTCCGCGAGCTGCTTCTCGGCGGCGGCCAGGTCGGTGACGAACTGGCCATGCGCGGCCTGGATCGCGCGCGCCGCGGCCAGCGCCTTGCCGGCGGCCGCCAGCGCCTTCCCGGCACCTGCGGTGTTCTTCGCGGTCAGGGCCTTGTCCGCCAGATCGATCTGCTTGGTGCATTCGTCGAGTTCGGCCTTCACCTGGTCGGCATGCGCCGCCGACGCGGCCGCGGTCGCATCGGCACGCAGCGCATCGAGCGCCTGCTTGATCGCCGTGGCGTCGCCCTTGGCCGCCTTCTCGGCGGCCAGGGCCGGGCCCAGGTTGGCGGCCAGCGTCTTCGCCGTGTCCAGATCGGCGCGGGCGCGCTGCACCGACTTCAGCGCCACGTCCCAGTGCGAGGTCGGATCGCCGGCGAGCGAGCCGGCCGTGTCGGCCGCCGCGGTGGCCAGCGCCAGCGAGGTGCGGATCGCCTTCAGCGGCTCGGCCAGCTGCGCGGCCGCCGGCCCCGAGCTCAACGCGGCGAAGTCCGTGTCGACCCCGGTGCGCACATTGCCGTAGTCGGCCACGGTCGGCGCCACCTTCTGCAGCGCCGCGCACAGCGTCGAGATTTCCTGCAGCTTCTTCACGCCGGCCTCGATCTTCAGCGTGTCGTGCGCGGCCAGCCCGTCCGCCTCGGCGAGCATGCCGTCCAGCGCGGTTCCGCGCGGGGCCACGGCCGGCACGCCCTTCACCGCCGCGATGTCGGCCAGCGTGGTGGTGCGCTGCGTGTTGTAGGCCTTGCGGCGCTGGCCGTAGCGCTCGGCGCCGCCGAGCACGTCCCAGCCGGTGCGCCAGAGCATGATCACCTGGCTCCATTCATTGGCCGCCAGCGCCGCGTCGAGGTCGGCCACGACCTTGGTTCCGTCGGTGATCTCCTGCGACAGGAACGACTGCACGTCGGCATCGAAGGCCTTGATCGTGTTCAGCGCATTGCGAATCACGTTGACCTTGGCCTGGAAGCCGGGCCGCAGGATGTTGTCGACGTCCTGCAGGAGTTTCATGGCGTCCGTGAACTTCTGCGGCTTGGCCGCCATCATCTTGTCGGCATTCGCGATGTCGACCTCGACGGCGTTGGCATTCTTGTCGTCCAGGCCCTTCAGCGACATGCCGATCGCCTTCACCAGTGCGCGGCGCTTGGCGTACTGGTCCCAGTTGTCCGCCAGCGTCTTGGCCTTCGCGCACAGCTTCTTCGCCTCGGCAAGGTCGGCCATCGCGGCCTTCCATTTGGCCGTTGTCGCGTTGGCGTTCGCCGAGGCCATCTTGGTGGCGATCTCGGCCAGTTCCGCGCTCAGGTGCGAGGCCTGTGCATGGGCGCTCAGCGCGTCGACCAGCGCCTTCACGGCCTTGCGTTCGTCCGCGTAGTCCGTGACCTCCTTGCCGCCGACGCCGCCCTTGCCCGCGACCGGTGGCTGGTCGGCCCCCGCGTCGGCGCTCACCGTCGGCGGCACGGTCGCCGGCTTGCCGGTGTCGACCGGCGCCTGCGGCGGCGCATCGGGGTCGACGACGGTGTCGTTGCGCGTCGATGGCGCATCGCCGGCGCCCGCCTGCGCGGTGGCCGTCGAACGGGTCGTTGCAACTGTCGACGATGGTGCGTTCTTCGCCGGCTTCAGACCGAGTACACCCAGCAGACTCATTTCAGAACCCTCCGCAAGCGCGTAGACTGCCGTACGCCGACCGTCGCCGCAGTGAGCGGACCATGCTATCGGGATCGATTTCGCGTCGCAAGCCAGGACACCGACCATGCTGATGCCCCGGACCACCCCGACCCATGTGCAGCGCCTGAGGCGCCACGTGATGGTGCTGGCCTCGGCCGCTGCGCTGCTCTGCCCCTTCCTGCCCGCAAGGAGCCAAACCGTGACCGCCACACCGACGCCCAACGAGCGGCTGATGAGCCTCGTGCCCGAGAAGATCGGGGACTGGACCCTCGACTCGTTGCGCGGCGCCCGCCCGGGGCCGGACGGCGTGACCGATCCGGCGGCCGAGGCCGAATTCCGCAAGGGCGACCTGCGTGCGTCGCTCACCGTTTCTCAGTCAGCGCGTCGCGTCACGCCCCCCGCGTCGCCGACGGAGAACACAACGCCGGAGGGCACCGAACGCATCTATGCCGAAGGCAACGCGGCGCTGCGCGAGGCGGTGCGCCGCGCCGACGGGCGCGTCGACGTCGCGCTGATGCGCGCCGACGGCATCGTCGTCACGGTGCAGGCGACGATGGTCGCGGTGCACGACCTGAAAACCCTCGCCCTCGGGATCAAGCCGCTGCCGCGCTGACGCGTTTCCAGCGTGCCGGGTGCCAAACCGGCACACGTGACCAGGCCCGGATATACTTTCCGACTTCGGAAAGTATGAAGTTGCCATGGCCACGCCGACGCTGCACTACCACCCGCTCTCGTCCTGCAGCCAGAAGGTGCTGATCGCGCTCGACGTCCTGGGCGTCGAGGTCGACCGGCAGCTGCTCAACCTGGGTGACCCCGCCGAACGAGCCGCGCACCTGGAGCGCTGGCCGATCGGCAAGATGCCGGTGCTGGTGGACGAGGGCCGCCCCCTCCCCGAGACCAGCATCATCATCGAGCACCTGCAGCGCCACCATGCCGCCTCCGGCCGAGTGCTCATTCCGGCGGACCCGGACGCCGCACTCGACGTTCGGCTGTGGGACCGCCTGTTCGACTTCTACGTGATGACACCGATGCAGGCGCTCACCGCCGATCTGCTGCGCCCGGAAGGTGAACGCGACGCCACCGGCATCGCCCGGGCGCGGCAGGGACTGTCCACCGCCTATGCCCTCATCGACCACCGCCTGTCGGACGGGCGGCCCTGGGTGTGCGGTGCGGCGTTCAGCATGGCCGATTGCGCCGCGGCGCCGGCGCTGTTCTATGCCGTCACCTACGTGCCGCTGGCGCCTCAGCAGTTGCACCTCGCGGCCTACTTCGAACGCCTGCTGGCCCACCCATCGGTGGCGCTCACGATCGAGCAGGCGAAACCCTGGTTCAGGTTCTATCCCGGGCGCGCCGGGCTGTCCCGGCGCTTCCACGACCCGGCGGGTCACTGAGATGCGCACGCAGGCCGACCCGGCGCGCCTCGACCGCCTGTTCTTCGCGCTGTCCGACGGGCAGCGTCGCGGCATGCTGGACCGCCTGAGCCACGGCCCGGCCTCGGCCTCCGAACTGGCCGAGCCGCTCGGCATGGCCCTGCCCTCGGCGGTCAAGCACTTGGCGGTGCTCGAGGAAGGCGGCCTGGTCGCCTCCCGCAAGGTGGGCCGCGTGCGCACCTACACGGTCGAGCCCCGCGCGCTCGATGCGATGGAGGCCTGGGTCGCGCGGCGCAGGAAGCAGCTCAACGCGCAATTCGATCGCCTCGCCGCCTATCTGGCGGAGAAAGGCCCGGCCGCGACATGAAGCCCCTGCCGAGCACCCACACCGACTTCGTCATCGAGCGCGAGTTCGCGGCGCCGCCCGAGGCCGTGTTCCAGGCCTGGGCGGACCCGGAGGCGAAGCGGCGCTGGTCCGACTGCCACGCCGAACACACCACCGACTACCAGTTGGACTTCCGTCCGTTCGGACACGAGACGCACCGGGTCGACTATCCCGACGGGCGCGTGCAGCAGATCGAGAAGGTCTTCTTCGACATCGTGGCAGCGCGCCGCATCGTCTTCGGCTACGACATCCGGCTCGACGACCGCCGGCTGTCGGTCTCGCTGGTGACGGTCGAGTTCTTCGCCAGCCGGCGCGGCACGCGCATGGTCTACACCGAGCAGCTCGCCTACCTGGACGGCCACCAGGATCTCGATCAGCGACGGCGCGGAACGCAGGAGAGCCTGGACCGGCTCGGGGCGCAGCTCTCGCGCCACTGAGGCCGTGCCCGCTACAGCAGCTGCGCCAGGACCCTTAGCCGCTCGCTCAGGCGCGGGGCGGCGAAGTCGAGAAAGGCGCGCAGCTTCAGCGGCACGCGCCGATTGCTCGGGTGGACCAGGCTGACCGGGGTGGGCGCCGATTCATGCTCGCGCAGCACCGGCACGAGCGTCCCGGCGCGGACCGCGGCCTCGGCCTGGTAGGAGGCGACCTGCGTGAGACCGAGTCCCGCCTGCGCCGCATCGATGGCCGATTCGGGTAGGGTCGTCGTCAGTCGCACACGGATCGGGAACATGGTGTCCTGGCCTTCGTCCCGGAACAGCCAGGCCTTGCGCGCCCCGAGGCTGGACCACAGGATCGCGCTGTGCCCGCCGAGTTCGGAGGGGTGGCGGGGCACGCCATGCTGCTGCAGGTACGCCGGTGACGCGCAGACGATCATCCGGATGTGCCCGACCGGCCGCGCCGCCAGGCTGCTGTCGGGCAGCTCGCTGATGCGCAAGGCCACGTCGACGTGTTCGTCGACCAGGTCGACCAGGCGGTCCACCAGCTGCAGGCGCAGGTCGATCTCCGGATAGGCGCGCATGAACTCCAGCGCGACCGGCTGCACGTGCTGGCGTCCGAAGCCGACCGGTGCGGTGATCGTCAGCTCCCCCTTCGGCGCGCGGTGGCTGCCGCTGACCGCCTCGTCGGCATCGCGCAGATCGTCCAGCAGGCGACGGCAACTCTCGAAGTAGGGCTGCGCCACCTCGGTCAGCACGACGCTGCGCGTGGAACGCTCGAACAGGCGCACGCCCAGCGCCTCCTCCAGTTCGGCCACCTTGCGGCTGACGGTCGGCACCGGCAGGCCGAGGGCACGCGCCGCCGCCGAGAAGCCGCCCGCCTGCGCCACCGCGACGAAGACGTGCAGCGACTCGAGCTTGTCCATCGTGTTCCGATTTTCGAGAAGGCGTTGACCGAATGTAGCGGCTTATCAGCGCGGCCCTGCCCGGCGAGGATGCCTTCCACCGCGAGCACCTCCGTGCCTCGCTCCACCGGAGCCCCCCATGAACCGCGATCCCTTGCCGAACCCGTTCCCCGTGTCCTATTCACGCATCGAGGTGGACGGCCTGAACGTCTTCGTCCGCCGCGCCGGCGATCCCGCCCGGCCGGCCTTCGTGCTGCTGCACGGCTTTCCTTCCTCGTCGCACATGTTCCGCGACCTGATCCCGCTGCTGGCCGCCCACTTCCACGTGATCGCGCCGGACTACATCGGCTTCGGCCACTCCGATGCGCCGCCGAACGATCAGTTCGAGTACCGCTTCGAGCGCCTGACCGACATCGTCGAGCGCCTGCTCGAACAACTTGGCATCGACCGCTACCACCTGTACCTGCACGACTTCGGCGGCCCCGTGGGGCTGCGCCTGGCGGTCCGACAGCCCGGGCGGGTGCTCGGCCTCGTGATCCAGAACACGAACGCCTACCTCGAAGGCGTCTCGCAGGCCGCCGCCGACGTGTTCATGCCGCTGTGGCAACGCGGCGACGACACCGGCGCCCGCGGCCTGCTGCGGGCCGAGACGACGAAATTCCAGTACACCCAGGGCGCCCGCGACCCGGCCGCGCTGAACCCCGATGCCTGGACACACGACCAGGCGCTGCTCGACCGCCCCGGCAGCGCGGAACGCCAGCTCGCGCTGCTCACGGACTACCAGACCAACGTGGCGGCCTACGACACGTGGCAGGCCTACTTCCGCGCCCATCGGCCGAAGACGCTGATCACCTGGGGTCGGGGCGACCCGTTCTTCACCGTCGCCGGCGCCGAGGCCTTCCGGCGCGACCTGCCGGATGCGCGCCTGGTCTGGCTGGACGGCGGCCACTTCGCCCTGGAAGAGAACGCGGGCCTCGTCGCGGGCGAGATCATCGACACGTTCGCCGGCACCTGACCGGGCGCTGTTCCAGCCGGTGGGAAACGGTGGGGGGATGACCCGCGCGCACCGGCCGAACCGCTTGCCGACGCCGCCACGAGGCAGTGAAATGAAGGTGGCTTCATCCTCTCGATCAGTCATGCAATTTCGGATCGCCCTCGCGGGCAGACAGAACGGGGCACGCCGATGAGCGCGGTCGAATCCAACATCGTCTCCTATGCGAAGCTCGACAGCGGTGCACGCACCGCCGCCGAGGCCGGCGATCGCATCGCGTGGGTCAAGCTGTCGCTGACCTTCCTTCCCCTGGCCACCCCGGTGAGCGACGCCAAGGTGCTCACGGGCCGGCAGAAGCCGCTCACGGAAATCGCCTTCGTCTTCGCCGAGATCCGCACCCGCGACGGGCACGAAGGCATCGGCTTCGGGTATTCCAAGCGGGCTGGCGGCCCGGGCATGTACGCCCATGCGATGGAGCTGGCGCCCCAACTGCTGGGCGAGGATCCGAACGACATCGCGCGCCTGTTCACGAAGCTGCTGTGGGCCGGCGCCAGCATGGGCCGCGCGGGCCTGACGACGCAGGCGATCGCCCCTTTCGACATCGCGCTGTGGGACCTGAAGGCCAAACGCGCGCAGCTCCCGCTGGCCAAGTTGCTGGGCGCCCAGCGCGACTCGGTGCAGTGCTACAACACCTCCGGCGGGTACCTGCACACGCCGCTCGACCAGGTGCTGAAGAACGTCGCGATCTCGCGCGAAAGTGGCATCGGCGGCATCAAGCTCAAGGTCGGTCAGCCCGACCTGGCGGTCGACATCGAGCGCGTGGCCGCGGTGCGCAAGCTGCTCGGCGACGGCTTTCCGCTGATGGTCGACGCCAATCAGCAGTGGGACCGGCAGAAGGCCACGCGCGCCTGCCGTCTGCTCGAACCCTTCGATCTCACCTGGATCGAGGAGCCGTTGGACGCGCACGACTTCGAAGGCCACGGCCAGTTGGCCGAGCGCTTCGACACCGCGATCGCCACGGGCGAGATGCTGACCTGCTTCGACGAGCACGCACAGCTCGTCCTCGCCGGCACCGATTTCATCCAGCCCGATGCCCCGCGTGTCGGCGGCATCACCCCCTTCCTGAAGATCATGGCGCTGGGCGAGTTCAAGCAGCGCAAGCTGGCGCCCCACTTCGCGATGGAGATCCACCTGCACCTGGCCGCGGCCTACGGCCTGGAGCCGTGGCTCGAGCATTTCGAGTGGCTCGGGCCGATGTTCAACGAGCAGATGCATCTCAAGGACGGCCGCATGCACGTGTCCGACCGCCCAGGCCTGGGCTTTTCGCTCAGCGAGCAGGCGCTCCGCTGGACCACCCAGACCGCGGAGTTCGGCCAGCGCCCGTGAGCTGGCCCGGCAGCCCGCGCGGCAGGCTCCTGCCCGGCAAGCGCCTCGGCTGTTCGCCAGTGCATCAGCGCTGATCGTGCCGGTAGCCGGTGCGGGCAGAATGGGCAACCCGTGGCGCCGGGCAGCGGTCCTGCGGTGTTCAATCAGGGAGGACTGCGTTGCAACGGCGCCAATTCTTTGGTCGGGCCTGGGTGTTGACATGCCTGCTGGCAGCCGGTTGCGGAGGAGGTGGAGGCAGCTCCGACTCCTCGGCACCCCCCGGTGGCGGCTCTACCCCTCCACCGGTCACACCAGTGCCACCGGTCACGCCGGCCCCCCCCGTCACTATCGATACCGTCGAGATCGGCATCAGTGGAAGCGATGCTTCCGTCGCCTGGCCCGAAGTGAACGCCGTTGCGACACGGTCGATCCGAATCGATGCGATGCGCTACGACCGCCAACGCAACGCGTTGATGGTCGGAGCTCCGTCCGCGACGGGCCAGTACGCGCTGATGGCCCTTTCCCCGGAGACCCTTGAGACGACCTGGAGCCTGCCGTTGCCGTCTCAGGCCACAGCCATGGCGATTTCGGCGGATCAGTCGACGCTGTTCGTCGGCGTGCGCGGAGGGCAGGTCCTTCAATTCGACCTGGCCGCACGCTCTGCGGTGCGCTACTTCGACGTCACGGAAGGTGTGGGAAGCGGCTTCTACCCGTCATCCTTGGCCGTGCGGCCTGGCACCAGTTCGACCGTGGCCGTCTCGACGAGCCGCGTGCGCGAGGATGGCTTCCCCTACTTTCATCGGCTCGCGATCTGGGAGGACGGCGTCAAGTGGCCGCAGACCCTGGAGACGAGCAGCGAACTCAATTTCCTGGCGACGGACATTGTTTTCAGCGACGCAGCGACACTGATCACCGCCGAGAGCGCCTCCCTTGATGGCGCCATCCAGAAAATTCTGATCTCCGACAAGACGCTGACAGCCCTCTTCCCTGGTGTCGAGGGCTATGGACTATGGGGTACCCTGCAGACCTTGGGCGATCAAATCCTGCTCAGCACCGGATTGGTACTGGACCCTGTGGCCTATCGCGGCGAAGCGCGCATCGCCGCACTGGGCGGGCAGCTGGTGTCGTTGCCCGATCTCGGTACGATTGGTGAGGTCACGCTTCGATCGGTCGACGTAGTCGGCGGTTTCGAACTCGTCGCCGTGGAGCATCGCGTCGGTCGCTTCGCCCGCAGTCGTCAAATGACGCTGCCGCTGGCTGAGCTGCAAGTGAGGGATGGCTATCGCCCGGACATGGCGCAGTTGCAGGAGGCTGGCCACGGACGCATTGCCGTTCAACTCGTGCAACCCACGAAAGGCAGAAGCAACCTGGTCGTCCTCGATCTGGAAATGGCCGTGCCGATTCAGGCTCCTGCAGTCCAGCTGCAGACAGCGGCTTCCGAAGGGGTATCTGTACTCACGACGACAAGTCCACTCAGTTCGATCGCCTACGACCCCGAACGAGACCGCATCATTGGCATCGTGCCCGCATCGGCGGGTACTGCCGAAGGCAATTCGCTGGTCGTCATCCGCCCAAGCGATGGGGCGGTCGAATCGCGGCATCTCTTGTCCAGCGAGCCCTCGGGAGTCTTCGTCTCGGCCAAGGGCAGCGTCGCCTATGTGGCGCTGCCACAGGAACGCGGCTTCCAACGTGTCGACATCGGGCAGGTCGGAGGCCCTCGCTGGAAGGTGACTGGACTGGCGAAGCCGGTGCTGGACATCGCCGTTTCTCCGGCCGACACGGATACCGTGGCCATCACGCTGACATCCGAGACCACGCTGATGGTGTATCAAGGCGGGACGCGGCGCGCCGCGGTCGGTGAGTTCTATCCCGATGTGCGAAGCATCAGCAGTTCGACCTTTGCCAGCGCCGACGAATTGGTGGCGTACAACTCCCGGACCACGTCGAATGAATTGCAGCGTTACCGCTACGACGGAAGTTCACTCATCGAAATCGGCCGGGTGCTGATGCCTCCGACCTGGAGGTTCGATACCACTTTCTACTCCGCAGGCCTTGTTCACAACAACGAGGCTTATGCACCATTCTCGACCGATGGTACTCAGGCCGGCTGGATCATGACGCCGGAGGAGGCCGCAAGTTTCGGTGGCTACGTTGCGATACCCTATCAGAGCGTGACACTGCGCAGCGAGCGCGTGGGTTACGGGGTCACCGGTGCCAGCAGCTTCCTGGAAGTCGATCGATTGGCTCCCCGTGCCGGGGCCAGTGGGGGCACCGATCTGGTGGGTTCAAGGCGATTGCGCCTTTCCGACTCACGCTGGCCCGCAACGTCGGGGGTGGACAGACAGGTCATTGCACTTGGGAGCGATACCGTTGCCGTGCGCGCCTGGGTGCAGGGCACCGGGAACGCTGCGCTGTATGTCATCGGAGGGCTCTAGGTTTCCCAGCCCTCCGACCGCCGCCGATCAGACCCAGCTGGCCCGGTAGTCCTTCGCGTACTGCTCGAACGTGCGCGGCGCCTGCCCGGTGATCTGCAGCACGGCGTCGGTGGTGCGCTCGGCATAGCCGGCCTTGAAGTAGCCCAGGATCAGCACCATGAAGGCCGCATAGTCCTTCGGCAGCCCCGCACCCAGCAGGCCCTCCAGCATGGCCTCGGGCGTGATGTCTGTGAATCCGATCGCCTTGCCGGTAACCTGCGTCAGGATGGCCGCCGCTTCCGTGTGGTCGAGCGCGCGTGGGCCGGTGAGGTCGAAGTCGCGGTTGGCGAAGGCGTCGCCGGTCAGCAGCCGGGCGGCCACCGCCGCGATGTCGCGCGCGTCGATGAAGCTGCCCTTGGCGCTGCCCACGGGCAGAAAGATCTGGCCCGCCGTCTGGATGCCATGCAGCCAGAAGCTGTTGAAGTTCTGCATGAACCAGTTCGGCCGGATGATGTTGTAGGCCAGGCCCGAGGCCTCCAGCCGGCGTTCGGCCTTGCGCATCGGCGCGTTCTCGTCGGCGTTGGCGCCCATCGCCGTCATCAGCACCACCTTCGTCAGGCCGCGGGACCGCGCCTCGTCGATCAGCGGAGCCAGCAGCGCTTCCTGGTCGGCATGCCCCGGCGGGGCCAGGAAGAAGGCGCGGTCGATGCCATCGAACGCCTCCTTCAGGCCGGCCCGGCTGACGAGATCCAGCCGCACCTGATCGGCGGCGCCGGGCTGGCGGCTGGTGGCCTTGACCACCGTCTCGCCCTGAGCGGCGAGCAGGCGAGAGAGTTCGGTTCCGACGGTGCCACTGGCGCCGACGACGAGGATGCGGGACATGGAGTGCTCCGGGATTGGGGTTGCGATGCTTCGCATCCTGCCGGTCCGCCACGGAACCCGAAATGGACATTCGTTCAGTTTTCATGTCCAATCGTCCTGCATGGACTTGCTATCAGACATTCTTCAGGACGCCGGCCTGCGCCGCCGCGTGCTCGGTCTGCGCGCCATTCCGTCCGACGTGGCGCTGCGTTTCCCGTGCGACCGGAGCATCGGGCTCCATGTGGTGGTGCAGGGGCCGGTGCACGTGCATGCGCCCACGCTGGCTGAACCGCTGGCGCTGGCCACTGGCGACGTGGCCGTGATGGCGCGCGGTTGCGACCATGCGCTGAGCGTCGGGCCGCGACTGACCGGCCTGCAGCCGCAGACCATCACGCACGAACTCGGCCCGGGCCAGGCGGGCACCAGCGTCGTGGTGGGCGGGGCCTACCAGCTCTGGAACACGCCGCTGCACCCCTTCTTCGCGGAGCTGCCACCCTGGACCGTGCTGCGCGCCGAGACGCGCCCGCGCCTGGGGCCGCTGGCGCTGGCCGCCGGGCTGATGGAGCAGGAGATCCGCGCGGCCGAGCCGGGCACCGACACCATCGTGCAGGCGCTGCTGGACGCGGTGTTCACCTATGCCCTGCGCGAGATCGCCGCCGAGCGCGGGCAGGCCGGCCACGGCTGGAGCCATGCCGTGCGCGACCCGCAGGTGCGGCGCGCGCTGACCTTGATGCACGAGCGGAGCGCCGATCACTGGACGCTGGACGACCTGGCGCAGCAGGCCGGCCTGTCGCGCACCGCGCTGGCCGAACGCTTCCGCGACGCCATGGGCGACACGCCGCTGAACCATCTGCGCGTGCTGCGCATGCAGCGTGCCATGCGCCTGCTGGCGGAAACCGACCACAAGCTGGAGACCGTGGCCACCGAGGTGGGCTACCAGGATGCCTTCAGCTTCTCCAAGGTCTTCAAGCGCACGGTGGGTGTGTCACCCAAGGCCTTCCGTCAGCGCGATGCGGCCGACAAGGGGCACCCCTGGCGCCTGGGCGCGGTCTAGAGCCCCTGCACGAAGGGGCTGCGGGCGATGCGGCATCGCCCGCCTGGCCCGGGTACCACTGGCATGACGATGGCGTCGGTCATGACGGATTCAGCGCGCGGCCGGGCGCTCGAAGAAGCTGGCGATCGCCTCGGCCGCGACCTCGGGCTGCTCGAGGTGCACGAAGTGCCCGGCCTCGGGCTGCACGTCGAACTGGAGGTCGGTGAAGAATTCGCCCAGCCGGTCGGCCCACTCGGCCTTCAGCACCGGGTCGTGCGCGCCCCACAGCACGCGCGTGGGCAGCGCGATCGGCGCGGTCGGCGGCGTGCGCCCTTCGATCACCGCCAGGCGGGCCTCGTACACGCTGCCATACCAGTTGAAGCCGCCCTGCAGCCGCCCCGGTTTCATGAAGTGGTCGACCCAGGTGTCGAGTGCGGGCTCGATCCAGCCCTGCTGGTGCGACCAGTGCGACAGGAAGTGGCGCAGGTAGATCCGGCAGGCCTCGCGCGAGGAGCCGACCAGTTCCGCCGCCCAGGGCAGCTGGTGGAAGAACTGGTACCAGACCTCGCCGACCTGGCGCGGCGCGAACCAGCGTGCGCCGATGCCGGGATAGGCGCAGTTGAAGAAGAAGAGCCCGCTGACACGCTCGGGGGCGCGCCGGGCGAGCGCCTGCGCGACGAAGGAGCCGACGTCGTGCGAGACGACGCCGAAGCGGCTCCATCCACGCGCATCGGCCAGCTCGAGCAGATCCGCCGCGTGACGATCGGGGCCCGCGTCGCGGCTCGGCGCGAGCACCGCGGGTTCGGTGTCGCCGAAGCCACGCAGGTCCGGCGCCATCAGCTCGAATCGGTGCGCGAGCCGGCTCATGACCGGACGCCACGCATGCGACCACTCCGGCCAGCCGTGCAGCAGCAGGAGGGGCACCGCAGCGCGGCCGGCCTGCAGGCCATGGACCTGCAGGCCGGCGCCCGGGAGCCCGACTGAAAACGCGTCGATCGTTTCGGCCATGGAGCCCGAGTCTGCTTCAGCGCGTCCGCAGGTGGATGACCAGGATCGGCATGGACTCGTCCGCTTGTTCAGCGGCGGGCGCGCCAGGCACGCTCGGCATCGTCCCAGGCGGCCAGCGCCTGCAGGTCGGGCACCCAGGCGAGGCCCGACTTGGCGTCCGACGACGCGGCCTCCGGCGTGACCAGCACGTCCAGCAGCGCCGGCCGGCCCTCGGCCAGTGCCGCCTTCGCGCGGGCGATGGCGCCGGGGAGGTCCTCCGCGCGCTCGACCCGCTCGCCGTGCGCGCCGAAGGCCCGCGCCATCGCCGCGTGGTCGGCGAACTGCAGCCGCGTGCCGACCACCTTGCCGTGCGTCTCCTGCTGGTCGCGCACCTCGATCGCCCAGCTGCCGTTGTTGGCCACCGCGATCAGCACCGGCGCCCGGTGGCGCACCGCGGTGTCGATCTCCATCGCGTTGAAGCCGAACGCGCCATCGCCGGTGGCGACCAGCACCATCCGCCCCGGGCAGGCCAGCGCCGCGGCCACGCCGAACGGCGTGCCGACGCCGATGCAGCCCAGCGAACCCGGGTCGAGGTAGGTCGAGGCCGGCAGCCCGACGCGCGCGAAGCTGAGGAAGTCGCCACCGTCGGCCACCACCACGGCATCGGCCGGCAACGCGTCGCGCAGCGCGGCGACGAGGCGATTGGGGTGCATCCGGCCGTCCCGGCCCGGCGCCGCCGTGGCCATCGAGGTGACCAGCTTGTCGGCGCGGGCGAGGTGCTGGCGCCGCGTCTCGGCCGCCCAGGCGCGGTCGGTCGCGGGCGCGCGGTCGCCGGCGGCGGCCAGCATCGCCTTCAGTGCCTCGGCCGGCGTGGCCAGGATCTCCGCCGCACCCCGGCGGTTGTCGCGCAGTTCGGCCGCGGTGTCGGCGATGCGCACGAACTTCGCTTCGCCGAACACCGCCGGCGAACCATAGGCAAGCTGGAAGTCGAGCTTGCGGCCGAGGGTGACGATCACGTCGGCCTGCTGCATCACGGCGCCGCGCATCGCCGCCACCACCGACGGATGGTCATCGCCGATCAGGCCGCGGCTCTCGCCGGTATCGAGGTAGACGGCGCCGGTGCGCTCCAGCAGCTGGCGCAGTTCCGCTCCGGCGCCGCGCGCACCGCGGCCGGAGATCACCAGCGGCCGCTTCGCGCGCCACAGCACGTCGACGGCGGCGTTGACGGCGTCGGGGTTCGGCAGCAGCCGCGGCTTCGCGGGCGGCACGAATCGTTCGGGCAATTGCACCGCCGCCGAGACTTCGGCGCGCAGCGTGTCGACCGGGAAGTCCAGGAACACCGGCCCCGGCTCGCCGCCTTGACCGAGGGCGCGCGAGACCGCCTCGTCGAGCTCCTGCAGCACGAGGTCCGGCTCGCGCACGGTGCGGGCGTAGCGCGTGAGCGGCGCGACGAAGGCGATGTGCGACATGTCCTGCAGCGCGCCGCGGTTCTCCTGGGCGCGCGGCGGCGTGCCCGACAGCACCAGCACCGGCGCGCGCGAGACGTGGGCGTTGGCGATGCCGGTCATCGCGTTGGTCACGCCCGGACCGGCGGTGACCAGCGCCACGCCGAGGCCGCCGGTCAGCTCCGCGTGGGCATGCGCCATGTAGACGGCGGCACGCTCGTCGCGCACGTCGACGATGCGGATGCCCTCGGCGTCCAGCCGCATCCAGGTCGGCATCACGTGCCCGCCGCACAGGGCGAACACGCGGTCGACGCCGCGGGCCTTGAGGAATCGGGCGATCAGCGCGGCGGCGCTCTTTTCGGTGACGGCGGGGGTGGTCATGGAGGCTCTCCCGGGAGGTGCGCAAGTCTAGCATTCGGAATTCAGAGTACGAAAGTGCGGGATTCCACCGATGCATTTTGAATTCAGAGTTCTAAACTGCCGGCATCGACGGAGCCCCGCCATGAACCACCTGCTCACCCTCGCCGACGCCGTGGCCACCCATGCCCGCCTCACGCCGGACAAGCCCGCCGTGCGCGACTCGCGCCGCAGCCTGAGCTACGCGCAATGGCACACGCGGGCCCAGCGCCTGGCCAACGGCCTGCTCGGCCTCGGCCTGGCCAAGGGCGACCGCGTGGCGCTGCTCGCCTACAACTGCGCCGAGTGGATGGAGATCTACGCCGGGCTCGCGGCGGCCGGCCTGGTGGCGGTACCGATCAACTTCCGGCTCACCCCGCCGGAGATCGCCTACATCGTGCAGCACAGCGAAGCCCGCGCGGTGATCGCGCAGGACGAACTGGCCGACCGCATCGACCCGGTGCGCAGCGAGCTGCCGGTGCCGCGCGACGCCTACGTCGCCTTCGGCCGCGATCTGCCGGCCGGCTGGCGCGGCTACGAGGCGCTGATCGAGGCCGCCAGCGAGGCGCCACCCGCCTTGGAAGTGCACCCGGCCGACATGAGCGCGCTGATGTACACCTCGGGCACGACGGGCAAGCCCAAGGGCGCGATCCGCAGCCACGAGGGCAGCGCGCTCATCGCGCTGGCCACCGCACTCGAGATGCGTTTCACCCGCGACGACACCGCGCTGCTGGTGATGCCGATGTGCCACGCCAACTCGCTGTACTTCAGCCAGACCTTCGTGCACCTGGGCGCCACCTGCGTGATCGACGACCGCCGCAGCTTCGACCCCGAGGCGCTGCTGGCCACGCTGTCGCAGCAGAAGGTCACGTTCACCTCGCTGGTGCCGACGCACTACATCATGATGCTGGGGCTGCCCGCGGACGTGAAGGCGAAGTACGACGTGAGCCGCGTCGAGAAGCTGATGATCTCCTCCGCGCCGGCGCGGCGCGAAACCAAGCTGGCGATCCTCGAGCACTTCCGCAACGGCCGGCTGTATGAGCTGTACGGCTCCACCGAAGCCGGCTGGGTGACGCTGCTGCGCCCGGACGAACAGCTCGACAAGCTCGGCTCGGTGGGCCGCGAGTGGGCCGGCTCCGGAGCGATCCGCCTGCTCGACCCGGATGGCAACGAGGTGCCCGACGGCCAGGTGGGCGAGCTGTTCTCGCGCACCGCCTACGTGTTCGACGGCTACTGGAAGAACCCGGAGAAGACCGCCGAGGCCTTTCGCGGCGACTGGTGCTCGGTGGGCGACATGGCGCGGCGCGACGAGCAGGGCTACATCCATCTCGTCGACCGCAAGAGCAACATGATCATCAGCGGCGGCGAGAACGTCTATCCGTCGGAAGTGGAAGGCGTGCTCGGCGCGCACCCGAAGGTGAAGGACGTGGCCGTGGTCGGCGTGCCGCACGACAAGTGGGGCGAGGCGGTGCGCGCCGTGGTGGTGCTGCACCAGGGCGCGCAGGCGACCGAGGCCGAGCTGATGGACTGGTGCCGCGGCCGCATCGCCGGCTACAAGCGGCCGCAGTCGGTGCGTTTCGTCGCCGACACCGAGATGCCGCGCACCGCGACCGGCAAGATCCTGCACCGCACCTTGCGCGATCGGATGGCCACGGCCTGAGGCGGGGCTAGACTACGCGGAACTCCGCATTCCGCATTCCATGAAGGCCCTCAGCACGCAGCCCAACCTCGTCGAGCAGGTGCGCGACGCGATCCTGCAGGAGATCGCCTCCGGTGCCTTCGCGCCGGGTGACCGCATCATCCAGGAGCAGATCGCGCAGGCGCTGGGCGTGTCGCGCCAGCCGGTGCAGCAGGCGCTGGTGCTGCTGCGCAACCAGGGCGTGCTGCAGGATGCGCCCGGCCGCGGCCTGCTGGTGGCGCCGCTGGACCCGGACCACGTGCAGCACATGTACGACATCCGCGCCGCCATCGAGGGACTCGCCGCGCGCCGCGCGGCCGAGCTCGGCGCCGAACGCGCCGCCAAGGCCGGCCCGGCACTGATCGAGGCCGGCCGCAAGGCGGTGGCCGCCGGCTCGGTGGCACGCATGATCGCCGCCGACATGAAGTTCCACGAGTTCATCTACGGGCTGTCGGGCAACCCGCTGATCGCCCCGGCGCTCGAGACCCATCTCACCTACACGCAGCGCGTGATGGGCGAGGTGCTGATCAGCGACGAGAAGCCACGCGACATCTGGGACCAGCACGAAGCCATCCTCAAGGCCGTGGCCAAGGGCGACGGCGCCCGCGCCGAGGCGCTGGTGCGCTCGCACCTGACGCAGGCGGCGAGCTTCATGGTGGCGCGGCTGCGCGGCAGGAATCTCGAACCGGCGGGCTGAGGCCAACCCCGGCCCCATCGTCCCCCGACCTCCCGAATGACAAACGGGCCAGCCCTGGGGAGAGCTGACCCGTCGGATTGGGTGGCGCGGCTGGCAGGATTCGAACCCACGCCCCCTTGGTTCGTAGTTTTGAGGACTGTTCCAGGCCGTTGATTTCAAAAGACTTTTTGCCGCCCGGTCACCTGTTCTGTACTGTCGTGAACGTGTTTGAGAGGTCAATTCCCCCAAAAGTCCCCCGGCACTTCGAGCGCGCGGCGCCGATGCGTTGAGGACTGCTTCGCAGCGGTTGCTGCCGGTCGACTCGGCAAGGCCAACTCACGCTGACTGCCAGCAAGCAGCCATCGGGCATGTCGACCGGTGAACGCATGAAAGGCCTCTGTCCGAGGTGAAGCGGTCGTGGAACCTCTCGCGCCCAGGCAAGGGCTCAATGACCGCTGCCGTGCGGTGCGAAATGGAAGTGCCGACCCAATGCCGCCATCGGCGTCCGCGAATCTGTCGCCTTGAAACTGCCACTCAGAGCAGAGCGGCACCACCTGAAGGTGACCCCGGGGCGAGGCCAGACTTCGGTTGACGACCCTCAGGGTGATTGTTACGCGGAGCACGGCTTGAGACCGTGCGGGCTCAGCCCCCCCCCGGGAACCCATTTTGCGAGTCACTGGTCGGCAGCCCCGGGGCTGCCGGATGGCGCTTCGCTGCACTACGAGCCTGGCGGCTGCAGCGCTATGAGCTTGAGCGCGCGACAGCGCGGCCGACTCAACCAGTGGTGGGCAGGTGCAGGGGCGACATGCGCCGCGGGCGCGCGGGGCGGGGATCGCCTCAGCGGTGTTGCACGTCGCGCGTGCGCAAGCCCAGGCGGGCAAGCAGCGCGCGGTCGCGGTCGACCTCGGGGTTGCCGGTCGTCAACAGCTTGTCGCCGTAGAAGATGGAGTTGGCTCCGGCCAGGAAGCACAGGGCCTGCAGCGCCTCGTCCATCTGCTGGCGGCCGGCAGACAGGCGCACGCGGGCCCTGGGCATGGTGATGCGGGCCACGGCGATGGTGCGCACGAACTCGAAGGCATCGATCTTGTCGGTGTGCGCCAGCGGCGTGCCCTCGACCCGCACCAGTTCGTTGATCGGCACCGACTCGGGATACGGGTCCAGGTTGGCGAGCTGGGCGATCAGGCCGGCGCGCTCGGCGCGGCTCTCGCCCATGCCGACGATGCCGCCGCAGCAGACCGACATGCCGGCCGCGCGCACGTGATCCAGCGTGTCCAGGCGGTCCTGGTAGTCGCGCGTGGTGATGATGCGGCCATAGGCCTCGGGCGCGGTGTCCAGGTTGTGGTTGTAGTAGTCGAGCCCCGCGCCCTTGAGCGTGCGGGCCTGCATCGCGCTGAGCATGCCCAGCGTGCAGCAGGCTTCGAGGCCGACCGACTTGACCTCGCGCACCAGCTCGGCCACTTTCTCGATGTCGCGGTCCTTGGGCTCGCGCCAGGCCGCGCCCATGCAGAAGCGTGTGGCGCCGGCCGCCTTGGCGGCCTCGGCGGCCTCGCGCACGGCCGCCGTCTCCATCAGCTTGCCGGCCTCGACGCCGGTGTCGTAGTGCACCGACTGCGGGCAGTAGCCGCAATCCTCCGGGCAGCCCCCGGTCTTGATCGACAACAGCGTCGCCAGCTCGACCTCGCAGGGGTCGAAGTGCGCGCGGTGCACGAGCTGGGCGCGGTGCATCAGCTCGGGCAGCGCCAGCGCCAGCAGCGCTTCGACCTCGGCCACCTTCCAGCGCGCGTTCGGCGCCGCGTCGGCGGGCTTGGGTGCGCGGTGCAGGTGAACGGGTTGCAGGGCGGTGAAGTGGTCCAGTGCGTTGGCCATGGCGTCGTTCAGCATTCGATGTTGTCGATGAGGCGCGTCGCGCCGATGCGGGCGGCGCCCAGGGTCACGAGGGGCTCGTGGGCCTGGCGCTCGGCATCGGTGGGCGGCAGCAGGTCGCTGCGGCGGCGCAGCGTCAGGTAGTCAGGGGACCAGCCGCGGGCGCGCAGGCCGTCCAGCGCGGCTTTCTCCAGCGCGGCCAGGCTCGTGCCGGTGTCTCGGGCCCGGTCGGCGAGGTCGCGCAGAAACTGCGGCAAGGCGATGGCCTCGTGGCGCTCGGACTCGCCGAGGTAGCCGTTGCGCGACGACAGTGCCAAGCCGTCGTCGGCCCGCACCGTGGGTGCGCCCACCACCTCCGTGGGCAGCGCGAACTGGCGAGCCATCTCGGTGATGACCTTGAGCTGCTGGTAGTCCTTCTGGCCGAACACGGCCACCGCGGGCTGCACACACTGGAACAGCTTGAGCACCACGGTGCAAACACCGGTGAAGAAGCCGGGGCGGAACTCACCTTCAAGGATGTCGGCCAGCGCTGCCGGCGGTGCCACCTTGTAGACCTGGGGCTTGGGGTAGAGCTCGGCCTCGTCAGGCGCAAAGACGAAGTTGCAGCCCACGCCGGTCAACAGCTCGACGTCACGCTCAAGCGTGCGCGGGTAGCGGTCGAAGTCCTCGTGCGGCAGGAACTGCAGGCGGTTCACGAAGACGCTGGCGACAACCGGGCCCCCCCGGCGCTTGGCCTCGCGCACCAGGGACAGGTGGCCTTCGTGCAGGTTGCCCATCGTGGGCACGAACACGGTCTGGCTTTGCCGTGCGAGCGCGCGCCGCAACTCGGCGATCGAGTGGATGACTTGCATGTGCGTGGTTCAGTAGCCGTGGACCGCTTCGTCGGGGAAGCTTTGATCCTTCACCGCGGCCACGTAGGCCGCGACGGCCTGGGCGACCGACAGGCCGGGCGCGTCGGCCGCGCTGCCGGGCACGCGGGTGAAGTCGCGCACGAATCGCGGGCGCTTGCCTTGCGTGAGGCCCAGCGCGTCGTGCAGTACCAGCACCTGGCCGGCGGTACCGGCCCCCGCGCCGATGCCGATGGTGATCAGGTGCGGGTGCGCCATGCTGATCTCGCGCGCCCGCGCCGAGGGCACCAGTTCGAGCACCAACATCGCGGCGCCGGCGTCGGCCAGCGAGGCGGCGTCCGCCTTGAGCGCCGCCGCGCCGCTGTCGTCGCGGCCCTGGACGCGGTAGCCACCGATCGCGTGCACGCGCTGCGGCGTCAGCCCCAGGTGGGCGCAGACCGGGATGCCGCGCTCGACGAGGAAGCGCACCGTCTCGGCGGTGTAGCCACCGCCCTCGAGCTTGACCATCTGCGCGCCGGCGCGCATCAACGTGGCAGCCGACGCCAGCGCCTGCTGCGGGCTGGCCTCGTAGGTGCCGAAAGGCAGGTCGGTGACGAGGAAGGCGCTGCGCTTGCCCTGGGCCACGCAGCGCGTGTGGTAGGCCATCTGCTCCAGCGTCACGGGCAGCGTGCTGGACTCGCCCTGGACCACGTTGCCCAGCGAATCGCCCACCAGCAGCACGTCCACGCCGGCGTCGTCCAGCACCCGGGCGAAGGTGGCGTCGTAGCAAGTCAGCATCGCCACCTTCTCGCCACGCGCCTGGGCGCCGCGCAGGCGCGGCAGCGTCATCGTGGGTCGGGCGGCCGGTCCGGTGTCACTGGCCGAGGGGTGAACGCTCATGGGTGGGTACGGCCGAGTTCAAACAATGCTGCGTCGCAGCAAGGCGCGCATTCTGCCTGCAACGCCTGACTCCGTGGACAGATGCCCCGCAACCCGTTGGGGCGGGTGGCCAGGGGGTGGCTTGCCGGCGCAGGTCCCGCTTGAGCGAAGGGGCGGGCCCCACTTTGGGCAAGCGCCGGAGCGGGAGAACTCGGACCGCCCCAGGTCCCTCACAGTTCGACCAAAAGGGGAGTTGAAACGGTCTTGCGCCCCCATGGCGGGCGTCGCGCCGCCGAGTTCGCCGTTGACGATGGCCGCGGCACGCTCAACCTGGGCCTGCGGGGAATGAACGCTGGCGGCAGGCGTTCGATGGAGACGCGGCAGGGTTGCAGCGAACGCTTTGTCTGCGCACGCCACAGATGACTGGCCGGCAGCTGTCGCGCCCGGTGCGCGCTGTGCTCAACGGTGGATCTCCTGCATGTAGCATCGACGAAGCCGGCGGGCCTGCGCACGCGGGCCAGCACGGCCACGTTTCGGCAGCCGACCCAACATTCGCCTCGCGCGCCGCTTGCGCCAGCCGCGCAGGATCGCGGGTCGCAGCCGAAGACGCATTGAGGACCCAGGCTAGTCTTCCGCCATGCCGCACGCTCGCCGCCCACCGACGCCGGACTTCTTCGGCTCCGACGCCGAGATCGATGCCGCGCGCGCCGTTGCCGACGATGCGCCGGGGGCAGGGCGGGTCGCGGCCGTGCTGGCCTGGATGCTGCGCCAGCGCGACACCCATGAAGCACTGGCACAGGCCCAACGCGCCGAACGACTCGGCGAGACCGACACCGGACGACTGGCGCTTGTGCGCGCCGAGGCGTCATGGCTGTTCAACGCGCTTGTCGACGCCGAACGCCACCTGGCCAACGCCGAGACCGCCTTCGCGCGGCATGGGGACGCCGTCGGCCTGGGTGACGCCGCGCTCTTGCGCGCCACGCTGCAGGACCAGGCTGGCGCCGACCGCATCGCGCCGATCGACGCGGCCGAGGCCCACTACCGCCGCGCGGGCGCTGCCGACAGGCTGCGCCTCGCCGCGACCTGGCGCGCCTGCGTCGACGTCGACGAGACCGGCACCACGCTGGAGGCCATAGGCAGCGACGCGCCACCCGGCCTGCGTGCCTACGTCGAGGCCGCACGAGGCACGCTGGCCTGGCGCAGCGGCGATCCGGCGGCTGCGATCACTGCCTTCCAGCGCGGGTTCGACGCTGCGCTGGTTTCCGGGCAGCTGCAGTCCGCGGTGACGCTGGCTCAGAACGTCGGCATTGCCTTCAGCACGCTCAACGACCACGACGGCGCGATGGCCTGGGCCGAACGCGCGCGCGCCATCGTCGAGCCTACGGGCTGGAGGTACCACATCGGCTGGTGCCTGATGCAAACCGGCGCCATTCTCGTCGGCCTCGGTCGCGCCGCCGAAGCGCGCGGGCTGCTGGAGGATGGCCTGCCGATGTTCGACGGGGCTCAGGGCTCGCGCAATCATGTGCTGGCCTGCCAATCCCTGGCCGAGGCGTGCCTGGCGCTGGACGACGACGGCGCAGCTCTGTCCTGGTGCGAGCAGGCCTTGCAGGGCGCGGAGGCGGCCCCGTTTCCGGATCTGCTCTCCGGCCTGCAGCGACACCGCGCCCTGGCGCTGTCGCGCCTCGGCCGGGTCCACGATGCGGTAACGAGCGCGCAGCTCGCATTGGCGACTGCCGAGGCCCAGGGCGACTATCAGCGCATCCCTTCGATCCACCACGTGCTGGCCGAGATCGCACGCAGGCATTCGCTGCCTCCGCCCAAGGGCTCACCGGCGGCCAGTGGGCCTCTGCATCACCTACAGCAAGCGCTGACCCACGGTGCGCGACTTGCGGGCTTCCAGCCGCCCCCGGAGTGGCTGCACGAGATGTCGACCGCCCAGCAGCTCGCCGGCGATGCTGTGGCCGCGCTGCACTACGAGCGAGAGGCATCGGCCGCCTGGCGCGCGCAGCAGCTGCGCCGCAGCGACGAACTCGCGACAGCGATGCTGGTGCGCCACCGCACCGCGCAGGCTTTGGCCGATGCCGATCGTTCACGCGCCCAGGCCGAGGCCAGCGAGTTGCGCGCCGAGCTGCTGGCCACGCAAGCCGAGCTGGACAAGGAGCGTCTGCAGACGATGCTGGTGCACGCCGGCAAGCTGGCCGCCATTGGCCGCTTGGCGGCCGGCATCGTGCACGAGATGAGCCACCCGGTGGGTACCGTGCTGCTGCTGTCCGAGAGCCTGGGCGACGCGCTGGTCGACGCACCGGCGCCGGTGCGCGACAGCCTGGGCACGCTGCTCGGCGAAACGCGGCGGCTGCAGGACCTGGTGGCGCGACTGCGCCGGTTCGCGCGCGCCGAGCCGCTGCAGATCGCGCCGCACGAACTGCGCGCCGTGATGGCCGACGCGCGCCAGCTCTACGGGCCGCGGCTGCGCGTGGACCGCATCGCGGTCGAAGAGTCGGTGCCGACAGTGTCGGTGCAGGTCGATCCGCAGGCGCTCGCGCTGGCCCTGGCCAACCTGGTCTTCAATGCCGCCGACGCGATGGCCGGCCGGGCTCTGCCGCGACTGTGGATCGGGGGCGAGGTTGCCGGCGGCCGGCTGCGCCTGCAGGTCGGCGACAACGGCCCCGGGCTGCCGGCGGCGGTGCGCGAGCACCTGTTCGAGCCCTTCTTCACCACCCGCCGTGAGGGTCTGGGCCTGGGGCTGACGCTCAGCCGCGAGGCGGTCGACGCGATGGGTGGCACGCTGGCCGCCGACGAGCGCCCCGGCGGCGGCGCCCGGTTCACGATCGAGCTGCCGCTGGCTCCGCCCGTCAAGGCTTGAGCGACAGGCCGTGCTGCCTGAGCTTGCGGTACAGCGTGGCCGGTGACAGCGCAAGCTCGCGGCAGACCGCGTCCGCCTGCCCGCCGCAGCGGCGCAGCGTCTGCTCGATCAGCAGGCCCTCCAGCGTCGCCAGCGTGGCCTGTAGCGACGATGTGGTCGGCTCACCGCCGCCGTCGCGGCCCGCCAGCGCCGGCAGGCCCAGCACCTGGCGCTCGGCTGCGCTCTTGAGTTCGCGCACGTTGCCCGGCCAGGTATGCGCCAGCAGCCGCTCGGCCAGTTCGGCCGGCACCGGCGACAGCGGGCGCTCGAAACGCAGCGCCGCCCCCTGGCGGAAATGCTCGAACAGCAGGGGCACGTCGGCGCGCCGCTCGCGCAGCGGCGGCAGGCGCAGCGCCGCCACGTCGAGCCGGTAGAACAGGTCGACGCGGAAGCGCCCGTCGGCCACCAGCGCCGGCAGCGCCAGGTTGCTGGCGGCCACCACGCGCAGGTCCACCGGCCGTAGCTGGTTGCTGCCCAGGCGCTGCACCTCGCGCTCCTGCAGCACGCGCAGCAGCTTGGCCTGCAGCGGCGGTGGCATGGCCTCGATCTCGTCGAGGAACAGCGTACCGCCGGCCGCGTGTTCGATGCGGCCCACGCGCGGACGTGTGGCGCCAGTGAAGGCCCCGGGCTCGTGGCCGAACATCTCGCTCTCGATCAGCGTCTCCGGCAGCGCCGCGCAGTTCACCGGCACGAAGGGGCCGCGGCGCTCGCCGAAGTCGTGCAGCGCGCGGGCGACGAGCTCCTTGCCGGTGCCGGTCTCACCGGTCACGAGCACGTCCACCGGCGTCGGCGCCAGGCGCAGGATCGTCGCCCTCAGCTCGCGCATGCCGGCGCTGTCGCCGCACAGCACCGCCGACAGCGCGGCGCCGGCGGCCAGTCGCGAGCGCAGGCCGCGGTTCTCGCGCGCCAGCCGCCCCAGGCGAGTTGCGCGCGTCACCAGCGACAGCAGCCGCTCGCGGTCGAAGGGCTTCTCGATGAAGTCGAAGGCGCCCTGCCGGATCGCGCCCACCGCGGTGGGCACATCACCGTGACCGGTCATCATCGCCACCGGGAGGTCGGCGTCCAGCCGGCTGCACTCGGCCAGCACCGCCATCCCGTCGCGGCCGGGCAGGCGCAGGTCGGTCAGCACCACGTCGCATTCGGCATCGGCCAGCCACGCCAGCGCTGGTTCTGCGCTGTCGAAGCCCTGAACCGTGTGGCCGGCCAGCGACAGCGCAGCCGAGACCCCGGCGCGGAACTGAGCGTCGTCCTCGATCAGCAGGACGCGGGCGGCCTGTGAATCTTCCATGCGCCAATGGAATTGCAAGACATGGGCCACGAGCCTACGCGCGGCGACACACAGGAACAAGCGCCCAGGGCTGCTCTCATGCGCGACAGCACCGCACCGCGCCGATTCTCACGGGTGCGAGTCCTGGGGGCGCCGCTCAAAGACAAATCAAGCACTTGCGCGGCAGAGATTGCTGGCACACCCGGTGCAACGCTTTCCGGCAACACCTGTTGCCGGAGTACCGTCATGTCCGCCATCACCCGCACCCTGCTTGCGTCACTGCTCGCATCGACGCTGCTGTTCGCCTGTGGCGGCGGTGAGCGGCCGCCGGAGACGGTGGTGACCCGGCCGCTCGCCATGCCGATGCGAGCGGGCGAAACCGATGTGCTGCGCTACGTCGTGGGCGAAGGGCAGCCAACGCTGTCCTCACCCTCCGAACGCTTTGGGAGCCGCTGGCTGGACAGCGGCTTCGGCCAGGCCTGTGCCCCCGCGGCGCCCAACTGCGAAGAGGTCGCCGTGACGGCCGACGATACCGACGGCGACCGCCAGGCCGACCGACTCTCGTTTCCGTTCACCTACGACCCGAACAGCCGCGAGTCCGAACACTCGTACGTGCCCGTCAATCCATTCCCATCGACGCCCGCAACGGCCCCGCCGGCGATCCGCATGGCTGCTGGCGAGGGCGTGTCGGCCGCGATCGACGCCGATGGCCAGGTCTGGGTCTGGGGCGACAGCAGCGCGGGGCTCCTCGGGAGGCCCGAAGGTGGCTATCGATCCCTGCCGCACCGTGTGGTCTTCGCCCCGGCACTTCCGCGCGCACGGGCACTCGACCTGTCCACCAGCGAGCTCGACAGCGCCTGGGGCGCCTTCATCGTCGTGCTCGACGAGAACCGGCGCGTCTGGCTGTGGGGCAATCAGGCGCTGTTCGGAGATGGCGAACCGCAGCCGGCGCCGGTCCAGGTGCCGGTCGGCGAGGGCGACGTGATCGCGGTCGCCGCCGGCGGCCTGCACGCGCTGGCGCTTCGCGAAGACGGCAGCGTCTGGGCCTGGGGGCGCAATGGTTCGGGGCAACTCGGCGCACCGGGCGAACCGAGCGCGCCGGTGCGCGTCGAGGGCCTTCCGCCGATCACGGCGATCGCCGCCGGCTTCCGGCACTCGATGGCGCTGGACCGCGATGGCCGCGTCTGGACCTGGGGCAGCAATAGCTACGGTCAGCTCGGTAGCGGCAATGGTGAGCTCGGGTTCTCCCGCAGGCCGTTGCGCGTCGAAGGCATCGGGAGCATGAGCGCCATCGATGCCGGGCCGGATTTCTCGATCGCGCTGCGCAGCGACGGCCTGGTCTGGGCCTGGGGGCGCAACGACCTGAATCAACTCGGCGCCGAATCCGCTGCCCGATGCAGTCCGGATGCCAACGACATTGCCTGCAGCCAGATGCCCCTGCGCTCCGTGGCGGATCTCAGCGGCGTCGACGCCATCGCCGCCGGTGGCAGTTTCGGTGTCGCCCGCCAGACCAACGGGAGCGTGTGGGCCTGGGGCGACAACGCCTACGGCCAGCTCGGCGGCCTGCCCGGCTTGGCCAGCCTGCGCGCCGTTCCCGTGCCCACGGCCGGCCCGGCGCTGACCATCGCCGCGGGCGCGCGGCACGCGTTGGCGTCACCGGTCGACAGCGGATGCCCCGTGGGTGACGGCCGCACCGGCGCACGCATGACGGCCTGGGGGGACAACTTCTTCGGCGAGCGCGGCGATGGCACCGCCGTCAATGCACCCCGGGCGACGCCCGTGCTGACCCTTGGCGATGACGATCGCTGCACAGCGACCATCGGCCGCCGGCTCGTCGTCATGCTCGCCGGCACGGCCGGTGGTCAGTTGCAGAGCAGTGAACCTGGCCTGGCGTGCACCGTCTCCGCCTGCTGGCAGACCGTGGCCGACGGTACCTCGGTCACGCTGACCGCAGTGCCGGCCGCAGATGCCGAGCTTGGCGATTGGCGCTGGGACTGCGTTGCCGGCGGCACCGGCGCCAGCACGACGCTGACCCTCGACGCTCCCAGGCACTGCAAGCTGCGCTTCATGGTGGCCGGCACGGCCACGGCGCGGCAGCTTTCCGTGGCAGTCAGCGGTGCCGGCCGGGCTGTCAGCACGCCGTCCGGCATTGACTGCGCCGACGCCGGGGGCACCTGCGCCGCGGGCTTCGCCCCGGGCCAGACGGTGGCGCTCGAGGCGCTGCCGGCCGAGGGGTGGCGCTTCCTGCGCTGGGGCGGCGACTTCGCGTGCGACGACGGCGTCCTGGTCATGAGCGCGGACTTCGAATGCGAAGCCATATTCCGCGAGATCACCCCCGGGCCGTCAGTGCCGCCGAACCCGGTGCCGCTGACGGTGCAGGTCGGCGCGGGAGGTCGAGTCACCTCGACACCCGCGGGCGTCGACTGCCAAGCCACGTTCACCTGCCAGGCCCTGTTCGAAGCCGGCACGCGCGTACAGCTGAGCGCGCTGCCGGCTGAGGGCTACCGCTTCGTCGGCTACGCGCCGCTGTCCGGCCTCGACTGCGGCAATGGCGACTTCGTGATCGAGTCCACCCGTGCCTGCATCGCGGTGTTCGAGCAACTGCCCGCGGGCGACGGCTTCCAGCTGACCGTGCAGCGCACCGGGGGAACCGCCGCCAGCGGCCGGGTGGACTCCACCCAGCCCGACACCGCGATCGCCTGCGGCGAGACCTGCAGCGCCCTCTATCCGGCCGGCACGATCGTCGTGCTGCGGCCGCAGGTGCTCGCAGCCGGAGTCTTCTTCAGCCACTTCACAGGTTGCACCGACACCGGCTCCGACAGCGACGGAACACCGCTGTGCTTCGTGCTCATGAATGGCACGCGAACCATCCAGGCCGATTTCGAATGATCGGCCTGCCCAACCCGGACCTGGCCGTCGTCAAGGCCCGCCAGCAGGCGCGTCGCTGCCGGGAATGGCAACGCCTCGCTGGCGGCGGCGCGGCGCTACGCCGAGGTCACCTCCACCGACTACGTGCAGGCCCTGCTCGACAAGGGCCGGGCGCGGGCCGAGGCCGACAAGTTGCCGATGCACTTCGGCTGGCCGACGCCGAGGCTCTGCCCTTCGACGACGAACATTTCGACGTGGCGCTGTCGACGAAGAGCGCGAGCACGCGCTAGAGTTCCCCGGCAGCCCGAGGCTCTGCTCGCGTTCAGGCCAGGCCCTGCTCCTGCAAGCTGGCCAGCACCGGTGCGAGTTGGCGCTGCACGGCCTGCAGCAGCGGCTCCAGCGCCGCCGCTTCGCCATGCAGCCTGCAGGCGTCCTCCAGCGCCGCGGCGGCGCGCTGCAACGCGGGCATCCCCAGGCTGCCGGCGACGCTCTTCAGGTCGTGCGCGCACCGCAGGGCGGCGTCGCCGTCACCTCGCTCACAGGCGGCGCGGAAGCGGGGGACGAAGGCGCTCTCGCGCTCGTGGAACAGCACCAGCAGGCGCCGGTACAGCGCCTCGTCGCCCATCAGCGCGGCCACGCCGGCGCGCATGTCGAGCGGCGGCGCCGGCGGCGCGGGCGCGGTCGCGGGCAGCGCGGGATGCACCCAGCGCGCCAACGTGGCGAACAGATCGTCGACGCGGATCGGCTTGGCCACATGGTCGTTCATGCCTGCTTGCAGCACCTTCTGGCGGTCGCCGGCCATCGCGTTGGCCGTCATCGCAATCACCGGCAGGTCCTTCAATTCGGGGCGCCGGCGCAGCGCGCGCGTCGCCTCGTAGCCGTCCATCACCGGCATCTGGCAGTCCATGAGCACGGCATCGAAGCGCTCGCGCCCGAGGATCCCCAGCGCCTCCTGGCCGTCGCCGGCGATGCTGACGACGATGCCGGCGCGGTTCAGCAGGTCGCGCGCAAGCTCCTGGTTGATGGGGTTGTCCTCGACCAGCAGGATGCGCGCACCGACCAGGCCCGCCTGACGGGCCTGCAGCAGTTCCTGGCGCTGTTCGTTGCGGCTCGGCGAGGCACGCGGACGGCCCAGCGCATTGGCGCAGGCATCGAGCAGTCCCGAGGGCGTGACCGGCTTGGACAGCAGGCCGGCCACCCGCAGCCCGCGCGCGGCGAGCTGGCGTTCGGCCTCGTCGCGACTGAAGGCCGTCACCATCAGCACCGTCGGCGGGTCGTGCCGGCCGGGCGCGTGCCCCAGCCGCTCCAGGCAGTCGATGCCGTTCAGGCCCGGCATGTGCCAGTCCAGCAGCAGCAGCCTGTACGGCCGGTCCTGCGCGTCGGCCTGCGCCACCAGCTGCAGTGCCGCCGCGCCGTCAGCCGCCGTCTCGGCCCGCAGGCCAAAGGCCGTCGCCAGCGTGCGCAGCAGCTCGCGCGCCGCCGGGTGGTCGTCGACGACGAGCACCCGCATGCCCTGCAGTTCGGCGTCCGGCGGCGCCGGTGCGGCCTCGGGTTGCAGGTCGAAGGGCACGCTGAAATGGAAGCAGCTGCCGCGCCCGGGCTCGCTGTCGACCCCGATCTCGCCACCCATGCGCTCCACCAGATGGCGGCAGATCGCCAGCCCGAGCCCGGTGCCGCCGTAGCGCCGGCTGGTCGAGGCGTCGGCTTGCGTGAAGGGCTGGAACAGGCGCGCGCGGGCCTCGGGCGCGAGCCCGATGCCGGTGTCGCGCACCTCGAAGCGCAGCGTCACGCGCTGGCCTTCGCGTGCGCTCTCCGCCACCGCCACCGTGACCTCGCCGCGCTCGGTGAACTTGACCGCGTTGTTGCTCAGATTCAGCAGCACCTGGCCCAGCCGCGACGGGTCGCCGACGAGCGCGGTCGGCAGCCCGGGCGGTAGCGCGAACAGCAACTCCAGCCCCTTTTCCTCGGCGCGCATGCCCACCAGCGTGGCGAGCTGGTCGAGCACGTCGCCGAGTTTGAACGGGATGTCCTCGATCTCCAGCCGACCGGCTTCGATCTTCGAGAAGTCGAGGATGTCGTTGATGATCCCCAGCAGCGACTCGGCGGCGCGATGCACCTTGTCGACGTAGTTGCGCTGGCGCGCGTCCAACCCGGTCTGCAGCGCCAGGTACGACATGCCGAGGATGGCGTTCATCGGCGTGCGGATCTCGTGGCTCATGTTGGCCAGGAACTCGCTCTTGGCGCGCGTGGAGGCCTCGGCGGCGTGCTGGGCGCGGGCCAGCTCCTCGGTGCGTTCGAGCACGCGTTGCTCCAGCCCTTCGGCCACCTCGCGTGCGATGCGTGCACGCTCGTCGAATCGGCGGTGCAGCTGGCGCACGCGCAAGCGGTACCCGAGCCAGAGCGCCGTGAGCAGCAATGTGGCGATCAGGATCCGGAAATACCACGTCGCATACCAGGGCGGCGGAACGCGGACCTTGATCGCCCGCTCGCTGTCGCTCCAGTCTCCGCGGGCGCCGCGAGCCTGGACCCGGAACGTGTAGTCGCCCGCCGGCAGTGTCGTGTACGTCGCGCTGCGCCGTGCGCTGTCCGTCTCGTTCCATTTCGTTTCGAGCCCGTCCAGCCGGTACCGATAGCGCGTCCGCGCGGGATCGACGTAGTTCAAGGCGGCGAAGTCGAACGACACGATGCTGCGCGGTTCCAGCTCCAGCGAAGCGGCGGACCAGATGGGTTGCTTCAACAGCGCGCTTCCTGGCAGCGCCGGATCGCCGAACAGTCGGAAGTCGGTCAGGAACACCGGCAGCGCGAGCTTGCGCTCGACGATCTGCCCGGGAAAGAATGCCACCAGACCCTTCTGCGAGCCGAAGAACATCTCGCCGCTCGAGCCTTTGGCGGCGACCACGGGTGCAGCGAACTGATCGTTCAACAGACCATCCGATGCGTTGTAGTTCGTGAAGGTCTCGGCGTAGGGATCGAACCGCGACAGCCCGCTCGGGGTGCTCAGCCACAGGCGTCCGTCGTCCTCTTCCAGGATTCCGACGACCGTGTCCGCCGGGAGCCCGGAGCGCGAGTCGTAAGACTTGAACGCGCCGTCGCGAGGATCGAGCTTGCCCAGCCCGCGGAACGTCGCGACCCACACCGCCCCCGTGCGGTCGACGTGGACGGAGTTGACGCGGTTATGGCCGGGCGGATGCGCGGCGCGGAGCTCGGCATCGAAGACCTTGAAGGCGCCCGTGCTCGGATCGAATCGGTGAACGCCGTGTGACAAGGTCGCCAGCCACAGGGCACCGCTCGCGTCCTCTGCAATCGAGCGGTACTGGACGAGACTTCTCGGTTGCGGGCTGAAGGTCGAGAAATCCTCCGTCGCCGGCTCCCAGCGGCTCAGGCCGAAATCCGTCGCGACCCACAGGCTGCCGGCGCGATCGACCCGCAACGCCGTGATTCGGTCGTGGTTCAACGATCGCGTATCGGACGCAATATGCGTGTACTTCGTGGTCTGGCCCGATCGGGGATCGAAGCGAACGAGGCCGTTGCCGTTCGTGCCAACCCACAGATCGCCGGCGCGGTCCTTCGCGATCGCGCTGACACCTCGCGCGAAGACCGGCCGATCGACTTGCGTGACCCGATCCGTCGTGCGGTCGACACGGTTCAAGCCGCGGCTCGTGCCGATCCACAGCGCGTCGGGATCTTCCGCAAACGCCGCGGTCGGAGCGCCTTTGCCGAGGCTGTGCGGCCTCGTTTCCTGGCTGCGGTACGACCGGAAGCGAGGAAGCTCGGTATCGAAGCGGTAGACGCCTCCTGCCTTTGTCGTCGACCAGAAGCTCCCGTCGCGATCCCTGAACAGGCCGACGACGAGGTCGTCGCGCAAGCCGTCCGGATCGTCGGTGTCGCTCTGGTACCAGATCGCCTGCTTGCGGTCCGGCGTCAGCTTCACGAGGCCGAGCTTGTTGGTGCCGAGCCAGAGCGCCCGGTCGTGATCCTCCTGGATCGACACGACGCCGGAGGACGCGTTCGGTGCCAGTCCGCCGTCCCGGAACGCATAGACCGTGACGTTGCCGCTGGCGACGTCGACCGAGGCCAGATCGCCTCCGGAGGACAGGCCGAACCACAGCGTCCCGCGGCTGTCCTGGAAGGGCTTGGACGGAAAGCCCGTGCAGACGAACTTGCGCCCGGAAGGCGTCGCGAGCTTGATGTGACGAGTGACCTTGCCCGAGCGCCGATCGAGCGTGTAGAGCCCCTCGCTGCTGGTGACCCACAGCGTGCCATCGTTCAAGGGAATCGTCGCGATGACGCGCGTCTCGCCGACGGATGAGGTGTAGCGCGGCCGATGACAGGTCGTCTTCGACGTGACCGGATCGAGGGCCGTCACGCCGTCGTCCGTCGCGAGCCAGATCATCCCCTCCTGATCCTCGACGATGTCGTGCGCGATCGCGACGGTGCCGCAGGCCTCGTCCGGCGACCGGTACTGCGTGAAGCTGCCGGTCGCAGGGTCGTAGCGATTGAGCGAGTCGTCGGCGCCGATCCACAGCCGACCTGCGCGGTCACTCGCGAGCGATTGGCCGATGAGGAGGCCGACGCTGTCCGCGCTCTGGCCCTCCGGAACTTTCATGAAGCCGTAGCCGTCGTAGCGTCGCAAGCCGTCCGCGGCGCCCAGCCAGAGGAATCCGTACCGGTCCTGCACCATCCGTCGCACCCCAAGAGGCAGGGATGGGGCCGCCAGCGGATGAAACGGGATCGGTGCGCCCGCGACGAGATCAACCTCGACGACCGGGATCTCTTGCGCTCGAGCGAAACCGCAAATCGCAAGCGCCGCAAGAACTGCGGGCTGCGCGATGAACCTACCGATCCACCTCTTCATACACCGCGGACCTTCCGCACTCTGGCAGCCCCGGTTCCGAGGATCGATCGGTGGAACGCGCGCGTCGACATCGATCCGGATTCTCGGCGAATCGGTCCTGCGATGACCGGCGCGAGCACCGTCCTCGCAGCACCCTACGGAAGTAGTATCGCGCCGCGCGACGCAACGTCTTGCCCTGGATAACACGGGGCGCGACGCGATCCTGAGGGCTCGCCTGCAACGGCGCGGAGAGCCATGGCCTCGGCCCGCGTGTGCACGCCCACCATTTGGTACCCGGCCTGCACCTGGTGGCCGACCGTCTCTGCGAGATGCCCGGGCGGCGGGCGATCTGCGACCGGGTCAAGCCACGCGGCGAGTGTGGCCGCAGGTGCAGACTGGTGAGGTGGCGCGATGCCTCAAATCGGCGTCACGTCCTCGCTCCTGGCAAGACCGGACGAGCGGGTTCGGGGGCAAGGTTGATGACTGGAGGCGGCGGCGCCGGTCGAGCGCCGGCTCGGCGGCATGGCGGTGCTGCTGTACGGCAACGCGCGGCTGTCGGTGAGCCATAGTTTCCAGTCGCGGTTCAAGCCGATGTGATGCACGCCGCTTCGCGCACCGCTGCTCGTTTGGACACGGCATGTTACGCCATGTCACCGAACCATCATGTTTCGCGCCCGGTGGGCACGTACCGTCGGGCCCGCAAGGACGACCCCACCCACCCTCGCCGCCGCCCGGCGATCGATGAAGCGCTGACATGATGAAGGTGACGCGACGCTCGGCCGGCTTGGCGACTCTCTCCGTGTTGTTCACCGCCTGCGGAGGCGGCGGCGACACGCCGCCGCCACCGGCCGCGGCACCGGGAGCAGGGACGCCGCCGCCTCCCCCTCCCCCGGCGGCTCCTCCTCCTCCTCC
>JAHBZL010000037.1 GCA_019635485.1 Piscinibacter sp. | reverse complement strand
CGTGGCGGGTTCATTCACAGCTTCTCAGCCCGCCGACGGCGCCGGCTTGAGGGTCTTGCCCTGCACGGTCACGCGCTCGCCGACACGCGGTGCGGTCGACTGCTCGATGGTGCGCACGCTGCCGTCGTCCATGCGCACGGTGACCTGCTGCACGACGACGCTCTTGGCCTGCTTCTCGATCTCGTGACCGGCCACACCACCGCCGACGGCGCCGAGCACCGTCATGGCGCTGCGGCCATTGCCCTTGCCGAACTGGTTGCCCACCGCGGCGCCGAGCACGCCGCCGGCCACCGCGCCGACACCGCTGGCCTGCCCCTTGCGCTTGACCGCGCGCACCGACTCGACCACGCCGCAGTCGGCGCAGGCCGGCGCCGCGGCCACCTGCGGCGCAGCCGGCTTGTGGGCCACCTTGTCGGACGGGGTCGGTGCCGGCGCGGCCGGTGCCTCGAGCGCCGCGGCGCCGCTCTGCGAGGCCGGCGGGGGCATCGCGCTGCGCATCATCATGCCGGCGCCGGCGGCCAGCGCCGCCGCGGCCAGCACGCCGCCGACCAGCCACGGCGTGCGCGACGACGCGCTCGGCGGCACGGCGCCCGGTGCGAGTTCCTGGGACATGGGTTCTCCTCGGGGCGTTGGCCCCCGTCCTGTGATCAACGCCGATTGGACCGCCGCGGCGCACACCGGCCCGGCCGGCGGTCGCATCAGTCGTAACGGACTGTCAGCCCGCCCGCATGAAACCGAGATCCCGGTTGCTGAAGTTGCGCAGGTTCGGGAACACGTCCAGCAACTGCGAGTCGGTCAGGCCGAACCACTTGCCGATCGTCGCGCCGAGCTGGTCGACCGAGGTGGTCGGCAACAGGCTGCCGTTGCCGAGCTGGTCCGGGCTGCTGTCGAAGTTGTTGTTGTTCGCGTTCTTCGTGCCGTAGACCGGGAAGGTGCCGTACAGGTCGCCGCCGCGCACCGCGCCGCCCATCACGAAGTGGTGCGCGCCCCAGCCGTGGTCGGTGCCGTCGCCGTTGCTCGTGAAGGTGCGGCCGAAATCGCTCGCGGTGAAGGTCGTGACCTTGTCCTGCGCGCCGATGGCCGCCAGCGTGGTGTCGAAGTAGCGCATCGCGTGCGCCAGGCGCGCCATCAGCTGCGCATGGTTGATGTTCTGCACGTCGTGCGTGTCGAAGCCGCCCATGCTGACGAAGAACACCTGCCGGCGCGCGCCGATGTCGGCGTTGCTGCTCGCCTCGATCATGCGCGCGACGATCTGCAGCTGCTGCGCCAGCGGGTTGGCGGTCGTCGTCGCGGCGTTGTTCGGGTCGGTGTAGCGCAGCTTCGGGTCGTTGTTGGCGCTGTAGTTGGTCGCCGGCGTGCCGAACAGCGCGTCGCTGGCGGGCTTCAGCGCGTTGCGCAGCAGCGATTCGGCCTGCATCGAGCGGGCCGCCACGGCGGACAGGTCCGTCTCGAGCACGTGGCCGCCGCGCGTGGTCTGCACGATGCGCGCCATCGCGTCGCCCACCGCGACCGAGCCGTACACCTGCCCGGAGGCGTTGGTGCCCAAGCGGATCGCGCCGTTGCTCGTCACCTGGTACTGGCGCACGTCCTGGCCGGACAGCCAGACGGCGTTGCCGCCGGCGGTGATCGAGGTGAACACCGCGCGGCCGTTCATCGCCGCCAGCAGGTCGCCCATGCGGCCGCCCCAGCCCATCGTCGCGCCCTCGGGCTGGAACGACTGCCAGGTGTTCTGCTGGTCGTTGTGCGAGAACAGGCTGGCCGGCTTCGGGTGCGACGACTGGCTGTACTGCGCCTTCGTCGTCGGCATGACCAGCGGGCCGACGTTGGGCAGGATGGCCAGCCGCTTGTCGGTGTCGAACATCGACTGCAACGCGCCCATGGCCGGGTGCAGCGCGAAGGTACGCCCTTGCGCATTGGCCGGGTTGATCGCGAGCACGCCGCCGAGCCGCGCCGGCGACCCGGTGGCCGCGCCGGCGTTGATGGCGGTGCCCGGTGCCAGCAGCGCGATCGAGTCCGGCGCCTGGTTGCGCAGCGTCGCGTAGTTGGCGAACGAGGTGCTGTCGGTCGGCAGCACCATGTTGATCGAGTCGTTGCCGCCGAACAGGAAGATGCAGACGACCGCCTTGTAGTCGGTCGCGGTCTGCGCCGCGGCCGAGCCGATCGCCGACAGGTTCAGCGCCAGCGGAGCGCCAGCCGCGCCGAGCGCGGAGAGCGCGCCGGCGTGGCGCAGGAACAGGCGGCGGGATGCGTCGATTCTGGTCATGGCGTGTCCGTTCACTTCTGCACCTGGAACTCGGGCGACACCACCGTCAGGAAGACGGCGGCGTTGACCCGGTTGCGCTTGGCGGTGTCGATCTGCGACTGGTTGGTCCCGCCGCTGTTCAGCGCGGGGATCGTGATGGTGCCGACGGCGGTGGCGATCTCGGTCTTCAGCGCCTCGGGCATGCTGCCGTACATCAGCTTGGTGTTCAGTCGCTCGACGAGGTCGACCGGCTGGGTCGCCAGCGCGATCTCGGCAGCGAAGTTGGGCTGCAGGTCGCGCCGCGTCACGTTGGCGCCGTTGATCACCACGGTGCCGCTGGCGCCGACGCCGGAGGCGATGTTGTCGCGCATGTAGTTGACGTAGCCAGCGGCGGTGGTCTCCTGCGCCAGCGCCATCTCCGGCGCAACGAGGCCGGCGGCCGCGGCCTGCGTGCCGGGCGGCACGTAGCCGGGGCGATAGAAGTTGAAGACCGAGGGCGAGCGCATCGGCGTCTGGCCGAGCGAGCTGCCGGCGTTGTCGGTGTTGCCCACGCGGTAGTTGCCCGAATCCGACGCGTAGCCGAACGCGCGCAGCACGGCCGACAGGCGCAGCACCGGCTCGCGCAGCTTGCCGCTGGTCGAGCTGACCTGGCGTGCCTCCGGATGCGTCAGCACCTTCTTGATGACGGCCTTCATGTCGCCGCGCACGCCGTTGCCGTTGTTCGCGAATGTCTGCGCCACCGCCGAGACGTAGGCCGGGCTCGGGTTGCTCGTGACCAGGCGCTGGATCAGCTGCTTGCCGATGAACGGCCCGACGTTCGGATGGTTCGCCAGCGCGTCCAGCGCGGTGGCGAGGCTCGCATCCGGGTTGGCCTGGGCCTGCGCCGGGATGGTCGTGCCGAGGAAGCTCTTCTCCTCGGTGCTGTGGTACTGCGGGTAGCCGAGCATCGGCTTGAAGGTCCGGTCCGGATCGGACACGTTGTTCAGCGAGCCGTTGTTGAAGCAGCCGTTGTCGGGCCAGTCCGGGCAGGCCCAGCTGAAGCCGGTGAAGACCTTGGCCAGGCCGGCGATGTCGGACTGCCCGTAGGTGTCGATCGGCGCGCCGTTGGAGAGCTGCGGCGTGCCGTCCATGTTCAGCCGCGCCAGGCCGATGGAGAACAGCTGCATCACCTCGCGCGCGTAGTTCTCGTCCGGCACGCGGCCGGTGCGGGCGTCGGCCTTGCGGTTGCGCAGGTGCGTCAGGTAGACACCCATCATCGGGTGGCGCGACACCGCCTCCAGCAGGTCACGGTAGTTGCCGAACCCCTTCTCGCCCAGCATGTCGAGGTAGGCGGCGACGGCACGCGGGTTCTCCCCCACGGTGCCGTCCTGCAGCGAGATCACGAAGATCTGCGACAGCGCGTAGGCGACACGCTGGCGCAGCTGGTCCTCGCCGGTCAGCGCCTGGCGCCAGAACGAGTTGTAGACGCCATCCGAGCCGATCGAGTTGTTGGCGTTGGCGGCCTTGACGGCCGCGTCCTGCGTTTCCCAGAACGTGCGGTGCGAGGTGGCCGGCCGGTTGAACTGGGCGTCGATCCAGGCGCTGTAGCCCATCGACATCACGCGCTGCACCTCGGTGTCGGTCGGCCCGAAGGTGGCCTGGGTCAGGAAGCGCGCCGCCTCGCTGCTGGTCGGCGGGGTGGTGACCTCGGTGACCTCGTCTTCCTTGCTGCCGCCGCAGCCGGTCGTCAGCAGCAGCGCGGCTGCCGCCGCCACCCAGGCACGGCGCACGGCCATGCCGCGCGCCGTCGAACGCGTTCTTGTCATGTCCTCTCCCTTGCGCGAACGTTGTGTGACCGCCGAGCCGAGCGAAGGGCATGCCAAGGCGGCGCCACACGGCGAGCGCCGATTTGTGACGCGCTACGGAAGTTTGTGGTGTCCCCGCCGCAGTTCAGCCGCGATGTGCGTGACGCGGCACGGCGCTGTTGCGTGCGGTTGCTTCCTCTGTGAACAGATGCAACCGTCGCCGGCGCGCGGGGGCTGCCGCTACAGCAGCGCGGACAGCGAACGGCGCACCTGCGCCACGTCCTGCGCGCTGCGCGCGGACCAGTCGGCGAGTTGGTCCTCGCCGACCTTGCCGACGTTGAAGTAGGTCGCCTGTGGGTGGGCGAGGTAGAAGCCGCACACGCTGGCCGCCGGTGTCATCGCCAGGCTCTCGGTCAGCGCCATGCCGATCTCGCCGCAGCCCAGCACGCGGAACATCTCGCGCTTGACCGTGTGGTCCGGGCAGGCGGGGTAGCCCGGCGCCGGCCGGATGCCGCGGTACTTCTCGGCCACCAGGTCGGCATTGCCGAGGGCCTCGTCCGGCGCATAGCCCCAGAACTCCGTGCGCACGCGCTGGTGCAAGCGCTCGGCGAAGGCCTCGGCGAGGCGGTCCGCGAGCGCCTTCAGCATGATCGCGCTGTAGTCGTCGTGGTCGTCGAGGAACTGCTTCTCCTTCTTCTCGACGCCCGCCCCCGCGGTCACCGCGAACAGGCCGACGTGATCCGCCACACCCGAACCCCGCGGAGCGACGAAGTCGGCCAGGCAGCGGTTCGGGCGCCGCACGCCATCGACCACCGGGCGCTCGGTCTGCATGCGCAGGCCGCGCCAGGTCATCAGCACCTCGGTGCGCGACTCGTCGGTGTAGATCTCGATGTCGTCGTCGTTGACGCTGTGCGCGGGATACAGGCCGAACACGCCGCTGGCCTGCAGCCAGCGGCCTTCGATCAGGCGGCGCAGCATGCGCTGGCCGTCGGACAGCACGCGGCGCGCCGACTCGCCGACGATGTCGTCGGTCAGGATCGCCGGATAGGGGCCGGCCAGGTCCCAGGTCTGGAAGAAGGGGCCCCAGTCGATGCACTGCGCGATCTCGGCCAGGTCCTGGTTGCGCAGCACGCGGCGGCCGATGAACTTCGGCGCCGGCGCGTCGTAGGCGGCCCAGTCGATCGGCGTCTTGTTCGCACGCGCCTGTGCCAGCGAAACCAGCGGCGTGGCCTTCTTGTTCGCATGCTGGTCGCGCACGCGTTCGTAGTCCGACTTCAATTCGGCGATGTAGGCGGCCGCCTTCTCGTCGGAGAGCAGGTCCGAACACACGCCCACCGAGCGGCTCGCGTCCGGCACGTAGACGACCGGGCCCTCGTAGTGCGGCGCGATCTTCACCGCGGTGTGCACGCGGCTCGTCGTCGCGCCGCCGATCAGCAGCGGGATCTTTTTGACGCGGAAGAAATCGTCGCGCTGCATCTCGGCAGCGACGTGCTGCATCTCCTCCAGGCTCGGCGTGATCAGGCCGGACAGGCCGATCAGGTCGGCGCCCTCGACCTTGGCGCGCGCCAGGATGTCCTGGCACGGCACCATCACGCCCATGTTGACGACCTCGAAGTTGTTGCACTGGAGCACGACGGTGACGATGTTCTTGCCGATGTCGTGCACGTCGCCCTTCACGGTGGCGATGACGATCTTGCCCTTGGCCTTCGCTTCGCCGCCCGCCTCCACCATCGCCGCCTTCTCGGCCTCGATGTAGGGCAGCAGGTGCGCGACCGCCTGCTTCATCACGCGGGCGCTCTTGACCACCTGCGGCAGGAACATCTTGCCGGCACCGAACAGGTCGCCGACGATGTTCATGCCCTCCATCAGCGGCCCCTCGATGACGTGCAGCGGCCGCCCGCCGCGCGCCTCGATGGCACGCCAGGCCTCCTCGGTGTCGGCGGTGATGAACTCGGTGATGCCGTGCACCAGCGCATGCGAGAGGCGCTGCTCGACGCTGCCGGCGCGCCAGGCGAGCCGTGCGCTGTCGTCCTTCGCGGCGCCCTTGGCGCGCTCGGCGATCTCGATCAGCCGCTCGCCGGCGTCCTTGCGGCGGTTCAGCACCACGTCCTCGACGCGCTCGCGCAGCTCGGCGTCCAGGTCGTCGTAGACGCCGATCATCCCGGCGTTGACGATGCCCATGTCCATGCCCGCGCGGATCGCGTGGTACAGGAACACGGTGTGGATCGCCTCGCGCACCGGGTCGTTGCCGCGGAAGCTGAAGCTGACGTTGCTGACGCCGCCCGACACCTTGGCGCCGGGCAGGTGCTGCTTGATCCAGCGCGTCGCCTCGATGAAGTCGACCGCGTAGTTGTCGTGCTCCTCGATGCCGGTGGCGATCGCGAAGATGTTCGGGTCGAAGATGATGTCCTCGGGCGGGAAGCCGACCTCGTCGACCAGGATGCGGTAGGCGCGCTCGCAGATCGCGGTCTTGCGCGCGTAGGTGTCGGCCTGGCCCTGTTCGTCGAAGGCCATCACCACGGTGGCGGCACCGTAGCGGCGGATCAGCCGGGCCTGCCGCTTGAACGGCTCGACGCCCTCCTTCAGCGAGATCGAGTTGACGATGCCCTTGCCCTGGATGCACTTCAGGCCGGCCTCGATCACCTCCCACTTCGACGAGTCGATCATGATCGGCACGCGCGCGATCTCGGGCTCGCCGGCGATCAGGTTCAGGAAGCGCACCATCGCGGCCTGGCTGTCCAGCATGGCCTCGTCCATGTTGATGTCGATGACCTGCGCGCCGTTCTCGACCTGCTGGCGCGCGACCGACAGCGCCTCCTCGAACTGGCCGGCCAGGATCATGCGGGCGAAGGCCTTCGAGCCGGTGACGTTGGTGCGTTCGCCGATGTTGACGAACAGCGTGCCGGCACCGATCTCCACCGGTTCCAGGCCGGCGAGCTTCATCGGGGGGACGGGGGCGGGGGTGGCAGTCATCGCGGCGTCGGGGTCGAGGGCCGCGGAGTCACCGCGACCGGGAAGGTCGGGTGAGCGCCGTTGGATCCGGCGGCCCGCAGCGGCACCGCCCCGCCCGAGCCTGGCAGCCGGCCCGCCGCGCGGGCCCGCTGTCGCATCGCTCCTCGGGCAGGCCGGAATTGTACGGTTACGGTTGTCGGGGCACCTCCCCTTGCCCCTGCCGCCGTGTTCCGCTGCAATCGTGGCATGCGTCACGAATCACGCTTCACCGCCCCCGCCGCGCTGGCAGCCACCCTGCTGGCGCTGGGCGGCTGCGCCATGCCCGTGGTGGCCCCGCCCACCGTTCCCGCGCCGGTGACGCCGGCCCAGCAGGTCGCGCCGACGCCGTCCGCCGGCGCATGGACCTGGTCGCCGCAGATGGACAGTGCCGCCTCGCGCCTGCGCAGTTCGCTGCGCGGGCGCGATGTCGACGTGGTGCAGACCACCGACCAGCGGCTGTGGCTCAGCCTGCCGGGCGACGAGGTGTTCCCGGCCGGCCGCGCGGCGGTCTCGCCGGCGGCGGCGGCCTGGCTCGACGAGGTGGCGCAGGCGCTGCGCAGCGTCCCGCGTGCGGAGGTGCAGATCGTCGGCGCGCCCGACGCCAAGGGCGGCGGTGCAGCGCTCGCGCTGGACCGCGCCGCCAGCGCGCGCGACTGGATGGTGATGCGCGGCGTGCCGGCGCGCCGCATGGCCGTCTCGGGCCAGGTGCCGCGCGGCCGCAACACCGCGCCGAACCGCCTGGAGATCCTGATCGGCGAACGGACGGTGGCGCTGAACCGCTGATCAGGCCGCGAGCAGCGCGCCGGCCCCGTTCGTGCAGCAGCGCGGACGGTAGCGCCCGACCCGCTGCGCGATCTGCGCGATGTGCTCCGGCGTCGTGCCGCAGCAGCCGCCGGCGATGTTCAGGAAGCCCGACTTCGCGAACTCCTCCAGCAGCCCGCCGGTGATCTCCGGCGTCTCGTCGAAGCCGGTCTCGCTCATCGGGTTGGGCAGGCCGGCGTTCGGATAGCAGCTGATGAAGGTGTCGCCCGCGAGGCGCGACAGTTCCTCCAGGTAGGGTCGCATCAGCGCCGCGCCCAGCGCGCAGTTCAGCCCGACTGCCAGCGGGCGGGCGTGGCGCACGCTGTGCCAGAACGCGCCGACCGTCTGGCCCGACAGGATGCGCCCGGACGCGTCGGTCACCGTGCCGGATACGATCACCGGCAGCCGCTCGCCGGTTTCCTCCATCAGTTCGTCGAGCGCGAAGATGGCCGCCTTGGCGTTCAGCGTGTCGAAGATGGTCTCGACCAGGAACAGGTCGCAGCCGCCTTCCAGCAGCCCACTGGCCTGCTCGCGGTAGGCGGCACGCAGTTCGTCGAAGGTGACGTTGCGGGCCGCCGGATCGTTGACATCCGGGCTGATGCTCGCGGTGCGCGGCGTCGGGCCGAGCGCGCCGGCGACGAAGCGCGGCTTCTCCGGCAGGTCGTAGCGGTCGCACGCCGCGCGCGCCAGCCGGGCCGCGGCGACGTTCATCTCGCGCGCCAGCGCACCCAGGCCGTAGTCGTCCTGCGCGATGCTCGTCGCGCCGAAGGTGTTGGTCTCGACGATGTCGGCGCCCGCCGCGAGGTACTGTTCGTGGATCGCGGTGATCACGTCGGGGCGCGTGAACTGCAGCAGCTCGTTGTTGCCCTTCAGGTCCTTCGGGTGGTCGCGGAAGCGTTCGCCGCGGTAGTCGGCCTCGCCGAGGCCGTGGCGCTGGATCATCGTGCCCATGGCGCCGTCGAGGATGACGATGCGCTGCGCGAGGATCTGCGGCAGCGCGGCGGCGCGGGTGTAGCTCGGCGTGTCCATGCCCCCGATTCTACGGAGGCGCCCCTTGTCAATGCACCGACTGGGGTCGGGTCTCCTGGAACAGCGAGGCGCGGAAGTCCATCGCGCGCGGCCCCACGTCGTTCATCGCCCACAGCGCCAGCGCCTTGGCCGACATCGGCTTGGCGAACAGGAAACCCTGCAGCTGGTCGCAGCCGAGCGAGCGCAGGATCTGGCCCTGCGCGTCGGTCTCGACACCCTCGGCCACGACCTTCAGCCCCAGCGCCTGGGCCAGCTTGACCACCGCGTCGACCACCGCCCGCGCGTCGGCGCTGGACTCGAGGTCGAGCACGAAGCTGCGGTCGATCTTCAGTTCGCCGGCCGGCAGCTTGCGCAGGTAGGCTAGGCTCGAGTAGCCGGTGCCGAAGTCGTCGATCGAGATGTTCACGCCGACGGCAGCCAGCTTCTCGAAGATGCGCATCGTGCCTTCCGCGTCCTCCATCGCGACGGACTCGGTGATCTCGCAGGTCAGCAGCTGCGGGTTGATCTGGTGCTTGTCCAGCGCTGCGGCGATGCGCTCGGCCAGGTCCGGCTGGCGCAGCTGGTGCACCGACAGGTTGATCGCGACGCGCATGCGCAGGCCCTGGTCGCGCCATTCGCGCGCCTGCCGGCAGGCCTCGTCGATGACCCACTGGCCGATCACGCCGATCAGGCCGTGGCGTTCGGCGATCGGCACGAACACCGCCGGGCTGACGACGCCGCGGCGCGGGTGGTGCCAGCGCAGCAGCGCCTCGGCACCGGTGATCTCGCCGCTCGGCGCGTGCACCTTGGGCTGGTAGACGAGCTCAAACTGGCGGCGCGCGGCGGCCTCGCGCAGGTCGCGCAGCAGCTCGACCTGGTCGCGCGCATCGCCGAGCATCGACGGTTCGAAGAACGCGAAGGTCGCGCCGCCGGCGCGCTTGGCGTAGCGCGCCGCCGCCTCGGCGTGCATCATCGCGTTGCTGGTCGTGTCGTTGCGCGTGCACAGCACGATGCCGATCGAGCAGCTGGTCGGCACCGGCCGGCCCTCGATCTCGCACGGCTCGGCCACCACCTCGAGCAGCTGCTGGGCGAGCGCGGCGGCGCGGTCGCGGTCCACGTCGGGCCAGAGCAGGATGACGAACTCGTCCCCACCGACGCGGGCGACCTCGCCGCGCGCGCCGACCGCGTCGCGCAACCGCTCGGCCTGCTGCTGCAGCAGCATGTCGCCGACCTGGCGGCCGAACGAGTCGTTGACCGGCTTGAAGTTGTCCAGCCCGAGGAACAGCACGGCCATCGTCTGCTTCTCGCGCCCGGCGCGCTGTGCCGCGTCGAGCCGGTGGTCGGCGGCGATCCGGTTCGGCAGGCGCGTCAGCGTGTCGGTGCGGGCTGCTTCCTCGACGCGGGCGATCGCCGCCTGCAGCTCGGCGCGCATGCGCGCCTCCATGAGTGACAGCAGCTGCAGCACCACCAGCAGCGCGGCCCCGCCGAACGCGGCGAGCACCGCGAGCGTCTCGGCGCTGGCGGAGCCATGGTTCAGCGAGACGCCGCCCAGCGGCACGTGCAGCGCCAGCGTGACGGCATGCTGCGCGCCGAGCAGCGCCAGGCCGGCCAGCGCGGCGGCCAGGCCACGGCGCACGATCGACGAAAAGCGCGCCAGCCGGGTGATCCACACCGCCGCGCACACTGCGGCGGCGAGGCCGGCGACCCCGGCCGCCAGCCAGGGCGCGCGCCAGGCCGGCGCCGGCGCAATGCGCAGGTCCGTCAGGTACAGCCCGAAGGCGGCGATGCAGGCCAGCGACCACAGCAGCCCGGCCGCCAGTGCCTGGCCTCGTCCGGCGCGCGGGTCGTAGGCCAGGCGCAATGCGAGCGCCGACGCGACGATGCCGAGCCCGCCGGCCAGCGCCGTCAGCCAGCCGCCATAGCCGAGCGGAAACGGCAGCGGATCGCCCGCCAGCGTGACGAAGTGCACGGCCGACACGCCGGAGCCGAGCGCCAGCGCGGCGCCGGCCAGCCACAGCGCGCTGGCACGGCCCCGCGTGCGGCCGACGCGGCGGGCCAGGTCGAGGGCCACGAAGACGGCGAAGATGGCGAGCAGGGCGGCCGCCGTGTCGAGCACGGGCCGGAAGTGCCAAGCCAGGGAAAGGTCTTTGTCCAAGGTGCGCGCGCAGCAGGGTGCGCCGGCGTATCGGCCGGTCCGGCGGCGCGCTTGAGCCCCCCGGATCGGGGGGGCGTGCGCTGCGTCACGCAGACGGCCGCTGGCTGAAGCCGATGCCGCGCCGCTGGCGCACCTCGGGCTTGACGCGGTGCTCCGCCTCGAGCTGCGACAGGAACTCGTCCGGCTCGAAACGCTCGCCCAGCACGTCGACCTGGCGCCGCACGGCGGCGAAGTCGCCCGGCGCCAGCAGGTCCAGCTCGCGCAGCCGCTCGCGCTGCTCGGCGGTCAGGCGTTGCGCGTCGCCGTCCAGCGCCTCGGCGACGAACATGCGCTCGCGCTGCGCCGGCTCGAGCGGCTTGAACTGGATCTTGAAGGTGAAGCGGCGCAGCGCCGCTTCGTCCAGGTCCTGGAACAGGTTGGTGGTGCAGACGAACACGCCGCCGAAGCGCTCCATGCCCTGCAGCATCTCGTTGACCTCGCTCACCTCGTAGTGGCGCTCGGCCATGCGGCGGCTGCGCAGGAAGCTGTCGGCCTCGTCGAGCAGCAGCACGGCCTGCTCGGCCTCGGCCTCCTCGAACATGCGCGCCATGTTCTGCTCGGTCTCGCCGACGTACTTGCTGACGATGTCGCTCGCCTGGCGGATCATCAGCGGGCGCTGCAGCTCGGCGGCGATGTGCTCGGCCAGCGCCGTCTTGCCGGTGCCCGGCGGGCCGTGGAAGCACAGCGTGCCGCAGCCCTTGCGGCGCAGCGCCTCGACGATGCGCGGCACGGGAAAGCGCGATTCGGTGTTGACCAGCCCGAGGTCGTACTGCGTCACGACGCGGCGCGCGCCGCGTTCGTCGCGCACGTTGCCGAGCGCCTTGTCGGCGTTGACCAGCTGGCGCTCGATCAGCGCCTCGGCACCGGCGCCGCCCGCCTCGCCGGCCAGGCGCGCGAACTTGACCGCGGTGCGCACCTGCGCCGGCGTCAGCCCCTTGCGCTCGGCCAGCCGCGCCGCGAAGCCCTCGCCCACCGGCACCCCGGCCAGCGCGCGCCGCACCAGTGCCTCGCGCGCGCCCGGCGGCGGGCTCTTCAGTTCCAGGTGGTACTGGAAGCGGCGCCGGAACGCCAGGTCGATCTGCTCGATGCGGTTGGTGACCCAGATCACCGGCACCGGGTTGCTCTCGAGGATCTGGTTGACCCAGGCCTTGCCCGACACGCTGCCCGACGGCAGCCCCTCGCTGATGTCCAGCCGCGCCATCAGCTGCGCGGTGTCGGTGGAGATCGGCGGGAACACGTCCTCGACCTCGTCGAACAGCAGCGCGACCTGCGCGCTGCCCTTCAGGAACACCTGGCTGATCTGCAGCGAGCGGTAGCGGTCGCGGCCGGACAGCGAGTTGCCGTCGCGGTCCGCATACTCCACCTCGTACAGCTCGAGCCCGCCGGCGCGCGCCGCCACCTTCGCGAGCTCGGTCTTGCCGGTACCGGGCGGGCCGTAGAGCAGGATGTTGACGCCCGGTTCCTTGCACGCCACGGCGTTGCGCAGCAGCGCGCTCATCATGCGCAGGTCGTCGGCGATGTAGTGGAAGTCCGACTCGCCGAGCTCGCTCGGCGCGGCCGGCCGGGTGAAGACCGCCATCAGGTCCGACGGGCCCTGGTACTCGCGCATCAGCACCGGCGGCAGCTGTTCGCTGACCTTCATCAGGTCCGCCAGGTCGGTGATGTTGTGCTCGGAGATCAGGTTCTCGACCATGCCGATGCGCTCGAGCCGCGAGCCGGCCCGCAAGGCCTCGGCGACCTCGCCCTCGTCGACACCCGCCACCTTCGCGATCGCCGCATAGGCCTCCTGCGCGTTGCTGACCTTGAACTCGACCAGCAGGCCGCGCAGGTCACGCTGATAACGTGCGAGGGTTCCGTACAGCAGCAACGCACGCTCGGCCGGGTTCAACTGCAGCAGGCCGGCCAGCGCGTCGATGTTCTTTTCGACCCGCGTCGACTCCTTCTTCAGGCTGCTCTCCAGCCAGTCGGCGGTGGCGCCGAGCACGGCGAGCAGGTCCTTGGGCGCGTCCTTGACGTACTCGTCGATGTAGAAGAAGAGCGTGCCTTCCTCGTACGGCCCACGCCATTGGCCGTGCCGCTGCATGAACGCGGCGTCGTCGAGCGCCTCGTGGCCGCGCCAGTGCTCGTTGCCGCGGCAGCGGTTGACCAGGAACCCACGCAGCCGGCCGAGCACCGTGCCCGGCCACACCAGGTGCTTGCCGGTCAGCGAGAGCAGGCTGTTCCAGTCGCGCCGCGGGTTGAACCGTGCCACGTTGCGCATGGTCAGCGCCAGCACGAAATGCGAGCACATGCGGTCCAGCACCGGCGCTTCCCGCACGCCGGGCGACAGGACCAGCCGGCTCTCGCCGGCCTGGCGGCTGGGCGGCTTCACCATGGCAGACCCTCCTGGCTGAAGGGCATCTTGGCGCAGCCTGCCCGGTCGGGCAAGCCCCCGGTGGCGAAGGGGGCGGCCCGAAGGCGCTCAGTGCAGCACGAGCGGCTGCTGCATCAGCGCGGCGAAGCCTGCGATGTACTCGTCCAGGTCCTCTTCGGACGGATCGTTGTCGATCAGCGCCTGCACGTCGGCCTTGAAGCGTTCGGCCAGCGCGCCCTGGATGAAGATCTCCTTGCGGGCGAACTTGTCGACGATCTCGTAGCCGCCGCGCGACAGCGGCGGCGCGGTCGACACGCCGCCCGCGCCGGCATCGGGGGCCGGCACCTCGAACTGGACGACCGCAAAACTGGCCGAGTTGTACAGCATCTGCATGGAAGACCTCTCTGCCTCCCAGCTGGGTCCCGGCGCGTCGAATTTCAAGCCGCGGCGAGCCGCCGGGCGGCTCACTCCCCGATGGCGGCGCTGCGCAGGCGCAGTTCCAGGGCGTCATCCGCGCCGCTGCGCAGCAGCGCGCGCGCCGGCAGGTGGTGCCGCGCCGGGTCGAGCCAGACCTCCGAGCCGGCGTCGTGCGGGCCATGCGGCTCGCGCCGCAGATGCAGGGTCTGCACCGGGCCGACGGGGGTCTGCAGCAGGTCCTCGCCGAGCACGTCGAAGACCCAGCGCCCGCTGTCGCCGCGCGCACCGACCACCTGCAGCTCGATCCGCTCGCCGGCGCGAAAGCGCACCGGGTCGGCCGCGACGATCGCGGCGAGCTGCAGCATCCAGCTCAGGCGGTCCTGCACGCCGGGCCACAACGGGTACTCGTGGGACGGGCCGGAGAAGCTGATGCGTCCGATGTCGCGGCGGAAGTTCGCTGCCTGCATCGGTCGGCGCGCACGCTGGTCGGTGAAGCGCTGCGGCGCCAGGCCGTACGAATCGAGCTGGCCCCGGCTGACCTGCGTGAGCACGCGCAGCCCGAGCACGCTGCCGTCGAGCTGCAGCTCGTAGCGGCCATCGGCGGGCCGCCAGACCAGCGACCCAGTGCCGCTCAGCGCGCCGCGCCGCAGTGCGTAGTCCAGCGTCGCCGCCGGCGGCCACACGGTCTTGTACAGCGGCGGCGGCGAGCCGCCGGGTGGCTCGGCCGGCGCAGCAGCCTCGGACGGGGCCGCCGCGACCGGCCCGGGCGATTCGCCGGCGTCGTCCGCCGGCGCCGACGCGCTCGCCGGGACTTCCGTCACGCGCTCGGCAGGCCCTACGGCGCGCACCGGCTGCAGCACGGCGGGTTCAGGCGGTGCCGGCGGCCGATCGGGTTCGCGCCGCGGCGCAGCCACGGCTGGCACAGGCAGCGGGGCCGGTTCCGGTCCGGCCCGCTCCACTGGCGTGGGGTCACCAGGCGGCGGTGTCGTCGCGGCCGGTTCGATGCGCCGCACCTGCACCGGCGCAGCCGGGGTGGCCGGCCCCGCCTTCGTCGGGCCGGGCGGCCAGGCATCGAACAGCCAGGCGTGCAGCAACAGCGCCAGCGCGGCGGACGCCAGCAGGCCGGTGCGCCCGCCGCGGTCAGGGCGCGGCTGCACCGACAATCGCCTCCGTCGTCATTCCGGACAATCCGCGTTTCATGAAACTCGCCAGCTACCAGGACGGCTCGCGCGACGGCCAGCTCGTCGTCGTCTCGCGCGACCTCGCCACCGCCCACTATGCCAGCGGCATCGCCGGCCGGCTGCAGCAGCTGCTGGACGACTGGAACTTCCTCTCGCCGCAGCTCGAGGACCTATACCAGACGCTGAACCTCGGAAAGGCGCGCCACGCGTTCCCGTTCGAGCCGAAGCGCTGCCTCGCGCCGCTGCCGCGTGCCTACCAGTGGGCCGACGGCTCGGCCTACCTGAACCACGTCGAGCTGGTGCGCAAGGCGCGCGGCGCCGAGGTGCCCGAGAGCTTCTACCGCGACCCGCTGATGTACCAGGGCGGCAGCGACGACCTGCTCGGCCCCTGCGCCGACATCGTCTGCGCGGATGCGGCCTGGGGCATCGACTTCGAGGCCGAGGTCGCGGTGGTCACCGGGGACGTGCCCATGGGCAGCTCGCCGGAGGCGGCGCTGGAAGGCATCCGGCTGTTGATGCTGGCCAACGACGTCTCGCTGCGCCAGCTGATCCCCGCCGAGCTGGCCAAGGGCTTCGGCTTCTTCCAGAGCAAGCCGGCCACCGCGTTCAGCCCGGTCGCGGTGACGCCGGACGAGCTCGGCAGCGCCTGGCAGGGCGGGCGCGTGCACCTGAACCTGGAGTCGGTCTGGAACGGCAAGCGCGTCGGCCTGTGCGACGCCGGCCCGGAGATGACCTTCCACTTCGGCCAGCTGATCGCGCACATCTGCAAGACGCGCAACGTGCGCGCGGGCAGCATCGTCGGCAGCGGCACGGTCAGCAACAAGGACTGGTCGCGCGGCTACAGCTGCATCGCCGAGAAGCGCGCGATCGAGACGATCGAGTCGGGAGAGCCGAAGACGGCCTTCATGCAGGACGGCGACACCATCCGCATCGAGATGAAGGGCAGCGACGGGATGAGCATGTTCGGCGCGATCGATCAGACCGTCGTCGTCCGGCCGGCGGGCTGAGCCGGCGGCGCGGCCGTCGCCGGGCGCAGCCGCGCGCGCTGCGCCGCATACAGCCCGACGAGCAGCGGCGGCAGCCACGCGAGCTGCACGGCGCCGGGGCCTGTCCACCATGCGAACCCCACGACGACGAGCAGCAGGACCAGCAGATTCCCGAAGGCCGCCGGCCGGCGCCCCGAATACCCGGCCAGCACCGTCAACGCCAGCCAGGCGACCATCGCCCAGCGTCCGGCGGACTCCCAGCCCGGGCCGTCCCAGGCCAGCGCGCCGACCAGCGCCGGCCACTGCACGAGCGCGAAGGCAAAGGGCTCGGCGGCGAGCCGGTCCCGGGTGATGTCGTCGGTCATGGTCTTGCTCCTCAGGGGTTGACGCGGTAACGGGTCCATTCGTCGCCGCTCGTGAAGGTGGGCGTGTTGTCCACGACCTCGTTGATCGCGCGGCGGTTGCCGTTGCTCGCCTCGATCACCGCGCTGCAGGTGATCGAGCGCGGGATCGACTGCTCGGCGTCGACCGCGCCGCGGATCGCCTGCAGGTGGGCCTCGTCCAGCGCGGGCGCGACCGGCGCGTCGCTGCGTTCGCCGCGCCGGATCTGGATCTCGCGGTCGATGCGCTGCAACTGGGTGCCGCGGCTGCCGCCGCCGTAGTTGGGCCGGACGTGGAAGTTGCGCACCGTCTTGCCGGCGCGCAGCTCCTCCTTCACCGGGCGCTCGAAGCGCCCGAGCATGGACTCGATGCCGCCGCGGTTGTTCGACTCCTGCGACAGCGGCGTCAGGTTCTGCCAGGTCGAGCCCGGCCCGCCGATGTTGTGGTTCAGCAGGTGGCCGCGCACGTAGTAGGACGAGACGCCGGTGTTGTCGTTGCGGCGCTTGAGCAGGCGCTGCCAGTCGCCCAGCCCCTCGGTGGCGCTGGTCGGGGCGCTGCCGTCGGGCCAGACCGCCAGCGCCGCGTTGGTCATCGTGACGACCGAGGCGTCGGTGCCGAAGCCCTGCGCGGTGGTCGGCCCCCAGGCGGGCGGCTCGTCGGCCGCCGAGCCGCGCGGCATCAGCCGCCCGGTGACCACGGCGAGCTGCTCCATCAGCGTCGCGATCTCGGCGCCCAGCGTGGTGCCGGCGGTCCCGGCCCCGCTGCCCGCCGCATGCCCGGCGCCGCCGGAGGCGGCGCCGGCCGCGACCGCCTCGTCCTGCTTCTGGCGCAGCAGGTTGTACAGGCGCAGGGCCTCGGTCTTGTCCGGCCCGTCCGGCTGGCGCGCGACGAAGTCGCGGAACGGCTCCGGGTCCGACTCGACGATCAGCGCCGCGGCGCTGCCCGTGCCGCGAAAGTACAGCGCGTGCGACGACCCGTCCGCGGCGCGGAAGCCGAAGCGCTCGCGCCACCATTCGCGCAGCCGCCCGACCGCCCCGCGCACCGCCGACGCGCCGCGCCGCGCCATGTCCAGCAACGATTGCCCGAGGCGGATGGCGCGGTCGATCAGCCAGTCGATCGCCTGGTCGATGCGCTCGCGCACCGGCGCGATCAGCTCCTGGATGCGCTGCGCGATATTGCCCAGGCCGAACTGGTTGGCGAGGAAGCCGATCGCGATCGGCAGCGAATCGGCCAGCGCGCGCTCGAGGAAGCCCGCCGCCGCGTCGATCTGGCCGCGCGCGATGTCGATCACGCCGTCCAGCACCGTCGAGACCATCTCGAGGATCTCGCGCAGGTACTGGATGAAGGACTCGATCGCGTTGTAGACCGCGATCAGCGTGTTGATGATCGGCATGATGCCGGTCGCGTCCAGCAGCGAGAGCAGCCACTGCGTCGCGCGCACGATGACGCGATCGGTGATCCAGCCGATCACGCCCTGCACGACGGAATCCCACAGGTTCGACAGGCGCTCCTGGATCTCGCGCCACAGCCCCGCCGGGCCCTCGTTGACGAGGATGGTCACGAAGGACCAGACGCCGCTGGCCACGTCCAGCATGCGGCGCAGCCGCTGCACCGTGGCGTCGCCGACGCGCTCGCCGAGGCGGCGGAACACGTTCTCCACCGTGATGCCCAGCACCTCGAGCACGAAGCCGAGGATCGAGCGCAGCGAGAAGTCCGCCGGCGGGCGGATGCCCGCTGCCGCGAGGTGGCCGAACAGCCAGCCGGCCACGCCGTTGAGCAGGTGCGTTCCGACGTTGTCGAAGAAGAGGCCGAAGCCGGCGCGCATCGCGCGCAGCAGGTTGCCGAGGAAGCCGATCGGGTCGGCCAGCACGTCGCCGATCGCCTGCGCCGCCTTGGCCAGGATGCGCACGACCAGCTCCGGCGGCAGGCCGAGCACGCGCAGCATCGCCTGGAAGAAGGTCCAGGCGGCACGCGGGATGTCGCCGTCGACGAACACCTGGCGCAGGATCTCCAGCGCCGTCTGCTGCACGCGCGCCCACAGGTCGGGGTTGGTGAAGAACTGGCCGAACACCGGGATGCGGCCGAGGATCTGCTGCAGCACGAAGTTCTTCACCGGCTCGCGGATGCACTCCGGGATCAGCCGCCAGACCGCGCCCAGCACGAGCTGCGGCAGCTGCAGCAGGTCGCCCATCACGGTGATGACGCGGCGCACCGTGTTCAGGATGTTCTCGAAGAACGGCGTCAGCGCATCGAACCCCTGCACCAGCGCGCCGAACAGGCCGAGCACCTTCTCGGTCGCCCAGGCCAGCAGACGCTGCGCCGCGTCCTCCAGCCAGGCCAGGCCGTTGGCCAGCAGCGCGAGCAGGCTGCTCGCGCGCAGCCGGCCGAGGAAGGTGGCGACGCCGCTGCCCAGCGCCCCGAGCTTCTCGAGCAGCCAGGTGCCGGCGCCCACCAGCAAGCCGCGCACGCGCGCGATGATCTGCTGCACCGAGGGCAGCGCGGCGGCCAGCGCGTCGCGGTTCTCGGCGATCGGCCGGCCCGCCGCGCCCTCCTCCATCTCACCGGCCGTCGCGTTCAGGTCGCCGGAAAGCTGCTGCATCTGGGTCGACAGGTCGCGCAGGAAGGGCGGCGGGATCAACTCGGCGATGCGCTGCGCGGCGTCGGCCACCGGCTGCCAGACCGGCCGGGTCTGCTCCTTGACCCAGTCCCAGGCCTCGCCGGCCTTGCGCGTGATCCAGCCGACCAGACCCTCGGAGCTGTCGCCCTCGTCGTCGGCCTCGTGGCCGAAGATCAGGCCCTTCACCCAGTCCCAGGCCGACGCCGCGGCGTCGCGGATCGGGCGCGTCCAGTCCCACACGTCGCGCCCGAGCTGCTGCAGACGGCCCCACAGGTCGCCCGCGAACTCCTGCAGCCACTGCACGGCCGGCGCGCCGGTGCTGTTCCACAGATCCGTGAAGAAGTCGCCGACCGGCTGCAGGAATTCCGTCAGCCGCTCCCAGGCCGCGCCGGCCACCTCGGTGACGAAGGTCTTCAATTCGTTCACCGCGTCGAACAGCGGTTGGCAGTCGCCCGCGACGAGTGCGGCGACGATGCGCCCGGCGCGTTCGAGCAGCCCGCCGAACAGCGTGCCGAGTCCATCGAGCGCGCCGGCGGGCGTGAGCCGGTTCAGCGTGGCGACGACGCCGTCGAAGGCCGCGGCGAGCTGGTCGCGCAGCCAGTCGACCGGGCCGCGGCGCAGGATCGGCTCCAGCGCCGGCGCGAAGCGGCGCAGCAGGGACCAGCCCTGCGCCGCGATGAACTCGCCGGCAGTGTCGAACAGGCTGGCGAAGAAGCCCGGCTCCTCGCCCTCGTCGCGCCGCAGCGCCGGCTCCGGGTCACCCGCCGCACCGCGCGCCTGCACCACGTGGGCCAGTTCGTGCGCGACGAGGTGCGCACCGGTCCCGGTCTCGGGCCGGAACGCCCCTTCGGCGAAGACCACGTGTTCGCCGAGCGCGAAGGCGTGCGCGTTCAGCGCCTGCGCGGCGTCGGCCGCGGCGGCGTCGGTGTGGATCTGCACCGCGGAGAAGTCGCTGCCGAAGCGCGCCTCCATCTCGCCGCGCACCGGCTCCGGCAGCGGCCGGCCGAAACGCAGCGCACGGCGCAGGCGTTCGAGGAGGCCGGGGCGTGCCGGCGCTGCGCCAGAGTCGCCCGGCGGCGATGCCGGGACAGCCGGCGCGGCTCCGGACGCGGCCGGCGGCGCGATCGGCAACGCCGCGCCTGCCGGACGCTGCGGCGCCTCGTGCGCCAGCGCGCGCTCGGCCATGCGGTCGGCCTGCTGCTCGAGCGGGTCGTGGCGGGCGCCGATCTTCAGGCGCGGCAGCACGCCGGGCAGGCCAGCCACCAGGCTCACGGGCGGCACGCGGCGCGGCGCCCGGGCGGCCACGGCCGGCGCAGGGAGCGTCGCGCGGGCCTGCATCGTGGGGCCCTACTCCTCCGGCAGCGGCAGGAACGATCGATGGCCGGGCAGCATCGGCCCGATGTCGACATGCGGCCGCTCGGGCCGCATCGGCGCTGCCATCGGGCTGAAGCGCCGCCGCACCATGGTGCGGTAGAGCCCGCCGAGGATGCGGGTGAGCATGGCGAGCGCCTCGCGGTCCAGCCCGTCCAGGGCGGCCCGGTCGGCCAGGCGGAACACCTCGCTGTACTCGAACACGTATTGCATCACCGTGCGGTCGTTGACCTCCATCGGCGCGCCATCGAGGGTGCGGTCCAGGCCCGACGAAACGCTGCCGGTCTCGCGCTCGCGCAGCTGGGCGAACACCTCGGTCTCGGCCCGCACCGCGACCTCCTCGACCAGCCAGCGGGCCATGCGCTCGAGGCGGGCGGCGGGAATCGTGTCGCCGCTCGCTCGCCGCGCGTTCACCCCATCGGCCAGCCGCTGCAGCCAGCGCTGCACGGTGGTGATGCCGGCGCTGTGGCGCGACAGGTCGAGCGTGCGCGTGACCTCCACGGCCGCGCGGCTTTCGAACGCCGCCGGCCGCTCGCGATTGGACAGCCAGGTGACCAGGTGCAGCGCCTCGTGGTACAGGTTGGCGGCCACGTCGTCGGGGGTCTCCGCCCGGCGCACGAAGATCCGGAACAGGCCCTCGTCGGCGCCGCGGCTCTGGAACATCGCATCGCGCGTCGGCGCCGCCGTGTCGTCGAACACCATGCGCAGGCTCAGCATCACGCCGCCGACGCGCCGGCGCAGCATGCGCCCGCCGCGCTCGCGGCCGTGCTCGTCGCTCCAGGCCGCCGCTTCGGTCAGCGCCTGAAGGATCGGCTGCAGCTCGCCGGCCAGCGTGCCACCGCCAACGAAGCGCCCGCCGAGCAGGGCGATGCCGTCGCTCACCCGGCGCTCGAAGGTCGTGCGGTCGACGACCGGCAGGACTTCCGGCGCCGGGGGGGTCGCGGCCGGGGGCGTCTCCGTGTCGGCCTGCCGCCGCAGCGTCGCGCCGGACTGCTGCCGCACATGCGCCAGCTCGTGCGCCAGCAGGTGCCGCCCGTCCGGATTCGCAGGCCGGTACTCGCCGGCGCCGAAGAACACGTCGTGGCCGACGGTGAACGCCCGCGCGCCCAGCGACTCCGCCAGCTGCGCGCTGGCCGGGTCGGTGTGCAGGCGCACCGGGGCCAGCGGCGTCTGCAGGCGCGCTTCGAAGAAGCTGCGTTCGGCCGCCGGCAGCGGCGTACCGGCGCCGCGCTGCCCCTGGATCGCCGCGGCGGTGCCCGCAGCCACTTCGCCGCCGCCGGCGCCGGCAGCACCCGGCTCGGCCCGGCGCTGCAGCGTTTCGTCGTCTTCCTGCCGCGCGCAATCCGCGCACTGGCGCTGCACGACACCGTCGGCGAAGCGGTCCGCCTCGTGTTCGTGCGCATCGTCGGGTGCGCCGAGCTTCAGCCGCGCCTGCACCGGCGCGCCGAGCGCCTGCGCGACGCGTACGCGGTTCTGCTCGGCGAGCTCGGGCGACGCGGCGTCCGCAGTGCGCGCGGCACGCGGCGGCCGGGTGGCGGTGCGGCGGCGCCGCTGCAGGACCTTCATGACGGGAAGCGGCGAACCAGGAACAGCGTCGCCGCCACGCCGTTCGGCTCGGCACTGATGAAGGTCGGCGTGAACTCGTCGGCGAAGCTCGCGCTGTTGCCGGCGAAGGTGGTGCGCGCGCAGAAGAAGCGCGAGGTCGGCCGCGGCCGGCCCGGGTTGCCGTTGTCGAAGTCGTTGCCGTTCACCTGCAGCGCACGCGCGGCCAGCGAGTGGCCGTAGCCGACGAGCTGGTTGCCGTCCAGCACCGCCTGCGCGAAGCAACGCACGTTGCCCGCCAGTCGGCCGCTGGTGACCTGGGCCTGCGGCACCAGGCAGCGCAGCCGCAGGATGCGGTTGCCGCGGCAGACGAAGCGCCCGCCCACGATGAATCCGACATCTCCGTCCACGCGGTTCAGCGTCGCCAGCTCCGGGTCCACGCCGACCTGCGCGGCGGGCACGCCGGTGCCGGCGCGCTCGAGCTGGTTCATCAGCAGCACCTCGCCGAAGACGCGGTTGTCGGCCAGCGTGACCTCGCTGTCGTTGGAGCTGATTGCCAGCGCGATGTTGTTGCCGGTCTCGGTGACGACCGCGAGCAGCCCGCCGACGATCGCCTCCTGCAGCGCGTCGCGTTGCACCGCGGCGCGCAGCAACTCGTCGCGCAGCACGACGTTGCTGGTGCCGTCCTTCTGCAGCAGGTTGCCGCCGAGGCGGTCGATCGAGACCGTGGCCCGGCCGATCGCCTGGCCCGGCGCAGTGGCCGCCGCGGCCGCCTTCTTCGACGCGACGGCGCGGGTGGTCTTCGCGGCCGCCTTCGGCGCGGCCTTCGCGGCGCCCTTCACCGCGCCCTTCACCGCGGTCTTCGCCGCCACCCGCTTGACGGGCGCGGAGGCGCCGCCCAGCACGCTGCGCTGGATGGCATCCGCCACCGCGACGCGCTGCTCGACCGGCAGGCTCTCCAGCGTGTCGAGCACGCCGCCGACCTGCCGGTCGAAACGCTCCGGGTCGTTGAACAGCGACGGGTCGTCGAGGATGCCGCGGAACTGCTCCGCCAGCGTCACGTTGCCGAGCGTCGCCGCATCGGTCAGCACGTTGCCGATCGGCGTCGTGCGGGTCCAGGTGTCGATCATGAAGTTGTCGCGCCACGCGAGCTGGCACATCTGCGTGCGCGTGCCGACACGCACGAACGGCCGCTCGCCCTCCACGCTGCCGCTGCGCTGCAGGTTGCAGCGCGAGACGCTGGCGCGCGCCGAGTTCAGCTGCAGCTGCGCGGCGCGCGACGCGCGCACGAACAGGCCCTCGAGCACGATCTCCTCGGCGCCCAGCTCGACGAGCAGGTTGTCGACCACGATCACGCAGGCGTTGGGCGCCACGCCGCGGATGCGCAGCGCGCGCTTGCCGCCGATCTGCAGCGCCGCGGCGATGTTGTGCGCGCCGGGCAGCAGGCACAGCGAGAGGTCGCGCAGCGTGCTGGCCTGGAACTCGCGCAGGCGCGACTCGAGCTGGCCCGGCGCGACGCTGACCTCGCAGCCGTCGCCGGCGCTCTCGCACAGCTTGTCGAGCGCGTCCTGCACCGTCAGCACCGACGCGTCCGTGCGCAGGTCGGCACAGGCCAGCGTGCCCTTGCGCAGCGGCAGGTGGGTGGCGTTGAGCTCGCAGAACAGGCGGTTCAGCAGCGTCGACAGCGGCTGTTCCCCGGTGCCCAGGGCGAGCAGTTCGCTCACCGTGCGCGGCATGTCGGCATTGCCGACGCAGCCGTTCAGCGTGTGGCGCAGGTCGCTGCTGTCGAACTGGTTCAGCAGCACGTCGATGGCCTGCTGCGCCGTCGTCGGGGCGGCGCCGGCCGGGTTCTCCAGCACGTCGCGCCAGCGCGCCAGGCTCGTGCTGCCGTCGTACGGCAGGCGGGCGGCGTTCAGGTGGCACAGCAGCGCATCCAGCTGGTCCTTGACGGTCGCGCGGCCGTCGCCGTCGACGTCCGGATAACCGGGCACCGTGCCCAGCAGGCTGCGCACCGACGGCACGGCGGCGCAGGTGGCGGGCGTGTAGGCGATGTCCTCGGCGCCGATGCTGCACAGCGCATCCAGCGCGGCCTGCACGTTCGGCGCGCTGCCGTACAGGCCGGCGCAGGTCGGCGTGAAGCCGATGTCGGCGGCGCGCAGGTCGGTCAGCGGCGGGAAGTGGAAGCGCCGCGACTCGGCGTCGGCCTGCGCCACGTCGGCGGGCGGCGTCAACACGCCGCCGCTGACGCGCGCCAGCGGCAGGTAGTGGTGGCGCGGGCCGCGCGGCGGCTCGCCGGTGCTGGCGCTGCCGAGCAGCCAGTCGCCGCTCGCGTCGGTGGCCTGGCGCACCGGCACCTGCCAGTAGTCGCCGGCGACGAAGGTCGTGCCGACGATCACCAGCTCGAGCCGGAACAGCTCAAGGTTCAGGCTGACCGCGTTCGGGCGTGCGCCGAAGCGGAACGCGCCGTGCGCATCCGCGCCGAGCCCGGCGGACAGCGTGACGCCGCGGTCGGCGCCCTGCAGCAGCGTGTGGCTGCTCAGGTCGATCTCGGCGAAGCCGTCCCACTGGCGCACGAAGCGGCCCGGCGTGCCGGCCGGGCGCGAGGCGTCGAAGCTCTCCACCAGCACGCCGCGCCGGCGGGCCTGGCCGGCCGGGAAATGGTGGCCGAGCAGGTTCTCGCTGTCGCTGTCGAAGTACTCCCAGACCCAGTCGCCCTGGTCGAAGCCGGCCGGGAAGGTCTCCGGCGTGTAGGCCTCGGCGCCGTTGTCGCGCGACCACTTGAGCCACAGGTGCGGGTGGCCGTCGGTCCCGGTGAAGACGTCGTGCACCTCGACGCGGAACAGGTAGTTGCCGACCGGTTCGTCGACTTCGAGCTCGGCGGCGCAGGGGTTGCACGGGTCGCTCGCGTCGACCGCGATCTGGCGCAGCTGCAGCGCCAGCGCCGCATTGCCCAGCGGCGGGTTCTGCGCCGGGTCGGCCGGGTCGATGCCGTCGGCACACCACTTCACCTGCAGCAGCGTGCGCGTGCGCGTCGCGGTATCCGCCCCGTGCAGGCCGGCGTCGAGCAGCCCGTCGTCCTCGATGCCGGTGATGCAGCGCTCCCAGACATCGGCGTAGAGGCGGAAGTTGCCGCCGCCGGGCAGCGCCGGCGCATGGGCGTAGTCGGGCTGGCCCAGCAGCGTGATGTCGGCCGTGCCGGCCAGGCGCGCCGGCACGCCTTCCACGTAAAGAGCGCCGGGCCGGATCGCGACGCCGCTGCCGGCCGGCACGATCGCCAGGCCGCCCAGACGCGGCGCGCCGGAGGCCACGGCATCGCGCAGCGCCGCCTCGAGCCGGGCGTTGGCGATCGCGGTGGCCTCGTTCCAGTCGGCGTCGACGATCATCCGACCCTGCTGCAGGTAGACGCCGGCGTAGTTCGCGGCGGGCCGGAAGCTGTCTCGGGAGATCTGGGTCTTCATGGCGGACTTTCGGTTCAGCGGCTGGCCGGCGGCGCGCAGGCAAGCGTGTCGTCCGGTGCCAGCACGGCCTCGATGCCCAGCGGCAGGTAGCCGGCCAGCTTGTCGAGCACGGCCTGCTCGCGCAGCGTGTGGCGCAGTTCGTGGAAGGCGCCCATCTCGCCGCCGTCCTCGGCGCCGAAGCGCAGCGCGGCGACACTGGCCGGGTGCAGCACGCCGCTGCCGGGCCGGCCGAAGTCGTCGGCCGCGAACACCGGCGTCGCGGCGCTGCAGGTGGCCAGCGCGACGCGCAGCTCGGAGACCACGCCGTCGGCCATCCAGGCCGGCATGTCGGTCAGCGTGGGCAGGCGCGAGTAGCGGATGCAGCCGGCTTCGGGCACGTCCGGCGGCAGGTCGATCAGGTCCTTGCGCGGGAACTGCATGAAGATGCAATCGCTCGCGTACAGCACCTCGGAGACGCTGCGGCCGAGCACCGTCACGTACTCCAGGTCGGCGCGGCTGCGCGGCACGAGCAGCTCGCCGAACAGGCAGGAGCGCGCCGCGAGCACCGCGCGGCGGATGTCGATCGGGTGCGTGTGGGCGCGCCGCACCGCGCAGCGTTCGAGGCTGACGCGGCCGGCCGAGACCTTCAGCTCGCCGTCCAGCCACAGGTCCTCGAAGCGCCAGGCGCGGTTCAGCGTCAGGTGCGCCTGGCCGGTCAGGCGCGCCGGCACTTCGGGCCGCCGTCGCCGCAGCGTGACGGCATCACCCTGCAGCAGCAGCTCGACCGGATGGCCCGCCGTCAGGGCCGGCAGGGCCTGCACCGCGGCGGCGATGTCGGCCCAGGGCACCTGGCGGGCGCTGCCGGCGAAGTCGTCGCCGAGCAGGTCGCGCCGCTGGCAGCGCAGCAGCTCGACATGGCCGGCCGGGGCTTCGGGCATGCCGTCGAGGTCGAGGTCCTCGAAGCGCCAGTTCCGCGCGCCGGCCAGCACGATGTCGCCGGTCACCCAGACACGCTGCGATGGCGACAGCGGCCGCAGCGACACCACGCCGTCGGCCGACAGCAGCTGCAGCGGCAGCGCCGCGGGCAGCAGCGGCGCGAGTTGCAGCACGCTGTCGACGCCGGCCCAGGCAGCGGCGGTCGCGTACGGCGGGCAGAAACCTTCGAACGGCGCCGCATGCAGCACCACGCGGCGCGGATGGGCGTGGCCGCGGCGCCAGTCGGGCTGGCGCAGGTCGACGGTGCGCACGCTCGGGTCCTGGTAGCTGCCCGGGAAACACGGCACGCCATGCCGGTTCGCCTGCCGCCAGCGCAGGCCCTCAGTGCGCACGCGCAGGCGCTCCGCCTCGGCCTCCTCGGGCGGCAGCGCCGGGCTCAGCTCGATGTGCGGGTAGCGTGTGGTCTGAACGGTCGGGTCGCTGCCGTCGTTGCGCATCGCCCGCGACGCGAAGCGCAGGTCAACGCTGCCGTTCGGCAACCCGGCATGCCGTGCGCGCGCCGGGCCGAGCCAGGCCGAGGCGTCCGGCGCGCTGCCGGCGAGGCGCAGCTCGGCCTCGCCGAAGCTGGCCGCGGGCAGCGCCGCGAAGCCGGGACGCACTGCGACGGCGACGCGCCGCCAGCCTTCGAACAGCTCGGCCTCGAGGCCGGCCACCTGCTCGGCGATGCGCTCGGCGACGTCCGGCGTGCCCTTGCGCTGTCGCCAGGCGATCGCTTCGCTGACCTCGGCGCGGCGCCCGCTGTCCAGCGGCGAGATCGGCACCACGTCGAGCAGCTGCGCGAGGTAGGGCAGCACCCAGGGCTGGCAGCCCGGCCGCAGGCCCTCGTCGTCGGGGCCCCGGCCGTCGAAGTCCGGAAAGCCGTCGTAGTAGCGCTGCCGCAGCGTGCGGTACAGCGCATCCAGCGTCTCGCCGTACACCATCAGCAGGCGCTGCAGGTCGCCGGGTTCGAAGGCACCGCTGTCGGACAGGCGTGCGTTGTCGCGGTCGCGCCAGACCTCCGGCAGGTGGCGGTGCATCAGCGCGGCGAAGTCGATCGTCTTCACAGCGTGAAGGCCTCCACGGTGACGCCGATGACCGGGTCGTGCAGCGGCAGGTGTGCACACTGCTGCGCGTGCGGCACGACGGCCAGCACCTCGCCGCCGGGGTCGCGCGCCACGCGGCGCGCGGCGGCCTCGACCGCCGCGTCGACGACGATCGAGCAGCTGCTGTTCTCGACCCCGGTGACGCGCTCCACCACCGCGAAGACCTCGCCGCGGTACAGCACCTGGCCCAGCCCGCGGCGCTCGATGCCGAAGGCGCCGATCAGCGCGGCGCGCACCTGCGCGGCGACGAGGTCGGGCTCGAAGGCGTCGAGCCGCACGCGCACGGTGATGTCCAGCGCGACCGGCAGCGCCACGTACTCGTGCACCTCGACCTCGACGTTCGGCGCGCCGTGGCTGGCCGCGTAGGCGCGCAGTTCGGCGGCCAGTTCCGGCGTGAGCTGCGCGCCGCCGGCCGGCACGACGTGGATCGCCACCCGGTCGCGCCGCGCCAGCCCGGTCGCCGGCGCGAAGGCACGCGCCTGCGCCACCGCGGCGTGCGAGCGCAGCAGGCTCGCGAAGTCCTCCAGCGAGACCGCGCGTTCGAGTGTCAGCAGCGAGGCCGCCGCATGCGTGCGGATCGCCCCCACGCCCTCGCGCGCGCTGCCACCGGCGCTGGCGATCGGCTGCTCGACCTGCGCCACGCGCGGGTGCGGCTTGACCAGCGCGGCGAGCGAACCCGGCGGCAGGTTGCCCGCCACGCCCACGCCTTGCCGCCAGACCACGCGCAGGTTGTTCGCGCCGGTCGGCAGGCGGCGGCCGTTCGCGCCGTCGCCGAACTGGATCGCGAGACGGCCGTCCTCCTGCGCGCGCACCTGGTAGTGCGCCGCGGTGGGCGGCGAATCGGCCAGGTTGCCGACCTGCGTCCAGCGTTCGTCGCCGACGCGCACCTGCACGTCCGCGCGCACGCCGGCCGGCATGGTCGCGTCGGCCACGAAGCTGACGTCGCCGGCCTCGAGCAGGAACTGCTGGCGACGCCGCGTCGCGTCGCCGCTGCCGAGCACCTTCTCGGGCCGCGTCGCGCCATGGCCGGCGAGCACGACGTTGCCGAGCAGGCGCAGGTTGGCCGCCGTGCTGGCACGCGGCAGCGGGTCGCGCAGCAGGATCTCGCGCGTGGCCGGCAGCAGCGTGTCGATCACCGTGCGCAGCGCGCGCCGCTCGTTCGCGGCGATCACCGGCAGGCCCTGGCGCAGGCCGTCCGGCCAGTCGGCCAGCGCCAGCCGGGTCTGGCCGGCGAGCGGCGTGGCGTTGACGTTCCAGCCGCGCGCCCGCCCGACCAGCGCGAACGGGCCGTGCAGCCGCGTCGGCGCGAGGAAGAAGGGCTGCGACGGACCTTCGGGCGGCTCGGCCCAGCCGGCCTCGCCGGTGTAGCGTGCCTCGCCGGCCGACTCGTCGATCGCGACGCTGCGCAGCTTCGCGCAGGCCAGCCGCGTGCCGTTCACGAGCACGGCCCAGTCGCCGGCACGCAGGTGCTTGGGCGGCGCGCCCACCAGCGGCTCGATCGGCGCACCGCCGCTGCCCTGCTGCAGGAAGGTGTCGGGCCGCCACGGCCCGGCACCCGGCGGCGGGGCGAGCAGGTTCTGCGGGTTGACCAGCTGAAGCGCGGTGCTGCCGTCGACGCCGTCCTCCGCGGCATCCCAGGCCAGGCCGAGGATGGTGTAGCCCTCGCGCGGGTCCGGGCTGCTGCCGCCCTTGACCGGCGTGTACTCGGCGCGCGTGCATTCGTACATCGGCAGCACCTCGCGGCCGCCGGCCTGGCGCAGGTCGGCCAGCCACAGGCCGAGCAGGCGCGACCAGTCGCCGGCCACGCGCAGGAAACGCAGCCGCGTGTCGCCGTCCACCTCGCGCTCGGCCTCGCGGCGCGAGATCGGCACGATCACCGGGCGCGCGACGGAGGCACGCAGCAGGTCCAGCGGACCCACCGGCTCATGGAACACGAGCCGGCGCGCCGCCGCATCGACCTCGCGCAGGCGCCGGTACACCGGCTTCGCGCCCGGGCGGCCGATGACGACGATGTCGCCGGGTGCGAGCCCCTCGGTCGGCGTGGCGAGCTGCAGCGCGCGGTCGATCGTCGCGCCTTCGGTGGCCGGGCCGCGCACGGCCAGGCGTTCCTTGGGCTGTGCATGCACACGCAGCCAGCCGAGCGCCTGCGCGCGGGCATGCGTGAGCGGCGGCGCGAACTGCAGCTCGGTGCGGTCGGTGCCGACGCTCACGGCGCGCAGCAGGTGCGCGCTGGCCGTGCCGTCGCGTTCGTCCTCGAGCACGATCGGCTCGCCCTGGCGCAGCTTCTCGTGCCGGCCCTCGAGCACGAGGCGCGTGCCGGTCAGGACCTGCGGATTGCGGTCGTGCCCGGCCGGGCGAAGTTCGTTCAGCGCCGCGCGGCCGTCGACCGGCTCGAGCGTCTCGAACACCAGCGGCGCGCTGCCGTCGGCCGGTGCGTGGCGCAGTTGCAGGCCGGGCTCGATGCGGCCGTCCTGCCCGGGCTTGAAGTGCAGCGCCACCGGCGCGTAGGCCGAGGCGGCCGGGTGCGGCGCGTAGTCGAGCATCGCGACCAGGCGGCGCACGTTGTCCCATTGCGTAGCGGTGCCGATCCAGCCTTCGTTGGCATAGGCGTCCAGCGTCGCGGCGAGCACATGGCCGGCGCGCGCGAAGCTGCGCGTGAGCTGCCACAGCATGTCCTCGGGCGAGGCCTCGTACTGCGCGACGAGGCGCTGGTTGCGCGCCGCCGGATCGGCGTCGTGCGTGGTGTCGGCCTGCGCCGCAGCCCAGTCCGGGAACTGCGCGGCCAGGCCGGCGCGCAGCCGCTCCAGCAGCACGGCCGCATTGGCATCGACGTACTGCACGCGGGCCAGGCCGGCGCGGTTGTAGCGGGTCAGGTCGATCGTCATGACCTAGCCCCGCCGCCCGCCGCGCAGCGCGAGCCGGAAGTAGCCACGCTCCGGCACGTCGGCCCGGTTGTCGCACACCGCCACCTCCAGCCCCTCGAGCGGGATGCGGCCGCTCGAGGCCATGTCCGGGAAGCGGTCGCCCAGGCGCTTGAAGCGGTCCAGGCACACGTTGTCGACACCGTCCAGCGCGGTCAGCGTCTGGATGATGTCGGAGGCCCACAGGTCCTCGCCGAAACGCAGCCGCCCGGGGCGGAAGAAGCCGTCCGCGCCGGTGCCCAGCGCCTGCTCGGCGGCGCGCCGCACCTCGGACTGGAAGTGGTTCGCGCCGACCTGGATCGACAGGTGCAGCACCACGCCGACCTCCACTGCCGCCATCAGCTCGACCGGCTGGCCGACCATGCGGTGCGCGTCGACGAAGGGCTGCAGCACCGCGCGCACGCTCGGCCGCGCGCTGCGCAGCGGCAGCGGCACGCCACGTTCGTCGTGGAAGTCGTCGATCGCCTGCCACAGCTCGTCCGGGTAGTCGGCCGGTTCGTCCAGCGGCCGGCGGCCGGTCGCGATCACCGCGATACGCACCAGCGGCCAGGCGCCACTCCACTCCGACCACGCGAAGGCACGTTCGACCAGCGGGTGGCGCGGCGGCCCCTCGAGGCGCTGCGCATGGTCGGCCAGCGTCACCATGCGGTGCTGGGTGCGGATCGCACGCGGGCCGGCCAGGCGCGCCTGGTCCATCCGGTCCGGATGGTCGAGCCAGTCCTGCTCGAGCCGCTCCTTCGCGTCCGGCGGCAGCTCGTCGGGCAGGCCCAGATCCGGCCGCGCGAAACCCTCGAAGGGCGCCTCGCGGCGCCGCCACGCCAGGCCCAGCGCGTCGTAGCCGATCAGCCCGAGCAGGCGCCGCACCGACTCGGGCCGGCGCGCGGTGGCGAGCGTCTGCTCGGCGGCGACGCGGTCCAGCATGTCGGACAGCTTGTCGAGCTGCGCGGCCAGCACCTCGGCGAGCACCACCTCGACGTCGGCCGGCGTCCAGCGCGTGCGGTTCGGGAAGCGCGCCGCCAGCTCCTCGAGCATGAAGAGGCGGAAGCCGTCGTGGTCACGCAGGTCCCAGTCGAAGTCGTCGCCGAGCGCCGGCAGCAGGGTGGCCGGAGCCACCTCGCGGCGGCCGCAATCGGGGCAGCCGTCGGCGCTGTAGCTGAGGACTGCGCGGGGAATGTCGGCCATCACGCGCCCCCGAGGCGGAACAGGTGGTCCTCGCGCCGGCCGATCGCAGCCAGCGTGTAGGCGATGCGGATGACGAGCTGCGCGTCGTCGCCGCGCACCTCGACCTCGAGCGACTTCGGGTCGACCTCGCCGGCCAGCGCCTCGGCCAGCGCCGCGGCGAGGCGGCGCTGCGTCACCTGCCACAGCGGCGAGGCGTTCGGCTCGAACAGCAGCGCCTTCAGCCCGGCGCCGAACTCGGGCCGGAACACCCGCTCGCCGGCCACCGTGAACAGCACCTGTTCGATCTGCCCACGCACGTGGCCGGCGCGAGTCGCGAGCGCCGGCTGCGCCCCATCGATGCGCAGCGGGAACGCCAGGTAGGGCGGATCCGACAGGCGCCGGGCGGCGAGGTGGCCGAAACGAGGCATGTTCGTCGCGCTCCGCCCTCAGGCCACCATCACCTTGGAGGACAGGCTGCTCATCTCGCCCTGCGGGATCGCCGGCGAGGTCGGGCTGCCCGGTGCGGTGCAGGTGTGCACGTGGGTGGCGAACAGGGTCAGGAAGCTGGTGCCCTTGATCACCGGTTCGCCGCCGCTGCCGCCCAGCATCACCTGCGTGCCGTCGAGCACGATCTGCGCGCCCTTGACGGTGATGCCCGAGGCGGTGGTCTCGATCTGGTTGCCGTTGCCGTCCTCCAGCTTGGTGCCCGAGGAGGTCAGCGCGATCGAGTTGCCGTTCGTGTCCTCGATCAGGATCTGGCCGGCGTCGGCATCGAGTGTGACCTTCGCGCCGCCCTGGTCCGTCAGCGCGATGGTGCCGTTCTTGTCGATCGTGATGCTGGCCCCGCCGCTGTGCACCAGCTCGACGGCTTCGGCGTCGTCCTGGTCCTCCAGCAACAGCTTGTGGCCCTTGCCGGTCTTGATCAGCGTCGTGCTGGGCGGGCCGCCCTGCACCTCGGCCGGCACGTCGGAGGCCTGCTGCCAGAACACGCCGGTCCAGATCGGCTGGTCGAGGTCGCCGGCCTCGAACTCGACCCACACCTGCGCATCGACCGCCGGCACGGCGTACCAGCCCTGCCCGGCCAGGCCGCCGCAGGGAAAGCTGGGCAGCGCCCAGTTGCTCGTCTGGTCGCCCAGCAGCGCGGGCACGCGCAGCTTGAGGCGGCCGCGCTTGTCGGGATCGTCGTTGTCGACCACCAGCGCGCGGTACTTGCCGAACACGCGGGGGTCGCGCAGCACCTGCGCCAGTTCGCGGTTCATGTCGCCCATGTCGTGCGCCTCCGCTCTCAGAAGATCGCGGCCAGCGCGGCGCCGATCGACGCCACGCTGTCCAGGTTGTCGCCGGTGGCGTTGCGCAGCAGCTTGAAACGCTGCCGGTAGCCCTGGGCATTGAAGACATGCGAGACCGTGTCGACGTAGTACGTGCCGGACAGCCGGCTGCCCAGCCCGTCGACTCCCACCAGCGCACCGGCCAGCAGCACGTGGCCGTACAGCGTGCCGTCGAGCTCGCCTTCGCCCTGCAGCTTCTGGATGTCGAACTCGTTGGCCTTGCGCTGTGCGAGCGCACGCAGCCGCGTCTCGTCGGCGCTCGCCTCGCCGCTGAGCGTCCAGACGAACGGGCGCAGGCCGCTGCCGTCGCTGCTCGCGCGCGTCTGGCCGAGCACCGGCGAGTCGGGCTGCACGGTCTCGCTGCGGGCGCTGCTGCCGGTGGCCGGCGGCACCTCGTAGCGCACCGCGTCGGGCTGGTGCGCATCGGTGGTCACGGTCAGCGACAGGCAGTTCGTGTCGGCGCCGGCGTAGACCAGCAGCGTCGGCTGCGGCGTGCCCTGCAGCCGCATCGGCCCGAAGTAGACCGTGCCGCGCCGGAACAGCAGCTCGTAGCCGTTCGCCTCGGCGCGCCCCTTGAGGAACTGGATGTCGGTGCCGTCCTGGTTCAGGTTGGTCAGCCCGTCCTGCCCGGCCGCGCTCTGCGCATCGCTGGCCAGCGGCGCGTAGGGGCCGAGCAGTTCGGCGAGGATGGCCCGGTCGCTCGCCGGCAGGTCCTCGCTGCCCCAGGTCTTGCGCACGTGCTCGCGGTCGAGCTGGAGCGATTCGTCCTGGCACTCCACCGTCAGCCGTGCCGCGCCGGCATCCTCCGGGTACTCGGCGCGCAGCTGGCGGATGAAGCCGCGCAGCACCTCCTCCTCGCGCAGGCCGAAGGCGGCCTTGATGGTGATCGGCTTCCACTCGGCGAGCAGCGGCTGGCGCGGGTCGAGGCCGAAGGCGTCCTGCACGGTCCACTCGCCGCGTTCGTCGCGCCGGGTCTCGAACACCAGCGTCGCGGTGGCCGGCTCGGTGCGGCCGGTCTCGACCGTGGCCTCGATGAGGAAGGGGTACAGGTCGGCGATCGGCTGGCCGTCCACCTCGATCACGCATTCGGCCGGCGCGCGCTCCCTGCCCGAGAGGAGGTCCAGCAGCATCCGCTACTCCTTCGCCTTGGGCACGAGCAGCACTTCGCCGAACTCCGCCGGATCCGGCGCCACGGGCGGCGCGCCGGGCAGCGGCACGAGCCCGAGGTGCTCGACCTCGGCGCCGCACAGCACGTCGGCGTTTGCATCGACGACACGCCACCACAGCCGCGCGTCGTTGTAGTAGTGGCCGGCCAGCGTCTCCAGCCGCTCGCCGGGCTGCAGCGCGTGCTCGACCACGCCGCCGGCCGGGCCGATCGTGCGTGGGCGCACGCCCTTGAAGGGCAGCGACCCGTCGTCGGCCGGCGCGAAGCGCGCGCTGGCGAGGTAACGCGAACCGCGGACGAACATCAGAGCAGCCCTCCGATCGCGGCGGCCGCGGTGCGGCCGGTGTTCAGCGCCGCGGAGGCGACCTGGCGCACCTTCTCGGCGACGTAGAACGGGTTGCGCCCCTCGATCACCTGCAGCGTCAGCTTGACCGTCGCGCGGTACGGCACCAGCGTCGGCAGGTGCGACGACTCGGTCACGTCGACCGCCTTGAGGAACACCGGCAGCACATGCGTGCCCCAGACGAACAGCAGCACCGAGGCGGTCTCGTTCTTCTGGAACGCCCGCGCGCCACCGAGGCCGAGGCTGGCCAGGGTCTGCAGCCCGAGCGGCCCCTGCGACTTGGGCTCGCACATGCTGCGCAGGGTGTCGAGCTCGGGCTCGATGCCGACGCTGCGCGCGATCGCGTCGCCGTCGTTCATGCGGTCGGTGACGTCCAGCAGGATCTCGACGTCGAAGCTCTCCGGCTCGACCGAGACTCCCTGCGCGACCCGCGCGGTCTCGGTGGGCAGCGCGAAGTCGTAGCCGCCGCGTGTGGCGGGCGTCGAGCCGAGCGTGATGGTGACGCTGCGGTTGCGCGTGATCTGCTGCGGGTTGAACTCGAAGGCCAGCACGAGCGGCGGCAGCGCCAGCGCGTACTCGATCAGGAAGCCGCGCACCTCGTTCAGCATGACGGGCTCCCGTCCGCCGCGGCCTGCGTGATGCCGGCGGCGATGTGGCGTGCGATCGCGCCGGCCAGCGCGGCATCCGAGCGGCGCGGATCCAGGCGCAGCGGCGCGGGGTGCACCGAGGGCAGCACGGTCCCCTGAGGCAGCGGCTGCGCGGCCAGTACCCGCGCGGTGAGCCGTGCGAGCCGCGCGGCACGCGGCGCGAAGCCGGCCGGCAGGGTCAGCGCGAGCCGCTCGATCTCAGTCATCGGTCTCCTCCTCCGGGACGCGCGGATCGCACAAGGCGAGGTGGGCGGACAGCGCGCCGAGCTCGCTGCGCGCGACCTCGCGGCCGTCCTTCGAGAGCTCGCGCCAGACGCCGGCGGCGACATGCACCAGCCCGATCGGCGCCGGCCCGGCGCCGGCGGCGAGGTAGGCCGCGTGCAGCGCCGCGTTGCGGATCTGCCCGCCGGTCAGCGTCGCGGCGCCGGCCAGCAGCGCCGGGTCGACGTCGGGCGTGCGCGGCGCGCGCGGTGGCAGCAGGCGCTGCCAGAGCGCCGCGCGCCCGGCCGCGTCGGGGCGCGGGAACTCGACCACCACGTGGATGCGGCGCAGGAACGCGGCATCGAGCTGGCGGCGCAGGTTGGTCGTGAGGATGCAGGGGCCGTCGTGCGCCTCGATGCGGGTGAGCAGGTGGCTTACCTCCATGTTGGCGTAGCGGTCGCGCGCCTCCTTGACCTCGCCGCGCTTGGCGAACAGGGCATCCGCCTCGTCGAACTGCAGCACCATCGGCTGCGCATGCGCGGCCTCGAACAGGCGGTTCAGGTTCTCCTCGGTCTCGCCGACGTACTTGCTGACCAGGCGGCCGAGGTCGATGCGGTAGAGCGGCCAGCCGAGCGCGCCGGCGATCACGCTGGCGGCCAGCGTCTTGCCCGTGCCCGACGGCCCCGCGAACAGCGCGACCGGGCCGCCGACACGCTGCCCACCCCATTGCCCGACCACGGTGTCGCGGCCGCGCACCCAGAGCAGGAACTCGTGCAGCAGCTGCAGCCGGTCGGGCGGCAGCACCAGGTCGTCCCAGCCGGCGGCCTGCAGCACACGTTCGGCGCCGGGCGGCGGGGCCGGCGGCGGCACCTGGCCGCTCAGGCGTTCGAGCAGCCGCGGCTCGGGCGCGAGCGGCTTGTAGGCATCGTCCGGCGCCGAACGCAGCCAGCCGTCGCGCTGCAGCGGCGCGTCGCGCAGCAGCGCAGCACGCAGCGCGTGGCCCTGCGTCGCGTCGAGCGCGAGCAGCTCCTGGATCAGCGCGCGCGAGGCCTGCGTCGCACCGCCACCCTGCAATTGCTGGAACAGCCAGCCGACGCGCGGCTCGAGTTCGGGCGCGGCGGCGCAGGCCAGCACGTCCAGCTCGAGCGCGCTGCGTGCCTCGCCCAGCGCGCGCTGCCAGACGCCGCCCGGCGCTCGCAGCGTGTCGACCTGCTGCTGCAGCGCGCGCAGCTGGGCGAGCTGCGCGTCGGACAGCACCTGGCCCTGGCGGCTCGCGAGCGCGAACCAGCCGAGCAGCAGCAGGCGCTCCCACTCGGGCCCGAGCAGGCAGGCGGCCGGCAGCTCGATGCGGGGCGCGTTCATCAGGGCGCCTCGAACAGGGTGATCAGCACGGGGTCGCTGCGCACGACGACGATCACACCGTCGCCGGCACGCGCGACGCTGCGCTGCGCGCTCAGCAGCATCTGCCCGGCCCGGTTGCGGAACGGCAGCGTCAGCGTCTGTAGGCTGGCACCGGCGGTGCGGTCGGGGTCGATCGCAGGGTCGACCAGCGTCACGGTCTGCGGTGTGCCGGAGGGCTGCCAGCCGTCCGCGGCGCTCCACACCTGCCACTGCAGCGTGACCTCGCTGCCCGGCGCGCCGGCGACCCAGGCGGCCGGCGCGAAGGCCGTGAGCGCCGGGCTGCCGAGCGCGAGCGACGCCGAGCGCAGGCAGTCGCCCGCGTCGACCAGGCACAGCGCCGGCGCCCAGGTCTCGACGCGCGTGTCGGGGGCGTTGCGCTGCACGAGCGGGACGAACACGCCCAGTTCGGCCGTGTCCGGCAGGCCGTGGCGTGCCGCCAGCGTGGCGCGGGCGGCGAAGCCGATGCTGCCGACCAGCGGCGCGGGCAGCGCCTCCTCGCGCGGCAGCACCGGCGCCAGCGAAACCTCGAACAGGGCCGAAGGCCGATACACCGTGTCGCCCTGCGTCGACCAGAGCTGGTTCAGCTGGTCCAGACCGAGCGTGCAGAACACCGCCTGCAGCAGGAAGGGCTGGCCCTCGATCGTCATGCTCAGCACCGGCTCCTCCTGGAACAGGCGCAGCACCTCGCCGAGCACGCGCAGGTCGTTCTCGCCGGCGCCGACACCGTCCTCGTCCACGCAGAAGGGCGTCACGAGGCAGTGCATGCGCAGCAGCCAGGGCTCGCCGGGCAGCTTGTCCGGGAAGAAGCCGGACGGCTCGAAACGGAAGAAGAACAGGTTCAGCCGCTGCACGTCGTCGCTCTCGGCCGGCACCGCCGCGGCGGGCGTGCCGACCAGCACCTGCACCGGCGTGCTGGTCGGCGTGTTGATGCGCGCCGAGACGCGCTGGCCGAACTGGCGGCACACCGAGGACAGCGAGGAGACGACGACGGCCATGGCTGCCCGGCTCCGTCAGGTGCGCCGCAGGTAGTGGCGGCTCAGGAAGCGGCTGTCCAGCGGCGCGGCCGCGGGCACCTCCGGCTTCGCCCGCGGCGCATCGGCCAGCACCGTGACCTCGATGCGGCCGATGCGCAGCCCGCCGGGCGCCGGCGGCTGGGGCGGGGCGCGAGGCGTGGCGCGCTGGGGCGTCGCCGGCGGCACGTCGCGCTGCGCGACCGTCGCGAGGTGCAGGGCCGGGGGTGGCGCGCGTTCCGCCAGCGGAGCGGCAACGACAGCGGGCTCGCCGGTGGACTCGAGTCGCTGCGGCCCTGACGCAAGGACCTCGCCGGGTCCATCGTCGATCTGCGGCATCGCGCCTTGCAAGAGGTCTTCAGAAGGGGCGCCACGGGCCGGCTCCCTCATCTTCACAGCTTCGTAGGTACGTTCAACAGGCGCGCTGACCACAACCGGTACTTCCACTGCGACACTCGGGGCAGGGCGGGACGTCACCGAAACGGAACTCGATGGAACCGGAAACTCGGGAGACAACCTTGACTGCGAAAGCGACTCAGCTCTCCGCTCGACGGTATGACGCGTTCTCTGTTCTCCTCTTTCGAGGCCGTCCTTGCGTCCGATCCACGGGTGGGCGATGCGGTCCGATCTCTCGTCCGCACCCCCGACGCTGCCTGCCCCGTTGGGGGCGGCTGAGTCCGGGGTGGAAGGCCCGTGCAGCGGCGCCAATGGCGGTGACGAATCACCACCGTCCTTCTGAAGTCGGTACACGGTCAGGGCCGCACCGTCGTCGGCCTCGACCTCGTCGGGCAGCGGCTCGGCGGCCCCCGCCGGCGCACGCCGCAGCACCGCGTTCGGCGCACCCGGCAGCGGGCGCAGCGCATCGGCGATGGTGTCGAGCAGCGCGCCCATGTCAGCGGGTCCACGGCACCTGGTGCGAGCCGCGGCGCTTCACTCCGGGCGCGTCGTTCGGCAGCTCTCGGCGAGTGGAGCGAGTCGCGCCAGGCAGCCCCTGCCGGGCGCTCATGCGGTGGCGGTCGGCACTGCGTGCCGACTGCGCTGCGATGCTCGTCACCGGGGTCGTGTCGCCCAACTCGCTTCGCTCACTTCGTTCGCTGCGCTCAAACAGTCGGCGACAAGTCAGACCACGAAGCGCGCTGCGCGCGCCGACCCCGGCGCCTGCGCTTCTCGCCGCCACCCAAATCGCGCCCGGCAGGGGCCGCCTGCCGCGACCGGGCACCGATTGCGGGCCGTCCCGAAGCACGGTGGTGCTGGCCGAGCCGTGCCCGGGCGGGTGGCGGCGCGCGTGGAGGGCGCCGAGGAGCGCAGGACGTGTGGCCCGCGCGCGCCAGCGCGCCAAGTGATCTGACTTGTCGCCGACTGTTTGAGCGCAGCGAACGAAGTGAGCGAAGCGAGTTGGGCGACAGGGCCGCGCGGCCGAGCACCGCAGGGAAGGCGGCGCGCAGCGCCGGCCGCCCGGGTCCGCGCGCCGACACCCGCCCGGGCGCGGCTCGGCTTGCCCCGCACCACGCAGGAAGCAGACGGCGAAGGACGGCCGTGGGCCGAAAGCTGCCCCTGCTCGCCAGTCGCGGGTAGCCTCGTAGACGATGGGCCTCATCTCAGGCGCCTCCGACAAGCCCGCGCGCGGCGTCGACACGGCGCAAGTACTCGTGTCGGCGGGCGCGTGGCAGCGCCAAGATGTCGCGCTCGCTCCAGTGGTAGTGGCTGGCCAGCGTGTGCACCTCGTCGAGCAGTTCGCCGCCGCCGCGCGCCAGCGCGCCGTAGGGATCGAACGCCACGGTGTTGGGCTGGCCGCACTCGGGGCATGCGGCGCGGCCTTGCGTGGCCAGCGCAGGCGCGGCCTCGTCGAGCGCCGCGTCGACGGCGTCCAGCCAGGTCTCGGGCAGTGCCTCGACCTCGTCGCCTTCCGCCGGCCGCCCGTCGATGCGCAGCAGCAGTCGCGCCGCGAGGGCTCGCGCTGCCGCGCGGGGCGAGGCATCGGCCTGCCGTTCGGCCAGCCAGGCCTGGTCGCTGCCGTCGGGCACACGCAGCAGCTGCTCATGCCCGTCCCAGGCCAGGTGCAGGTGCGGGAAGCCGGCGCCGGCCGGCTTGACCGGCAGCGCCGTCGGATCAACCTGCATGTCGAAGCGGGCGCCGCAGGCGCCGCAGTCGGCGACCAGCCAGCGCGGCCCGCCCCCGAGATGACGCTCCAGCTCGCCCATCAGCAGTTGCCGGTCGGCCACGCACAGGGCCTCGATGCGTTCCGGCGCCGGCGCGGCACCGGCCAGCGTCGCCAGTGCGCTGCCGAGCACCTGCGTGACCGCCTGCGGCACGTGGGCCGCTCCGGCAGCCGCTTCCGCGAGCGCGAGCTCGAGCGCACCGTCCACCACGCGGAAGGCGTAGTCGCGGCGCAGTGCGCCGCCCTCCGCCAGCCCGCCGGGAAGAAGCCGATGCGCCGCGCTCTGCACGTCATCCCTTCCCGTCAACTCTCGGCCGGCTCGGCCACCGCCGTGTCGCGCTGCCAGCCTTCGTGCTGCAGCGTCATGGTCTGGATACCGACCGCGTTCATCGTGCCGGCGTCCATCTCGGGCAGCGCCTGGTACTCCGAGACCCAGGCGCGGAACACCTTGTACGAAAGCGCGACCTGCCCCTGCAGGTTGAGCACGTTGATGACGATGTCCTTGCGGAAGTTCTTCAGCGACATCGCGGCATCGCCGCCGATGTTGTTGACGAGGTTGGCCCAGTTCTCGAACACGGGGTCGTGCGACAGCCCCTGCTCGAGCGTGATCGGCTCGTAGCTGGTGCCGCCGGGCAGAATGCGTTCCTGCGTCGGGTCGCCGGCGGCGCGCCACTTGATGGGCTCGGTCTTGCGCTTGAGGGCGCCCATCTTCTTCAGCCCGGCGACCGGCTTGCCGTCGATCAGGACCTGGAATTTGAAGGTGCGGTAGGGGTCGAAGCGGTGCGTGTTGACCGGGAACATCGGGGCTGCCATGGGCTCTCTCCTGTTCGGGCGTCGCCGGCTACTGCTGGCCGACCTTCTGCTGGATGCGCACGATCACGAACTCGGCCGGCTTCAGCGGCGCGAAGCCGGCCAGCACGATCACCTGGCCGCGGTCGATGTCGTCCTGCGTCATGGTCTGGCCCAGGCCGCACTTGACGAAGTACGCGTCGGTGGCCTTCTCGCCCTGGAACGCGCCGACGCGGAACAGGCCGTTCATGAACGACTCGATGTTGGCGCGCAGCGAGGACCAGAGCCGGTGGTCGTTCGGCTCGAACACGGCCCACTGGATGCCGCCGGAGATGCTCTCCTCGATGAAGATCGCGGTGCGCCGCACCGGCACGTAGCGCCATTCCGGGTTGGCACGCGTCGAGCGCGTGCGCGTGCCCCAGACCACCGGGCCGAAGCCGGGCATGCGGCGCAGCGCGTTGACGCCGGCCGGGTTGAGGAAGTCCTGCTCGGTGTTGTCGACCGTGAACTCGAGCGCGCTCACGCCGACCAGCCCGAACTCGATGCCCGCCGGCGCCTTCCACACGCCGCGCCGCGCATCGGTCTTGGCCCACAGGCCCGCGGCCATCGCCGCGGGCGAGACCAGCACCGTGCGCGGCTGGCCCGGGCCGGCGCCGGTGGCGGGGTTCGGGTCCGGGCTGTAGTACGGGTTGGCGACCAGCGGCCAGGGGTAGTAGCTGACCGCGTAGGTCGAGGTGCTGAGGTCGAGGTTGTTCACCTCCTCCTCGTTGTCGAGCTCCTGCCCCGGCGGCAGGTCGACGATCACCATGCGGTTGCGCATCGCCTCGCAATGCGTGATGGCCTGCTCGATCAGCGCGCGCCCGGTGCCGCTCCAGTACTGCCCCGGCAGCAGCACGATGTTGACGTCGCGCACGCGTGCCAACGCGGCGAACGCGGCCTGGAACTCGGTCGTGCCGGGTGCCGTGCCGTTGGTGCCGCTGCCGAGGGTCACGTCGACCGGCCCGGCGGCGGACTCGAGGTGGGTGCGCAGCGCCGCCTCGCGTCCGGCCGGCACGCTCACGCGGACGAGCCTGGAGGCGCTGTTGATCACGGCCCCGATGGAGTTCGGCCGTCCTGCCTCGGGCACCACCGATCCGAGCGCCTCGTCGACCCGGAAGGTGCTGCCGTCGACGCGGCCGACGCGGGCGTCGAACACGGTGGCCGCACCTTCGGTGCGTTCGGTCAGGCGCAGCACCAGGCCGTTGGCCCAGGTGCCCGGGTTGGCGGCGTCGACGGTCAGCATCACGCCGCCGTCGTTCAGGCTCTGCGTCGCCGTCACCGCCGCGGCGGCCAGGCGCACGATGTAGGCCTTGGTGCCGCCGTTGCTGAAGAAGGCGCTGACGGCATGGCCGAGCGGGTCGCCCAGCGGCGCCGCAGCGCCGGTGACCGCCTCAGTGTCCAGACGCAGGCTGCCGAAGCTGCGCTCGTAGTCGTCCCAGCTGCCGATCAGCGTCGGCGTGGTCAGCGGGCCGCGCACGGCGTAGCCGAGGAAGCAGCCGGTCGAAGTGCCGACGGCTTCGATCGGCCGCGAGCCGCTCGGCAGTTCCTCGATGTAGACGCCGGGAGTCAGGTACGTGGGCATGGCGGGACCTCGTGGCTGGGTGAGGGTTCGTTCACGGCGTCGTCACGGCGTGGCGTCGCGGCCGACCAGGATCTGCAGGTGCGCGTCGCGCCCGGCCGCACCGGGGGCCGGCGCGGGGTGGGTGTTGACGACCAGCAGCGACAGCACGTCGTTGCCGAACAGCGAGAGCACGCCGCGCCCGAACAGTTGCGGGCCGAGCAGCGCCACCGGGTCGGAGTCGGCGGTTCCGTTGCTCGCGCGGTAGCTGATCTCCGGGCCGTACAGGTCGGACTGGATCAGCAGCAGGTTGACGTTTGCCGCGCTGGCCGGCTGCAGCTGGATCCGCCGCGCGGTCGTCGTGTTGGCGGGAATCGTCACCTCGATCACGTCGTAGGCCTCGACGTTCTCGACGGCGGCCACCGACAGCACCGGGCCGCCGGCCACGGCCAGGCTGATCGACATCTTCACGGCAGGCATGAGGGTCTCCTTGCGGGGTTCATGGCGGGGGCAGGCCGGCCAGCGCCCGCGCGGCGCGCGTCGGCCAGTCGGCGCCGTCCGCGGCATCGCTGCGGCGGAAGCGCACGCGGCCGTCCGGGGCGCTGACCCGTTCGACCAGTCGCTGCCGCTCGAGCCACTCCAGCGCCCGCAGCAGCGCGGCCTCGCGCACCGGCGCCTGATCCGCCAGCCACCAGCGCGCGATGCCCTGCGCCGTATCGCTTGCCTGCGGGTGCAGGCCGAGATAGCGCGCCAGCGCCCGCACCAGTGCGGAAGTGACGTCGTCGATCGGCATGTCCGTGGCGGCAGTGCATTGCCCCGGAGGATCGCAAGCGCGGTGCCACGCCGGCGGCTCGCGCAAGTGCTTGATTCGACGAGGCCGCCGATGGCCGATCGCCGGTCGGGCAGGACGCTCTTGTCCGAGCCGACGACGTCGCGCGCGCCAGGCGCCCCCGTTACGGCGGGTCGGACATTTCCGTCCTGCCCGCGCACGGAAATGTCCTGCCGGCACCCGCGCTTGGTTACCCGCGGTCAGGCACCCGCGCTCAGGCAGCCGCCGCCTCCGGCACGAGGCGCCGAATGACGACAGGGACCGCGAGGAGGGACTCAGGCAGCCGCAGCGCGGAAGCGCTGCGGCTCGATGCGGTGCTTGCGCATCAGCTCGAAGAAGGCGCGGCGGTTCTTCTGCGCCGCCTGGGCCGCATGGGTGACGTTGCCGCCATGGGCCGCGAGCAACTGCTCGATGAAGCGCCGCTCGAACTGCTGCACCACGCGCGCCTTGGCGCGCTGGAAGGAATCGACCGGCTGCGGCTCACCGCCGTGCGCGTCGATCTCGATGTCGTCGGCGGCCAGCAGCGGCCCGGCCGCCAGCACCGACGCCCGCTCGATCACGTGCTGCAGCTCGCGCACATTGCCCGGCCAGTCGTGCGCCAGCAGCCGCTGCAGCGACTGTGCGGTGAGGCCGTCGAGGCGGCGTTCGAACTGCAGCGCGAAGCCGCGCAGGAAGTGCAGCGCCAGCGCGCGAATGTCCTCCTTGCGCTCGCGCAGCGGCGGCAACTCCAGCGTCAGCACGTTCAGGCGGAAGTACAGGTCCTGCCGGAAACGGCCTGATGCCACCAGCTGCGGCAGCTGCAGGTTGCTCGCCGCGATCACCCGCACGTCGGCGCGCTGCACGGCGTTGCTGCCGACCGCCCGGTACTCGCGTTCCTGCAGGAAGCGCAGCAGCTTCGCCTGCGCGGGCAGCGGCAGGCAGTCGATATCGTCCAGGAACAGCGTGCCACCCTCGGCCTCGCGAACCAGCCCGGGGCGCGGCGCCAGCGCGGTGGTGTAGGCGCCCTTCACGTGGCCGAACAGCTCGTCCTCGATCAGCTCGCTCGGGATCGCGCCGCAGTTCACCGCCACCCAGGGGCGCGCGGCGCGCGCCGACAGGTAGTGCACGGCCTGCGCGCAGACTTCCTTGCCGGTCCCCGTCTCGCCGACGATCAGCACCCCGGCGTCACAGGCCGCGTACACGGGCAGCTTGGCCACCTGGCGCAGGAACAGCGGGCTCTCGCCGATGAAGTCGCGCAGGCGCGGCTGCGCGGCGGCCACCGGAGCCGGGCCATGCGGCGCGGCCAGCAGCCCGTGCTGCAGGCGCGCCTGCAACTCGGGGGCCGCGAACGGCATCACGACGAAGTCGCGCACGCCCGCGTCGAGCAGCGCGGCGAGCTGGTGGTCGTCCAGACCGTGCACGGCGGCCAGCACGGCGGCGCGCGGGTGCTCGCGCTGCAGCTCGCCGAGCCGCGCGAGCGTGCCCGCGAAACCGGGCGGGTCGACGGTCAGCAGCAGCGCCTGCACCGGCAGGGCCGCGGCCTCGCCCGGGGCGCACACCTCGACCTGCCAGCGCGCGTCGCCGCGCAGCGCATCGAGCACCGCCCGCGCCGCGACGGCGTCGGGATCGGATGCCAGCAGCGCGCAGCGTGAGGACATGACGGCGCTCTCGGATCGGCAGCAGGGCCTGGGCCGCCGATGCTACGACTCGGGTGCGCAATCCGTATCCCTAGGCCCGCCGACCGGGCCCCCAGTTCAGGTCTCGAAGGCGCTCGCCAGGGCGCGAAAGCCCTTGACCTCGATCGGGTTGCCCGCCGGGTCGCGGAAGAACATCGTCCACTGCTCGCCGGGCTGGCCCTCGAAGCGCACCTGCGGCTCGAGCACGAAGCGCGTGCCGGCCGTGCGCAGGCGCTGCGCGAGGGCCTGCCAGTCGGGCAGCTCGAGCACCAGGCCGAGGTGCGGCATCGGCACCAGGTGCGCGCCGACGCGGCCGGTGTCGGTGGTGCGGAACGGCTCGCCCAGGTGCAGCGAGAGCTGGTGGCCGAAGAAGTCGAAGTCGACCCAGGTGTCCGTGCTGCGCCCCTCGCGGCAGCCCAGCACGCCGCCGTAGAACGCGCGCGCGCTGTCCAGGTCGTCGACGTGGTAGGCGAGGTGGAACAGGCTCTTCATCGGCGGGAGCGTGCAGGCTGCACAGGTCGGGGCATTCAATCCATGGCATCGTAAGCGCATGTCCGAGGAATTGCCGCGCACGTTCAAGGTCGTCACGGTCTGGCTGCTGGTCGGGCTGCTGCTGTTCCTGGGCGTGCAGTGGTGGCTGCACCGCGCCGCCCAGGCGCGCTTCAGCGCCGGCGACGAAGTGATCGAGATCCGGCGCGGGCCGGACGGCCACTACCACTGGCCGGGCCGCATCAACGACCGGGCGGTCGAGTTCCTGGTCGACACCGGCGCGACCGGCACCGCGATCCCGGCGCAGCTGGCCGCGGAGCTGCGGCTGGAAGGCCTGGGCGGCGTCACCTCCAACACCGCCGGCGGCGTGGTCCGCGGCGAGGTGGTGCGGGCCGACATCGCGCTGGAAGGCGGCGTGCGCGCCGAGCGGCTGCACGTCGTCGCGCTGCCCGGGCTGGCCGACCGGCCGTTGCTGGGCATGGACGTGCTGGGCCGCCTGCAGTGGCAGCAGCGCGACGGCGTGCTGCGCATCGACCTGCGCTCGATGCGCCCGTAGGCGGCCGTCATGGCGACGATCCTGAACCTGGCGTTGCTGCTGCTGGCCCTGCTGGCCGGCACCGCCCGTGCGCAGAAGCCGGACTGCCCGCCGCCGGTCAGCCCGCCCAGCATCGAGATGGCCGTCGACGGGCTGCGCCGCGCGCACGACCACGGTTTCCTGTGGCAGGTGTCGAAGGACGGGCGCGTCTCGTACCTGTACGGCACGCTGCACGTCGCGCGGCGCGACTGGATGTTTCCCGGGCCGCGCGTGCGCGACGCGCTGGGCGCGAGCGACCTGCTCGCGCTCGAGCTGGACATGCTCGACCCGGACACCGTCCGGCGCATGGCGGCCGGTGCGGAAGGCGGCACGCCCGCGGCGCTGCCGGCCGCGCTGCAGCGCCGGCTCGAGCAGCGCGCCCGCGGCGACTGCGCCGACCCGGCGCTGTTCGCGCGGCTCGCGCCGGAGATGAAGATCGCCGCGCTGACCATGCTGGCCGCGCGCCGCCAGGGCCTGGAGGCGATCTACGGCATCGACTTGTTCCTGGCCGGCTACGCGCGCGGCCAGGGCCTGCGCGTGGTCGGCCTCGAGACGCCGGAGGAGCAGTTCAGCGCACTGTCGCTCGCCCGCCCGGACGAGGCCGTGGCCCTGCTCGCCAGCGGCCTGGACGAGCTCGATTCCGGCCAAGCCCAGGCCCTGCTCGCGCGCCTGGCGCAGATCTGGGCCGACGGCGAGTACGCGCTGCTGGCCAGCTATGCCGACTGGTGCCGCTGCCTGGACACGCCGGCCGAAATCGCCGCGATGCGCCGGCTGCTGGACGACCGCAACCCGCTGCTGGCGCAGCGCATCGACGCGCTGCACGCGGCCGGCCGGCGGGTCTTCGCGGCCGTCGGCAGCCTGCACATGATCGGCCCGCAGGGGCTGCCCGCGTTGCTCGAGAAGCGCGGCTACCACGTCGAGCGGATCGCCTTCGAGGCCTCCGCGCTGGACGTACGCCTGCTGTGGGACTTCGGCGATCCGGCCCGCTCGGAGGCGGTGTTTCGCGAGCACCTCGCGCGCAGCGGCGGCGACGCCGCTCTGGTGCTGCGCACGCAGATCGCCCGCACGCTCGGCCTGCGCCGGCGCTTCGACGAGGGCCACCGGCTGCTCGACGCGGTCGACGCCGAGCTGGCCGGCGCCGGCGCCGGCGCCGAGCCCCAGGTGCGGACGCTGCTCGAACGCGGCCGGCTGTGGCGCTCGGCCGGCGAGCCGCTGCGCGCCCGGCCGCTGTTCGAGCAGGCGCTCGAGCGCGCGGACACGGCGCGCCTGCCCGAGCTCGCCATCGACGCGCTGCACATGGTCGCGCTGGTCGAGCCCGACACGGCCGCGCAGGTCGAGATGAACCAGCGGGCGCTGGAGCGCGCGCGCGGCAGCGCCGACCCGCGCGCGCGGCGCTGGGAAGGTTCGATCGCCAACAACCTCGGCATGAGCCTCATGGACGCGGGCCGGCACGTGGACGCGCTGCAGGCCTTCCGCGTGGCGCTGGCCGCGCGCGAACGCCAGGGCGACCGGCCGCAGATCCGCGAGGCGCGCTGGGCCGTCGCCTGGGCGCTGCGGCACCTCGGACGGTACGCCGAGGCGCTGGAGATCCTGACCGCACTGGAGCGCGAGCACGCCGCCGCCGGCAGCAGCGACAGCTACGTGTTCGAAGAGCTCGGCGAGAACCTGATGGCGCAGGGGGAGGCCGCCGGCGCACGCGCCTGGTTCGCCCGGGCCCACGCGGCTGCGGCGCAGGAGAGCGGGTCGGAACCCGCCGACGCGGCGCGCCTGGCGCGGCTGCTCGAACGCTCGCGCTGAACGCTGCGCCGCGGCGGGTGACGGGAGCACAATCGACCCGAGCGCCCACGACAACCACAGGAGACCCCATGGCCGACGCCGCCAACTTCGCCAAGCTCGTCCCCGGCTTCGACTTCCTGCAAGGCCTGGTCAAGAACGCCGGTGCGGCGTTGCCGAACATTGGCCAGTGGGTCGCGCCGACGCTGAACCCGGAGGAGCTGGAGAAGCGCATCGAGGAACTGCGCACGGTGCAGTTCTGGCTCGAGCAGAACGCGCGCATGCTCGGCGCGACGATCCAGGCGCTCGAGGTGCAGCGCATGACGCTGTCGACGCTGAAGACGATGAACGTGCAGATGGAGGACCTGCGCGAATCGCTGCAGGTCCGCCTGCCGACCGCGGCGGCCGAGGCGGCGACGAGCCCGGCCCCGGCGGCACCGGCCGTCCGGCCCCGCCCGGCGGCGCGCAAGGCGGCGAAGGCGGAGAAGAAGGCCGACGCGCCGCCGGTGGTCGACCCGATGCAGTGGTGGGGCGCGCTGACCAAGCAGTTCACCCAGCTCGCCGCGAGCGCGATGAAGGACAGCGCGACCGACGCGGCGAAGAACCTTGCCGGCACGATGGTCAAGCAGAGCTTCGACGCGGCCGGGCAGACGCTGAAGAAGGCCGCGGCGGTGCCCGCCGCGGTGGCGCGCGGCGCCGGCCAGGTGGTGTCGCGCAGCACCGGCGGGGCGCGCAAGGCCCCGGCGCCGCGCAAGCGCGCCGCGCCGCAGCGCGGCTGAACGGGCAGGCGGTGGCGATGAAGCCCTTCCTGCAGGCGCATGCCACCCATCCCGACTGGCGGCTGGCGCTCGCGCTGGCGCAACCGCAGCTGGAGGCGCAGCAGCGCGAGCACGGCATGGCCCGGCCGACGCTCGGCTGGGTCTACCTGACGGACCACTACGCCGCGCACGCCGAGGCGTTGCTGGCCGAGCTGAACGCTCGCTGGCCCGGCGTCGCCTGGGTGGGCGGCGTCGGCGTCGGCGTGTCGGCCAACGGCGTCGAGTACATCGACGAGCCGGCGCTGACGCTGATGCTGTGCGATCTGCCGCCGGCCTCGTGGCGCGTCTTCTCGGGGCTTCGGCCGCTGGCCGACTTCGCCGCGCACACGGCGCTGGTGCACGCCGACCCGGCGACCCCCGAGCTGACCGAGCTGATCGCCGACCTCAGCGAACGCACCGCCAGCGGCTACCTGTTCGGCGGGCTGGCCTCCTCGCGCCAGCGCACGCTGACCATCGCCGACCGGGTGCTGGAGGGCGGCCTGTCGGGCGTCGCCTTCGGGCCCGAGGTCGGGCTGGTGTCGCGGGTCACGCAGGGCTGCCAGCCGGTCGGCCGCCTGCGCCGCGTGACGGCGGCCCAGCACAACGTGATCACCCGGCTGGACGACGAGCCGGCGCTGGACTGCCTGCTCGCCGACCTCGGCCTGGCCGGGCGCGAGCCGCGCGAGGCGCTGACGCAGATCCGGCAGACCCTGGTCGGCCTGTCCGACCCGGCCGACCGGGCGGACGGCCCGGCCCGCCCCGGCGCGTTCGGCGCCGACACGCGCGTGCGGCACCTGATCGGCCTGGACCCGGGCAACCGCGGCATCGTGATCGCCGACCACGCCACCGAAGGCCAGCAGCTCGCGTTCTGTCAGCGCCACACCGAGGCGGCGCGGCGCGACCTGGTGCGCATCTGCGCCGAGATCCGCGAGGAACTCGAGCCCGAGCCGGCACCGGTGCTGGCCCAGGGCGGCGACGGTGGCAGCGGCGCCGGCAGCACGATGCTCGGCGCGGTCTACGTGAGCTGCTCGGGCCGCGGCGGGCCGCATTTCGGCGCGCCGTCGGCGGAACTCGCGATCGTGCGGCGCGCGCTCGGCGACGTGCCACTGGTCGGCTTCTTCGCGGCCGGCGAGATCGCGCGCCACCACCTGTACGGGTATACCGGCGTGCTGACGGTCTTCACGGCCCCGCGGTGAGGCGCCGACGCTGCATGGCTCGCGCTACAGTCGCGCTCGCGCGGAACGGAGACTGCCCATGAATGCACCGACCACCCCCGAGCTGGCGTCCCGCGCCCCCGCGACCGGGCCCGAACGCGCCGCGCGCCGCGCCGCCGTGGTGGCCGAGCTGGCGCCGCTGCTGCCGCCGCACGCGCTGCTCTGGCACAGCGAGGACACCATCCCCTACGAATGCGACGGGCTGACGGCCTACCGTCAGCAGCCGCTGGTGGTCGCGCTGCCGGAAACCGAGGAGCAGGTCGCCGCCGTGCTGCGCACCTGCCACCGGCTCGGCGCACCGGTGGTGGCCCGCGGCGCCGGCACCGGGCTGTCCGGCGGCGCGCTGCCGCACAAGCTGGGCGTGACGCTGAGCCTCGCGAAGTTCAACCGCATCCTGCGCCTGGACCCGGTCGCGCGCACGGCACGCGTGCAGTGCGGCGTGCGCAACCTCGCGATCAGCGAGGCGGCCGCGCCGCACGGGCTGTACTACGCGCCGGACCCGTCGAGCCAGATCGCCTGCACGATCGGCGGCAACGTGGCCGAGAACTCCGGCGGCGTGCACTGCCTGAAGTACGGGCTGACGCTGCACAACGTGCTGCGCGTGCGCGGCTACACCATCGAGGGCGAGGCGGTCGAGTTCGGCTCCGAGGCGCTCGATGCCGCCGGGCTGGACCTGATGAGCGTGCTGGTCGGCAGCGAGGGCATGCTGGCCGTGATCACGGAGGTCACGGTCAAGCTGGTGCCCAAGCCCCAGCTGGCGCGCTGCATCATGGCCAGCTTCGACGACATCCGCAAAGCCGGCGACGCGGTGGCCAGCGTGATCGGCGCGGGCATCATCCCGGCCGGCCTCGAGATGATGGACAAGCCGATGACCGCCGCGGTCGAGGACTTCGTGCATGCCGGCTACGACCTGAGCGCCGAGGCGATCCTGCTGTGCGAGAGCGACGGCACGCCGGAGGAAGTCGAGGAGGAGATCGGCCGCATGGTCGAGGTGCTGCGCGCGAGCGGCGCGACCGCCATCGCGGTCAGCGAGAACGAGGCGCAGCGGCTGAAGTTCTGGAGCGGGCGCAAGAACGCCTTCCCGGCGTCCGGCCGCATCAGCCCCGACTACATGTGCATGGACTCGACGATCCCGCGCAAGCGGCTCGCGGACATCCTGCTCGCGATCCAGGAGATGGAGCGCAAGTACGGGCTGCGCTGCGCCAACGTGTTCCATGCCGGCGACGGCAACCTGCACCCGCTGATCCTGTTCGACGCGAACGATCCGGACCAGCTGCACCGCTGCGAGCAGTTCGGTGCCGAGATCCTCGAGACCAGCGTGCGCCTGGGCGGCACGGTGACGGGCGAACACGGCGTCGGCGTCGAGAAGCTCAGCTCGATGTGCGTGCAGTTCGCGCCGGGCGAGCGCGAGCAGATGCTCGCGCTCAAGCGCGCCTTCGACCCGGCCGAGCTGCTCAACCCCGGCAAGGTGATCCCGACGCTGCACCGCTGTGCCGAGTACGGGAAGATGCATGTCAGCCGCGGCCTGCTGCCGTTCGCCGACATCCCGCGCTTCTGAGGTCATGATGCCCCCCAGCTCACTTCGTTCGCGGCCCCCCGAGGGGGCGCGTCAGTACCTTCGGGCGGCCGGGCGGTACTGACATGTCCGTCAATGACCCCGCGCTGCAGGTCCTGATCGACCGCGTGCTCAGCGCCCAGGCGGCCGGCGCGCAGCTGGACATCCGTGGCGGCGGCACCAAGGCCTTCTACGGCGAGGCGCCGCAGGGCGAGCCGCTGGACACGCGCATCCTCGAGGGCATCTCGAGCTACGAGCCCACCGAGCTGGTGGTCACCGCGCGCTGCGGCACCTCGCTCGCGCAGCTGGAGGCGGTGCTGGCCGAGAAGGGCCAGTGCCTGCCGTTCGAGCCGCCGCACTTCGCGCCCGGCAGCACGGTCGGCGGCATGGTCGCCGCGGGCCTGGCGGGTCCGGCCCGCGCCGCCGTCGGCTCGGTGCGCGACTACGTGCTCGGCGCCACGCTGCTGAACGGCCGCGGCGAGGTGCTCAGCTTCGGCGGCCAGGTGATGAAGAACGTCGCCGGCTACGACGTCGCGCGGCTGCTGGCCGGCTCCCTCGGCACGCTCGGCGTGATCCTCGAGGTGTCGCTGAAGGTGCTGCCGATCGCGCCGGCCACCGCGACGCTGCGCTTCTCGATGGGCGAGACCGAGGCGCTGGACCGGCTCAACACCTGGGCCGCGCGGCCGCTGCCGATCAACGCCAGCGCCTGGTGGGACGGCACGCTGCTGCTGCGCCTGCGCGGTGCCTACGCGGCGGTGCAGGCGGCGATCCCGGCGCTGGGCGGCGAGCTGATCGAGCCGGCCCATGCGACGCCGTTCTGGGACGGGCTGCGCCACCATCACGACGAGTTCTTCGTCAAGGCGGCGGCCGCGGTGGCGCAGGGCGCGGCGCTGTGGCGGATCTCGCTGCCGTCCACGGCCGAGGCGCTGCGCCTGCCCGGCCAGCAGCTGATCGAATGGGGCGGCGCGCAGCGCTGGCTGTGCGGCAGCGTCGCGGCCTCCGCGGTGCGCGACGCGGCGGCGCGCGCCGGCGGCCATGCCACGCTGTTCCGTGCGGCGGATCGCTCGGCCGGTGTGTTCGCGCCGCTGAAGGCGCCGCTGGACCGGCTGCACCGCGAGCTGAAGAAGGCGTTCGACCCGTGCGGCGTGTTCAACGCCGGCCGCCTCTATCCCGGTCTGTGATGCCGACCCGCCGGCCCGGCTTCCCGGTTCACCGCCTGCAGGATCCGCGATGGACGCGCTGAAGGGCCTCGCCTGGCTGCTGCTCGCCCAGTCGCTCGGCGAGGTGCTGGCGCGCCTGGCCGGGCTCGGGCTGCCGGGCCCGGTGCTGGGCCTGTTGCTGCTGCTGCCGGCGCTGCACTTCGAGGCGGTGCGCGCGCCGGTCGCGGCGGCGGCCGACACGCTGCTGTCGCACCTGTCGCTGCTGTTCGTGCCCGTCGGCGTGGGCGTGATGACGCACCTCGCGCTGGTCTCGCAGTACGGAGTGCGCATGCTGGTCGTGATCGTCGCGTCGACGGCCATCGGGCTGCTGGTGACCGCGCTGGTGCTGCGGGCGTTGCTGAAGGCGCCGGCCTGATGCGCGACTTCGTCGAGCTCTGGGTCTACCTGTCGGCCACGCCGTTGTTCGGGCTGACCGCGACGCTGGTCACCTACGTGCTGGCGCAGGCCCTGTACCGTCGCGCCGGCCAGGCACCGTGGGCCAACCCGGTGCTGTGGACGGTGCTGATGCTGGCGCTGCTGCTGTCCGCCACCGGCACGCCCTACCCGACCTACTTCAGCGGTGCGCAGTTCATCCACTTCCTGCTCGGGCCGGCGGTCGTCGCACTCGCCTG
>JAHBZL010000036.1 GCA_019635485.1 Piscinibacter sp. | reverse complement strand
GCTAGCGCGCCGGCGCGGCCGGCAGCGCCAGGCCGCGCAGCGCCTGGGCGAGTTCGGCCGCCTGCCACACGGCGATGCGGTGCTCGGCGGCAAAGGCGGCCGCCGCATCGCTGAGCCCACCCAGGCCGATGTACAGCGCGTCGGGCGCGTCCGCCGCGCTGCGGGCGGCCTGCAGTTCGCGCAGCGGCTCGAGCCCGGTCTGTGCGGACTTCCAGCGCCGCGCCGACACCAGCATCGCGCGGCCGCGCCGTTCGAGCACGAAGTCGGCCGCGCCCTGGCGGCGCTGCACCACATGGCCGTCGCGCTGGAAGGCCTGCTCGAGCAGGCCGGCGAAAGCCGGCCACGCCAGGGCGCGCACCGCCTGCGTCGTCTGCTCGACGCGTGCCGCGCTCGGCGCATGGCGCTGCCGCCAGGCGGCGATCAGCGCGATGACCAGGAACGGGAAGCCCGTCAGCGCGCCCACCACCCGCCACGCCGGCGGCAGCAGCGCCCAGGCGGCGGCCCCCACCAGCACGGCGATGGCCGCACTGGTCCACCAGGGCGATCGCAGCAGGATCGCGAAGAGCGAGTTCTCGGCCATGCGCAGTTTCATGCGCGGCAGTCTACGGGCGTCGCGCCATGCGGCCGACATGGCCCTCGCCGTGGCGCGACTTCCCGGCACGGCAGGCGTCCCGGAACAGGGCGCGCCCGCCGGGCCTTGTAGTGCCAGCCCTACACCACAACGCCGCTGGCCTCGATATTGCGAAACGCGGCCTGTTCCTACGATTTGCCGGACCGATCAGGAGAGGCTGCACCATGAGCGAGCAATTCGATCCCTACGACGCCGACCGGCCGCTGATGATGGGCTGCAGCTGCGGCCGGCACCGCGACCCGGCCGAACATGCCGCGGCCGAACTGCGCACGCGCAGCGAGAGCGCCGAGTTCGAAGCCACGTCGAACGCCTTCGTCGAGGCCGCGCTGGTCAAGGCGCTGTTCCCGCACGATGCGCTGCGCCGGCGCTTCCTGCGTGCCGTCGGCCGCCGCACCGCGATGGCCGCGATCGGCTCGGTGCTGCCGATCGCGAGCCTGCAGGCGATGGCGCAGGACAAGAGCGGCTCCCTCGAGAAGCGCGACCTGAAGATCGGCTTCATCCCGATCACCTGCGCGACGCCGCTGATCATGGCGCACCCGCTGGGCTTCTACTCGAAGCAGGGGCTCAACGTCGAGGTGGTCAAGACGGCGGGCTGGGCGCTGATCCGCGACAAGATGCTGAACAAGGAGTACGACGCCACGCACTTCCTCAGCCCGATGCCGCTGGCCATCTCGATGGGCGCGGGCAGCAACGCGGTGCCGATGCACGTCGCGACGATCCAGAACACCAACGGCCAGGCGATCACGCTCGCGGTCAAGCACAAGGACAAGCGCGACCCGAAGGACTGGAAGGGCTTCAAGTTCGCCGTGCCCTTCGAGTACTCGATGCACAACTTCCTGCTGCGCTACTACGTGGCGGAGGCGGGGCTGGACCCGGACCGCGACATCCAGATCCGCGTCGTGCCGCCGCCGGAGATGGTGGCCAACCTGCGTGCCGGCAACATCGACGGCTACCTCGGCCCCGACCCGTTCAACCAGCGCGCGGTGTACGAGGAGGTCGGCTTCATCCACATCCTGACCAAGGAGTTGTGGAACGGCCACCCGTGCTGCGCGTTCGGCACCAGCGCCGAGTTCATCCAGAAGAACCCGAACACCTTCGCGGCCCTGTACCGCGCGGTGCTCAACGCGGCGGCGATGGCGCGCGAGGCGAAGAACCGCGAGCTGATCGCCAAGGTGATCTCGCCGCAGGCCTACCTGAACCAGCCCGAGACGGTGGTCGCGCAGGTGCTCACCGGCCGCTTCGCCGACGGCCTGGGCAACGTGAAGAACGTGCCCGACCGCGCCGACTTCGACCCGATCCCGTGGCAGAGCATGGCCGTGTGGATGCTGACGCAGATGAAGCGCTGGGGCTATGTGAAGGGCGACGTCAACTACAAGCAGATCGCCGAGCAGGTGTTCCTGCTGACCGACGCGAAGAAGACCATGAAGTCGCTGGACATGAAGGTGCCTGATGGCGCCTACCCGAAGTTCACGATCATGGGCAAGGTGTTTGACCCGGAGAAGGCCGCCGCCTACGCGGCCAGCTTCGCGATCAAGCGCACCTGAGGCCATGGACGCCCCGCGTCGACTCGGCCTGCGCGCCGGGCTGCTTTCGGTGCTGATCCTGCTGCTCGTGCTGGCGGTCTGGCACGTGGCGACGCTGTCCGCCGCGCCCGCCGCCAGCGCCGCACCGGCGCTCACGCCGGAGCAGATCGAGTACGCCAAGCTGATGGGCAAGGATCCGACGGCCGGCGCAGCCGCGGCGCCGGCGAAGTCCGGCTTCCCGACGCTCGCGCAGATGGGCGCGGTGGTCGTGAAGAACCTGGCCAGCCCGTTCTACGACAACGGGCCGAACGACAAGGGCGTCGGGCTGCAGCTCGGCTATTCGCTCGGCCGCGTCGGGCTCGGCTACCTGATCGCCGCCGTGGTCGCGATCCCGCTCGGCTTCGTGATCGGCATGAGCCCGCTGGTCTACCGCGCGCTGGACCCGTTCATCCAGGTGCTCAAGCCGATCTCGCCGCTGGCCTGGATGCCGCTCGCGCTGTACACGATCAAGGACAGCAACATCTCCGGCATCTTCGTGATCTTCATCTGCTCGGTGTGGCCGATGCTGATCAACACCGCGTTCGGTGTCGCCAGCGTGCGGCGTGAGTGGCTGAACGTCGCACGCACGCTGGAGGTCTCGCCGCTGCGGCGCGCGTTCGAGGTGATCCTGCCGGCTGCCGCGCCGACCATCCTGACCGGCATGCGCATCTCGATGGGCATCGCCTGGCTGGTGATCGTCGCCGCCGAGATGCTGGTGGGCGGCACCGGCATCGGCTACTTCGTGTGGAACGAGTGGAACAACCTGTCGCTGCCGAACGTGATCTTCGCGATCCTCGTGATCGGCGTGGTCGGCATGGCGCTGGACCTGCTGTTCGCCCGGCTGCAAAAGGCGGTGACCTATGTGGATTGACGCCCACCCCCGGAGCGCCTTCGGCGCTCCCCCTCGAGGGGGCGACGCCAGCGGACCGGCCAAGCCGGATCCGCGGCGTCCGCTCGTTCCGCGGTCGAATACCGGGAGCACGGCGTGAGCGGAGGCGACTTCCTCAAGGTCGAAGGACTGGCCAAGCGCTACGGCGAGGCGGTCGTCTTCGACAGCGTCAACTTCGGCATCCGGCAAGGCGAGTTCGTCTGCATCATCGGCCACAGCGGCTGCGGCAAGACGACCATCCTGAACGTGCTGGCGGGGCTGGAGAGCGCCAGCGAGGGCCACGTGTTCATGGACCAGCGCGAGATCGCCGGCCCGAGCCTGGAGCGCGGCGTGGTGTTCCAGGGCCATGCGCTGATGCCCTGGCTGACGGTGCGCGCCAACATCGCCTTCGCGGTGCGCAGCAAGTGGCCCGGCTGGAGCCGCGCGCAGGTCGACGAGCACGTCGAGAAGTACGTCGCGATGGTCGGCCTGGCGCCGGCGATCGACAAGAAGCCGAGCCAGCTCTCCGGCGGCATGAAGCAGCGTGTCGGCATCGCGCGCGCATTCGCGATCCAGCCGCGCATGCTGCTGCTGGACGAGCCCTTCGGCGCGCTCGATGCGCTGACGCGCGGCACGATCCAGGACGAGCTGCTGAAGATCTGCGCCGAGACGCACCAGACCGTCTTCATGATCACGCACGACGTCGACGAGGCGATCCTGCTGGCCGACCGCATCCTGCTGATGAGCAACGGCCCGCAGGCGCGCGTCGCGGAGATCGTGCGCAACACGATGTCGCGCGAGCGGCAGCGCGCGACGCTGCACCACGATCCGCAGTACTACCGCATCCGCAACCACCTGGTCGACTTCCTCGTCGCGCGCTCGAAGGAGCTGTCGCACGGCCGCGCCCCGGCGCAGCCCGAGGAGGTCAGCCCCGGACAGGATCCCGAGCCCCACCCGGCCCCCACCACGCTGAGGAGAATCGCATGAGCCGCATGGACGTCACCGAGAAGATCGTCGCCGCCAAGGTCGCCAAGGGCCTGAAGTGGTCCGACGTGGCCGCCAAGGTCGGCCTGAGCAAGGAATGGGTCACCGCCGCCTGCCTCGGGCAGATGACGCTGACGGCCGAGCAGGCCGGCGTCGTCGGCGAGATCTTCGGCCTGACCGCCGAGGAGAAGAAGTGGCTGATGGTCGTGCCCTACAAGGGCTCGCTGCCGACCAGCGTGCCGACCGATCCGCTGATCTACCGCTTCTACGAGCTGATCAACGTCTACGGCACGACCTTCAAGGAACTGATCCACGAGGAGTTCGGCGACGGCATCATGTCCGCGATCGATTTCAAGATGGACCTGCAGCGCGAACCCGACCCGAAGGGTGACCGCGTCAGCATCACGATGTCCGGCAAGTTCCTGCCCTACAAGACCTACTGAGCCGGACGGCGGCCGGCGCTGCGCTACGCTCGCCCGCTGACCGGAGCCTCGCCATGGACACCAAGCCCCCGCTGCCCCCCTTCACCCCCGAGACCGCCGCGCAGAAGGTGCGCATGGCCGAGGACGCCTGGAACACGCGCGACCCCGACCGCGTCGTGCTCGTCTACACCGAGGACACCCGCTGGCGCAACCGCAGCGAGTTCCCGGTCGGCCGCGAGCAGGTGCGCGCCTTCCTGCAGCGCAAGTGGGCGAAGGAGCTCGACTACCGGCTGATCAAGGAACTGTGGGCCACGGCCGGCCACCGCATCGCGGTGCGCTTCGCCTACGAGTGGCACGACGATTCCGGCCACTGGTACCGCAGCTACGGCAACGAGAACTGGGAGTTCAACGACCAGGGTTTCATGCTGCGCCGCTTCGCGAGCATCAACGACCTGCCGATCAAGGCGGCCGAGCGCAAGTTCCACTGGCCCCTCGGCCGACGCCCCGACGACCACCCAGGCCTCTCCGACCTGGGTCTCTAGTTCTTCACGGATCCAGCGGCCGCCGCGGATCCGGCTCCGCCGGTCCGCTGGCGGCGCCCCCCTGGGGGGGAGGCGCCGCAGGCGCTTCCGGGGGGGGAGATCTACCCCCGCTTACGGCAGCGCGCCACCTTGTGCAGCAGCTCGATCAGCATCGCGCGCTCGGCCGGGCTGAGCACCGCGAGCACGGCCTGCTCGCCCTCGATGACGCGCTCGACCGCCTGGCGCGCGAGCTTCGCGCCCTCGACGGTCGGTCGGATGTGCTGCGCGCGCCGGTCGATGGTGCTGCGCTCGCGCTCGATCAGGCCGCGCCGCTCGAGCTTGTCGATCCACATCGTGATGTTCGGCGGCGTCACGGCCAGCGCGTCGGCCAGCTGCCGCGCCGACACGCCGGGGTTCTCGTGCACCAGGGTCAGGATCGTGAATTCGACCGGCCGCAGCTCGAACGGCGCACCGACCCGTTCGCCGAACACCCGCGTCGTCGTGATCGTCGCCTGCGCGAGCTGGTAGCCGAGGATGCCGTGCAGCCCGGCTTCGTCGAGCCGGCCGAACGGTGTCTGCTCGTGGACAGGGGCGGCTTTCGAGCTCATGCGCGCATTCTCGCGCGGGCGGCGATGAAGTGCACAGCTTGAACAAGTTTCGAGGGCCGATCCATCGGTGGATCCCCTCAGGGCATCTTCAAATTAGTTAAGTATCTTAAGTACATCGGCGCTGACGCCGAAACGAGGAGACATCTCTTGAAGCGCTTTCTCTGCCTTTCGACCGCTGCCCTGGCGGCCCTGACCGCCTGCGGCGGCGGCGACGACGGACCGGCGGGCCTGCCGCGGCTGAGCCCGGCCAGTGCCGCGACCCTGTCCGGCACCTGCGACTCGCTGGCCGGGCGCCTGGCCACGCTGGCCAACACCACCATCACCGCGGCCACCGAGATCGCGGCCGGCACGCTGACGGTGGGCGGTCAGCCCGTGGCGGCGCATTGCCGCGTGACCGGCACCATGTTCCAGCGCACCAGCGCGGTGGACGGCAACAGCTACGCGATCGGCTTCGAGATGCGCCTGCCGCTGGCCTGGAACGGCCGCTTCTACCACCAGGCCAACGGCGGCATCGACGGCAGCGTGGTCACGGCCACCGGTGCCACCGGCGGCGGACCGGTGACGCACGCGCTGGCGCAGGGCTTCGCGGTGATCAGCTCGGACGCCGGGCACAGCGGCGCGCTCGGCCCGACCTTCGGCATCGACCCGCAGGCGCGCCTGGACTACGGCTACCAGGCGGTCGGCAAGCTCACGCCGATGGCCAAGAGCGTGATTGCGACCGCCTACGGCAAGGGTCCGGACCGCTCCTACATCGGCGGCTGCTCGAACGGCGGGCGCCACACGATGGTCGCGATGGCGCGCTATGCCGACCAGTACGACGGCTTCCTCGCCGGCGCGCCCGGCTTCAACCTGCCGAAGGCAGCGATCGCCAACATCTTCGGCGCGCAGCACTATGCGCTGGTGGCCACCGACCCGGCTGACATCTCGACCGCCTTCACCGCTGCCGAACGCACGACGGTGGCCGACGCCGTGCTCGGCAAGTGCGACGCGCTGGACGGCGCGACCGACGGCCTGGTGCAGGACGTCGAGGCCTGCCGCGGCGCCTTCAACTTCGCGAACGACGTGCCGACCTGCACCGGCGTGCGCGACGGCAGCTGCCTGACCATCGCGCAGAAGACCGCGCTGGCGCCGATCTTCAGCGGCGCGACGACCAGCAACGGCACACCCTTCTACGCCAGCTTCCCGTTCGACAGCGGCCTGCGCGGCAACGGCGTGCCGTTCTGGGAGTTCACCGCGCCGCTGGTGCTCGATTCGGGCGGCGTGGGTCTGATCTGGGGCGTGCCGCCGCAGGACGTGGCCACGTTCAACGGGCCGGCCTTCGCGCTGTCCACCAGCGTCGACACGATGCTCGCCAGCGTGAACGCGACCAACGCGACCTACACCGAATCGGCGATGAGCTTCATGACCCCGCCCGACCCGACCAACCTGTCGACGCTGAAGAACCGCGGCGCGAAGGTGATGGTCTACCACGGCGTCAGCGACCCGATCTTCTCGGTCGACGACACCCGGGCATGGTACGAGGGCCTGCGCGCGGCCAACGGCGGCGACGCGTCGGACTTCGCCCGCTTCTACCGCGTGCCGGGCATGAACCACTGCAGCGGCGGCCCGGCCACTGACCAGTTCGACATGCTCTCCGCGCTGGTCGCGTGGGTCGAGCAGGGCACCGCGCCCGACCGCGTGACGGCGCAGGCGCGCGGCGCCGGCAATGCCGGCGGCGTGAACGCCGAAGTGCCGGCCGGCTGGGCAGCCGACCGGACCCGCCCGCTGTGCCCGTATCCCAAGGTGGCGCGCTACAAGGGCAGCGGCAGCCTGGACCTCGCCGACAGCTTCAGCTGCCAGTAGCACCGGCGCGGCGCCGGCGGCGGCGCGGCGCCGCCGGGGCGTCGCCGCGCTCCAGGCGGTAGGCGAGCTGGGCGCGCGTCAGCCCGAGCGTGCGCGCGGCGGCGGCCAGGTTGCCGTCCGCCGCCGCCACGGCCTCACGCAGCAGGCGCTGCTCGATCGCCGGCAGCGGCGTCCCGGCGCCGACCTGCTGGCGCAGCAGCTCCAGCAGCGGCGCCGGCTCGGACGCCTCGGCGGTCAGCGTGCCCTGCGCGCCGATCGCCAGCAGGCTCTCGTGCGACAGCTGCTCGCGGCGGAACATGTGCGCCACGTCGATCGCCGCGCCGTCCTCGGCCGAAATCACGCCGCGCTCGATCAGGTTCTGCAGCTCGCGGATGTTGCCCGGGAAGGCGTAGTGCAGCATCGCGCGCACCGCGCGCGTCGTGAAGCCGGTCGGGCTGCGGCCATGGCGGCGCGACTCGAGCTGCAGGAAGTGGTTCATCAGCAGCGGCACGTCGTCGCGCCGCTCGCGCAGCGGCGGCAGGTGGATCGGGAAGACGTTGAGCCGGTAGAACAGGTCCTCGCGGAAGCGCCCGGCGCGTACCTCGGCCTGCAGGTCGACGTTGGTCGCGGCCACCACGCGCACGTCGACCTTGATCGTGCGCGTGCCGCCGACACGCTCGACCTCGCCCTCCTGCAGCGCGCGCAGCAGCTTGCCCTGGCTGACCAGGCTCAGCGTGCCGATCTCGTCGAGGAACAAGGTGCCGCCGCTGGCGCGCTCGAAGCGCCCGGGGCGTGACTGGCTCGCGCCGGTGAACGCGCCGCGCTCGACGCCGAACAGCTCCGACTCGATCAGCGTCTCGGGGATCGCCGCGCAATTGACTGCGACGAAGGGTTTGTCCGAGCGCACGCCGATGCGGTGCAGGCGGCGCGCAAAGGCTTCCTTGCCGACACCCGATTCGCCGGTGAACAGCACCGTCGCCGCGGTGCGGGCGACGCGATCGAGCTGGTGGCAGGCCGAGTTGAACGCCGACGAGGCGCCGACGATGTCGTGCCGGTCGAGCACGCGCGCCGCGCGGCGCGGGCCGGCCACCGCGGCGGCCGGGCTCGGCGCCGGCAGCGTGCGGAAGTCGTGCGCCTGCAGGTAGCGCAGGTCCTCGCTGATGTCGCCCCAGGCCGCGGCATGGCGGCCGATCACGCGGCACGCGTTGGCGCCCATCGAGCGGCATTCGACCTCGCGGAAGATCACCATCTGGCCGAACAGTGTCGTCACGTAGCCGGTCGCGTAGCCGACCTGCCCCCAGCACGCGGGCTCGGTGCCCAGCCCGTAGGCGGCGATGTGCTCGTCGTCCTCGCTGGAGTGCTCCCACAGGAACTCGCCGTCGTAGATGCCGCGGTCCAGGTCGAACTCGAAGCGCAGCGGCACCACCTTCACGACGCCCTCGAGCGCATGCAGCTTGGTGCCGGCCATGAAGACGTTGCCGATGTCGCTGTCGGGCCAGCGCTCGCGCACCAGCTGCGCGTCGCGTGCGCCGGAGACGTAGCCGGCGCGCGTCAGCAGGCCGCGCGCGCGCTCGATGCCCAGCGTGTCGATCAGCTCGCGGCGCAGGTGTCCCATCGCCGAGGCGTGCCACAGCAGCATGCGCTGGTCGTTCAGCCAGATGCGGCCGTCGCCGGGCGAGAAGAAGAGCGACTCGGTCAGGTCCGCCAGCGTTGGCTGCTGCTGCTCCCTGAAGTGCGCGCTGTCGGCGCGGCGCAGCATCGCGCCGGTCTGGCGCGCGACCTCCGCGAGCGAGATGCGCTGGTCGGGGCGTGTCATCAATTCGTGAATCGTTGGCTCGGATCGGGCGGATTCTCTTCTTATTTGAAGAAATCTCCCGCTCCGGGCCAACCCTGACGTGCACCGCAGCACGCGGCATCCGGGAAAGTCCGGAGTCGGGCGGCCGGTTGCCTCGGAGCGTGTGCCCCGCGGCAGCGCGCATCGGGCGCCCGCGCGGCCGCCATGGCACATGCGTTGCGCTGAAGGGTCCGTGCGGAACGTTCCGCCCGGAGCCCCGATGACCACGACGACCCCTGCCTTCCTCGATCACGCGCTGTGGCGCGAGCACCTCTACAGCAGCGGCTGGCGCGCCGCGTCCGCCGCGCTCGACGTGCGCGAACCGGCCACCGGCGCGACCCTGACGCGCACTGGCGCCGCCGGCCCCGCCGACGTCGCCGCCGCTGCTGCCGCGGCGCAGGCCGCGCAGCCTGCCTGGGCAGCCATGCCGCCGCGTGAACGCGCCGAGGTGTTCCACCGCGCCGCCACGATCCTGCAGCAGCACTTCGACGAGCTCGCGCTGTACGTGACCCGCGAGACCGGCGCCATCCTGCCCAAGGGCCAGCACGAGATCCGCGAGGCGATCGCGTTCTGCCGCCTGGCCGCCGCGATGCCGCTGCAGGCGCAGGGCCAGGTGCTGCCGGCCGCGCCGGGCAAGCTCAGCCTCGCGCGCCGCGTGCCGCTGGGCACGGTCGGCGTGATCTCGCCGTTCAACTTCCCGCTCATCCTGACGCTCCGTGTCGTCGCGCCGGCGCTGGCGGTCGGCAACGCAGTGATCGTCAAGCCCGATCCGCGCACGCCGGTCTCCGGCGGCCTGCTGATCGCCAGGCTGTTCGAGGAGGCCGGCCTGCCCGCGGGCGTGCTGCACGTGCTGCCCGGCGGCGTGGAGGTCGGCGAGGCGCTGGTCGACGCGCCCGACGTGCCGATGATCTCCTTTACCGGCTCGGCCGCGGCGGGCCGGCGCATCGGCGAACGAGCCGGTCGGCTGCTGAAGAAGGTCTCGCTCGAGCTCGGCGGCAGCAACGCGCTGATCGTGCTCGACGACGCCGACGTCGCGCTGGCCGCCAGCAACATCGCCTGGGGCGCCTGGCTGCACCAGGGCCAGATCTGCATGGCCAGCAACCGCGTGCTGGTGCACGAGAGCCTGGTCCCCGCCGTCGCCGAGGCGCTGGTGGCCAAGGCCACGCACCTGCCGGTGGGCGACGGTGCAACGGGGCAGGTCGCGCTGGGCCCGCTGATCGACGAGCGTCAGCGCGACCGCGTGCACGCCGCGGTGAGCCAGAGCATCGCCGCCGGCGCGCAGCTGCTGGCGGGCGGCACCTACGAGGGCCTCTTCTACAAGCCGACCGTGCTGGCCGGCGTGAAGCCCGGCATGAAGGTGTTCGACGACGAGACCTTCGGCCCGGTGGTCAACCTCGTCGGCTTCCGGACCGACGACGAGGCCGTCGCGCTGGCCAACGCCGGTGCCGGCGGCCTGGCGGCCGGCGTGCTCTCGACCTCGGTGGGCCGGGCGATGGCGGTGGCGCAGCGGCTGAAGGCCGGCATGGTGCACGTCAACGACCAGACGGTGAACGACGACGCCGTCAACCCCTTCGGCGGCCCCGGCATCGCCGGCAACGGCCACGCGCACGGCGGCCCGTGCGACTGGGAGTGCTTCACCGCCTGGCAGTGGCTGACGGTGAAGGACGCACCGACGCCGTTCCCCTTCTGAACCTTCACGAGGACCCATGAAACTGCAAGGCAAGACCATCGTCGTCACGGGCATCGGCTCGGGCATCGGCGCCGAGACCGCGCGCTGCCTGCGCGCCGGCGGCGCGCGCGTGATCGGCATCGACCGGCAGGACCCGGTCATCACGCTGGACGGCTTCGTCAAGGCCGACCTCTCCGAGCAGGTCGCGATCGACGAGGCCGTCAAGCACCTGCCCGAGCGCATCGACGCGCTCGCCAACATCGCCGGCGTGCCCGGCACGGCGCCGGCGGACAGCGTCGCGCGTGTCAACTACCTCGGCCTGCGCCACCTGACGCAGCGGCTGCTCGAGCGCATGGGCGAGGGCGGCGCCGTCGTCAACGTCGCCTCGATCCTCGGCGGCGAGTGGCCGCAGCGGCTCGCGCTGCACCGCGCGCTGGCCGAGACGGCGAGCTTCGAGGCCGGGCTGGCGTGGATCGCCAGGCACCCGGTGCCGCAGGCCAGCTGCTACCAGTACTTCAAGGAAGCGCTGATCGTCTGGACGCTGACGCAGTCGCAGAAGGCCTTTCTGGCGCGCGGCGTGCGCATGAACTGCGTCGCGCCGGGGCCGGTGTTCACGCCGATCCTCGGCGACTTCGTGACCATGCTCGGCCCCGAGCGCGTGCAGAAGGATGCGCACCGCATGAAGCGTCCGGCGCTGGCCGACGAGGTCGCGCCGGTGATCGCCTTCCTGTGCGCCGACGAGTCGCGCTGGATCAGCGGCGCGAACCTGCCCGTCGACGGCGGCCTGGCCTCGACCTACGTCTGAACCCAGAACCACTCGCAAGGAGACACCATGAAACATCGCCGCCACGCGCTGGCGGTGGCGGCAGCGCTCGCGCTGCCCGCCGCCCACGCCTTCGACATCGCGCTGCCCGACCCCGACCTGAAGCTGCGCCTGGACCTGACGCCCAAGTACAGCGCCGGCCTGCGGCTGAAGAACCCGTCCGACGCGCTGACGCGGCTGGACGTCGGCGTCGACCCCGGCACCGCCAACGAGGACGACGGCGACCACAACTTCAACAAGGGCCTGATCTCGAGCCGCTTCGACCTGCTCGCCGAGATGGACCTGAGCGCGAGGAACTTCGGCGCGCGCATCAGCGGCAACGCCTGGCGCGACAGCCTCTACCTGCACGGCAACGACTACGCCGGCACGCCGCTGTACGCCGGCGGCGTGCCGCTCGGCCCGGTGGTCTCGACGGCCAACAACAACCCCGGCCAGGCGCCCAACGAGTTCCTGCCCGCCACGCGCGACCAGCATGGCCGGGGCAGCGAGCTGCTCGACGCCTTGGTCTATGCCAAGGGCGAGATCGGCGGCATGCGCGGCACGGTGCGCCTGGGCAAGCACACGCTGCAATGGGGCGAGAGCCTGTTCTTCGGCCAGAACGGCATCGCCAATGCGCAGGGGCCGGTGGACGTCGCGAAGATCCTCTCGGTCCCAGGCTGGCAGTTCAAGGAAGTGCTGCTGCCGGTGGAGCAGATCTCCGGCTCGCTGCAGGTGGCCGAGGGCGTCTCGCTCGGTGCGTACTACCAGTTCAAGTGGCGGCCGAGCAAGATCCCCGGCGTCGGCAGCTACTTCTCGAACCAGGACTACGTCGGCACCGGCGTCGTCAACTTCGGCCAGGACGCCGAGGGCGCGCCGATCCTTCTTGCCTACGACCAGAGCCGCGACCTGAAGCCGAAGGACTCGGGCCAGGGCGGCGTGCAGCTGCGCTGGAGCCCGTCGGGCAGCGACTACGAGTTCGGCTTCTACGCCGCGCAGTACCACAGCAAGACGCCCGAAGTTCCGGTGTTCGACTTCGTCAACGGCAACGTGCACCTTGCCTACGCACAGAACATCCGCACCGTCGGTGCCAGCGTCACCGCCTCGACCGGCCAGCTCAACTGGGCGCTGGAAGGCTCGCTGCGCAGCAACGCGCCGCTGACCAGCGACCCGGCGGTGCTCGGCCTCGGCCCGATCCTCGCGTGCAGCAACGGCGCGGCCGACCCGTGTTATGCCGTCGGCCGCACCGCGCACCTGCAGCTCTCCGGCATCTACGTGCTGCAGCCGGGTGCCCTGTGGGGCGGCGGCGCGCTGCTCGGCGAGCTGGCCTACAACCACACGCTGAAGGTCACCAAGGACATCTTCGCGATCGGCCCGGGCGGCAGCAGCGTCGGCCTCGGCGGCCTGGACCCGAACACCACCAAGGGCGCCTGGGCCCTGCGCCTGCTCTTCGAGCCGCAGTACTTCCAGGTGCTGCCGGGGCTGGACCTCTCGGTGCCGGTGGGCGTCGGCTACAACTTCGGCGGCCGCTCGCGCGCCATCTTCAACTACGCCGGCGGCGCCTCGGACGCGGGTGACATCAGCATCGGCGTGAAGGGCCGGTACCAGAACGCCTGGAACGTCGCGCTGACGTACACCGACTACTTCGGCAGCGCCAAGACCTTCACCGAGACGCTCGCCTCGCCGGCGGCCACGCCGCGCCAGCTCAGCTACGGGCAGTCGCTGAAGGACCGCTCGTACCTGTCCTTCAGCCTGTCGCGCACCTTCTGATCACCGGAGAGCTCCATGCATCGCAAGCACTTGCTGGCCGCCCTGACCACGGGTCTCATCGCCGGCCTCGCCCTGACCACCCCGGCGCGTGCCGCCGTGTCACCCGAAGAGGCTGCCAGGCTGAAGACCACGCTGACGCCGCTGGGCGCCGAACGCGGCGCCAACCCGGACGGGTCGATTCCCGCCTGGGACGGCGGGTTCACCAGGCCGGCTGCCGGCTGGAAGCCCGGCGAGCCGCGGCCCGACCCCTTCGCCGCCGACAAGCCGCTGCTGTCGATCGACGCGAAAAACATGGCGCAGCACGAGGCGAAACTGACCGACGGCGTGAAGGCGCTGATGAAGAAGCACCCGGGCTTCCGCATCGACGTCTACCCGACGCGGCGCAGCGCCGCCGCGCCGCAATGGGTGTATGACAACACCTTCAAGAACGCCACGCGCGCCAGGCTGGTCGACAACGGCCACGGCACCGAGGGCGCCTACGGCGGCGTGCCCTTCCCGATCCCGAAGGACGCCTACGAGGTGTTCCAGAACCACCGCCTGGCGTGGACCGGCCAGTCGATCCAGGCGCAGATCCGCGTCTGGGTCGTCACCGCCGACGGCCGGCGCGCGATGGCCTCGGGCGGCGTGCAGAGCCTGAACAAGCTGTACTACGACCCGGCCGGCAGCCTGGAGACGTTCGACGGCATCTACAGCCTCGGCAAGTTCGCCGTCACCGAGCCGGGCTCGAAGGCCGGCGAGGCGATCCTCGCGCACGACAACATCAACGCGAGCAAGCCGCGCGGCCTGTGGCAGTACCTGGTGGGCCAGCGCCGCGTGCGCAAGGCGCCGTCGGTGGCCTACGACACGCCGGATTCGGTGACCTCCGGCATCGGCCTGTTCGACGAGGCCTTCAACCTGTTCGGGCCGATCGACAAGCACCAGCTCAAGCTGGTCGGCAAGAAGGAGATCTACGTCCCCTACAACAACAACCGCGCCGCCGCCGCCAAGGTGGCCGACCTGGTGACGCCGAACACGCTGAACCCGAGCCTGGTGCGCTGGGAGCTGCACCGCGTCTGGGAGGTCGAGGCGACGCTGGCCGACGGCAAGCGCCACGTGGTGCCCAAGCGCAAGTACTACATCGACGAGGACAGCTGGCAGATCGTGCTGTTCGACGGCTGGGATGCGAAGGGCGAGCTCTGGCGCACCAACTACACGCTGACGCTGCTCGCACCCGACCTGCCCGCCGTCGTCGGCAACATGATGTGGGGCGGCTACGACCTGCAGACCGGCGCCTACTACCTGAACATGGCCGGCAACGAGCTGCCGATGCAGTACAAGCCCGTGCCGCCGCTGCCGAAGTCCTTCTTCAGCCCCGAGGAGCTGGCCAACGAGGGAGCGCGGTGAACATGGCCCCCCCCCGAGGCGCCTGCGGCGCCTCCCCCCCAGGGGGGCGCCGCTGGCGGACCGGCAGAGCCGGATCCGCGGCGGCCGCTTGGCTCGGCTGGGCGCTCATCGGCGCCCAAGCCTCGGCGCTCGCTGCCGAAGCCCCTGCGGTGCTGCGCGAGAGCGCGGTGGCGAGCGCCAAGGCGCTGGGCGCGGCGACGCTTGCCGTCGCCCGCGCCGGCAACCGGCTCGTCGCAGCCGGCGAACGCGGCACGGTGCTGCTCTCCGACGACGCCGGCACGAGCTGGCGCCAGGCCAGGGTGCCGGTGCAGGTGAGCCTGACCGCGCTGCGCTTCGTCGACGCGCGCACCGGCTGGGCCGCCGGCCACCTCGGCACCATCCTGAAGACCGAGGACGGCGGCGAAAGCTGGGTGCTGCAGCTCGACGGCGTGCGCGCCGCCGCACTGTGGGCCGCCGCCGCGCAGGGCGGCGACGAACGTGCGCAACGCCTCGCGCAGCAGCTCGTCGAGGAGGGGCCCGACAAGCCCTTCTTCGACCTCGAATTCGTCGACGCGCAGCGCGGCATCGCGGTCGGCGCCTACAACCTGGCGTTCGCGACGTCCGACGGTGGCCGCACGTGGACGCCGCTGTCGGCGCGCCTGCCGAACCCGAGGAGCCTGCACCTGTATGCGGTGCGCGCGCTGCAGGGCAAGCTCTTCATCGCCGGCGAGCAGGGCCTGCTGCTGCGTTCGGACGACGGCGGCGCCAGCTTCGCCCCGCTGGCCTCGCCTTACAAGGGCAGCTTCTTCGGCCTGCTCGCGGCCCGCTCGGGCACGCTGATCGCGCACGGCCTGCGCGGCAACGTATTCCGCAGCACGGACCTCGGTGCGAGCTGGCAGAAGATCGAATCGGGCGTGCCCGTCTCGATCAGCGCCGCGGCCGAACTCGACGGCGGCGCACTCGTGCTGCTGACGCAGACCGGTGAGCTGCTCACGAGCCGCGACGACGGCCGCAGCTTCACCCGCAGCGGCCCCGGCGCCGCGGTGCCCGCCGCCGGCCTCGCGGTCACGGCCGACGGCCAGGTCGCCGTCGCCAGCCTGCGCGGCATGCGCCGCGTGGCGTTGCCCTAGAGATGAATCCCCCCCGGAGCGCCTTCGGCACCGACAACTGAGAACTTCTCATGCACGCCGACACCTCGCTCGACGCCCAGCCCGTCGTTGCCCGCCTCGAAGACTTCGACATCCGCTCGGGCTCGCTGCTCGAGCGCGCGTTCTTCAACCACCGCCCCTGGGTGCTGCTGCTGTGCCTGCTGCTGACCGCGCTGTTCGGCTGGCAGGCCACCCGGCTGCGCCTGAATGCGAGCTTCGAGAAGACGATTCCCGCGCAGCACCCCTACATCGTCAACTACCTCGCGAACAAGGCCAACCTGTCCGGACAGGGCAATGCGCTGCGCATCGCGGTGGCGACAACCGGCGAGTCGATCTTCGACAAGGACTACCTCGAGACGCTGAGGAAGCTCAACGACGAGATCTACCTGCTGCCGGGTGTCGACCGGCCGTTCATGAAGTCGCTGTGGACCAGCAACACGCGCTGGGTCGCGGTGACCGAGGAGGGCCTGGACGGCAACACCGTGATGGGCGACGGCTACGACGGCTCGAGCGCCGCGCTCGCCGAGGTGCGCGCCAACGTCGAGCGCTCGGGCGAGATCGGCCAGCTCGTCGCGGCGGACTTGCGCTCGAGCATCGTCTTCGTGCCGCTGCTGGACCGGAACCCGAGGACCGGCGAGGCGCTGGACTACGGCGAATTCGGCCGCCAGCTCGAGGCGCTGCGCGCCAAGTACCAGAACGACCGGGTGCGGATCCACATCACCGGCTTCGCCAAGGTGATGGGCGACCTGATCGACGGCATGCGCCAGGTGCTCGGCTTCTTCGGCGTCGCGCTGGTGATCTGCGCCGTCGTGCTGTGGGGCTACACACGCTGCCCGCGTTCGACGGCGCTGGTGGTCGCGTGCTCGCTGGTCGCGGTGGCCTGGCAGTTCGGCCTGCTGGCGCTGCTGGGCTACGAGCTGGACCCTTACTCGGTGCTGGTCCCTTTCCTCGTCTTCGCGATCGGCATGAGCCACGGCGCGCAGAAGATGAACGGCATCATGCAGGACATCGGCCGCGGCACGCACCGCGTGGTGGCGGCGCGCTACACCTTCCGGCGCCTGTTCGTCGCCGGCCTCACGGCGCTGCTGTGCGACGCGGTCGGCTTCGCGGTGCTGGCGCTGATCCGCATCGAGGTGATCCAGGACCTGGCCGCCGTGGCGAGCATCGGCGTCGCGGTGCTGATCTTCACGAACCTGGTGCTGCTGCCCATCCTGCTGAGCTACGTCGGCGTCAGCCCGAAGGCCGCGGCGCGCAGCCTGCAGATCGAGACGGCGGGCGAGACGGCGGGGCAGGGGCAGCGTGCCGGGCTGTGGCGGGCGCTCGACCACTTCACCCGGCGCGGCCCGGCGCTCGCCGCGATCCTCGTCGGCGGCCTGCTCGCGGCGGGCGGCTACGCGATCAGCCTGAAGCTGCAGATCGGCGACCTCGACCCCGGCGCGCCCGAGCTGCGTGCCGACTCGCGCTACAACCGCGACAACGACTTCCTGGCGCGCCACTACGCCGCGAGCGCCGACATCCTGGTCGTGATGGTCGCCACGCCCGAGGACCAGTGCACGCGCTACGGCACGCTGGCCAGGCTCGACCGGCTGGCCTGGCGGCTCGAGCAGCTGCCCGGCGTCGAGTCGACCAACTCGATGGCGGCCCTGTCGAAGCTCGCGATGGTCGGCTACAACGAGGGCCAGCTGAAGTGGTACGAGCTGATCCCGAACGCCGCCGCGCTGGGCGGCGTGCAGACCCGCGCGCCGCGCGAGCTGTTCAACCAGGGCTGCTCGTTCCTCTCCCTGTACGTCTACCTGCAGGACCACAAGGCGGCGACGCTGACGCGCGTGGTCGACGAGGTGGAGTCGTTCATCGCGGCCAACAGGTCGGGGGACGAACGTTTCATGCTCGCCGCCGGCAGCGCCGGCATCGCCGCGGCGACCAACATCGTCGTGCAGCAGGCGATGCGCGAGATGCTGCTGTGGGTCTACGGCGCGGTGATCGTGCTGTGCTTCGTCACCTTCCGTTCGTGGCGCGCCGTGGTCTGCGCGGTGCTGCCGCTGGTGCTCACCTCGATCCTGTGCGAGGCGCTGATGGTGCGGCTCGGCCTGGGCGTGAAGGTCGCGACGCTGCCGGTGATCGCGCTCGGCGTGGGCATCGGCGTGGACTACGCGCTGTACGTGCTGTCGGTGATGCTGGCGCGGCTGAAGGCGGGCGACGATCTCTCGGCGGCCTACCACCATGCGCTGCAGTTCACCGGCCGCGTCGTGCTGCTGACCGGGCTGACGCTGGCGCTCGCGGTCGGCACCTGGGCCGCTTCGCCGATCAAGTTCCAGGCCGACATGGGCATCCTGCTCGCGTTCATGTTCGTCTGGAACATGGTCGGCGCGCTGGTGCTGCTGCCGGCGCTGGCGCACTTCCTGTTGCGGCCGGCGGCGCGCCGGCACGTCGCGCTGCAGGCGGCGTGATGCGCCGCCGGCTGGCGTCCGCGCTGCTCGCCGCGCTCGCGGGCGCAGCGGCGCTGGCTGCGCCCGAAGGCCAGGCGCCGATCGTGATCGGCCAGTCGCTGCCGCTCACCGGCCCGGCCTTCCCGATTGCCAACCGCGTGCAGGCCGGTGCGAAGGCGCTGGTGGACCGCGTCAACGCGGCCGGCGGCCTCCACGGCCGCCGCCTCGAGCTGCTGACGCTGGACGACGGCGGCGATCGGGCGCGCCTGGCCGCGAACCTGCGCGAGCTGGTGCAGCGGCAGGGCGCGCTGGCGATTGTCAATTGCCTCGGCGAACGGGCCTGCGCCGAGGGCGCTGCCGTGACGCGCGAGTTGGGCGTGCCGCTGGTCGGCCCGTTCTCCGGCGCCGCCGCCTTGCGCGCGCCGGCGCTGAAGCACGTCTTCACGCTGCGCCCCGACGACCGCCGCGAGGCCGACGCGCTGGTGCGCCAGCTCGCCTCGATCGGCATCGTGCGCCTGGCCTGGCTGACCGACGGCGACGAGCCGGCACGCGAAGCGGCGCTCGCGCAGGCGCTGGGCGCGGGCGGCGTGCAGGCGACGCAGATCGCCCTGCGGCCGCAGGCCGCATCGCTCGAGTCCGCCTGGCAGGCGGTCGCCCAGGCGGCACCGCAGGCGCTGCTGCTCAGCCTGGGCCCGGCGACGCTGGACGCCATCAACCACGGCGACCTCGCCGCACGCGGCGAGCTGCCGGCCACGGTCGCGACGCTGTCCTCGGCCGGGCTCACGCAGGCGACGCGGCTGTTCCGCGGCAAGGTGATCGGCTTCACCAGCGTCGTGCCGATCCCCGAGATCTCGCAGCTGCCGCTGGTGCGCGAGTTCGAACGTGATGCGGATGCCTTCGTCGGCCCCGAGGCGTTCAGCTTCGAGGGCCTGGGGGCCTACCTGCACCTGCGTGTGCTCGCCGAGGCGCTGCGCCGCGCCGGCGCGCGGCCCGACGCGGCGCGCCTGGCCGAGGCGATCGAAGGCCTGGGCAGCGTCGACCTCGGCGGCTGGCGCCTGCGTTTCGGCCCGGAGCACCACCACGGCTCGGACCGCCTCGAGATCGGCCTGCGCGCGCGCGACGGAAAGCTGCGCCGCTGATTCCTCTTCAACCGGAGACCCCTGTGCTTGACCACCAGCTCGAAGCCATCGTGGCCCAGGCGCGCGCCGCCGGCGCGCCCGACCTCGCCGACCTGCCGCTGCACGCGGCGCGCGTGGCGTACCGCCAGATCCTCGCCGCGGCCGACGTGCCGCCGGCCGACGTCGAGGTGCACGACATCCACGACGGCGGCACGCGCAACGGCGTCACGCTGCGTGCCTACGTGCCGCGCGGGACCGGCACCACCGGGCCGCACCCGGTGGTGGTCTACTGCCACGGCGGCGGCTACGTGCTGGGCGACATCGACGGCTACGACGCCGTGTGCCGCCGTCTCTGCGCCGACGGCGGCTTCGCGGTCGCGAGCGTCGCCTACCGGCAGCCGCCCGAGCACGCCTGGCCGGCGCCCGTCGAGGACGCGCTCGCCGGCGCCTGGTGGGTCGCACGCCACGCCGGGCGCTTCGGCGGCGACGGCACCCGGCTCGCGCTGGCCGGCGACAGTGCCGGCGCGGTGCTCGCCACCGCCGTGGCACGCCGCCTGCGCGACGAGGGCGGGCCGGCGATCAGCGGCCAGGCGCTGCTCTACCCGCCGGCCGCTGGCGGCCATCCGGGCGACTACCCTTCGCGCCAGCGCCATGCCGAAGGTCCGACGCTGACCGGGCGCACGATGGATTACTTCTCGCGCCACGCCTTCGGCCCCGAGGGCTGCGCGCCGGACGAGGACGGCGCACCGCTGCGCGCGCGCGACCTGCGCGGCCTGCCGCCGGCACTGGTGATGCTGGCCGCGCACGACCCGCTGCGCGACGAGGGCGTCGCCTATGCCGACGCGCTGCGCCGCGCCGGCAACGCGGTGACGCTGGTCGAGTACCACGGCCTGGCGCACGGCTTCATCAGCATGGGCGGTGGGGTGGCGGCCGCGCGGCTCGCGCAGCGTCAGCTCGCGACCTGGCTGCGCGGCGTGCTCGGGCTGGACGGCTGATCAGCGCGCGGCCCGCGCCGGATGCCCCGGCGCTGCCGTGGCCGCCACATGTTCGGCGGCCTTGGCCGCGTCGGCAGCGGCCGCGCCCGGGTTGGCGTCGGCGCGTTCCAGTGCGGCCAGCGCGCGCCAGGCCAGCCCGGTGTGCAGCGAATGGGCGCGCCGGCCCTGCAGGCGCTGCGCGAGCGCCAGGCAGTCGTCCAGTGCGGTGCGGGCGCCGGCGCGGTCGCCGGCCGCGAGGGCAGCCTCGCCCTGCAGGCACAGCGCGCCGATGCGGTTGGCGTCGACCAGGCCCCGCTCGTCCAGCAGCGCCAGCAGCCCGGCGGCGGTCGCGCGGGCGGTGGCGGGGTCGCCTCCCGCCAGCTGGACCCGGCCGAGCGCCAGCCGCCGGCGCAGGTCGGCCGGGTTGCCCGGCGGCACCTTGTCGGCCATCGCCGCCTCGGCCTGCGCGAGCAGCGCTCGGGCACCCGGCAGGTCGCCGCGCTGCGCCTGCACGCTGGCCTGGCCGACCAGGCCGCTGACCACCAGGGCCTGGTTGCCCGACGCGCGCGCGACCGCCAGCGTGTCGGCGTAGCGGCGTGCGGCGGCGTCCAGGTCGCCCGCCAGTTCGTGGCCGAGCGCGAGGTTGTCGACCACCACCGGCGGCAGCGGCTCCTCGGGGCCGGCGATGCGCCGGTAGGCCTGCGCCACCTCCTCGAGCAGCGCCACGCCGCGTTGCGGCGTGCCGGCGCCGAAATTCAGGCGCGCAAGCCGGATGCGCACGTTGTGGCCGCTGGTGCCGTCGGAGCGGCCCAGGGCGTCCAGGCGCTGCAGGGCCGAGTCGAGCCGCGTCTCCGCCTCGTCGTAGCGCCCGTTCAGGATCAGCGCGTGGCCGAGATCGCTCTCGATGTCCGCCTGCAGCCAGACCGGCGGCTGCCGCACCCGGCGCAGGTTGTCGTACGCCCCCTGGGCGTGGCGCAGCGCGCCGGCCGCATCGGAGGACTGGCGTGCCAGGTAGCCGCGGCCGGCATGGCAGCCGGCGCGCGTCTCGGGGTCGATGTCGTCGCGGGCCAGCCAGCGCTCCAGCAGCACGGCCGCCTCGGCAGGGCGGCCCGATTCGGTCAGCGTGCGGCCCAGCACGCACTCGATGTTGGCCTGCAGGTCCAGATCGCCGGCGACCGCGGCGCGCTGCGCGGCGTGCCGCATCAGCGGCTCGAGCGTGGCCATGTTGCCGAAGTGGCCGTGGTACTCGGCCAGCATCATCAGCGCCAGTGCCTCCTTGGCCGGCTCGCCGCGGAAGATCTCGCCCGCCACCGCCTCGCCCTTGTCGATCAGCGCGCGCAGCACCGCGGTCTGTTCCTGGCTCGCGTGTTCGGTCAGCAGCGTGTTGAAGAACTCCATCGCCGCCTGGCTCTGCTTCAGCTCGACGTCGGCGCGGTCGCGCTCGCGTTCGATCGCGCGCGCCTGCCACAGCGACACCCCGAGCGCCACCGCCAGCAGCGCCGTGAAGGCGGCCGTCGCGCCGACGCCCCAGCGGTGCCGCTGCAGGAACTTGCGGGCGCGGTAGCCGGCGCCGTCGGGCCGCGCCCGCACCGGTTCGCCGTTCAGGTGGCGCTCCAGGTCGGCCGCCAGCGCCTCGACGCTCGGGTAGCGCTCGGCCGGATCCTTCTTCAGCGCCTTCGCGACGATCGTGTCGAGGTCGCCGCGCAGCGCGCGCGCCAGGCGCCGGTCACCTTCGACGCGGCTGCTCGGCGGCGGCACGTCGGCCGAGACGACGGCTTCCTCCAGCGCGGCGATCGATTCGCGCCGCAGCCGGTACGGGCGCTGGCCGCACAGCAGCTCGTACAGCACGACACCGAGCGAGTAGACGTCGGCGCCGACGCCGACCGGCCGGCCGCTGAGCTGCTCGGGCGCAGCGTAGTCCGGTGTCACCGCGCGACCGAGCAGCTGCGTCAGGTTGCTGGCCGGCGCGGCGTCGTCCTCCAGCAGCTTGGCGACGCCGAAGTCGAGCAGGCGCACGTCGCCGCCGGCCGTGACGAGGATGTTGCTCGGCTTCAGGTCGCGGTGCACCACCAGCCGCGCGTGTGCATGCGCCACCGCGTCGGCGACCTGAAGGACCAGGCGCAGCCGCTGCTCGACGCTCAGCGCGTGGGCGCGGCAGTGCTCGTCGATCGGCACGCCGTCCACCAGCTCCATCGCGAGCCAGGGCCGCCCGGCCGGCGTGATGCCGGCGTCGTAGAGCCGCGCGATGCGCGGGTGCTCGAGGGCGGCGAGGATGTCGCGCTCGCGCGCCATGCGCCGCGCCAGGCCCATCGCCCAGCCGGCGCGCGGCAGCTTCAGCGCTTCCTGCCGCTGCAGGCTGCCGTCGATGCGCTCGGCGATCCAGACGTTGGCCATGCCGCCGGCGCCGATCTCGCGCACCAGCCGGTACGGGCCGATCGTGTCGCCCGCCCGGTCGACTTCGTTCTCGGCCTCGGGGTCGGGCAGTTCGGCGAGTGCGACGCGCAGCGGCTGCGCGAGGAAGGTGTCGGTCTCGACCTCGGCGCGCGACAGCATCGCGCGCAACATCGGCCGCAGGTCGTGGTGCTGCGGCGGCAACGCGGCCAGCCAGTCCTCGCGCTCGTCCTCGGGCAGCTCGAGGGCCTCCTCGAGCAGCGTGTTGACCCGCTTCAGACGCTCCGCGTCGGCGGCATGCGCGGCCATGCGAGCCCTCTCACACGCTCAGGCGCGCGTCAGCGGCCGAGCATCTGCGCCAGCAGCAGCCGGGCGCGATCCCAGTCGCGCCGCACGGTGCGGTCGGTCACGCCGAGCGCGGCGCCGATCTCCGCATCCGTCAGGCCGGCGAAGTAGCGCATCTCGACCACGCGCACCAGGCGCTCGTCGACCTGCGCGAGCGTCTCCAGCGCCTCGTGCACCGCCAGGATCTCCTCGTCGGACGAGCCGAGCGACTCGGCGGCACGGGTGTCCAGCGTCACGTGCTCGGCGTCGCCGCCGCGGCGGTCGGCGCTGCGCCGGCGCACGAAGTCGATCACGATCGAGCGCATCGTCGTGGCCGCGTAGGCCATGAAGTGCTCGCGGTCCTTCAACGCGACCCCGCCGCCGCGCTGCATGCGCAGGAAGGCTTCGTGCACCAGCGCGGAGGTGTCCAGCAGCGTGTGCCGCCCGCCGGACGCCAGCCGCGAGCGCGCCAGGCGCCGCAACTCCGCGTACAGGGCCGGAAACAGCGCCTGCACCGACTCGGGGGTGGGCGGCGAGGTGGGATCGGCGGGGGACATTCTGTCGAGAATACCGCGCCCGCGCCGACAAAGCACCCTCGCCGTGCCCCTCTCTGTGGCGTGTCCGGATCCGGCCCGGCTTTGCGTGGGGCGCGCCGCTCATGCGGCCACCGGCGCGGCGGCCTGGTCCAGCAGGGCTAGGATCTGCGGCAGCCGCTCGGCCGCGGCACGCCGTCCCGCCTCGTAGCAGGCGGGCAGGGCGGCGGTCTCCCACAGGCCGACGTGGCGCTCGAAGACCGGCTCCACGCAGATCACGCGCTGCCCGGCGGCGCGCGCGGCGGCCAGGCGGGCCTGCAGCAGGTTGTTGGTGAGCGCGGTGCTGACCTGCGCGACCAGGCGCGACGGGCGGTCGACGCGGCGCGGCATCACGCCGTGGAAGCCGAGCGCGATCACCACCTGCGCGTCGGCCGCCGCGCCGACCGGCAGCGGGTCCGAGATCACGCCGTCGACCAGGCGCCGCCCGTCCAGCTCGACGCTGGGGAACAGGAACGGCACCGCCATGCTGGCGCGCAGCGCGTCGACCAGCCGGCCTTGCGTGAGCAGCGCCGGCGCGCCGCTCGCGGCCACGGTGACGGCCACCCGCAGCGGCGTCGGCAGATCCTCGAGGCGGCGTTCACCGAAGCAGGCGGTCAGGCGCTGGGCGATCAGCCGGTCGTCGCGCAGCGCGAAATCGGCCGGAAAACCGACCCAGCGCGGCGCCACCAGCTGCGCATAGGCGCGCCAGCGGCGCTGCTGCGTCAGCTCGGCGGACCACAGCGTGCGGGCGCGCTCGAGCGCCTCCTCCGGGGTCAGGCGCGCGGCGATCGTCGCGCCGAACAGCGCGCCGGAACTGCAGCCGACCACCAGGTCCGGGCGCACGCCCTCGCGGGCCAGCACCTCCGTGATGCCGACCGCCGCGATGCTGCGCACGCCGCCGCTGCCCAGCACCAGCGCCAGGCGCGGCCGCAGCGAGGGCCTCATGCCGCGGCCGCCTGGACCGCGGGCTGCAGGCGGCGCTCGACCACCGTCAGGCGCCGGTCGCCGCGGTGCGGGGAGCCGAGGAAGCCGCAGCGGCGCACCAGCGCCAGCATCGGCAGGTTGTCCGACAGCACCGAGCCGTACAGCCAGTGCAGCCCGCGCTCGGCAGCGGCCTCGGCCAGCCCCAGCAGCGCGCGCTGTCCGACCCCGCGGCGCCGCCAGCCGCTGGCGACCATCAGCGCGAACTCGGCGTCCTGGCCGGTTTCGTCGACCACGCAGCGGGCGTCGGCGACCAGCAGTTCGCGGCCGCGCCGCTGCGCGGTGACCACCAGCGCCAGCTCGCGCTGCGGGTCGATGCTGGCCATGCGGGTCAGCCAGGCCGTGCTGACGCCGCCGACGGCGCCGTGGAAGCGCCGCCGCCGGTCCTGCGGCGTCAGTTCGTCGATCAGCTCGTTCAGGGCCGGGGCATCGGTCGGGCGCAGCACGCGCAGGGCCATCGGCGTGCCGTCGGCCAGGGTCCAGGTCTCGGGGTGGGGCATCGGTCGTCCTCCTGTTGTCGGGTACCACGCAGTGCGCCGCGCGATGCGGACAGGCTGTCCGCCGGCCGGACCGGGCTGCGTGGAACCCGCGGGAGGAAGACGCCATGGCACTGATCGAGACCCTCGGGCTGCGCCCCACCGAGCGCATGCTGCGCGCCCGCCAGGGCGCCGCGGCGCCCAGTTCGTCGCCGCACCCGGGGCCGCGCGCCCCGCACAGCGCGGCCGGGGCTGCGCCGCCTTCCAGTGCGGCGGTCAAGGTCGGTGCCGACGTGGAAGTCATCAGCCGCGAGTTTCCGGCGGTGCGCTTCAAGTACGGCGAGCTGAAGCTGGCCGGCACGCTGAAGTTCCAGGCCATGGGCGTGGCCGGTGCGGGCGGCGGCGGTTTCACCGGCGCCGTCACGTCGAAGGACAAGCCGGGCGGCCGGGTGACCGGCAGCAAGAAGACCTTCGCCTACGGCGACATCGCCGACCGCGAGCTGTTTGCAGGCTTCACGCTGGCAGACATCTCGGTCGGCTTCGAACCGCAGATCTCCGGGCTCGATATCAGTCTCTCGGGGCTGGTCAAGTTCACCGTCGTGACCCGGGCGTTCAGGGCGCCCGCACAGGCCAAGCTGCTGCTGCTGAACCTCAAGGGCGGCAAGGAGATCGCCGGGCCGGCGCTCGAGTTCAAGGTCGCGCCGGTGCAGTTCGTGCATCGGACCGGATCGACCGAGCTGAGGGTGTTCGCGGAATACCAGGCCACGCTGACGGTGAACGCGAAGAAGATCGGCGCCGAGATCGGCAAGGAACTGCTGGAGAAGGCCGCCAAGGAACTGCTGGAGAAGGAGGCCAAGCGTCAGGGCACGAAGCGGCTCGCGCGCAAGGCCGGCGAATTCATCCTGAAGGACCTCGGGCCGCTGGCCGCGGCCTTCGGCGTCGGGCTCGACATCGGCGGCCTGCTCAACCAGTACACCGCCGCGCCGCAGGCGGCGAAGTTCGTCATCGACGAGATCCTCGGGGACCTGGCCCAGCGGTACCACAAGAAGGACACGCTCGGGAAGATGTGGCTGATCTCGAAGAACAGCCCGCGCATCCTCGCCGCGCTGATCGCCGGCGGTGTGATTGGCACCATGGCCGGTGTCGGCGACCTGGTGCTGTTCAAGCTGTTCGGGCTCGACAAGCTGGGCGACTATGCCGTGTCGTTGAAGGCGTTCGGTCAAGGGCTGACCGAGCTGGCGGCGGTCGCGAAGATTCCCTCGGAGGTGCTGGGCGACGCTCTCCTGCACGGCGCCTTCGCGCTGGGCATCAAGTACAACCCGAAGTACGCGGTGCTGTACCACCCGACGCTCGAGCCGATCGTGGCAGCGATCTTCGCGCGCATCAAGCCGCTGTACCGGACATCGGGCGGGCTCGACAAGCTGATGTCCGTGCTGGTACGCGATGCCGGCATCGCTCCCCTGGTGCTGCTCAAGTTCGCCGCTCACGTGCACGCCGCCGGGAAGACTCGGGGCGGGCGGGTGGACCCGACCGACCCCGCCTCGGTGGCCGTCTCACTGCGCGCCATGCACGTCGGCGCCTTCATGCGCTTCCTCGAGGCCAACCAGCTGATCGGCTGCACCATGTCGTTCAGCGACAGCCTCGACCCGGACGACATCGACCAGGAACTGCTCGACGAGCTGTTCGGCTGACGGCCGCAGCCGGCGCGCTATGCTCCTGCGCGAAGGAGCGCACGATGCCGGCCGAAGTCCACCACGTCACCCACCCGCTGGTGCAGCACAAGCTGACGCTGATGCGCCAGAAGGACCGCAGCACCAACAGCTTCCGCCGCCTGCTCGGCGAGATCAGCATGCTGATGGCCTACGAGGTCACGCGCGACATGCCGACGCAGCTGATCGAGATCGAGACGCCGCTCGAGAAGACGATGGCGCCGGTGATCGACGGCAAGAAGACGGTGTTCGTCTCGATCATGCGCGCCGGGGCGGGCTTCCTGGACGGCATGCTCAACGTGATCCCGGGCGCGCGCATCGGCCATGTCGGGCTGTACCGCGACCCGAAGACGCTGGTGGCCGTCGAGTACTACTTCAAGATGCCGGACCACATGCACGAGCGCGACGCGATCGTGCTCGACCCGATGCTGGCCACCGGCAACTCGGCGGTCGCCGCGGTGGACCGGCTGAAGGAGACGAACCCGAAATCGATCCGCTTCGTCTGCCTGCTCGCGGCGCCGGAGGGGCTGGCCAACTTCCACGCCAACCATCCGGACGTGCCGGTCTACACCGCCGCGATCGACCGGCAGCTGAACGAGCACGGCTACATCGTGCCGGGGCTGGGCGACGCGGGCGACCGCATCTTCGGCACCAAATAGCGCGCCTCAGCCGCGGAACGGGTTGGCGGTGGCGAACCACAGCCCGATGCCGGTGGCGATGATGAAGGCGCCGTCCAGCACGCCGACGAGCAGGAACACCTTGCCCTGCAGCGGCTCCATCAGCTCGGGCTGGCGCGCGCTTGCCTCCAGGTAGCGGCTGGCCAGGATGCCGACGCCCAGGCAGGAGCCGATCGCGCCCAGGCCGATCATGTGGCCGACGGCCAGCGGAAGGAGGTCCGTCATGACCGCCCCCGGGCCGCTGGGTACATCGGCCGGCCCCCCGAGGGGGCGCGGGCCGGCTGGAGAGCGGCCCGGCGCTCGGCCCGCCCGCTGAGAAGGTTCATGGTGTCGTTCACGGTGTGGTCCTTGCTTTGAATCCGGCCCTATGCTCGCCGCGCCGGCGCACGGCGTCGATGACCTCGGAGGTCAAGTTCCCATGCTGATCACCAACGCCAACCTGCCCGACGGCCGCACCGGCATCGACCTGCTGGTGCAGGGCGGCCGCATCGCCGCGCTCGGGCCGAAGCTGCCCGCGCCCGCGGGGGTGGAAACCGTCGACGCGGCCGGGCAACTGCTCAGCCCGCCGTTCGTCGACGCCCACTTCCACATGGACGCCACGCTCTCCTACGGGCTGCCGCGCGTCAACCGCAGCGGCACGCTGCTGGAGGGCATCGCGCTGTGGGGCGAGCTGAAGCCGCAGCTGACGCAGGAGGCGCTGGTCGAGCGTGCGCTGCAGTACTGCGACTGGGCCGTCGCGAAGGGGCTGCTGTCGATCCGCTCGCACGTCGATGTCTGCGACGACCGCCTGCTCGCCGTCGAGGCGCTGCTGCACGTGCGCGAGCGTGTACGGCCCTACCTCGACCTGCAGCTGGTCGCCTTCCCGCAGGATGGCCTGCTGCGCAGCCCGACCGCGCTGGCCAACCTGAAGCGCGCGCTCGACAAGGGCGTCGACGTGGTCGGCGGCATCCCGCACTTCGAGCGCACGATGGCCGACGGCGCCGAGAGCGTGCGCATCCTGTGCGAGCTGGCGGCCGAGCGCGGCCTGCGGGTCGACATGCATTGCGACGAGAGCGACGACCCGCACTCGCGCCACGTCGAGACACTCGCCTTCCACACCCAGCGGCTCGGCCTGCACGGCCGTGTGACGGGGTCGCACCTGACCTCGATGCACTCGATGGACAACTACTACGTGTCCAAGCTGCTGCCGCTGATGGCCGAGGCGCAGTTGCATGCGGTGGCCAACCCGCTGATCAACATCACGCTGCAGGGCCGGCACGACAGCTACCCGAAGCGGCGCGGCATGACGCGCGTGCCGGAGCTGCTGGCTGCCGGCGTGAACGTGGCGTTCGGGCACGACTGCGTGATGGATCCGTGGTACTCGCTCGGCAGCGCCGACATGCTGGAGGTCGCGGCGATGGGCCTGCACGTCGCGCAGATGACCTCGCAGGCGCAGATGCGCGCCTGCTTCGACGCGGTGACCGTGAACGCCGCGCGGGTGCTGGGCCGTCCTGCGGAGCTCGCGGTCGGCGCGCCGGCCGACTTCGTGCTGCTGCAGGCGGCCGACCCGGTCGAGGCGATCCGGCTGCGCGCGACACGGCTGCTGGTGGTGCGCGGCGGTCGTGTGCTGGCACGTACGCCGGCGGCGACCGCGGCGCTGTCGCTGCCGGAGCGCCCGGCCAGCGTCGACTGGCGCGTTCAGCGCTGAGAAGCTGTGAACGAACCCGCCACCCCCGCTCGTCGCGCCAGAACGCGGCCACTCGTCGTTGCAAATGCTCGCCATAGCGCGAGCTATGGCTGTGCTTTGCGCCTAGATTGGCCGCGTTCTGTCGGCCCGCTCGGGTGCGCCGGGTTCATTCACAGCTTCTGAGCCGCGGCGGCGCGGAAGAACGCGATGCGCTCCGCGTCGGCCGGGTGCGAGCCGATCGCGATGCCCAGCGGCGCCAGCGGCGTCGCGCCGCCTTCGCGCCGGGCCATCTTCTCGAAGAACGCGGCCATCACGGCCGGCGACAGGCCGGCATCGCGCAGCAGCCGGGCCGACTCGGCATCCGCCTCGCGCTCGGCATCGCGCGAATAACCGGCCTGGCCGAGCACGACCGGCGCGGCCGCCAGCAGCGAGTTGAAGTCGCCGACGACGATGCTCGCCAGCACGCCGACCGCGCTCGCCTGCAGCAGCATGCGCATGCCGTGCCGGTACCGCACATGCCCGAGTTCGTGGGCCAGCACCCCGGTGATCATGTCGGCGTCGCCGTCGGCGAGGATGAACAGCTCGTCGGTCAGCACGAGGGTGCCGTCCGGCAGCGCGAAGGCGTTCGGGCCGAGGTTGCTGCTGCGGAACTCGACGCGCACCGCCGGCAGCGTGCCCGGCGGCTGCGCGGCGAGCGCCTGCGCGAACGCGTCGCGCGTGCGCCGCTGCTGGAGGGCGTCGATGCGGCTGGGCTTGAGCAGCTCCTCGTCGAGCTGCTCGAGCGCGGCCGCGCCGATCTGCCGGTCCACCTCGAGCGGCACCAGCGCGAGCGCGGCCTGCGCGGCCGCCGGGATGCCCCAGACGTAGAGCGCGGCCAGCAGCGCCATGGTGGCCAGCGCGCTGGCCAGCACCCAGCGCCAGCTCTGCTGCGCGCGCACCACCCAGCCCTCGCCGCGGCCGCAGTGCCGGGCAAAGGCGTCCCAGGCCGCGCCGTCCGCACAGTGCAGCGACGCGCCGTCCGGCAGCTCCGCCACCCGCACGCCGTGGCGCGTGCGCTCCGGCCAGCGCAGCTCGCGCGGCGCGAACTGCCGTTCGAGGTTCTCGCCGCGCAGGTGCAGCGAGGCGCCGTCGAAGCTCAGCCGCGCCGGCACGGCGCGGGCGCTGCGCCCGTCGAAGTAGTCGACCGCCAGGCCGTCCATGCCGGGGTCAGGCCATCGCCGTGGATCCGGCGCCGCCGGTCCGCAGGCGCTGCGGGGGCGGATTCACAACCCGATGTCCAGGCCGAACAGGTCGCCGGCCGCGTCGCCGGCGGCGTCACCCTCGCTGGCCCCGTGCGCGTCGACCAGGGTCTGCGGGTCGATGCGTGCCACCACCTGCATCGCTTCCATGCGCATGCGCTGCATGGCCACCGCGGCGAAGGGCCAGTACAGGCCGAGCGTCAGCACCATCAGCAGCCAGTTCTTCAGCGTCAGGCCAAACAGCGGCCAGAAGCGCAGCCGGCTCTCGAACCCGACCGAATGGCTGGCGGTGCGCGACCACAGCAGGTTCTGCATGCGCGCGGTGAAATAAGGGCGCGGCACAAGCTGCATCGCCAGCATGGCGACGAGGAAGCCGAGCAGGCCGATCGCGAAGGCCACGGCCTTGCCCGGCCGCGATCCGGCATCCCCGGAGAACACGCCCAGCGCGGTCACGCCGAACACGAGGACCACCGCGATCAGCACGACGACCGTGCCGCCGGCCGCACCGATGCCCAGCGTCTCGGCGAACACGCCGTAGAACGAGCCCGGGCCCGTGCGCAGCTGCGTCTGCTCGGGGCCGTAGGCGTAGTGGTCGTGCTGGTACTTCTTCAGTTTCCACCACAGCCAGGGCACGAGGCAGAACAGCGTGCCGATCACGCCGAGCGTCAGGAAGCCGTACCAGACCGGCGGGTGCTCCTGGTCCGGCACCGCCACCAGCGAACCGACGATCAGGCCGCCGGGCACGAACCAGGGCAGCAGCGCCATGTAGGCGTCGCGCACCGAGCCGCGGAAGCGGAAGCGCAGGCCGCGCCAGCTGGTGTTGGCGAGGCGGAACTGCAGCGAGGCCTTCAGCAGTGCCGGCCAGATCGCCGCGACGATCACGAACGCCGCGAAGCCCGCCGTCGGCGAGAAGTGGCCGGCGACCGAGTACAGCACCAGCATCAGCGCCACCAGCAGGTAGCCGCGTAGCATGCGCCAGGGGTTGGCATGGAACCCCAGCGGGTGCCCGCCGACCTGGGTGTTGCCGTAGAAGTAGCGCAGCCGGCGCACCTTGGCCCAGGGGAGGTACAGCCCCAGCGTGACCAGCGTGAGCAGCAGGTTGACGATCCAGATCCGGAAATACTCGCTGCCCGAGCCGGTGAAGCGGATCGCCAGCCGGTGCTCCGGCGCCTCGGGTTCGCTCTCGCGCCACGGCTGCGTGGACGGCGCCGGGTCCGCTGCGGGCAGGTTCATGTTTTGCTTGCCGGTGGGCCGGCGCTCCCTCTGCGCCGGCCACTCTACCATCGCGACCACACGGCGCCGTTGGCTAGAATGATTTGCAACAGGGAAGCCAAAGACCCGCAGCATGATGAAACTCATCGGGGCGCTCACCAGCCCGTACGTCCGCAAGGTGCGCATCGTGCTGGCCGAGAAGAAGCTGGACTACCAGTTCGAGCTGGAGGATGTCTGGAACGAGACCGGCATCCTCAAGTCGAACCCGCTCGGCAAGGTGCCGTGCCTGGTGCTGGAAGGGGGCGAGGCGGTGTTCGACTCGCGCGTGATCGTCGAATTCGTCGACACCCGCTCGCCGGTCAGCCGCCTGATTCCCGAAGCCGGACGCGAGCGCACCGAGGTGCGCACCTGGGAGGCGCTGGCGGACGGCCTGATCGATGCGGCCATCCTCGCCCGCCTGGAGGCCACCTGGCCCGGCCGGGGCGAGGGCGAGCGCAGCCAGGCCTGGATCGACCGCCAGATGAGCCGCGTGCACGGCGCCCTCGTGGCCATGAGCACCGGGCTGGCGGACCGGCCGTGGTGCGGCGGCATCCACCTGTCGCTGGCCGACATCGCGGTCGGCTGCGCGCTCGGCTACCTCGACTTCCGATTCCCGCAGATCGCCTGGCGCGAGACGCACCCGAACCTCGCCAAGCTCGCCGAGAAGCTCAACGCGCGGCAGAGTTTCATCGACACGCGCCCGCCGACCTGAGCCCGGCCGGCTTTCCCGGGCCGCTCAGGCCAGCTTCAGCGACAGTGCCGCGGTGCGGCGATCGAACTGCAGCTTGCGGTACAGCTGCCGCACGCGTTGCGCCACCTCGCGCGGGGTGATGCGCAGGTCGCGTGCGATCTCGTGGGGCAGGAAGCCCTCGGCGATCCACTGCAGCATCAGGCGTTCGCTGCCGCTCGGGCGCAGCGGGTCGTCGTCGGCGGCGGGCGGCGTCGCTTCGAAGTGCGCCTTCACCTGCCGGGCGATCGCCGGCGCCATCTCGGCGCCACCGGCCAGCGTCTGCTCGATCGCGGCCACCAGCGCCTGGGGCGACTGGCCCTGCACGAAGTAGCCGTCCGCGCCGCTGCACAGCGCCTCGAGCAGCTGCGAGTCGTCCAGCGAGAGCGTGATCACCAGCGACTTCGGTCGCCCGTAGCGGGCGCTGCCGGTCAGCTCGGCGAGCAGCGTGCTGGACCAGCCATCGGCCAGCTGCAGGTCGGCCAGCACGAGGTCCGGCCGCGCGGCCGCGAGCGAGCTCCGTGCCTGGGCCAGCGTGGCCGCCCAGCCCACCGCCTGCCAGCCCCCCTGCGCGTCGATCAGGCTGCGCATGCGACCCGCCACCAGGGGGTCGTTGACGATCAGGAAGATGCGGGACATGAGAGGGGCGCGCGGCGCAGGGATCGGACATAGGGATTGTCGATGCCGGCCCCTGCGTGCTGCATCCCGCGACCCGGTGGCGGGTCGACCCTCAGGCAGAGGAGGCCGGCGCGAAGCTGTCGGCGCGTGCCTGCGGCCAGTACAGGCGGAACACCTGGTGCGGCGATTCGCCGGAGAGCAGCGATCCGGGCTCGACGAATGGCAGCAGGTTGGACAGCAGCTTGACGCCGTGGTCCGAGGTCCGCCGCACGATGTGGCCGGCGCTGATCTCGCGCGGGTGCTGCAGTCCGGCGGCCTGCACCAGCTCCTGCAGCGCGTGCAGCGTCTGCTGGTGGTAGTTGTAGACGCGCTCGCTCTTGAGCGGCACGACCAGCGCCTGCTGGCGCAGCGGGTCCTGCGTGGCCACGCCGGTCGGGCAGTGGTCGGTGTGGCAGCTCTGCGACTGGATGCAACCGAGCGCGAACATGAAGCCGCGCGCCGAGTTGCACCAGTCCGCGCCCAGCGCCGTCATGCGCGCGATGTCGAACGCGCTGATCACCTTGCCGGCGCAGCCGATGCGGATGCGCTCGCGCAGGTTCAGGCCGACCAGCGTGTTGTGCACGAGCAGCAGGCCCTCCTGCAGCGGCGCGCCGACGTGGTTGGTGAACTCCAGCGGCGCGGCACCGGTGCCGCCCTCGGCGCCGTCGACCACGATGAAGTCCGGCACGATGCCCGTCTCCAGCATCGCCTTGGCGAGGGCGAACCACTCCCACGGGTGGCCGATGCACAGCTTGAAGCCGGTCGGCTTGCCGCCGGACAGCTCGCGCAGCCGCTCGATGAACTGCATCATCTCGAGCGGCGTCGAGAACGCGCTGTGCGCGGACGGCGACACGCAGTCCACGCCGACGGGGATGCCGCGCGCCTCGGCGATCTCCGGCGTCACCTTCGCCCCCGGCAGCACGCCGCCGTGACCCGGCTTGGCGCCCTGGCTCAGCTTCAGCTCGATCATCTTCACCTGCTCGAGCGTCGCGTTCTCGGCGAAGCGCTCCGCGTCGAAGCTGCCGTCGCCGGCGCGGCAGCCGAAGTAGCCCGAGCCGATCTCCCAGATCAGGTCGCCGCCGTGCACGCGGTGGTGACGGCTGATCGAGCCCTCGCCGGTGTCGTGCGCGAAGTTGCCGCGCTTCGCGCCGGCGTTCAGCGCGAGGACCGCATGGGCCGACAGCGCGCCGAAGCTCATCGCCGAGATGTTGAAGATGCTGGCGGCGTACGGCTTCGGGCGGCCGTCGCCGACCACGACGCGGAAGTCGTGTGTCGGCAGCGTGCTCGGCTGCAGCGAATGGTTGATCCACTCGTAGCCCACCGCGCCGACGTCCATCTGCGTGCCGAACGGCCGCTTGTCCGGCTCCCCCTTGGCGCGCGCGTAGACCAGCGAGCGCTGCTGGCGCGAGAACGGCGCCGCTTCGTTGTCGCCCTCGATGAAGTACTGGCGCAGTTCGGGGCGGATGTACTCGAGCAGGAAACGCAGGTGGCCGATCACCGGGTAGTTGCGCAGCACCGAGTGGCGCGACTGCTGCGTGTCGCGCACGCCCAGCAGCGTCAGCGCCAGGAACAGCAGCGCCCAGCCGCCGCCGACGCCGAATGCGACCCAGGTGAAGGTGGCCAGCAGCAGCAGCACGGCGCAGGCCAGCCAGGCGAAGTAGCGCACGGGCACGTGCTGGTCGACGCGGTTCAGCCAGACAAACATGGAGCCTCCGTTCGGCGGTGGCCGCCAATGTAGCCGCCCGGGCGCGAAATCCGACCGTGAACAATGGCGCGCCGCCGTCGGGCGGGCCGCGGCGCGGCGTGCCATGCCGCCGCGCTTTGGCGGACCATGCGCCACCCGCAAGTGGAGGCTTGACATGGAGACGAAACAAAAACTCGCGCGCCGGCAGGTGCTGGCGCTGACCGCCGGACTGGCCGCGTTCGGCCTCGCCGGCTGCGGCCGCAGCGTGCCGGAGACGATCAAGATCGGCGTCGGCACGACGCTGTCGGGTCCGTCGGGCAACCGTGGCAACGACATCCTGAACGGCGTCAAGCTCGCCGTCGACGCGCTGCACCGCGAGGGCTACAAGGTCGACGGCCACGACGTGCGCTTCGAGGTGATCTCCGCCGACGACAAGGGATCGGCGGAAGGCGCCAAGGCGGCCGCGCAGCAGCTGCTCGACCAGGGCGTGAGCGTCGTGTTCGGTCACCTGGCGTCGGACGTCACGCTCGGCGGCCTGCCCGTCTACGCGACGCGGCAGCTGCCGGTCATCACCACCTCCAGCGCGAAGGAAGTGACCACGCAGGGCGGCGGCAACGTGTTCCGCCTGGTGGCCAGCGACGCGATGCAGGCGCAGGCGCTGGCGAGCTACGGTGCGAGTGTCGCCGCGGGCATGCGCGCCGCCGTGATCAACGAGGACTCGGTCTACGGGCGCGGCGTGCGCGAGGACCTGGTCAAGAGCGCGACCCAGGCTAAGCTGGAGATGGCGGTGGCCGAGAAGATCGATCCGAAGTCGCGCGACTTCGCGGCGTTCGCGCGCAAGCTCAAGGAGGCCAAGGTCGGCCTGCTGTTCGCCGTGCTGCGCGAGGCGCAGCTGCTGGCGCTGGCCGAGGCGCTGAAGGCCGAGGCCTGGACCGAGATGACGGTGCTGCTGTCCAACCCGGCGAAGACCAACAAGGTGGCGGCCACCGAGCTGCCGTTCCGTGCCACCTACGTGGTCTCCAGCGCGCTGGACGTGCGCGACTTCGGCCAGGGCGCGAAGTTCCTGTCCGAATTCCGCAAGGCCTTCAACAGCGACCCGGTGTGGGCCGCGCACTATGCCTACGACGGCATGTTCGCCGTGGCGGACGCGATCCGCCGTGCGCGCTCGGTGCAGCCCGAGGACCTGAACCGCACGCTGAAGACGATCGACCCGGTCACCTGGGTCACGCAGACCATGCGCTTCGGCGCCGATGGCGAGCAGGCCAACCCGGCGATCGGCGTGTACCAGGCCACGCGCGGTGCCTGGACGCTGAAGATGAGCTCGGCCGTCTGGTGATCAGTCCGCGCAGTGGGCGGCCAGCGCATCGGCCGTCTGCTGCGGCAGCTCTTCCGGGATGAAGTGCCCGGCCGCCACCGCGCGGCCGGCCGGCTCGCTCACGCACTGCGCGCGCCACAGCGCGAGCGGATCGAACAGCTTCGCGACTACGCCGCGTTCGCCCCACAGCAGCAGCGTCGGGCAGGCGATCTTCTGCCCCGCCGCGCGCGATGCGCGGTCGTGCGTGAGGTCGATGCCGGCGCTGGCGCGGTAGTCCTCGCACATCGCGTGGATCGCCTCGGCGCGGCAGAAGCAGCGCTCGTACTCGGCCAGCGCCTCCGGCTCGATGTGCGCGAGGCCGCCCGTGCCCCAGCCGCCGAGCTTCCATTGCAGGTACAGGCGCGCATTGCCGCCGATCATCGCCTCCGGCAGCGGGCTCGGCTGGATCAGGTGGAACCAGTGGTAGTACGCGCTCGCGAAGCGCTGGTCGGTGGCCTCGTACATGTCGAGTGTCGGCGCGATGTCGATCAGCGCCAGCCGCGCCACTGCCTGCGGCGCGTCCAGCGCGAGCCGGTGTGCGACGCGTGCGCCGCGGTCGTGCCCGGCGACGCAGAAGCGTTCGTGGCCGAGCCGGCGCATCAGGCCCAGCATGTCCGCGGCCATCGCGCGCTTGCTGTAGGCCGCATGGTCCGGCCCGCCGTCCGGCTTGGCCGAATCGCCGTAGCCGCGCAGGTCCGGCAGCACCAGGCGGAAGCGCGGCGCGAGCCGCGCGGCCACGCGATGCCACATCGCGTGCGACTGCGGGAAGCCGTGCAGCAGCAGCAGCGGCACGCCGTCCGCCCGGCCGCCGGTGCGGGCGAAGATCGCCGTGCCGTCGACGTCGTGCAGGGCCGCGTCGAAGCCTTCGAACCAGTCGGCCATGGCCCTCCCCCTTCAGTCGAGGGTCTGACGATAGCGCTTCAGCGCGACGATGCCGGCGACGGCCATGAAGGCCAGCATCGGCCACAGCTCCGGCAGCACCATCGCGGCGTCGTTGCCCTTGAGCAGGATGCCGCGCACGATGCGCAGGAAGTGCGTCAGCGGCAGCACCTCGCCGAGCCGTTGCGCCCACAGCGGCATGCCGCGGAACGGGAACATGAAACCCGACAGCAGCATCGACGGCAGGAAGAAGAAGAACGTCATCTGCATCGCCTGCAGCTGGTTGCGCGCCAGCGTGCTGAAGGTGAAGCCGACCGCCAGGTTGGCGACGATGAACACGCCGATCATCGCCATCAGCAGCGCGAAGCTGCCTTCCATCGGCACCTCGAACAGCAGCCAGGCCGCGCCCAGGATCACGCCCAGCTGCACGTAGCCGATCACGACGTACGGCAGGATCTTGCCGACCATCACCTCCGATGGCCGCACCGGCGTGGCCAGCAGGTTCTCCATCGTGCCGCGCTCGCGCTCGCGGGTCATCGCCAGCGAGGTGAGCATCACCATCGTCATCGTCAGGATGGTGCCGATCAGCCCGGGCACGATGTTGTAGCGCGACAGCCCCTCCGGGTTGTAGCGCCGGTGCACGCGCAGCTCGTAGGGCGGCGCACCGGGTTGCAGTGCGCGCAGCGGGCCCACCAGGTCGTGCGCCAGCGCGGTCGTCGCGACGGCGTTCAGTGCGGCGATCGCGTTGCCGGACGCGGACGGGTCGGTCGCGTCGACCGAGACCAGCAGCGGCGGCTGCTCGCCGCGCAGCAGCCGGCGCTCGAACTGCGGCGGGATCACCACCATGAACTGCACCTCGCCGCGCTCCAGCAGCGCATCCGCCTCGGGCTCCGCGATGCCGCTCGCGACGACGCGGAAGTAGCCGGTGTTCTGCAGTGCCGCGACGAAGCTGCGCACCAGCGGGCCGCCGTCGGCCGCGACCACCGCGGTCGGCAGGCCCTTCGGGTCGGTGTTGATCGCGTAGCCGAACAGCACCAGCTGCAGGATCGGCACGCCGACCGCCATCGCGAAGGTCAGCCGGTCGCGCAGCATCTGCTGGAATTCCTTGACGAACACCGCCAGCGTGCGATGCCACGACAGCCGGCTCACCGGACCCCCCTCAGTGCTGCACACGGCGCGCTCATGCCGCCGCCCTGCCGTTGGCGAAGTTGTCCTGCGCCTGGCCGATCAGGCTGATGAACACGTCCTCCAGGCTGGCCTGCGCGGGGGCGACCTGCAGGCCGGGCCGATCCCGCAGCGGCGCGATCGCCTGCTCGAGCAGCGCGGCGTCGCGACCGGCCACGTGCACCGTGTTGCCGAACGCGGCCACGCTGGCCACGCCGGGGGCGCTCTTCAGCGGCTCGACCAGTGCCTGCACCGAGGGACCGGCGATGGCCCAGACAGTCAGGCCCGCGGCATCGACGATGGCCCGCTCGCTGCCGCGCGCGAGCACCTTGCCGTAGGCGATGTAGACCAGCTCGTGGCAGCGCTCGGCCTCGTCCATGTAGTGCGTCGACACCAGCACCGTGATGCCCTGCGCCGCGAGCTGGTGGATCTGGTCCCAGAAGTCGCGCCGCGCCTTCGGGTCGACGCCGGCGGTGGGCTCGTCCAGCAGCAGCAGGCGGGGCTCGTGGATCAGGCAGGCGGCGAGCGCGAGGCGCTGCTTCCAGCCGCCGGACAGCGCGCCGGCCAGCTGGGCCTGACGCGCCGTGAGCCCGAGGCGCTCGAGCGCCGCGTCGACCGCCGCGCGGCGCCGTGGCAGTTCGAACAGCCGCGCCACGAAGTCCAGGTTCTCGCGGATCGACAGGTCGTCGTAGAGGCCGAACTTCTGCGTCATGTAGCCGACCTGGCGCTTGATCGCGGCGGCCTCGCGCCGGATGTCCAGGCCCAGGCAGGTGCCCTGCCCGGCGTCCGGCGTCAGCAGGCCGCACAGCATGCGGATCGTCGTCGTCTTGCCGCTGCCGTTCGGGCCCAGGAAACCGCAGATGCGGCCCTGCGCAACGCGCAGCGCGACGTCGTCGACCACCGCCCGGCCGCCGTAGCGCTTGGTCAGCCCCTCGACCTCGATCGCCCACGGCGCCTCGGCGCCGGCCGGTGGCGTGCTCACGGCGCCGCCCGATGCACGTCCAGCGGCTGGCCCGGGCGCAGGCGCGGCGCGTCCTGCGCATCGGGTTGCGCCTCGACCAGGAAGACCAGCCGCGCACGCTGCGCGTTCGAGTAGATGACCGGCGGCGTGTACTCGGCGCGCGTCGCGATGCGGCTGACGCGCGCCGGGATCGGCGTGCCGCAGCCGTCACAGGCGAGTGTGACGCGCTGGCCCGCGGCCAGCGTCGCGATCTGATCTTCCGGCACGTAGAAGCGCGCCTTCACCGCTGCCGGGGGCAGCAGCGCGAGCACCGGCTGGCCGGCGGGCACGAATTCACCGGCATGGAAGTAGGTGTCGGCCACCTGCGCATCGACCGGCGCGTGCTGCTGCTTCTGCTCCGTGCGCCAGTCGCTCGCACGCACCGCCTGGCTCGCCGCTTCCGCCTGCGCGACGGCGGCGGCGCGGGTGTCGGCGCGGGCCGGCAGGCGGGCGACACGCAGCGCCGCCTCCAGTTCGGCGACCCGCGCGCGGGCCTGGGTGACGGCGGTCTGCGCATCGTCGATGCGGGCCTGCGAGACGAAGCCCTGCGCCAGCAGCTGCTGCTGGCGCGCCAGCTCGGTGGCGGCCAGCGCGGCCTGGGCGCGGGCCTGCGCGAGCTGTGCCTCGGTGACGGCGATCTCGTCGCGGCGGCGCCCGCTCTCGGTGTCGGCCGCCTGCGCCCGCGCGCTCGCGGCCCGGGCCAGCGCCTCGTCGCGCGCCGCGCGCTCGGCCTCGTCGTCGAGCGTGAACAGCAGCGCGCCGCGCTGCACCGGCTGGCCGGCGTGCACGGCCAGCGTCTCGAGCCGACCCGCGAGCGGCGCTGCGACGTAGACGTAGTCACCCTCCGCATAACCCGACCAGCCGGCCGGGGCGCGGGCATCGCATCCCGCCAGGGCGATCGGCGCTGCGAGCAGCGCCGCGAGTTGCGCCGCGCGGCGCCTGCGGCGGAGGTCAGGCATGGTCCGTCTCCAGTACGGGGTGGCGCAATGCCGCGATCGCCATCTCGGCGCGCGCCGCGATCGCCGCGTCGGACAGCACCTGCGGCTCGACCAGCGAGCCCAGCGCGCGCGGCACCAGTTTCGCCGCGGCGATGCGCTGTGCCACGAGCACCGGCGCGACCACCGCGCCCATCACGAAGCTCAGGCGCCGCAGCGGCGGCTGCGCCTCGATCTCGCCGGCGCGCTCCGCCTCGTCGAGCAACCCGAGCAGCAACCCGACGTGGCGCGGTGCGTTGGCACGCACGAACTCGCGCGCCACCGGCTCGCCGGCGCCCGCGTCGCTCCAGACCCGGCCGATCAGCGCGCCGTGCTCGCGCATGAAGCGGCCGACCACCAGCAGTGCCTGGCGCAGCCGCGCCAGCGGGGCGCCGGGCTGCGCGACCTCGGCCGCCAGGCGCGCGAACACGTCCTCGTAGAGCTGCTGCAGCAGGTGGCGCAGGAAACCTTCCTTGCTGTCGAAGTGGTAATGGAACATGCCGGCATTGACGCCGGCGTGCTCGGCCACCGCGCGCACCGACAGCCCGGCGCTGCCGAGCTTCGGGTACAGCGCGCGGCCGCTGGCCAGCAGCGCCTGGTCCAGGTGGCGGGAGGGGCGGGGCATGCACGCATTATTGGACAGCTGACCAGTTATTGACAAGCCCGACCCTATGCACAGGTCTTCATGAGGGCCAACCCTGCGAGCGCCGCCGGCCGGGCGACGACGGAACAACCGCTGCTCCATCGCGGAACAGCACCTGGAGCGCCGGCGGATTGATCGGTGGCAAGCCGCGACCGGGCGTTTCCGCCCGCCGCGCCGGGGGCCACGAGAACAACGCGCGCGCGAGGCGAGGGCGACGCACTGCGTGGCACGTCGATTGCGGTTCGCGCTGTGCCGCGAATGTCCGCGCCACAGCCAGGAGACACCCCATGACCGTCTACGCCCAGCCCGGCACCGCCGGTGCCCCGCTCGCCTTCAAGGCCCGCTACGACAACTTCATCAACGGCCAGTTCGTCGCCCCCGTCGAGGGCCAGTACTTCGACGTGATCACGCCGATCAGCGGCAAGCCGTACACGAAGGCCGCGCGTTCCGGCGCGGCGGACATCGAGCGCGCGCTCGACGCTGCGCATGCCGCCGCCGCGAAGTGGGCCGCGACGCCGCCGGCCGAGCGGGCCAACGTGCTGCTGAAGATCGCCGACCGCATCGAGAGCAACCTCGAACTGCTCGCCTATGCCGAGACGGTCGACAACGGCAAGCCGATCCGCGAGACGCTGAACGCCGACCTGCCGCTGACGGTGGACCACTTCCGCTACTTCGCCGGCTGCGTGCGGGCGCAGGAAGGCGCGCTGTCGGAGATCGACCACCACACGATCGCCTACCACTTCCACGAGCCGCTCGGCGTGGTCGGCCAGATCATCCCGTGGAACTTCCCGCTGCTGATGGCGGCCTGGAAGCTCGCGCCGGCGCTCGGGGCGGGCAACTGCGTCGTGCTCAAGCCGGCCGAGAGCACGCCGATCAGCATCCTGGTGCTGGTGGAACTGATCGCCGATCTGCTGCCGCCGGGCGTGCTGAACGTGGTCAACGGCTACGGCCGCGAAGCCGGCATGCCGCTGGCGACCAGCAAGCGCATCGCGAAGATCGCCTTCACCGGCAGCACCGCGACCGGCAAGGTGATCGCGCAGGCCGCGGCCGGCAACCTGATCCCGGCGACGCTGGAACTCGGCGGCAAGAGCCCGAACATCTTCTTCGACGACGTGCTGGCGGCCGACGACGCCTTCCTCGACAAGGCCATCGAGGGCCTGGTGCTGTTCGCGTTCAACCAGGGCGAGGTCTGCACCTGCCCGAGCCGCGCGCTGATCCAGGCATCGATCTACGACCGCTTCATCGAGCGCGCGCTGAAGCGCGTCGCCGCGATCAAGCAGGGCAGCCCGCTGGACACCGAAACGATGATGGGCGCGCAGGCCTCGGCGATGCAGATGGACAAGATCCTGTCCTACCTCGAGCTCGGCAAGCAGGAGGGCGCGAAGGTGCTGTGCGGCGGCGGGCGCGCGCAGCTCGGCGGCGAGCTGGCCGGCGGCTACTACATCCAGCCCACGCTGTTCCAGGGGCACAACGACATGCGCATCTTCCGCGAGGAGATCTTCGGCCCGGTGCTGGCCGTGACGACCTTCAAGGACGAGGCCGAAGCGCTGCAGATCGCCAACGACACGCCCTACGGGCTCGGCGCCGGCGTCTGGACGCGCGACGGCAGCCGCGCCTACCGCATGGGCCGCGCGATCCAGGCCGGCCGCGTGTGGACCAACTGCTACCACGCCTACCCGGCGCACGCGGCGTTCGGCGGCTACAAGGAGTCCGGCATCGGCCGCGAGACACACAAGGCGATGCTCGACCACTACCAGCAGACCAAGAACCTGCTGGTGAGCTACTCGCCGAGCGCGCTCGGCTTCTTCTGAGCGGCGCGCCGGGCGGCCGGCTCCGGACTCGTCCCGCGCTCAGGCGGCCTTCAGCGGCACGCACAGCAGGCAGCTGAAGGCCCCCGTCTTCGGGTCGACGCCCGCGCCGTCGTCGTAGAGTTCGAGGCAGGGGCGGTCGTCCGCCAGGTAGCCGGAGTCGGGCAGCCAGCGGCCGAACATCGCCATCCACGCCTCGTGGATCTGCAAGGCCGTGCCGCGGTAGCGCGCACAGGCATAGCGGCCACCGGCCAGTGCCTGCACGCCGACCTCGCCCTCCGGGCGGAAGCCGGCATCGACCTCGACGCAGGCGTCGTAGCGGCACCTGTCCGGCGCGGTGATGTCCGGGCTGTCCTGGCTCACGCCGAGCAACAAGCGGCCCGGGCCGGCCAGGCCACGCTGGGCGCACCACCGGTCGAAGCGTTGCCACAGCTGCGAGATGCCGGGGTCGCCGTACGGTCCCACGTGGCGCAGGTAGGCCACGTGGATGTCGGGCAGGGTCTTCAGTTCGATCTTCATCGTCGAGGCTCCTTGCGGATCGCCGTGGCCGACCTCCGGCCACGCGATGCGATCCTCGGCGAACGCCTCGATCACGGCTTGATGCGCCTTGCGCCGGTCTTGATGAATCTTGCGCAGCTGCGCGCGGTGCCGCTGCGCATGCTCGTGCCAGGCGCCGCGCCGCCACGCGCTCGGCGTGACGCCGAAGTGCGCCTTGAAAGCGCGCGTGAAGACCTCCGCGGAGCCGAAGCCGACGTCCAGCGCGATCGTCAGCGCCGCCACGGCAGGGGTGGCGAGCAGCCGGCCGGCCGCCACCTCGAGCCGTCGGCGGCGCACCCGGTCGGCCAGCGTTTCGCCCGTCAGCGCCTGGAACAGGCGGTGGAAGTGCCAGGGCGAGAAGTGGGCCACGGCGGCGAGCGCCGCGAGGTCGAGCGGCTCGTCCAGGTGCGCATCGATGTGGTCGATGACGCGGTTGATGCGGGCGATGTAGAGGCCGCGGTCGCTCATGGCGCGCAGCCTAGCAGGCGAGCAGCATGCGGCGGCAGACGTCGCACGCCGTGAGCGCGACGCGGTTCAGATCTGCACGCGCGTGCCCAGCTCGACGACCGCGTTGTCCGGCAGGCGGAAGTACGCGGCCACGCTGCCCGCATTGCGGCTCAGCGCGGCGAACAGCTTCTCACGCCAGCGTGCCATGCCGGCGCCGGCCGTCGGCACGATGGTCTCGCGGCTGAGGAACCAGCTCGTCTCGCAGGGCGGCAGTGCCAGGCCCTGCGCGGCGCAGGCCGCGAGGGCGCGCGGCACGTCGGGTGTCTCCATGAAGCCGAAGTTCAAGGTCACGCGCCAGAAGCCCGGGCCCAGCGGCTGCACCTGCGCGCGTTGGGTGGCCTCGATCCAGGGCTGCTCGTGGAAGCGCACCGTGAGGATCACGTTGCGCTCGTGCAGCACCTGGTTGTGCTTCAGGTTGTGCAGCAGCGCCTGCGGCACCGTGTCCGGCTCGGCCACCGGGTAGACCGCGACGCGCGTGGAGCGCGGCAGCGCCTCGCGCTCGAGCCCGGTGAGGAAGCTCGCCCAGTCCAGCCCCTCCTGGCGCACGCTGGCCAGGGCCAGCGTCCGGCCGCGCTGCCAGGTACTCATCAGCACGAAGACCAGCCCGCCCAATGCGATGGGGAACCAGCCGCCGTCGAAGAACTTGACGCTGCAACCGGCCACGAGCAGCAGGTCGACGCCCAGGAAGAAGAGCGTCGCGCCGGTGGCGAGCCACGCCGGCAGTGCCCAGCGCCGGCGCACCACGAACCAGGTCAGCAGGGTGGTGATGAGCATCGTCAGCGTGACGGCGATGCCGTACGCCCCGGCCAGGCTCGACGAGCTGCGGAAGACCAGCGCGGCCGCCACCACCCCGGCGAGCAGGGTCCAGTTCACCGCCGGCATGTAGATCTGGCCGATCTCGCGCGCGCTGGTGTGGCGCACGCTCAGCCGGGGCAGGAAGCCGAGTTGCACCGCCTGGCGCGTCATCGAGTAGGCGCCGGAGATGACCGCCTGCGACGCGATGATCGCGGCCAGTGTGGCCAGCGCCAGCGCCGGCCAGATCAGCGCAGGCGGGAACAGGCGGTAGAACGGGTTCGCGACGGCACCCGGCTCGGCCATCAGCAACGCACCCTGGCCAAGGTAGTTCAGCGCCAGGGCCGGCAGCACCAGGCCGCTCCACGCGAGCCGGATCGGCGCGCGGCCGAAGTGGCCCATGTCGGCATAGAGCGCCTCGGCGCCGGTCACCGCCAGCACGATCGCGCCGATCGCGGCCCACACCTGCCAGCCCCGGCCGGCCAGGAACTGCCAGGCCTCCAGCGGGTTCAGTGCCGCGAGGATGGCCGGCTGCGCGGCGATGTGCACGGCGCCGCTGACCGCCAGCATCGCGAACCAGGCGGTGATGACCGGGCCGAACAGCCGGCCGACCACCGCGGTTCCGAAGCGCTGCAGCAGGAACAGGCCGACCAGCACCGCCAGAGAGACCGGCAGCACGCTGTCCTTCAGCGCCGGCGTCGCGACGTCCAGCCCCTCCATCGCGCCGAGCACCGAGATCGCCGGCGTGATCACGCTGTCGCCATAGAACAGCGTGGCCCCGGCGACGCCGAGCAGCAGCAGCAGGCGGCGCTGGCCGGGCGAGCGTGCCGTCTGCGCGGCCAGCGCCGTGAGTGCGAGACCGCCGCCCTCGCCGCGGTTGTCGGCGCGCAGGATCAGGATCACGTACTTCAGCGTGACCACCAGCATCAGTGCCCAGACGATGCACGAGATCGCGCCGACCAGGTGCGCCGCATCGAGCGGCACGCCGGTGGCCGGCGCGAAGATCTCGCGCACCGTGTACAGCGGGCTGGTGCCGATGTCGCCGTAGACGACGCCGATGGCGGCGAGCGTGAGCCCGGCGAGGCCCTGCCGGGCAGGGGAGGACGCGGCGTCGGAGGGGGAGGGAGAGGAGTCGGAGGTCATGCCCGGCAGCGTGCGCCGTGCCGTGTCAGGAACGCATAAGCGCCGGGCAGTGCGGCCTGTCAGTCGTCGGGCGCCACCAGCCGGTAGCCCACGCCGGCCTCGGTCAGCAACAGCTGCGGGTCGGCCGGTTCGGCCTCCAGCTTCGCACGCAGCTGGCCCATGTAGAGGCGCAGGTAGTGGGTCTGCTCGACATGTTCGGCGCCCCACACGTCGGCCAGCAGCTGGCGGTGCGTCGCCACGGCGCCGGCGCGCCGCACCAGCGCGGCGAGCAGGGCGAACTCGGTCGGCGTGAGGTGCACCGGTTCCCCGTCGCGCTGCACGGCACGCGCCGCCAGATCGACGGCCAGGCCGCCGTGCTGGTACAGCGTGATGGCGGGGCGCAGCACGGTGCCGCGGTGGCGCAGCGCGACGCGCATGCGCGCCAGCAGCTCGCCGATGCCGAACGGCTTGACGAGGTAGTCGTCGGCACCGGCATCCAGCAGGCGGATCTTCTGCCCGTCGGCCTGGCGCGCCGAGATCACGATCAGCGGCAGGGTGTGCCGCCGCCGCAGCGCCGCGAGCAGCGCCTCGCCCTCGCCGTCGGGCAGGCCGAGGTCGAGCAGCACCAGGTCGGCCGGCGCTACGCCGCCGTGCACGCCCGCGGCATGCGCCAGCAGCGCCAGGCCTTCGCTCAAGCTGGCGGCGGTCAGCAGCTCGTAGCCCTCCAGCGCGAGTGCGTCGCGCAGCGTGCGGCGCAGCTCGGCGTCGTCCTCGACGAGCAGCACACGCAGGCTCACGCCGCGCCCTCGCGGGGCGCGGCCGGCACCTCCCGCAGCGGCAGCCGGCATTCGAACGCCGATCCGCCATGGGTGCGCGGGCGCAGCACCAGCTCACCGCCGTGCGCCCGCGCGATCGCCTGGCAGACGGCCAGCCCGATGCCGGCACCGCGCCGCGCGTCGGGCGTCGCCTCGTCGCCGCTGCCGCGCTGGAACGCGTCGAAGATGCGCGCGCGCCAGGCGGGGGGCACGCCCGGGCCGCGGTCGCGCACCGCGAGCATCGCCTGCTCGCCCTGGCGGCGCGCCAGGATCTCGACCGGCGCCTCCGCCGGGCTGTACTTCAAGGCGTTGTCGACCAGGTTGTCGAGCAGCTGCGCGAGCAGCAGCGTGTCGCACCACAGCAGTGGCAGGCCCGGCTCCAGCCGGGCCTGCAGGCGCCGCTGCGCATGGCGCGAGCGGGCGCGGCGCAGCGCCGCGCCGACGATCTCCTCGGCCGATTCCCAGTCGCAGCGCAGCGCCACGCCGGGCGCCTCCAGGCGCGCCAGCTGCAGCGTGTTGTCGGTCAGCCGCGCCAGGCCGCCGACCTCGTCGACGATCGTGCGGGCGAGGCGCCGGCGCTGCTCGAGGCCGAGCCGCCCCGCCTGCTCGTCCAGCGACGACGCGGCGCTCAGGATCGTGGTCAGCGGTGTGCGGTAGTCGTGCGAGATCGCTGCCAGCAGCGCATTGCGCACCCCCTGCGCCTGCGCTTCGTCGCGCGCGCGTTGCTCGTCGCGCTGCGCGCGCGCGCGCTGCAGCGCCTGGCCCATCAGGTCGCACAGCGCCTGCAGGTGCGCGCGCAACTCGTCCTCGCGACGCGCGCCGGCCAGCGCGGCGCCGAGCGTCTCGCCGCCGCCGCGCAACGGCAGGATCCAGGTCGCCAATTCGTCGTGCCAGCCGGTGCCCGGGCCCATCGCCCGGCCTCGGCGCAGGCAGAACCACAGCCCGGCGCGCTGTTCGGCATCGGGCGCGCCGGTCTGCAGCACGCGATCGTCGTCGTCGCTCGCGGGCAGTTCGTCCTGCAGCACGAACAGGGCGACAGGTGCCGCGGCCCACGCCGCCAGCCGGCCGTGCAGCGCGAGCGCCTGCGTGCGCGGGTCTGCGCTGTCGCGCAGCGCCTCGCCCCAGTCGCGCAGCTCCGCGCTGCGCGCCGCGAGGCGTCGCGCCCGCTCGAGCAGCCGGCGCTGCCCGGCCAGCAGCCCCGCGACGATCACGTTGACCAGCAGCATCGCGAGCAGCAGCAGCGCGTGCTGGCGCAGGTCCACCGTGAAGCTGCCGCGCGGCGGCACGAAGCTCCAGTTGAAGAGCAGCACCGCGAGCGCATTGGTGCCCACCGCGGCGAGCGGCGGCCACCAGAGCGCGGCCAACGCCGACGTCAGCACGAGCAGCAGCGCCAGGTTGGCGAGATCGACCTGTCCGTCCAGCACGTACAGCGCGGCGCCGCCGGCCAGCCAGACGAGCGCACCCAGGGCGGGCCGTGCCAGCCTTGTCCGCCCAGAACCGTCGTCCATGCAGGCACGGTAGCAGTTCCGGCATCAGGAAGTCGTCAGGACGGCGCTGCGAACGCCTGCTCACAGCCGGGCCCACTGGGCGCGGTATCCTCGGCCACGCCTTCCGACGGAGCCGACACGATGCCTTTCCGCCCCCTCCGCCTCGCCCCCCTGGCCCTGCTGGGCGCCGCGCTGGCCGCGCCCGTGGCCGCCGAAAGCCTCGCGTCGTCGGCCTCGAGCGCCGGCTCGGCCTCGTCGGGCAGCGTGTCCGATTCGCTGCAGGGTTCGAGCAACAGCTCGTCGCCGGACCGCAAGGTGGCGGCGGGTGAGTACCGCATCGACGCGATGACCGCGGTGGCCGAGAAGCCCGGCTTCCTGCGCCTGCACCTGACGCATGTCACGCGGCCCGGCACCGAGCTGCTGCTCGACCTGCCCGAGAAGACCGCCACGCTCGCGGCGCTGGGCGTGGGCGAGCGCGTGGCCGCACGGCAGCGTGTCTACGGCATCGAGTTCGCGACCACGCCGGCACGCGAGCCCTTCTTCCTGGTGCTCGCCGACGACTGGCACCGCGAGCTGGCGTCCAACCCGGTCCGTCTTTGATCCGCCGCGCCGCCGCGGCGCTCGGGCTCGCGCTGGCCGCCGCGTTGCCGGCGCAGGCCGGTCTGCCGCGGCTGTGCGACCTGCGCGGCGGTCTGAGCGCCGCGCAGCAGGACCGCCTGCTGCAGGTGGCCGCGCTCGCGCGCCAGGAGCTGCAGGCCTCGGGCGCACGCGTCGCGCTGATCGCGCGCTCCGGCACCGACCTGTCGCGCTTTGGCATCCGCTACTCGCACGCCGGCCTCGCGCTGGCCGCGAACCCGAACGCGCCGTGGTCGGTGCGCCAGCTGTACTTCGATTGCGACGGCGGCCGGCCACAGCTCTACGACCAGGGCATCGCCGGCTTCCTGCTCGGCACCGACCGGCCGCAGCGCGGCTACGTGTCGCTGCTGCTGCTGCCGGCCGAGCCCGGTGCCGCGCTGGAGGCCGCGGCGCTCGACCCGGCGCGCGCGCTGCGCCTGCTGGCGGCCGACTACAGCGCGAATGCCTACCCGTTCAGCCTGCGCTACCAGAACTGCAACCAGTGGGTCGCCGAGCTGATGGCGAGCGCCTGGGGCGGCCTGCAAGACGGGCCGGACCTGCGTGCGCAGGCCCAGGACTGGCTGCGTGAGGCGGGCTACCGGCCGCGCCCGGTCGAGGTGGGTTCGCGCTGGCTGATGTTCGGCCTCGGCTTCGTGCCCTGGATCCGCGTCGATGATCACCCGGAGGCGGACCGCCTCGCGATGGCGCTGCGCGTGAGCCTGCCGGAATCGCTCGAGGCGTTCGTGCGCGCGCGCGTGCCGGCGGCGCGGCGCGTCGAGATCTGCCACGACGGCACGCGCGCCGTCGTGCGCCATGGCGATGCGCCGCTGCCCGACGATTGCCGCGCCGGGCCGGGCGACGTCGAGCACCGGCTGGACTGAGGGAGACGGGTGATGACCTCCAGCGCACCGGCCGCCACGCTGATCCTGGCCGCCTTCGTGGCCGTCAGCCTGTGGGGCCTGCTGCGCGCGCCGGCGCTGATCGAGCGCCACCTGCTGCGCCCGCACGGCCTCGCCCAGCGCGGCGACTGGTGGACGCTCGTCACCTGCGGCTTCATCCACGCCGACCTCGCGCACCTGCTGTTCAACGCCTTCACGTTCTGGTCGTTCGGATTCGGGCTCGAGCGCCACCTCGGCACGCCGGCGTTCGTCGCGCTGTATGCGCTCGGGCTGGTCGGCAGCAGCCTCGCGACCTGGGCGCTGCACCGGCGCGAGCCGGGCTACGCGAGCCTGGGCGCCTCGGGCGCGATCCTCGCGGTGCTGTTCGCCGCCATCGTCGTGTTCCCGACCGCCTCGCTGTTCATCCTGCCGATCCCGGTGCCGATCCCGGCACCGCTGTTCGCGCTGCTCTACCTCGGCTACAGCGTGTTCGCGAGCCGCACCCGGCTCGGCCGCATCAACCACGACGCGCACATCGCCGGCGCACTGATCGGGCTCCTGTTCATGGCGCTCGCCGAGCCGGCCACCTTCGCCCGCGCGCTGCGCCTGCTGCTGCCCTGAAGAGGCCCGACAATCGCGGGCTGGACCGAGGACTGCCGATGAGCGAGAACACTATCCCCGAGAAGCCGCCGCTGCCCGACCACCTGAGCGTCGATCCGAAGAGCCGGCATTACGCGCCGGCGGTGCTGGAGCACGAGATCGGCATCCGCTTCAACGGCCGCGAGCGCGCGGACGTCGAGGAGTACTGCCTGAGCGAAGGCTGGATCAAGGTGCCGGCCGGCCGCGCGCTGGACCGCAAGGGCCAGCCGCTGATGATCAAGCTGAAGGGCCAGGTCGAGGCGTTCTACCGTTGAACGCCTTGCGCGCCGCTCACTCCGAGTGGTGCATGCCCAGCGTGTTCTTCAGCTTCTCCACCGTCTTGTCGTCGGCCGCGAACTGCTCCCAGCGGCGCGCCGGGAAGCCGTTCGGCTCGCCCAGCGCCTTGGCCTGGGCGATCTGCCGGCGCAGCATGCCGCGCAGCTCGAGCAGCTTTTCCATCGGCGCGAACAGCTCGTTCTTCTCGCCCTGCGTGAGGTAGCTGTCGCCGGTGATGCGCTTGTCGAGCGTCGCGAGCAGCTCGTCGAAGTTGCGCTTGGTGATGCCGCAGGCGCCGCACAGCTGGTCGAACTGCTCCTTCGCCGCGGCCCGGTCCGCCTCCGCGCCCGAGCTGCCCGAGGCCTTGCGCACCGCCGCGTCCAGCGCCGTGCTGCGCTCGACGATCGCGGCCACCATGTCGGCCTGCGCGGCCGGGTCGCCGAACTGCGTCGAGTTGCGCACCGCCAGCAGCAGCTGGCGCAGCCGGCCGCGCAGCGTCTCGCCGAGCGTGGCGGCCTTCGCCGCACCCTGCGCATCGATCGCCTCGAGCACCTGGCGGTCGCACTCGCCGACCACCAGTGCGTCCCAGTCCTTCTTCAGCGGCTTGAGCTCGTCGGGGAAGTTGTAGGCGGTGCCGATCTTCACCTGGCCGCCCTGGCGCAGGAACAGGCGCAGCTGCTTCATGCGGTCGCTGCTCGCGCCGCCGACGAAACGCGCCAGCTCCTCCGCGACGACGGCGCGGTCGCCCTTCGCGGCGCGGATCTTCGCGCCGGCCGCGCGCCAGGCCTTGATGTCCTCGGCGTTGCCGACACGCGGCGTCCAGTCGCGGTCGTTCGATGCCAGCCTGGCCACCGCGTCGAGGTCGCGCTCGCTCAGGCCGAGGCCGTAGCGGTCGTGCCGCTGCGTGTCCGGCGCGTCTTCCGCCACGCCGCCGGCGGCGCTGGTCAGCAGGCCCTTGGCCGGCTTGTCCTGGCCCTTCTCGTCGTCGCCGAAGCCGAGCGTGCGCTTGAGCGCGTCGGCCTTCGCCTTGGCCGCGTCGAGCACCTTGTCGACGGTGGTCTGCGACTGGTCGCGCGCCAGGTCCAGCGAGGCGCGGCCGCGGCCGTCCACGCGCGCGGTGGCGGTCGACTGGCTCGCGTCGCCCCAGCGCGTGTCGCCGACGCCGACGCTGCCGCCCGCGCCGGCGCTGCCGACCACCGTGCGCTGCAGCAGCTGGCCGTCGCCGTCCACGCGCGTCTCCTCGCCGGTGCCCGAGCTGGTGCCGAGCGAGAGGTCGGCACCCGCCACCTTCAGGCCGACCGAGCTGGTGCGCGCGTCCGCCTTGCTGGTCGTCCTGGAGCGGACTTCGACGGCGCCCTTCTTCTTGCCGTACCGGGTGATGAAGGCCTCGAACTGCGGCTGCGTCTTGCACGCCAGCAGCGCCGCGGCGATGCGGCCCCCCGGGTCCTGGGCCGGGTCGACGCTGATCTCGTAGCCGAAGCCCTCGCGGTGGGTCACCGAGCCGCCGACGCTGCCGCCGACCAGGCCCATGTTGACGCCGACCTTGGCGGAGTAGGCTTCCTGATCGGTCTGCTTCGAGTCGATCGTCAGCCGTCCGTCCGCGTCGCGCGTGGCCTGCTTCGATTCCTCGCTGTCCTTCTGCGCGCCGAACTCGACGTCGACCGCCTTGACGTTGCCCTTCAGCTTGGCGCCGGCGCTGGTCTTCTTGACCACCGCGTTCGAATCGCCGGCCTCGCGCAGCTGCGCCAGCATGTCCGGCGACAGCGGGTCGCGCTTCAGGTACAGGCGCTGCGCGATTTCCCAGCCCTGCTGCACGCCGGCCTGGATGATCGCCATCTCGGCATAGGTCGCGTCGACCCGGCCGCCCTTGGAGGCGCCTTCCAGCGCCGCGACGTAGGCGCTCAGTTCCGCGGCGGGCAGGTGGCGCGTCACCGGCATCACGACCGCGCCGCCGAGCTTCAGCTCGGTGCCGTAGCCGGCCGCCGCGCCGTCCTTCGCGCGGCCGCCGCTCAGCTTGATCTCGGCGCCCAGCTGCACGGTCAGCGTGACCGGGTACTTCGCCGGCTGGCCGGTGGGCTCGCCGATCTTGCAGCTCACGTTGGCATGCAGGCCGCCGACCACGCCGACGTTGACGCCGTCCTTGTCCTTGCGCGTCGCGCCGGCGGTCGCGCCGGCGAACCCGCCCATCGTGTCGCCGTCGGCCTGCAGGCCGGCCTTCGCCGTCTTCGTGGTCCCTTTGGTCGTGCCGTCGGCGCCCGTGCGCTGCGTCGTCGTGCCTTCGGAAACGCCGAGCTGGCCGTCGCCGCGCGTCACCGCCTGGTCGAGCGTGCGGCCGACGGAGGAGCCGTCCGGGTTGCTGACCTTGTGCGTGGTCGTGCGCTTGGCACCATCGGCACCGACCTCGATGCTCGAGCCGGTCTCGATGCCGAAGGTCTTGCCGTCCTGCTCGAAGGCGACCGCGTCCTTGCGCTCGACGCTGACGCCGCCGGGGCCGACCTTGACCGTCTTCTCGTGCGTCTCCTTGCTCGAGCCGTCGGCGTCCTGCTGCTCGAGCTCGCGCGTGCTGGACGAGGTGACGCCGTCCAGCCCGACCCGCAGCGAATCGCTGCGCTTGTCGACCTCGGCGGTGCCGTCCTTGAAGGAGGAGGTGGTGGTGACCTGCTTGCGTTCGTTGAAGGCCTGGTCGGTCGCGCCGCGTGCGGTCTCGACCTCGGTCAGCGCGTCGACGCGGCCGGCCGCCTTGGCGCGCGCGAGCAGCTTGACGAGGTCTTCGCGGCGTGTCGTCGGGTCGGCGATCGCCTCCAGGTCGCCGCCGATCTGGCCGAGCCGCTGCGCGACCTCGGCGCGTGCCTTCTCGATCTGCTTGCCCTTCTGCTCCAGCGCAGCCCGGGCGGCGCCCTGGGCCTTCGGCAGCTGCTGGGCGACGCTGCGCGCCAGGGCCTGGATCTGCGCCCGCACCTCGAGCGCGCGCTGCTGCTGCGCGAGCAGCTGCGGCCGCAGCGCGACCGCTGCGCGGCGCGCCTCGTCGTCGCCGCCGGCGCCTTCGAACGCCGCCGCCTGTGCGTCGGGCTCACCCTTGGCCTTGACGAGGCGGCCCGGGTCGGACGCGCCCGGCTTGGCCAGGCCGGCCACGCCGACAGTCTTGGCCGCGGTCGGGACTTCCGCGGCCAGCGCCGCGCGGCGGCGCATCTCGGGGGTCGGCTTCAGGCCGAGGGATTTCAGCAGGGTCATGAAGGAAGGCTCCAGCGCCAGGCGCGGCGCGAGGCGGGCGGGATCGTAGCCGTGGCCCCGGGGGCCGGTCACCCACTCAACGCGGTGTTCAGGAAGGTCAGAGGCGCAGGCGTGTCATCGTGCGCGGAAGTTCGTCGAGCCCGCGCAACGCCGCGACGGCGCCGGCGCCGAACAGGCGCCGCGCCGCCGCGTCGCCGGCCGGGTCGACGACCAGGCCGAGCACACGCACACCCTGCCGGCGCGCCTGCGCGAGCGCGTGGCGCGTGTCGGCGCTCAGGTAGCGCGGGTCGTGCACGTCGATGTCGTGCGGGCGGCCGTCGCCGATCCACAGCAGCGTCGGCGCGGCCTCGTCCGGCCCGGCCCGGCCGAGGCGGCGCAGCGCGCCGCGCAGCACCGCGCCCAGGCGCGTCGAGCCACCGGGCTGCAGGCCGGCCAGCCGCCGGCGCAGCTGCGGCACGTCCAGCGGTTCGCCGGCGCGCTGCAATCGGGCCAGGCGCAACGCGCCGCGGCCCTCGGACGCGAAGGCGAGCAGCGACGTTGCCGAGCCGCGTGCCGCCAGCGCCTCGGCCAGCAGCGCCGCGGCCTGCTGCGAGGCGCCCAGCACGGTGCCGCCGCAGGGCAGCGCATCGCCGCTGGAGGCCGACCGGTCCACCAGCAGCAGCACCGGGCCGGGGCGCGCCCGGCGCACGCGACGCGGATGCACACGCGGGTCGAGGGCCTGGCCCAGCCGCTGCGCGATGCGCACGCGCAGCAGCGCGTCGGTGTCGAACGTGGCGCCGCTG
>JAHBZL010000035.1 GCA_019635485.1 Piscinibacter sp. | reverse complement strand
GCGAACGCGAAGGTCTCGCGCGACCAGCCGCGGTCCATCGTGATCGGCTGCAGCCACAGCCCGAAGCCGTGGCGGATGCCCATCGAGAGCGTGACGATCGCGGCGCCGCAGATCAGCACCTGCGTCATCGACAGGCGGGCGGGGGAGGGGACGGTGGCGGACATCCGGGCACTCTAGCCGAACGCCCGCCGCGCTGCAGGCGGCGGCCGATCTGGGTACCGGACCGGCCCGAATTGGGTGGCGGCGCGGATCCCGCCATGCGACCCCGCGCCTACCTTGTGGCCCGTGGCGAGCCCCCGGCTGCGCCGCAGCCCCCCAACCGGCATCCCAAGGAGGAAGCACCATGGCCCGACAGCTCACCGACCACTTCACGCTCGACGAATTCACGATCAGCCAGACGGCGGCCCGCGAGGGCATCGACAACACGCCCGATGCCGCGGCGCTGCGCAACCTGCGCGCGCTGGCCAGCGCGCTCGAGCGTGTGCGCAGCCGGCTCGGCAACCGGCCGGTCAGCATCAGCAGCGGCTACCGCTGCCCGGCGCTGAACAGCGCGGTCGGCGGCTCCAAGACCAGCGCGCACATGCAGGGCCTGGCGGCCGATTTCATCGTGCCCTCGTACGGCACCGTGCTGCAGACCGCGCGTGCCGTCGTCGACGCGTTCCCGGACTTCGACCAGGTCATCTACGAATACGGCCGCTGGGTGCACTTCGGCCTCGCGCTGCCAGGCCGGACGCCGCGCCGCGAGTTGCTGTCGATCGGCTCGAAGGGCAAGTACGTGTCCGGGCTGACCACCAACTGCTGAGGAGACGAACATGAGACAAGCTTCGAATCGTCCCGCTGGGGCGCATGGCAGCGGCCACGATCCGCAGAACGTGCACGGCGGCGGCCGCCCCGGCGGCCGGCCCGGCCACGCGCCACGGCCCGGCGCCCGCGCGCAGCGTCTGCTGAAGATGCTGGCTCGGGGCGAGGATGTGGGCGCGCTGGCGCAGCGACTGCGCCGGACGCGGCCGCAACTGGAGGAACAGGTGGCACGCCTGCTCGGCCGGCTCGGCACCAGCACGATCGCTGCGGCGCTGCAGGCACTCGAAGCCTCGCCGACGGCTGCTGCCGCCGCGGAGGAACTGTTGCCGTCGGACGCGCCCGAGGCCGAGGCGGAAACCGTGGCGGAGGCGGAGTCCGGTGGCGCGGTCGACGCCGGCGAGGCCGACGAGGAGCGGCCGACCGGGCCGGGCGCCCCGGCTGCCTGAGGCGCGACGGTGCGGGTTCCCGGAGCGCGCCGGCGGCGCTCCTAGAATCCGGCGCCATGGCCACCCGACAGAACAGCTACGGCGAAGCCTCGATCCGCGTGCTCAAGGGCCTCGAGCCCGTCAAGCAGCGGCCGGGCATGTACACGCGCACCGACAACCCGCTGCACATCATCCAGGAGGTGATCGACAACGCGGCCGACGAGGCCCTGGCCGGCCACGGCAAGCGCATCGACGTGACGCTGCATGCCGACGGTTCGGTCAGCGTCGAGGACGACGGACGCGGCATCCCCTTCGGCCCGCATCCGGAAGAGAAGGTGCCGGTCGTCGAGATCGTCTACACACGCCTGCATGCCGGCGGCAAGTTCGACAAGGGGTCGGGCGGCGCCTACAGCTTTTCCGGCGGCCTGCACGGCGTCGGCGTCAGCGTCACCAACGCGCTGGCACGGCGCCTCGAGGTCACGGTGTTCCGCGAGGCGCAGGTGGCGACGATCGCGTTCGCCGGCGGCGACGTGGTCGAGCCGTTGAAGACACGCAAGGCGACCGCGTCCGATCGCCGGCAGGGCACGACCGTGCGTGCCTGGCCCGATCCGAAGTACTTCGAGAGCGCCGAGCTGCCCCGGCAGGAACTCGTGCACCTGCTGCGCAGCAAAGCGGTGCTGATGCCCGGCGTGACGGTGTCGCTCACGCTCGAGAAAGGCGGCGAACGCCAGCAGTGGCTCTACAAGGGCGGCCTGCGCGACTACCTGATGCAGGCGCTGACGGCCGACCCGATGATCCCGCTGTTCGAGGGCGAGCATTACGCCGAGGCGGCCGAGACCGAGAACTTCGCCGAGGGCGAGGGCGCCGCCTGGTGCGTGGCCTTCACCGAGGAAGGCAACCTGCTGCGCGAGAGCTACGTCAACCTGATCCCGACGGTGGCCGGCGGCACGCACGAGTCGGGCCTGAAGGACGGCCTATTCGGCGCCGTCAGGGGTTTCATCGAGATGCATTCGCTGCTGCCCAAGGGCGTGAAGCTGATGCCCGAGGACGTGTTTTCGCGTGCCAGCTTCGTGCTGTCCGCGAAGGTGCTCGATCCGCAATTCCAGGGCCAGATCAAGGAACGTCTGAACTCGCGCGACGCGCTGCGCCTGGTGTCGACCTACGTCAAGCCGGCGCTCGAGCTGTGGCTGAACCAGCACGTGGACCTCGGCCGCAAGCTCGCCGAACTGGTGATCCGCCAGGCGCAGACGCGCCAGCGTGCCAGCCAGAAGGTCGAGAAGCGCAAGGGCTCCGGCGTGGCGGTGCTGCCGGGCAAGCTGACCGACTGCGAGAGCCGCGACGTGCTGTTCAACGAGCTGTTCCTGGTCGAGGGCGATTCGGCGGGCGGCAGCGCGAAGATGGGGCGCGACAAGGAGACCCAGGCGATCCTGCCGCTGCGCGGCAAGGTGCTGAACGCCTGGGAGGTCGAGCGCGACCGGCTGTTCGCCAACAACGAGATCCACGACATCGCGGTGGCGATCGGCGTCGATCCGCATGGCGCGACCGACGAGCCCGACCTGTCCGGCCTGCGCTACGGGAAGATCTGCATCCTCAGCGATGCCGACGTGGACGGCTCGCACATCCAGGTGCTGCTGCTGACGCTGTTCTTCCGCCACTTCCCGAAGCTGATCGAGCGCGGCCACATCCACGTCGCGAAGCCGCCGCTGTTCCGCATCGACGCGCCGGCGCGCGGCAAGAAACCCGCGGCCAAGCTGTACGCGCTCGACGAAGGCGAGCTGCAGGCGGCGCTGGACAAGCTGCGCAAGGAAGGCGCCCGCGAGGGGTCGTGGAGCATCAGCCGCTTCAAGGGCCTGGGCGAGATGAACGCCGAGCAGCTCTGGGACACGACGCTGAACCCCGAGACGCGCCGGCTGCTGCAGCTGAGCTTCACGCAGACCGGCTTCGAGGCGACCGCCGTGGCCATCGGCAAGCTGATGGGCAAGGGCGAGGCACAGGCGCGCCGCGAGCTGATGGAAGCGCGCAGCGACGAGGTCGAGGTCGACGTGTGACGCTGCGGCTGCGCCCGACGATGCTGTCGGACCTCGACTTCGTGATCGGGGTCGAGACCGACAGCCGCAACCTGCCGTTCATCACGCCCTGGGACCGCACGCAGCACGAGGGGGCGGTGCGCTTCCCGGACTTCCGCCACTTCATCGTCGAGGGCGGGGCGCAGGACGACCGCACCGGCTTCGTGATCCTGCAGGGCTGCCGCAACCCGCACCGCAGCATCGAACTCAAGCGCATCGTGCTGCAGGACAAGGGCCAGGGCCTCGGCCGCGCCTGCGTGCGCCTGCTCAAGCAGATGGCGTTCCGCGACCTGCACGCGCACCGCTTCTGGCTCGACGTCAAGACGCTGAACACGCGCGCGTTCGCGCTCTACCGCAGCGAGGGCTTCGTCGAGGAAGGCCGGCTGCGGGAGAGCGTGCGCGTCGGCGACGGCTACGACTCGCTGATCGTGATGTCGCTGCTCGACCGCGAGTACGACGCGCGCGTCGCCCTCGGGCTCGAGCCGCCGGGCTGAGCCCGGCGCGGGCGCTCAGGCCGGCACGGTCGCGGCGGCCTGCTTCATCACGGTGGCCAGCGTCACGTAGGTCTCGGTCCAGGCGGCCTTCACCTCGTCGGTGAAGGCGTCGCCCAGGCCGGCGCCCAGCGTCCACAGCAGCGCGGCGGCCACCGTGTCGTAGTGCGCGTCCTTGACGCCGTAGCCGACGTGGCGCTTGCCCATCTCCTGCACGGCCGGGACGATCGCGCCCAGGTTGGTCAGGCTGCCGACGGCGGTGTTGATGATGCCCATCAGCTTGCGGCCCTGCTCGGTCATGTCGCCCTTGAAGAGCGGCTTCAGCGTGGGGTCGAGCTCGAACAGCTTGCCGTAGAACAGCTCGGCGGCCTTCTCCTTGATCGGCACGACCTTCTGCCAGGACGACTGGACGAGGGCGATCTGTTGCGGGGTCATGGCGGGTTCCCTTTCAGGGTTGGGGGTGGATCAACGGGTGACGAGTCGGACCATGTAGTCGACGGCCAGGCGCACTTCCTCGTCGCTGAGGGCCGGGTTGCCGCCGCGCGGCGGCATCATCTGGCTGGCCGGGCCGAAGAAGCCCTTCAGCGCATGCTCGTAGAGCACCGGCTTGCCCTTGGCCACGCGCGGCGCCCAGGCGGCGCGGTCGCCGACCGCGGGCGCGTCGGCGAAGCCTTCGCCGTGGCAGGCGCGGCAGGTGCCGAGCCAGACCGTGCGGCCGCGGTCGCCGCGGTCGTCGGCGAAGCGCGGGAAGGCCTGCTCGTCGTCGGCCGCCGCAGCCGGCAGCACGACGACCGCGAGCAGCGCGGCGCCCAGCGCGAGGCGCAGCGTGGTCATCTCAGATCGGGATGCGGATGACCACGCCGCCCATCGTGTCGCCGATCTTGAAGTCCTTGCGCGGGCTGTCCTTGTGGTCGTTGTGGCAGGTGACGCAGGCCGGCGCGACGGCGCGGTCGGCGTAGACGGCGGTGAAGTACTTCTTGCCGCCCAGCGTCTCCTCCTTGTAGAACGGCTGCGCGGGCGTCTTGGCGACGGATTCCAGGCCTTCCTTCTCGACCGGCGTGCGCGGCGCGTTCTGCTTGTTGACCGGCCAGGACGAGAGCAGCGAGTAGCTGAAGTCCTTGTTGGTCTTCGCGACCTCCTCGGAGCCGTAGCGGAACATCTGCGCCGGCAGCACCAGCGTCTTCTCGTCCTTCCAGTGCTCGGTCGCCTTGAGCAGCTTCTCCTCGTTCTGCAGGCGGTTCACGATCAGCCGCGTGTAGACCGTGCGGTCGGCGGCCATCACGGCGTGCAGCGCGTCGGCCATCTGTTTCGGCGAGATCGACTGCGCGCGGGCGCCGGCGGCCAGCGTCAGGGCGGCGGCACCGCACAGGCTCAGGCAGGCGGAACGGATCAGGGTCGTCTTCATGGGCTCTCTCTCCTTTCGGGCTGGGAAGCGGGGGTCTTGGCGGCGCGGTGCGCGCGGTCCTTGGCGAGGGCCATGTCGATGCTCTCGACGTGGCGGGCCGGGCGGCCGGCGAAATTGCGCTCGATCAGCGCCGGATCGGCCAGCGCGTCGATCGAGAACGCGAGGCCGTGGCAGTTCATGCAGACCGGGCGCAGCATCTTCTCGTTGGGCTGCAGCGTCGCGCTCTGGTTGTGCTGCACGCCGTAGCGCGCGCCGTCGGCGGTGATCAGCTTCTCGCGCGGCATGTGGCAGCTCGCGCAGCTGACGCCGCTGCCGGCCGGCGCCTCGCCGCTGAGTTCCTTGCGCCACAGGCGTTCGTGCGGCGTGCCTTCGAAGGCGAGCGAGTGCCGGTCGGCGTGGCAGCCGAGGCACGCTTCGACGGCGGCGCGGCGCAGGTCCGGGCGGTGCGGCGCGTGGCAGGTCGCGCAGTCGAGCTGCGCGTGCGACGGATCGGCGTGACCTGCGTCGCGGCGCATCGGCAGGCGCGCCAGCGCCGGTGTCATCGGACCGAGCTTCTGGGCCAGGCGCATGCCGTGCAGGCCGCCCTGGAAGTCGCGCACCTCCTCGACGTGGCAGCCGTTGCAGGCCCCGGGCAGCGTGGGGCGATCGACCCACCGGCCGGCGGCGGCCGGGGCGCTGGCGCCTTCGGTCAGCGTGGTGCCCGGCACGTGGCAGGCGCTGCAGTTCACGCCGGCCTGCGCGTGGCGCGAGGCCAGCCAGTCCGCGACCGCGGTCTCCTGGCGCGCGGCCGGCGGGGCGTCGACGCGCGTCGCGTCCAGCGCCTCGAACGGGTAGCGCGCCTGCGGGTAGGCCATGCTCGCCATCAGGTCCTCGCCGAGCGCGCGGGCACGCAGCAGCGTCTTGGGCAGCATTTCCGGCTGGTCGGCGTGGCGCAGCAGGAAGTCCTCGTACAGCGCCCGGTTGTCGTGGTAGTTGTGGCAGCCGGCCGAGGCACAGCCGTCGAACGGGAAGCCGGCATGGTCGGCGGGCATCTCGTCCTTGCCGGCGTGGCAATGCGCGCAGTAGTCGCCCGGCTGCGTGACCCCCATCGCATGCGTGGTCTCCGGCCGGTGCTCGACGTGGCAGGTGACGCAGCGCACGGCGTCGATGCGCTCGAGGCGGAACGCGTTGCGCGGGTCCTCGAACTTGCTCGCCGGGTGCTTGTCGTCGGCTTCCTTCAGCGCCGCGCCGTGGCAGCCGACGCAGGCCTCCTGCAGCGCCGCCGCACCGGCGAAGGGTTGGCCGTGGCAGGCCTCGCAGGCGAGCTCGATCTGGTGGTGGCCGTGGGTCATGGGCCCCGGCTGCAGCCAGCTGCGCACCTGGGCCAGCACCGGCACCGCGGCGACCCCGGGTGTCCACAGCGCGGCGCCGAACAGCGCCGCGAGCAGCACGCTCAGCACCGACCAGCCCAGCCACCAGCGACGCGCACGTGACATTCGTCGGCCTCAGTAGAAGTAGGTCTTCAGCACGTGCAGGCCCAGCAGCACCGGCACGGGCCAGAACAGCAGGATGTGCAGCCACACCGACTTCTCGCGCCAGGCGCGCACCGCGCGGGCCGGCAGCCGGCCCTCGAAGGCGATCGTCCCGGCGGCGAGCGCGCCGAGCAGCAGCAGGCCGCCGTAGAACAGCACCAGGCTCATGTTCAGCGCGTGGCCAATGCGGCCGCCGGTGTGGGCCAGCAGGACCAGCAGCGTCGAGGCGCCGATGGCGACGTGCACCAGCCGCCAGAGGTCGAAGCGGCCGAGCGTGAAGCGCGGCACGCGCTTGCGCAGCCCGAGCACGACGGCGGCGACACTCAGCGCGAGCAGCGTGAAGCCGCTCACCTGCTTGAACAGGCCGTCGCGCCACAGGCGGTCCCAGTTCAGCGGCTCCTGCACGCTGAGCTGGTAGCCGACGCCGGGCAGCAGCAGGAACAGCAGTGCGGCGAGTGCCGCGACGCCGGCCAGGCTGCCCAGGCCCCAGGCGGTCGGCACCGGGGCGGCGGGCGCGCCGGCGAGTTCGGCGAGCAGCGGCTTGCACGAGCCGCACACGCTGCCGGCGCGGGTGCAGGCGCTCAGCTCGGCGACGCTGCGGCAGCCGCCGGCCAGCGCGTCGCCGAGCTGGGCGCGCGTCACGCCATTGCAGTTGCAGACGATCGCCGGCCCGGGCCAGTGCAGCACGCTGGCGCCGGCGGCCGCTTCGCCCCACGGCGCGCCGCGCCGCCGGAAGCGCCAGGCCTGCCAGGGGCGGATGCGGCGCTGCGCGAGCGTCGCTTCCTGCAGGCGGCCCATCTCGGCACAGGGCCCGACGGCGAGCGCGCCGATCAGGCGCCCCCGCTCGAGGACCAGGCGGCGGTGCACGCCGTCGGCATCGTGGTCGACGCTGCGCAGGCGCCGGCCGGCGGTCGCCACGTCGACCTCCACCTCGCCGATCGAGAACAGCGGAAGGTCCAGCACCTTCAGGCGCGTCGCCACCAGCGAACCCTGGTAGCGCGACGTGCCGCCGAGCAGGCTGTGCGCGGCCACGGCCGCCTGCTCGAGGCCCGGCGCCAGCAGGCCGTAGACGCGCCCGCGGTGCTCGGCGCATTCGCCGATCGCGAACACATGCGGATCGGCACTGGCCATGCGGTCGTCGACGCGCACGCCGCGGCCGATCGGAAGCCCGGCGTCGAGCGCCAGCTCGACGTTCGGCCGGATGCCGGCGGCGACGATCACCGTGTCGCAGTCGATGCGTTCGCCGCTGCGCAGCGTCACACCGGTCACCGAGCCATGCCCGTTGATCGCCTTGACCCGTTCGCCGGTCAGCACCTGCAGGCCCTGCCGGCGCGCGTGCGCGGCGAGCAGCTGCGCACCGGGCTCGTCGAGCTGGTGGCCGAGCAGGCGCGGGCCGTGCTCGATCACCCAGACTTCCGTGTTGAGGCGCTGCATCGCGCGCGCGGCCTCGAGGCCGAGCAGGCCGCCGCCGATCACCACCGTGCGGCGGCTGCGCGCGCGCCGCGCCACCAGCGCCTGCGCGTCGTCGAGGTCGCGGAAGACGTAGACATGCGCCTGGCCGATGCCGGGCACGTCCGGCACGTGCGGACGCGAGCCGGTGGCCAGCACCAGGTCCGCGTAGGGCTGCACGCGGCGCGTGCTGTCGCTCACCGTGCGGCGCTCGCGGTCGATCGCCAGCACGCTGCAGCCGAGGCGCAGTTCGATGTCGTCGGGCAGCGCCAGGCCGTCGGTCAGCTCGCTCCAGGCGCTGTCGCCTGCGAGCAGCGAGGACAGCTTGACGCGGTTGTACGGCTGCCAGGCCTCGGTGCCATAGACGACGATCGGAACGGCCGGATCGCGCCGGCGCAGTTCCTGCGCGCAGCGGACGCCGACCGGGCCGGCGCCGACGATCACGATCGGTGCCTGCTCGGACGCGGGGGGGGCGTCGGGCATGCGTCTCTCCTCGTCGAAGGCTCTTCCGGCATGTCGTTGCCGACACGCCGACCAAGGACCCAGCAGGAGATCGCCTCTGATCTCGCACGCGCTGCCGGCGGACGATGCCGTGGCGCGTCAGGCACTGCGGCGTCGTTGCCGCAGCCGGGCCGCGAGCGACCCGGATGGGCGCCGAGTTGCAAGCGCTGTGCCATGAGCTTCGATCGCGAAACTCACCGGTTTGGTGTGGCGCCGCACGGCTTTGCGATGGCCAGGAGCGACGGCGGTGCCGATGCGCTGCAACGGGGCGCACCCGGGCGCACAAAGGCCGAGCACGGCGCCCAGCGCCGGCGCACGAGTGGGGCGGGCGGGCTTGGTAGCATCGGCGCCCCGTGCGCGGCCGGACCGCGCCCTCGAATCACTGCACGCCATGGACGACCTCTTCAGCCAACCGCCCGCGCCGGACGACGCGATCGCGCTGGCGCACTACGCCGAACGCGCCTATCTCGAATACGCGCTCTCGGTGGTCAAGGGCCGCGCGCTGCCCGACGTGTGCGACGGCCAGAAGCCGGTGCAGCGCCGCATCCTGTATGCGATGCAGCGCATGGGGCTGGCCTTCACGACGGCCAGCGGCCCGAAGGCGGTGAAGAGCGCGCGCGTGGTCGGCGACGTGCTCGGCAAGTACCACCCGCACGGCGACACGGCAGCCTACGACGCGATGGTGCGCATGGCGCAGGACTTCAGCCAGCGCTACCCGCTGGTCGATGGCCAAGGCAACTTCGGCAGCCGCGACGGCGACGGTGCGGCGGCGATGCGCTACACCGAGGCGCGGCTCGCACCGATCTCGCGCCTGCTGCTGGACGAGATCGACGAAGGCACGGTCGACTTCATCCCGAACTACGACGGCACCGAGCGCGAGCCTCGCCAGCTGCCGGCGCGCCTGCCCTTCGTGTTGCTCAACGGGGCGAGCGGCATCGCCGTCGGCCTGGCCACCGAGGTGCCGAGCCACAACCTGCGCGAGGTCGCCGCCGCGGCGGTCGCGCTGATCCGCGACGAGAAGCTCCCGGACGAGGGCCTGCTTGCGCTGCTGCCGGGGCCGGACTTCCCGGGCGGCGGGCAGATCATCAGCAGCGCCGACGAGATCCGCGCCGCCTATGCCGGCGGGCGCGGCAGCCTGAAGGTGCGCGCGCGCTGGAAGATCGAGGACCTGGCGCGCGGCCAGTGGCAGCTGGTCGTCACCGAGCTGCCGCCGGGCACGAGTGCGCAGAAGGTGCTGGAAGAGATCGAGGAACTGACCAACCCGAAGGTCAAGACCGGGAAGAAGTCGCTCACCGCCGAACAGACCCAGCTGAAGGCCACGGTGCTCGCGGTGCTCGACGCGGTGCGCGACGAGTCGAGCAAGGACGCGCCGGTGCGCCTGGTGTTCGAGCCGAAGACCCGCACCGTCGAGCAGCAGGAACTGATCAACGTGCTGCTGGCCCAGACCAGCCTGGAGACCAGCGCGCCGGTCAACCTGACGATGGTGGGCGCCGACGGCCGGCCGACGCAGAAGAGCCTACGCGAGATCCTCGCCGAATGGATCGCGTTCCGCCTGGCCACCGTGCAGCGGCGCACGCGCCACCGGCTCGACAAGGTGCTCGAGCGCGTCCACGTGCTGGAGGGCCGGCAGCTGGTGCTGCTGAACATCGACGAGGTGATCCGCATCATCCGCGCCGCCGACGAGCCGAAGGCCGCGCTGATCGCACGCTTCAAGCTCAGCGACCGCCAGGCCGACGACATCCTCGAGATCCGGCTGCGCCAGCTGGCGAAGCTGGAGGCGATCAAGATCGAGCAGGAACTCAAGGAGCTGCGCACCGAGCAGGCCAAGCTGGAGGACATCCTCGGCAGCGCCGCGACGCTCAGGCGCACGGTGATCAAGGAAATCGAGGCCGACGCGAAGCAGTTCGGCGACGCGCGCCGCACGCTGATCCAGGAGGACAAGCGCGCGGTCGCCGAGGTCCGCGTGGTCGACGAGCCGGTCACCGTGGTGGTCAGCCTGAAGGGCTGGGTGCGCGCGCTGAAGGGCCACGAGGTCGATGCGGCGACGCTCGCCTTCAAGGCCGGCGACGGCCTGTACGGCTGCTTCGCCTGCCGCAGCGTCGAGGCGCTGCTGGTGTTCGGCAGCAATGGCCGGGTCTATTCGACGCCGGTCGCCGGGCTGCCCGGCGGGCGCGGCGACGGGGCCCCCATCACGACGCTGATCGACCTGGAAAGCGGCACGCAGCCGGCGCACTACTTCGCCGGCGCGCCGGGCACCACGCTGCTGCTCGCGCACACCGGCGGCTTCGGGCTGCTCGCCCGCGCCGGCGACCTGCTGGCGCGCCAGCGCGGGGGCAAGAGCTTCCTCGCGCTGGAGGAAGGCGAGAAGCCGCTGCCGCCCTCGGTGACGGACGGCCAGGCGCAGGTCGCCTGCCTGTCGCTCGGCGGGCGGCTGCTGACCTTCGGCCTGGACGAGCTGAAGCTGCAGCCCAACGGCGGGCGCGGGCTGACGCTGATGGACCTGGACGCGAAGGACGCGCTGGTGAGCGTCGCGGCGTTCGGCGCCGCGCTGCAGGTGCTGGGCAAGGCACTGCGCGGCGACAAGCCGCGCGAGGACGTGCTGCGCGGCGCCGCGCTCGCGGCCTACGCCGGCAAGCGGGCGCGCAAGGGCCGCGCGGTCGACGGCATGAAGGCGATGCGGGTGCTGGCCGCGAGCTGATCAGGAGCGGATGCGCGCCGTCTTGACGAGCGCCTCCACGTGGTCGACGTGGCGCGTGAAGAAACCCAGGCGCGGGGCCGAGTAGTTGATCAGGAACAGCTCGCCGTTGTGCACCGTTCCCCAGGCGACGCCGCGCAGCCGCACGTCGTCGACCTTGCGGATCAGCGCGTACTGGAAGCGGAAGCCGGGCTGGCCGGCGAACGGGGTGGCCTCGACCTTCTCCAGCGTGAAGCTGGAGCCGTCGCGCGTCAGCAGGCTCTGATAGAGGCCGATGATGTCGGCCGCCTGCATGGTCGAGCGGAAGGTCAGCGGCTGCACGCCCTTGCCCTCGCGCGGGGTCGGCGCGATCAGCTCGCCGTTCTTGATGCCGACGTAGAACTGCAGCGCGTCGATGGTGATGCCCTCGACGGTCCAGGTCGGCGTGTTGTCGGCCAGCCCGCGTTCGAACTGGTTCCACTCGCGGTCCACCGAGACCACGAGGCGTTCGCGCACGACGGTCTCGCCGCTGGCGACCTTGGTGACGTTGGCGCAGCCGGCCAGGACGAGGGCCAGCAGCAGGGCGGCGGCGCGGCGCGGGAGGAGGGGGAGGAGGTTCATGAGGTGGCGGGGTCGTTGCGGGCGGTGCCCGGTTCGGCGAGGTAGCTGCGGATGAGGTCGACGTCGGGCGCGCCGGGCGCGCGTTCGACATAGCGGGTGAAGGCGGCCCGGGCCTCGTCGGTCTGGCCGCGCTGGCGATGGATGTAGCCGAGTGCCCGGTGGCTGCGCGCCGGCTCGCCGCCGATCCGGATCGCCGCGTGCAGGTCGGCCAGCGCCGCGTCGGCGTCGCCCTCGGCATCGCGCAGGCGGCGCGTCTCGGCGCGGTAGAAGAGCAGGTCGCTCCCCTCCGGCCGGCGCGCCACCATGCGATCCAGCAGGATCAGCGTCTCGCCGTGCTGCCCGCGCGCCAGCTCGTCGTCGAGCAGGTCGGTCAGGAAGGGCGCGATGCGCGCTACGTATTCGGCCTCGCCGAGGAAACCGCTGCCGCCCTCGGCCAGCGCGGCGAGGGTCTGGCTGCGCTCCTCGGAGGCGGGGTGGGTGGCGAACAGCGGGCTGGTCTTGGACGGATCCCCGCCCGGCGTCGCCTTCATTTCGTCGAGCAGGTTGGCCCAGACCTTGGCCGCCTCGCGCGGGTCGTAGCCGGCCTGGCGCATGAGGGCGAGGCCGATGCGGTCGGCTTCGCGCTCGTGATCGCGCGAGAAGGCGAAGGCCCCGGCCAGCGACGCCATCTGCACCACCAGGCCGGCCAGGCCGAACATCGACATGAAGGCGCCGAAGGCCGAGCGCGCCTTGAGGTCGCGCAGCCGCTCGAGCAGGTGGCGCTGCAGGTAGTGGCCCAGCTCGTGGCCGATCACGCCGGCCAGCTGCGCCTCGTTCTCCACCCGCAGCAGCAGACCGCTCCAGACCTGCATCATGCCGTTGGGCGCCATGCTGGCGTTGAAGAAGGGGGTGCGCACCGGATACACGCGGGTGTCCTGGCAGTGCGAGCCGCCCAGCTTGCAGGCGATGCCCTGCAGGTACTGGCGCAGGGCCGGGTCGCGCATCACGAAGGGGCTGCGGCGCAGCCGCGTTTCCTCGCGGTCCATCATCGCCCACAGGCCGCCTTCGTCGCTGGCGATCTCGGGCCGGGCGAAGCGCTGCGGCATCGCCCACTCGACGCCGCCGGCCTGTGCGGCGGCGCGGCCGGCGCCCAGCAGGCCGAGGGCGGCGCAATGGGCGCAGCCGGCCGCGAGCAGTTGCCGCCGCTTCATCGGACGGCAGGGAACCCGGTCATCAGCACGTTGATCGTCTCGGCCGCCGCGGTGGCGTCGCGCAGGTCGCCGTCGGCACGCAGCAGGCGGTTGAACCACAGCACCCGGCCGGTCTCGAAGTCGACCAGCGAGGCGTAGCCGACCTGCGTGCCGCCGGCGATGCCGATGCCCAGCAGGGCCAGCGCGACCATCGCGGCCTTGCGTTCGGCGCTGGCGTAGCTGTCGCGCACCCAGACGAAGAGGCCGTAGCGGGCGCCGGTGCGCTGGGCGATCGGCTTCATGGTGTCGCCCAGGCTCCAGTCGAGCTTGCCCTGCTTGGTGGGCAGCGCCCAGCCGCCGCCCACGCCGTGGTGCAGCGCGATCGAGCGGGCCACGGCCGCCTGCAACGCGGACTGCTCGGCGAATTCGTCGGCGGTCGCGTCGTCGACGGCGTCGAAGGCGACACCCAGGGCAGCGGTCTTGTTCGACAGCGCGGTCTTCATGTGGCCGAGCGCATCGGCCGTCCAGTCGGCCTTCGGCTCGGGCACGCCGCCGGCCGAGAGCGAGAACAGCTCGACGTCCACCGGCATCAGCACGATCTTGTCGGACCGTTCGAGGTGCGTGAATCCGGGTGCGAGGTTCCGGGACGGGGTCTGGGCCAGGGCGGGCAGGGCCGTGGACGCCAGCACGGAGACGAGCAGCGCGCCGCTGCAGCGCCGCGCGGTGGCGGCGAGACGATGGAACAAGACGGACCTCCCGAAAGGACTGGACGGCTCTGCGGCCGCGCGGTTCGAAGCGAACGGCGCCGAATCTAACACCGCACCGGAGTGCACCAGGGGCGTGAAAGCACCGTGGCGGCGTCGTTCAGGCCGGCAACGTGCGGAGCACCACGATCAGGCCCGGTACCGGCAGGTTGGCATCCTTGCGCAGCACGGCTTGCTGCACCGAGGTCACCGAGAATTTGTGCGCGGCGGCGCAGCGCTCGAGGTAGGTTCGCGAGTGCGCGTAGCGGCGCGTGGCACGCAGCTGGAAGCCGTCGTCCTCGCCGGCCTCGACCGAGAACGCGAACAGCCCGTCGGGCTGCAGGACACGTCGCACGGCACCGAACAGCGTGTCCAGCGCACCGAGGTAGTTCAGCACGTCGCAGGCGGCGGCCACGTGGAAGCGCTCGGCCGTGCCGTCCAGCCACGCGACCAGTTCGGCGCAGGCGAGTTCGTCGTAGTGCCCGGCGGCGCGTGCGCGCTCGAGCATGCCGTCCGACAGGTCCACGCCGACCAGCCGGCGCGCCAGCGGGCGCAGCAGCGCGCCGAACAGCCCCGTGCCGCAGCCGAGGTCGACGATGTCGACCGGCGTGGCGGGCAGCAGCGGCCGCAGCACCGAAAGCAGCTGGTCCGGCGTGTGGTAGCCGAGTACGTCGACCAGATGGTGGTCGAAGGTGGCGGCGTACTGGTCGAAGAGTCCCTTGACGTAGTCCGGCGGCGCCTGTTCCGGTGCCTCGCCGGCCCCCAGCGAGGCCAGCACGTAGCGCAGCGTCTCGAGGTCTTTGCCGCCTGCCAGTGCGGCGCGAAAGCAGGCGATGGCCTCCTCGTGGCGGCCCAGGCTGACCATCAGCTCGCCGCGGTCGACCGTCGCCTCGAGCGAGCCGGGCTGCAGCGCCAGCACGCGGTCGATGCATTCCAGTGCCTCGGGCAGGCGGTTCAGCTTGCGCAGCGCGTTGCCGCGGTTGCGCAGCGCCTTCGGGTTGTCCGGCTTGAGCCGCAGCGCCCGCTCGAAGCAGGGCAGTGCCTCGGCGTGGCGCTGCGCGGACGCGAGGGCGTTGCCGAGGTTGTTGTGGGCGACGGCGCTGTCCGGCGCCGCGGCGACGGCCCGCCGCAGCAGCGCGATCGCGCTGTCGTAGCGGCCCTGCTGGCCCTCGATCGCGCCGAGCAGCTGCAGCGCATCCGGATGGTCGGGCGCCGACTTCAGGATGCCGCGGTAGACGGCTGCCGCGGCTTCCAGTTGCTGCTGCCGGTGCAGCGCGAGTCCGCGGTCCAGGTCCGCACGCAGCGCGCGGGCCTGGCGTGGCCGCATCAGCGTCGTGCCCCCAGCATCACGAGCAGCGCCATGGCACCGACCAGCACGAACAGCCCGAGGCTCCAGAACTCGTACGGCACGCCGGCGAGGTTCACCGCGGCGTCGGCGCAGCTGGCGCGCACCTCGAAGACCTCCGGCAGCAGGCGGTCCACGCCGATGCCGGAGACGATGCGGTCCGCCAGCGTCAGGTTGCACGACTGCGACTTGGCCGCGACGAAGTGCTGGTAGGCCGCCGCGGCCGCGCCGCCGCCGGCGAGCAGCAGCATGCCGGCGCCGAGCAGCGCGCGCGGCACGCCGCGCAGCAGCGCCGCCAGCAGTGCCAGCACGCCGATCACGGCGAAGATCAGCCGCTGCAGGATGCACCACGGGCAGGGCTGCATGTCGAACAGATGCTGGCTGACCAGCGCCGCACCGACGGCGGCGAAGCAGGCCAGTGCGACGAGGATCGACCAGGCGCGGGCCGGCACCGTCAGGCCACCTGCGCGATCAACTCGATCTCGACGCAGGCGCCCAGCGGGATCTGTGCCACGCCGAAGGCGCTGCGGGCGTGCGTGCCCTTGTCGCCGAACACCGCGCCGAGCAGCTCGGAACAGCCGTTCGTGACGAGGTGCTGCTCGGTGAAGTCCGGCGTGCTGTTGACGAGGCTCATCACCTTGACGATGCGCGCCACCTGGTTCAGGTCGCCGACCGCGGCGTGCAAGGTGCCGAGCAGGTCGATCGCGACGGCGCGTGCCGCCTCCTTGCCGGTGGCGGTGTCGATCTCGCGGCCGAGCTGGCCGACCCAGGGCTTGCCGTCGCGCCGCGCGATGTGGCCGGAGAGGAACACCAGGTTGCCGGTGCGCACGAAGGGCACGTAGGCCGCGGCCGGCACGGCCAGCGGCGGCAGCGTGATGCCGAGGTCGCGCAAGCGGTCGTAGACGGAAGAGGAGCTCATGATGTCGGCCGGGCGCGGCGGGATGACGCAGGGAGCCGCGATCCTACACTGCACCCATGGGAGGAGCGGGGCTGACCGGGGGGCGGCTGCTCGCGGCGATGCTGGCCTGGCCGGCCGGGGTCGCGCTGCAGCTGCAGCAGCGCGAACTATGGCCGGCGGCCGCCGCGCTGGCGCTGCTCGGCGCCGGCGTGCTGCTGCTCGCGATCGGCCTGCGCTGGCGGCGCGGGGGCGGCGTGGCGGTCTGCCTGGGCATCGCGCTGATTGCCTTCGGCAGCACGAGCGGGCGCGCCTCGCTGCGACTGGCCGAGCTCCTGCCGGCGGAACTCGAAGGGCAGGATCTGGTGCTGACCGGCGTGGTCGCCAGCCTGCCGCAGACCGGGCCGAACGGCCTGCGCTTCCGCTTCGCGGTGGAGCAGGCGGAAGCGGCGGGCCGCCCGGTGGCGCTGCCGGCGGTGGTTTCGCTCGGCTGGTACACGGGCTTCCACGAGGACGCCACGCTGAGCGCCCCTCAGGCGGCCCTGCGTGCCGGGCAGCGTTGGCGCTTCGGCGTCCGCCTGCGCCAGCCGCACGGGCAGCTCAACCCGCATGGCTACGACCTCGAACTGGCGCTGTTCGAGCAGGGCGTGCGCGCGGTCGGCGCGGTGCGCGACCGGCCGGTGCCGGAGCGCCTCGCGGACGGCGTGGCCGCCCCGGTGGAGCGCGCGCGGCAGCGCGTGCGCGACGCGATCCGCGCGCACGTGGCCGATCCGCGGGCGGCCGGGGTGCTGGCGGCCCTGGCGGTCGGCGATCAGGGGGCGATCCCGCGCGACGACTGGGCGCTGTTCCGGGCCACCGGGCTCGGCCACCTGATGTCGATCAGCGGGCTGCACGTGACGATGTTCGCCTGGCTGGCCGGCGCGCTGATCGGCGCGGCCTGGCGGCGCAGCAGTCGGGCGCTGCTCCGGCTGCCGGCCGTGCAGGCGGCGCGCTGGGGCGGGCTGGCGGCCGCGCTGGCCTACGCGGTGTTCGCCGGCTGGGGGGTGCCGGCGCAGCGCACCGTCTGGATGCTCGCCGCGGCCGTGCTGCTGCGTGCGGCCGGCCTGCGCTGGCCCTGGCCGCTGGTGCTGCTGGCGGCGGCCCTGACGGTCAGCGTCGTCGATCCGTGGGCGCTGCTGCAGCCCGGCTTCTGGCTCTCCTTCTCCGCCGTCGCCCTGCTGATGGCCTCCGAGCCCGCGCGGCTGCCAGCCGAGGGTCCGGGCACCGAATCCCGGCTCGCGCGCGTGCGCCAGGTGCTGCTGGGGGCCGGGCGCACGCAGCTGGTCGCGACGCTCGGGCTGGCGCCACTGACGCTGCTGTTCTTCCAGCAGCTCTCGCTGGTGGGCTTCGTCGCCAACCTGGTGGCGATCCCGCTCATCACGCTGCTGGTCACGCCGCTCGCGCTGCTGGGCATGCTGGCGGCACCGGCCTGGAGCCTCGCGGCGCTGCTGCTGCGGCCGCTGACCGCCTGGCTGGAATGGCTGGCCGCCTGGCCGCTGGCGGTCTGGACCGTGCCGGCCGCCCCGCTGTGGGCCCGGGCGGCCGGGCTGCTGGCCGGCGCGCTGCTGGTGATGCCCTTGCCCTGGCGGCTGCGCGCGCTGGCCCTGCCGCTGGCGCTGCCCTTGCTGCTGCCAGCCGTCGACCGACCGGCGCCAGGGCGCTTCGAACTCGTCGCCGCCGACGTCGGCCAGGGCACCGCGGTGCTCGTGCGCACCCACGCCCACCTGCTGGTCTACGACGCCGGGCCGCAGTATTCGCGCGAGGACGATGCCGGCGAGCGCGTGCTGGCGCCGCTGCTGCGGGCACGCGGCGAACGGCGCATCGACCTGCTGATGCTCAGCCACCGCGACACGGACCATGTCGGCGGCGCGGCGGTGCTGCTGGCGACCTGGCCCGTCGGCGAACTGCTCAGCTCGCTCGAGGACGGCCATCCCCTGCGCGCCCGGGCGGCGCGGGACCGCCCCTGCGAGGCCGGCCAGGCGTGGACCTGGGACGGTGTGCGCTTCGAGGTCCTGCACCCGCGCGCCGCCGACCTGGCGCAGGTTGCCCGACCCAACGCCCGCTCCTGCGTGCTGCGGGTCGATGCGCCGGGCCAGGCCAGCGTGCTGCTGACCGGCGACATCGAACGCGAGCAGGAACTGGCACTGCTGGAGCGGCAGGCGCCATCGCTGCGCAGCGACGTGCTGCTGGTGCCGCACCATGGCAGCCGCAGTTCCTCGTCGGCCGAGTTCCTTGCCGTCGTGCAGCCACGGGTGGCGGTGGTGCAGGCCGGCTATCTGAATCGGTTCGGCCATCCCGCCGCGGACGTGCTCGCGCGCTACCGGGGTGCCGGCATCGGTATCGTGACCAGCGCCGCCTGCGGGGCGTGGACGCTGCGCGCGACCGGGGAGGAATGCGAGCGTGACGTGGCGCGCCGCTACTGGCACCATCGGGCTGCCGACGCGCCGCCGTGAGCGGCCGGGCGGGTGGCCGGAAGGGCGGCTGGAACGGCGCCAGTGGCCTGTTTATTGCTAACCCTGCCTGCGAGGAGACGCCCGCGATGAGACCCAGTTTCGACGAGATGCAAGCCACGAGCACCACGGTGCGCGAGCACTACCGGGGCTACGATCGCTGGCTCGCCGAACAACCGCGCGACGTCATGAAGTCGCGCCGCGAAGAGGCGGAGATGATCTTCCGCCGGGTCGGCATCACCTTCGCCGTGTACGGCGCCAAGGACGAGGAAGGCTCGGGCACCGAGCGGCTGATCCCGTTCGACCTGATCCCGCGTGTGATCCCGGCACACGAATGGGCCGAGATGGAGAAGGGGCTGGCGCAGCGCGTGACGGCACTGAACCGCTTCATCCACGACGTCTACCACGACCAGGAGATCGTGCGCGCCGGCCTCGTGCCGGCCGACCAGATCTTCAAGAACGCGCAGTTCCGGCCCGAGATGATGGGCGTGGACGTGCCCGGCGGGGTCTATTCGCACATCGCCGGCGTGGACATCGTGCGCGCCGCCAACCCCGACGGCAGCGGCAGCTACTACGTGCTGGAGGACAACCTGCGCGTGCCCAGCGGCGTGAGCTACATGCTCGAGAACCGCAAGATGATGATGCGGCTGTTCCCGGAGTTGTTCAGCCAGCACCGTGTCGAGCCGGTCGCGCACTACCCGGACATGCTGCTGGAGACGCTTCGCGCGGTTGCGCCAGCGGCGGTGAACGACCCGACCGTCGTGGTGCTGACGCCCGGCATGTACAACAGCGCCTACTTCGAGCACGCCTTCCTGGCGCAGCAGATGGGGGTCGAGCTGGTCGAGGGGCAGGACCTGTACGTCAAGGACAACTTCGTCTACATGCGCACGACGCAGGGGCCGAAGCGCGTCGACGTGATCTACCGCCGCCTCGACGACGACTTCCTCGACCCGCTCGCGTTCCGCCCCGATTCGACGCTCGGCTGTGCCGGGCTGCTGTCGGTCTACCGCGCCGGCAACGTGACGCTGTGCAACGCGATCGGCACCGGCGTGGCGGACGACAAGTCGATCTACCCGTACGTGCCGAAGATGGTCGAGTTCTACCTCGGCGAGAAGCCGATCCTGAACAACGTGCCCACCTACCTGTGCCGCGAGGCCGAGGATCTGAAATACGTGCTGGACCATCTGCCCGACCTGGTCGTCAAAGAGGTGCACGGCGCCGGCGGCTACGGCATGCTGGTCGGGCCGGCGGCCACCAAGGCCGAGATCGCGGAGTTCCGCAAGGCCCTGGAGGCCAATCCGGCCGGTTACATCGCGCAGCCGACGCTGTCGCTGTCGACCTGCCCGACCTTCGTCGAGAGCGGCATCGCGCCGCGCCACATCGACCTGCGGCCGTTCGTGCTGTCGGGCAAGGAGGTGCAGATGGTGCCCGGCGGGCTGACGCGCGTCGCGCTGAAGGAAGGCTCGCTGGTGGTCAACTCGTCGCAGGGCGGCGGGACCAAGGACACGTGGGTGCTGGAGGCCTGAGAAGATGCTGTCCCGAACCGCAGACCACCTCTTCTGGATGTCGCGCTACATGGAGCGCGCCGAGAACACCGCGCGCATGCTCGACGTCAACTACCAGACCTCGCTGCTGCCGCAATCGGCCGACGCCGCCGAGAAGGGCTGGAAGGGCCTGCTCGGCATCTCCGAGCTGTCGGGCGACTTCGCCGAGCGCTTCGGCCCGATGACGGCGCGCAACGTCATGCAGTACATGGTGGCGGACGCGCAGAACCCGTCGAGCATCCGCTCCTGCCTGATGGCGGCGCGCGAGAACGCCCGCGCGGTGCGCGGGGCGCTGACCACCGAGGTCTGGGAGACACAGAACCAGACCTGGCTCGAGTTCCAGCGCATGGCCGCCGGCGGCGGCTTCCACAAGGACCCGAGTGCGCTGTTCGAGTGGGTCAAGTTCCGCTCGCATCTGTCGCGCGGCGTGACGGTCGGCACGATGCTGCAGGACGAGGCCTTCCACTTCCTGCGCATCGGCAGCTTCCTCGAGCGGGCCGACAACACCGCGCGCCTGCTGGACGTGAAGTTCCACGCCGTCGAAAGCGAGTTCTTCGGCGCGACGCAGTCGCAGGCGCAGGGCAACGGGCGCGACGTCGAGTTCGACTTCTACCACTGGTCGGCGGTGCTGCGCTCGATGTCCGGCTTCGAGGTCTACCGCAAGGCCTACCGCAACGTCATCAAGCCCGAGAAGGTGGCCGAGCTGCTGATCCTGCGCCTGGACATGCCGCGCTCGCTGGCCGCCTGCATGCACGAGGTGCAGACCAACCTGACCCGGGTCGCCAACGAACAGTCGGGCGAGACCCTGCGGCGCGCCGGGCGGCTGTACGCGGATCTGCAGTACGGCCGCATCGACGAGATCCTGTCCACCGGCCTGCACGCGTTCCTGACGCAGTTCCTGGACCGCGTGAACACGCTGGGCATCGGCATCAGCCGCGACTTCCTGGTCCCGGTGCAGTGACGGCACGCGGCGCGATGAAGCTGCGCATCGAGCACGAAACGCATTACGAGTACAGCGCTCCGCTGCAGTACGCGCTGCAGCACCTGTGCCTGACGCCGCAGCCGAGCGCCCACCAGGAGGTGCTGGACTGGGCGCTCTCGGCGCCGGCGCCGCTGTACGCGCAGCGCGACGGCTACGGCAACCTCGCGCACAGCTGGAGCCTGGCCCGGCATCGGGCCGGCCGGCACATCTACCGCGGCAGCGTGTGCGCAGCCGGCACCGTGCGCACGCATGCCTCGCCCTGGCTGGTCGACGCGCCGGGCGAGCCCCCTCCGGCGCTGTACCTGCGGCCGACCGCGCTGACCGAGCCGGACCCGCGCCTGCGCGAGCTCGGATTCGCGCACCTGCGCGCCGGCGCCGACGAGACGGCGCTGCTGCAGCTCGGCGCCGCGGTGCGCGCCGCCGTGCGTTACCAGCCGGGCATCACGCATGTGGGCACCACCGCGCAACAGGCGCTGGACCATGGCGCCGGCGTCTGCCAGGACCAGGCGCATGTCTTCATCGCGGCGTGCCGCGCGGCGGGGTGGCCGGCGCGCTACGTCAGCGGCTATTTCCATTCCCCGTCGGCCGCCGAGCTGGCCAGCCATGCCTGGGCCGACGTTTGCGTCGACGTTGCGGCGCGGCGCTGGCTCAGCGTCGACATCACCCACGACGGCCTGATGGACGAGCGCCACGTGCGCCTGGCCGTCGGGCCCGACTATGCCGCCTGCGCGCCGGTGCGCGGGGTGCGCGAAGGCGGCGGCGACGAATCGATGCGCGTGCGCGTGCGGATCATGCCCGTCGGCGAAGAGATCACCCTGGAGTCCTGAATGTCCATCCACGTCGCGCTCAACCACGTGACCCACTACCGGTACGACCGGCCGATCAACCTCGGCCCGCAGGTCGTCCGGTTGCGCCCGGCGCCGCACTCGCGCACGCGCATCCTGAGCTACTCGATGCGCATCGAGCCGGGCACGCACTTCATCAATTGGCAGCAGGACCCGCAGTCCAACTACCTGGCCCGGCTGGTCTTTCCGGACAAGACGACCAGCTTCCGCATCGAGGTCGACCTGGTCGCCGAGATGTCGGTGCTGAACCCGTTCGACTTCTTCCTCGAGCCGTCGGCGGAGAACTTCCCGTTCGAGTACGACCCGTCGCTCGCGCACGAGCTGGCGCCGTACCGCCTGAAGGGCGAGCTGACGCCGCTGCTGAAGGCCTACCTCGACGCGATCCCACGCGAGAAGAAGCAGACCACGAACTTCCTGGTCGAGCTGAACCAGAAGCTGCAGCATGAGATCGGCTACCTGATCCGCATGGAGCCCGGCGTGCAGACGCCGGAGCAGACGCTGAAGAACGCCAGCGGCTCGTGCCGCGACACCGGCTGGCTGCTGGTGCAACTGCTGCGTCACCTCGGCTTCGCGGCGCGCTTCGTGTCGGGCTACCTGATCCAGCTGAAGCCGGACGTCAAGTCGCTCGACGGGCCGAGCGGCACCGAGGTGGACTTCACCGACCTGCACGCCTGGTGCGAGGTCTACCTGCCCGGCGCGGGCTGGATCGGGCTCGATCCGACCTCCGGCCTGCTCGCCGGCGAAGGCCACATCCCGCTGGCGTGCTCGCCCGATCCCGGCTCGGCCGCGCCGGTGACGGGCATGATCGACGACTGCGAGACCGAGTTCGAGCACCACATGCAGGTCTCGCGGGTCTGGGAGGCGCCGCGTGTCACGCTGCCGTACAGCGACGAGCAGTGGGCCGAGATCGAGGCGCTCGGGCACCGGGTCGACGAGGACCTGCGCACCCACGACGTGCGGCTGACGCAAGGCGGCGAACCGACCTTCGTCTCGGTGGACGACCGCGACGGCGCCGAGTGGAACACCGACGCCCTCGGGCCGACCAAGCGCCTGCTGGCCGCCGAGCTGCTCGAGAAGCTGCGCCTGAAGTACGGCGACGGCGGGCTGCTGCACTACGGCCAGGGCAAGTGGTACCCGGGCGAGCAGCTGCCACGCTGGAGCCTGAACCTCTTCTGGCGCAAGGACCGCGAGCCGATCTGGACGCATCCGGAACTGTTCGCCGACGAGCACAAGGACTACGGCGTGACCGACGTGCATGCGCGCCAGTTCCTGAAGGGTGTCGCCAAGCGGCTGGCGCTGGACCCGAAGTACGTCTTCCCGGCCTTCGAGGACGTCTGGTACTACCTGTGGCGGGAGCGCAAGCTGCCGGTCAACGTCGATCCGTTCGATGCCCGGCTCTCCGATCCGCTGGAACGCGACCGCATCCGCAAGGTGTTCACGCAGGGACTGGACAAGGTGGTCGGCCACGTGCTGCCGGTGTTGCGCAGCTTCGACGGCCCGGCACGCTGGCAGACCGGCCCGTGGTTCCTGCGCTCGGAGCGCTGCTACCTGGTTCCGGGCGATTCGCCGCTGGGCTATCGCCTGCCGCTCGATTCGCAGCCCTGGGCCACCGGCACGGACTACCCCTGGGTGCACCAGCCCGACCCGACGCAGCCCTTCGCGCCGCTGCCGCCGTACCAGCGCCTGCGCTTCTTCAACCCGCTCGGCGGCGGAGAGTCGGGCCAGGCCGACAACGAGGCGTCGCGCGCACCGGGCGGCTTCGCGGAACGATCGCGCGCCGCGCTGCGCGGCGATGCAGGGCCGGGCAACGTGCCGCCGCCGGCCCAGAGCGAGACGCGCATGCCGCAGCGCTTCGAGTCGGCCGGCTGGATCACCCGCACGGCGATGTGCGCCGAGCCGCGCCACGGGCGGCTGTACGTCTTCATGCCGCCGACCACGGCGCTGGAGGACTACCTCGAGCTCGTCGCCGCCGTGGAGGACACGGCGGTCGAGATGAAGCTGCCGCTGATCCTGGAGGGCTACGAGCCGCCGCGGGACCCGCGCCTGTCGCAGCTGCGCGTGACGCCCGATCCCGGCGTCATCGAGGTCAACATCCATCCGGCGCACTCGTGGGAGGAACTGGTCGACCAGACCACCCACCTGTACCAGTCGGCCCACGAGACGCGGCTGTCGACCGAGAAGTTCATGCTCGACGGGCGCCACACCGGCACCGGCGGCGGCAACCACTTCGTGCTCGGCGGCGCGACGGTGGCCGACTCGCCCTTCCTGCGCCGGCCGGACCTGCTGGCCAGCATGATCGCGTACTGGCACAACCACCCGGCACTGTCGTACCTGTTCTCTGGTTTGTTCATCGGGCCGACCAGCCAGGCGCCGCGGGTCGACGAAGCGCGCAACGACTCGGTCTACGAGCTCGAGATCGCGTTCGCCGAGCTGCAGCGCCAGACCGCGCCCGGCGCGGCCGCCTGCCCGCCGTGGCTGATCGACCGGCTGCTGCGCAACCTGCTGATCGACGTCACCGGCAACACGCACCGGGCGGAGTTCTGCATCGACAAGCTGTACTCGCCCGACGGACCGACCGGGCGGCTCGGCCTGCTCGAGATGCGCGCCTTCGAGATGCCGCCGCATGCGCGCATGAGCCTGACGCAGCAGCTGCTGATGCGCTCGCTGGTCGCACGCTTCTGGCAGCACCCGTACCGCCCGGCCCGCCTGAAGCGCTGGAGCACCGAACTGCATGACCGCTTCATGCTGCCGCACTTCGTCTGGGAGGACCTGTGCGACGTGATCGAGGAGCTGAACGACTTCGGCTACGCGATGAAGACCGAGTGGTTCGCGCCGCACCACAACTTCCGCTTCCCGCGCCTGGGCGAGTTCGCCGCCAAGGGGGTGGACGTCGAACTGCGCCTCGCGCTCGAGCCCTGGCACGTGATGGGCGAGGAGGGGGCCCCCGGCGGCACGGTGCGTTTCGTCGACTCCTCGGTCGAGCGCCTGCAGGTGCACGTCACCGGGCTGGTCGGCGACCGCCACGTGCTGACCTGCAACGGCCGCGTCGTGCCGCTGCAGCCCACCGGCAGGGTCGGCGAGTTCGTCGGCGCGGTGCGCTACCGCGCCTGGAACCCGCCCTCGGCGCTGCATCCGACCATCGGCGTGCACGTGCCGCTGACCCTGGACCTCGTCGACACCTGGATGAGCCGCTCGATGGGCGGCTGCCAGTACCACGTGGCGCACCCGGGCGGGCGCAACTACAGCACCTTCCCGGTCAACGCCTACGAGGCCGAGGCCCGGCGCCTGGCGCGCTTCTTCCGCATCGGCCACACCCCGGGCGAGATGAACGTTCCGAAGGACGAACGCAACCCGAACTTCCCGTTCACGCTCGACCTGCGTCGCGCCACCGTGTAAACACCAGCCCCTCGAACCGGCGGGCGTCGCCCGCCGGCGCGCGACGACAATCGGACGATGCTCAAGAAACTGCTCGCCGCCTACGCCGCGCAGCCCGGGCGTTATGACGAGATGCTGGCGGGGCCGCAGGCGCCGCGCGAGCACTGGCACGCCTTCCTGCGCGGGCTCGAGGGGCGCGGCGGGGTGTCCATCGGCGACGCGCTCGCGCTGATGGAACGCGAGATCCACGAGAACGGCATCACGTACAACGTGTACGCCGACCCGAAGGGCAAGGACCGGCCCTGGGAGGTCGACCCGCTGCCGCTGCTGATCGGCGCCGACGAATGGCGCGAGATCGAGGAGGGCATCGTGCAGCGTGCCGAGCTGCTGAACCGCGTGCTCTCCGATGTCTACGGCGAGCAGCAGCTGCTGCGCAGCGGCGAGGTGCCGGCCTCGGTGATCTACGGCCACGGCGGCTACCTGCACCCGGCGCACGGCATCCGGCCGAGCGGCGGCGTGCACCTGTTCCACTACGCCGCGGACCTGGCGCGCTCGCCGGACGGCCGCTGGTGGGTGGTCGGTGACCGAACGCAGGCGCCGTCCGGCGCCGGCTACGCGCTCGAGAACCGGCTGATCGTCTCGCGCGTGTTCCCGGACCTGTTCCGCGACCTGCGCGTGCAGCACCTGGCGTCGTTCTTCGCGGCGATGCGCGAGTCGCTGCTGCACTGGGCGCCGCGCCACGGCCCGGGCGACGGGCCGCCGCAGGTGGCGCTGCTGACGCCGGGCCCGTACAACGAGACCTACTTCGAGCATGCGCTGCTGGCGCGTTACCTCGGCTTCGCGCTCGTCGAGGGCAGCGACCTGACGGTGCGCGACGGCTACGTATGGATGAAGACGATCGAGGGCCTGCAGCGCGTGCACGCGATCCTGCGCCGGCAGGACGACGACTACTGCGATCCGCTCGAGCTGCGCTCCGATTCGGCGCTCGGCGTGCCCGGCCTCACCGAGTGCGCGCGGCGCGGCTCGGTGCTGATCGCCAACTCGCTGGGTTCGGGCGTGATCGAGTCCGGGGCGCTGCTCGGTTACCTGCCGCGCCTGTCCGAGCATCTGCTCGGCGAGCCGCTGAAGCTGCCGTCGGTCGCGACCTGGTGGCTCGGGGAGCCGGCCGCGTTCGACGACGCGTGGACCCGCCTGGACCACCTGCTGATCAAGCCGCTGGAGCGCTCGGCGCGCCAGCCGGCGGTGTTCGGCGCCGACCTGGACGCGGCGCAGCGCGAGCAGCTGCGCGCGCGGGTGGCCGCGCGCCCGCAGCGCTACGTCGCGCAGGAGTGGGTGCACGTGTCGCAGGCACCGGTGCTGGAACGGTCGACGCACGGCCGCTCGGGCGAGTCGCTGGCCGCCCGCACGGTGGGGCTGCGGGTCTTCGCGGTGGCGACGCCGGACGGCTACCGCGTCATGCCCGGCGGCCTGACGCGGGTCGCCGGCGACGAGGCGCCGCGGGTGGTCGCGATGCAGCGCGGCGGGCGCTCGAAGGACACCTGGGTGATCTCCGACGCGCCGGTCAACGCAGCGTTCTCGCTGCTGTCGACCACGGTGACGCCGGCCGGGCTGGTCAGCTCGCGGGCCAACGTGCCCTCGCGCACCGCGGAGAACCTGTTCTGGTTCGGCCGCTACGGCGAGCGCTGCGATGCCGCGCTGCGCCTGCTTCGCGTGGCGATCGACGGGCTGCTGGAGGAGGGCGACGATGCCGCTGGCGGTGTCGCTCCGGCCCTGGTGCTCGCGCAGCGGCTCGGCCTGGTCGACGAGGAGGACGAGGAGCCGGCGATCGCGCTGCTGCGCTCGGCGACCCACCCGGAGGGGGCGCTCGCGCAGTGCCTGGACCAGCTCGCGCGTGTGGCGTTCAATCTGCGGGACCGCCTGTCCGGCGACCACTGGCGCACCATCAACCAGCTGATCGGCGACCCGGTGTTCCAGCGCCACGTGCCCTCGGCGCGCATGCGGCTGCCGCTGGCGCTCGCCTGGCTGGACCGTGCGGTGGCGGCGATGGTCACGCTGTCCGGGTTCGTGCTGGACGGCATGACGCGCGGCACCGGCTGGCGCTTCCTGTCGATGGGCCGGCGCGTCGAACGGCTTTGGCACCTGACTGCGGCGCTGCAGGTGGCCACGCGCGAAGGCCGCGCGCAGGGACTGCAATGGCTGCTCGACTGGGCCGATTCGTCGGTGACCTACCGCGCACGCTACCTGGTCGCGCCGGAGTGGCTGCCGGTGCTGGACCTGCTGGTGCGCGACGACGCGGTGCCCCGTTCGCTGGCCTTCCAGGTCAAGGGGCTGTCCGAGTACGTCGCCAAGCTGGAGATGAGCCATGGACGCTTCGCGGGTGCGGTCGTGGCGCCCGGCCACGCGGCGCTGGCGGCGCTGACGCCGGCCGACCTGCACCCGGAGAGCGAGGCGCTGGCCAATGTGCTCGACCAGTTGCAGCGCATCGCCAACCAGGTCTCGGACGAGCTGACGCTGAAGTTCTTCTCGCACGGCAGCTCGCGCAGCGTGCTGTCGCTGGTGGCATGACGCGGGCGACTTCCATAGGGTGTCGCGGCCGCCGGTCGGAGGCCGCAACATGAGCGCGGTGCGCTACCACGTCGAGCACGAGACCCGCTACGCGTACGACGCGCCGGTCTCGCAGTCGTGGCAGCTGGCCCGGCTGACGCCGCGTTCGCTGCCGTGGCAGCGGCTGCTGAGCCACCAGCTGGTGATCGATCCGCGCCCGGACGAATGGCACGACGCGCCGGACAGCTTCGGCAACCGCGTCACCCACTTCGGCCTGCACGGCGGGCACCGCTGGCTGCGCGTGCAGATGAACTGCCAGGTCGAGGTGGACGCACGGCCCCCGGCGCAGCATGACGAGGATGAACCCTGGGAGGTCGTTCGGCAGGCGCTTCGCCAGCCGGCCCCCGACGCCCTGGTCGACCTGGAGGTCGCGCGCATGGGCGAGCCGACAGCGCTGCTGCCGTTGTCCGACGCGGCATTGGCCTATGCGCGCCCGTCGTTCGAGGCCGGGCGCGACTGGCTGGAAGGCGTGACGGAGCTGATGCGGCGCATCCATGCCGACTTCGAGTTCGATCCCGGGGCCACCACGGTCAGCACCTCGGTCGACGAGGTGCTGGTCCAGAAGCGCGGCGTCTGCCAGGACTTCGCGCACCTGATGCTCGCCTGCCTGCGCGGCCTCGGGCTGCCCGCGCGCTACGTTTCGGGCTATCTGCTGACCGAACCGCCGCCAGGGCAGCCCCGCCTGATGGGGGTGGACGCCTCGCACGCCTGGGTGGCGGCGCATTCCCCCCGCCACGGCTGGGTGGAGTTCGACCCGACCAACGATCAGCTCGCCGACCAGCGCTACATCACGCTGGCCTGGGGCGCGGACTTCGCCGACGTTGTGCCGCTGCGCGGCGTGATCCTCGGCGGAGGAACCCAGACCATGGACGTCGCCGTCAGCGTGCTGCCGGTCGAATAGTCCCCCGCCTGGGGGACCACCCGGCGGGCCCCGGGGCGGGGGCCGACCCCGGCGGGATTTCGCGCGCCGTCCCCGGCCGCAACACTGCCTCCCAGTCGCATCGAGACCCGGAGGACGAGATGGCCCGCTTCATCACCCGCATCGCCGACCTGTGCCGACAGCGCGCGGCCGAGGAGCAGTTCCTGCGTCGCTTCCGCATGATGCGTGTCGGCGAGGAGGACGGGAGCGAATGCGGCCCCGGCTGGTTCGAGTCGAGCCGGGAGCTGGAGCGCGGGCTGCAGGTGTGCGAGGACGGCCGGCTCGACGAGTGGCTGGAGGCGGTGCAGCGGGCGCTGCCCAGCGCGCCCTGAATGGCGGCCCCTCAGGCCATCATCGCGCGCATCGCCTCGAAGCCGAGCATGCGCCGCGCCAGTTCCGCCTCCCAGCGCCGGTGTGCGAAGCTGGCGGCGTCCGGCAGTTCGTGCGCGGCGCACCAGCGCCACTCGCGCACGTTCGGCCCGGGGACCGGATCGGCGTCGACGTCGAGCACGTAGTGCACGATGACGTGCCAGCCCGACTCGTCCAGCGTGAAGCTCTCGACGTCCATCAGCCGCGGCGCCGCGTGGGCATAACCGAGCCGCGCCGCCTCGGCGATCGCCAGGTAGTACGGGTCGGTGCCCCAGGCCAGTTCCGGGGCCGGAATCCACCAGCCGGGCTTGTCGGGGTGCGGCGGCACCTCGTACTGCACGACCAGCAGTCGATGGCGCTTGCGGACGCCGAGGTACACGATCAGCTTCAGGGTGCCTTCGTCGGTCTCCAGGGACATCAATCTGCTCCGGCTTGGCGCTTCTCGACGGACCATACCCAAGGGTCCGCCCGGGCCGCACCTGTCAGGTCTTGCAGGTTCGCCCCGTCCGCCGCGCCCACCCCCTAGACCGTGGGGTCTGGCCGGGCCGCCCGCAGCGCCAGGCCGAGCATGGCCTGCGCGAGTTCGCGCTCGGCAACTGGCGCGTGCGCGGCCCCGGCGGACTTGAGCAGGCCGGCCTCCTCGTCGTTCGCTGCGCGCACGATCACCTGGACCGCCGGGTTGAGCTGCCGGGCCGTGTCGACCATGCGGCGCGCACCGAGCGTGTCCGGCACCGCAATCGCGAGCACGGCGGCGTGCGCGATGTGCGCCTGGATCAGCACGGCCGGCTCGCAGGCGTCGCCCAGCACGGCCGGGAAGCCTTGGGCGCGCAGCTCCTCGACGCGTTCGCGGTTGCGCTCGGCCACCACCACCGGTACACCCTGTGCCTGCAGCGCCTGCGCGAGCTGCCGGCCGACCCGCCCGTAGCCGACCAGCACGACCTGGCGCGCCAGGTACTTCGCCTCCGTGTGCACGGGCAGCTCGGCGAGCGGGTCGTCGCGCTCGTCCAGCCGGCGGGCGAGCGCCGAGCGCTGGCGCATCCAGCGCGCGCCGGGCTCGACGAGCGAGAAGACGAGCGGGTTCAGCGCGATCGAGCACAGCGCGCCGGCCACGATCAGGCTCTGCCCGTCCGGCGGCAGCAGCTTCAGCGACAGGCCGAGCGCGGCGAGGATGAACGAGAACTCGCCGATCTGCGCCAGGCTGGCCGAGACCGTCAGCGCGGTGTTCAGCGGGTAGCGGAACAGCAGCACCAGCCCGAACGCGGCGAGCGACTTGCCGACGATCACGATGGCGACCACCGCCAGCACCTGCAGCGGCTGCTCGAGCAGCACCCGGGGATCGAACAACATCCCCACCGAGACGAAGAACAGCACCGCGAACGCGTCGCGCAGCGGCAGCGACTCCTCGGCCGCGCGGTGGCTGAACTCGGACTCGCGCAGCACCATGCCCGCGAAGAACGCGCCGAGCGCGAATGAGACGCCGAACAGCTCGGCCGAGCCGAAGGCGATTGTGACCGCGGCGGCGACCACGCACAGCGTGAACAGTTCGCGCGAGCCGGTCTTGGTGACCTGCCACAGCAGCCAGGGGAACAGGCGCCGGCCGACCACGAGCATCAGTGCGACGAACAGCGCCACCTCCAGCAGCGTGCGCCCGAGGGCCAGCCAGAGGCTCCCGGCCGGCGGTGCGTCGCCGGCGCTGCCGCCCATCATCGGCGCCAGCGCCGGCAGCAGCACCAGCACCAGCACCATCGCCAGGTCCTCGACGACCAGCCAGCCGACCGCGATGCGCCCGTTCTGCGAATCGAGCACGCCGCGGCTCTCCAGCGCCTTCAGCAGCACCACCGTGCTGGCGACCGACAGCGCCAGCCCGAAGACCAGCGCGGCACCGAGCGACCAGCCCCACCAGCCGGCCAGCGCCGCGCCCAGGCCCGTCGCGACGGCCATCTGCACCACCGCGCCGGGGACGGCGATGCGCTTCACGGCCATCAGGTCGTCGAGCGAGAAGTGCAGGCCGACGCCGAACATCAACAGCATCACGCCGATCTCGGCGAGCTGCGACGCGATGTCCAGGTCCGCGACGAAGCCCGGCGTGCCGGGGCCGATCAGGATGCCGGCCGCGAGGTAGCCGACCAGCGCCGGCAGCTGCAGGCGGGCAGCGACGAAGCCCAGCACCAGCGCCAGGCCGAGCGCGACGGCGACGGTGGTGATCAGCGAGAGTTCGTGGTGCATCAGCGCTGGCGCCCGATCGCCTGGCCCAGTTCGATCACGGCCATCGCGTAGTAGCTCGACCAGTTGTAGCGCGTGATCGCGTAGAAGTTGCCGGTGCCGGCCACGTAGCTCGGCGCGGCGTCGCCGTTCTGCAGTTCGATCAGCGCCAGCTTGCCGGACCAGCGGGCACCGGCCTCGTCCAGCCGCGCGCCGCGCTCGGCGAACTGCGCGGCGTCGAAGGTCGGCACGATGTCCGGCACCAGCATCAGTGCGCGGTCGCGCACCTCCACCGGTGCGGCGACGCCGAAGTGCGTCGGCGCGCCGCGCTGCCAGCCGAACTCGGCCAGGTAGGCGGCCACGCTGCCGATCACGTCGGCCGCGCTGCCGTGCAGGTCGATGCGGCCGTCGCCATCGAAATCCACCGCGTACTGCAGGATGCTCGAGGGCATGAACTGCGGCAGTCCCATAGCGCCGGCGTAGCTGCCCTTGGGCTCCAGCGGGTCCAGGCCCTCGCGTCGGCACAGGCGCAGGAAGGCCTCCAGCTCGTCGCGGAAGAACGCGCTGCGGTCGCGCCGGCCGGACGGGAAGTCGAACGACAGCGTGGCCAGCGCATCCAGCACGCGGAAACCTCCGGTCTGCTGCCCGTAGATCGTCTCCACGCCGACGATGCCGACCACGATGGCCGGCGGAACGCCATAGCGTTCCTCGGCCAGCTCGAGCCAGCGTTCGTTGTCGCGCCAGAACGCGAGGCCGGCGGCGATCCGCTTCGGCTCGACGAAGCGGCGCCGGTAGGCGGCCCAGTCCTTCGCCGTGCCGGCCGGTGGCGGCATGATCAGGCGGGCCACGGCCGGCACGTAGCGCGCCCGGGCCAGCACGTCCCGCACCGGTGCCACGTCGCTGCCCAGGCGGGCTGCGGCGTCGTCGGCGAAGCGCATCACGTCGGCGCGCTCGCCGTAGGCCGGGAGGTCGTCGGCGACCTTTGATTGCGCGGTGGCGCCGGCGGTAAGGAGCAGGCAGACGAGGCAGGCGAACAGACGGGACATCGGGAACACGGGAACGGGTTCATGAAGCGCGCACCGCCAGCGCGCGGGCCGCGGCGACGAAGGAGCGGGTCAGGTCGGCATCCGGACGGCGCAGCGCGTCACGGCCGTAGCGCTGCACCTGCAGACGCTCGAGCAGAGCGGCGAGCGGCTCGGCCGCGTCGCCGTGCCGCTCTCGCAGGCGGCGTGCCAGTGTGCCCGGCGGATCCTGCGGCCCGGCCGGGATCCCCAGGCGCGCCAGGCTGGCGAGCAGGGTGTCGCGCTGCCTCACCCAGGGGTCGACGCGGTGGCGGTCCCACCAGGCCCACGACGCACCCAGCACGGCGAGCGAACTGAGCGCGCCGATCAGCAGCATCGCCAGGTCGGCCCAGTCAGGCGCGCGCACGCCGAGTTCCTTCAGCAGGTCGAACTGCTGGCCGCGCGAGTAGTTCAGCACCCACTGGTTCCAGCGGTTGTTCAGCGCTTCCCAGGCCGTGCGCAGTTGATCGACGAGGGCCGGGCTGACCGCGCGCATGGCGCCCGCCACCAGCCCCGGCTCGGGCAGCAGGTTGCGGCTGCGCGCGATGCGGTCCGGGGCGACGGCGGCGGTCGGGTCGGCCCGGACCCAGCCGGCACCGGCCTGCCAGAACTCGGCCCAGGCGTGGGCGGCGCTCTGGCGCACGACGACGTAGCCGTCCACCGGTTCCGGGTCGGCGCCCTGGTAGCCGGTGACGATCCGTGCCGGCACGTCGAGCGCACGCATCACGACGACGAAGGCGGCCGCGAAGTGCTCGCAGAAGCCCTCCTTGCGGTCGAGCCAGAACTCGTCGATGGCGTCCCGGCCGTAGGTCCCCGGCGCCAGCGTGTAGGTGTAGCCGGCGCTGCCGATGTGGCGCAGCACGGCCCGCGCGAGCTCGCGCGGTGTCGCTCTGGCGTAACGAGGGTCGCGGCGGAGTTCGGCGGCCCACTGCAGCGTGCGCGGGTTGAACCCCGGCGGCAGCTCCAGGTATTGGCGCGGCTGCGCGCCGTCTCCAACCGGTCCGAGCTGAAAGCGCGTGTGGGCCTCGGCTCGGAAGCGCAGCCGCTCCACCACCGGGCGATCGGCCAGCCACAGCATCTCGTCGGTGACGCGGGTGCGCAGGCCCTCGATCTCGTCGACGCGGGACGTCAGCTCCAGCAGTGGCAGGACCGGCAGCCGGTGTGGCTCGAGCGTGACCTCGTAGCCGATCGCCGGCCCGATCAAGCGGGCTTGATCGCCGGGCGTGGCGCGCGCCGGCCAGAAGCCGGCAAGTGGGCGCCACTCCTGGCCGTCGAAGCGACCCAGCACCGGACCGCGGAAGTACAGCGCCTCGGGCGGCGGCGCCGTGCCGTCGAAACGCACGCGCAGCGCGATCCGGTCATCCAGCGCGGCCTCGGCGATGGCGCCCAGGCGCAGGCGGTCGGACAGCCCGGTGCCGGCCAACCCATCCTGCGGGACACCCCACAGCGGGCCGATGCGCGGGAACAGCAGGAACAGCAGCACCATGATGGGCGCGCCGAGCAGGGCGGTGCGGCCGGCCAGCGTCGCCGCCTGGCGCAGGCTGGGCTGCCCCACCGGCATGTGGGCCAGCACGAGCGCGGTCAGCAGGCCCCACACGGAGACCAGCATCGCCAGTGCGACCAGCAGCGACTGCGAGTAGAGAAAGTGCGTCAGCACCAGGAAGAAGCCCAGGAAGAAGACGACAAAGGCGTCCCGCCGCGCACGCAGCTCGAGGGTCTTCAGCGTCATCAGCACGACCGCCATGGTCACGCCCGGCTCCTTGCCGAGCAGCGTGCCGTAGCTGAACATCGTCAGGCCGGCGGCGACGGCCAGCACGCCGATCAGCAGCCAGCGACCCGGCAGCGGGCCGTTGACCACTGCGAGGTGGCTGCGCCAGGCGAGCACCAGGGCCGTCAGCGCCAGGCACCAGGCGGGCAGGTGCCCGACATGGGGCAGCAGCGTCCAGGCGATCACGCCGAGCAGGAACAGCGTGTCGCGGCCCTCGCGCGGCAGGCGCGACCAGCCGGGCCAGCGCGGCAGCGTCAGGTCCACAGCGCCAGGGCCTCCAGGCAGCGCCGCCGGTGGGCCTCGCCCTCGGCCGGTTCGATCGACACGCCGGGCAGGCCGACGCCGTATTCCGCACCCGATCGCTGTGCGGCCAGCACCCAGGCCGCGAGACGCGACAGGCGCTCCTCGGCGGGCAGGTGCCCGCAGGCCTGCCAATCCAGCCAGAGCTGGCGCTGCACCGTGCCGGCGGTGTCGCGGCTGACCAGGTCGCCGCCGCTGGCGATCGACTTGGCGGCCTTCTTCCAGTAGACCAGCTTGAGCGGATCGCCCCGGCGGTAGCTGCGCACGCCCTCGACCTCGCCGCCGTCGAGCGAGCGTCCGCGCTGCGGGCCGCCGGGCATCGGTCGGGCGGCCGGCAGCGGGGCGCCCGGCCGCTCGGGCGCGGGGTAGACCAGCAGTGTCGATGCCGGGCGCCACACCGACCAGGCTCGAAACAGGCCGAGCGGGAAGCGCGTCTCGACACTCAGCGCCGGCAGTTCGTTCAGGCCGCGTCGCGTCGGCACGAAGCTGACGCGGGCGCTGGCCTGGCCCATCGCGGGGACGTCGATCCACGACAGCGTCGACCACGGCGCGCCGAGCAGGCGCAGGCCGATGCCGAAGCGGGCATGGCCGGGGCTGTTCAGCACCACCTCGAGCAGGGCCGGCTCGCCGGCGAACACCGCGGCCGGCGGGCGCAGCCGCAGCGTCAGCGTGCGCAGCGTGTTGTGGGTGACGTGCATCGCCACGGCGCCACTGCCGGCCAGCAGAAAGGTCAGCACGTAGCCCAGGTTGAGCTGGTAGTTGATCGAGGCCAGCAGCAGCACGATCAACGTCACGGCATAGGCGACGCCGGCACGTGTCGGCAGGATGTAGATGTTGCGTTGCGTGAGCAGCAGCGTGTCGGTGCGCGGCTGGCGCGACGCCCACCAAGCACGCCAGCGCGCGCGGACCGCCTGCAGCGGCGATCCGCGTCCGGGCAGCACGGCGCTCACGAGCCGCCCTCCGCGGCTGCCGAATCCCGCGCGCGGTGACCGCAGCGAAGGCTCATGGCACCGGAACGGCCGCGATCATCGCGCGCACCTGCTCGACACGTCCGCGCCCGGCGCCGGCGGCCGGCACGAGACGGTGGGCGATGGTCTGCGCGAGCACCGCCTGCAGGTCGTCCGGAGCGACATAGTCGCGCTGGCTGAGCAACGCACGGGCCTTGGCCGCGCGCAGCACGGCGATGCCGGCCCGCGGCGACAGCCCGTCGACGAACCAGCGGCCGGATCGCGTCGCGCCGATCAGCGCCTGCAGGTAGTCCAGCAGGGCCTCCGACGCATGCACGGCCTGCACGGCTTTCTGTGCCGCCAGCAGTTCGGCAGGTGTCATCACCGGGCGGAGTGCATGGATGGCCTCGCGCCGGTCCTGGCCGGACAGCAGGGCGCGTTCACTGAGCGCATCCGGATAGCCGAGCGTGATGCACATCAGGAAGCGGTCCAGCTGCGATTCCGGCAGCGGGTAGGTGCCGAGCTGGTCGGTCGGATTCTGGGTCGCGATCACGAAGAAGGGTTCGGGCAGGCGGCGGGTCTCGCCCTCGACGCTGACCTGGTGTTCCTCCATCGCCTCGAGCAGCGCGCTCTGCGTCTTCGGGCCCGCGCGGTTGATCTCGTCGGCGAGCAGGACCTGCGCGAAGACCGGCCCTTGATGGAAGACAAAGGCCTCCTTGCTGCGTTCGTAGACACTGACCCCGATCAGGTCGGAGGGCATCAGGTCCGCCGTGAACTGGCTGCGCGAGAAGCGCAGGCCGAGCGAGACGGCCAGTGTCTGCGCCAGCGTCGTCTTGCCGACGCCGGGCACGTCCTCGATCAGCAGGTGGCCGCCCGCCAGCAGGCAGGCGACGCAGTCTTCGATCTGCGGCCGCTTGCCGACGATGATCGTGCTAATCTGGTCTATCAGTTGTTCGAGTTGGGTGGCCAGAGGCTGATTCATGCGTCCACATTAACCGAAAAGATCAAGACCACGAGACATGACCACCGCGTTCTTCAGCCATCCCGACTGCCGCCGCCACGACATGGGTGCCGGCCACCCCGAGTGCCCGCAGCGGCTCGACGCGATCGACGATCACCTGCTGGCCACCGGACTGGACATCGCGCTGACCCGGCACGACGCGCCGCTGGTGGACCTGCGCGACGTCGAGCTGGCGCACACGCACCGCTACGTCGCCGAGCTGAAGGACCTGCTGGAGCAGATCGAGGCGTCCGGCGAGAGCCGGGCGCTCGACCCGGACACGGCCGCCTGCCCGGGCACCTGGCGTGCCGCGCTGCGCGCCGCCGGCGCGGCGGTGGCGGCCACCGACGCGGTGCTCGACGGCCGTGCCGAGAACGCGTTCTGCGCGGTGCGCCCGCCCGGCCACCACGCGACCCGCGGCGAGGCGATGGGCTTCTGCTTCTTCAACAATGTCGCGGTGGCGGCGCGCCATGCGCTGGACGTGCGCGGGCTGAAGCGGGTCGCCGTGATCGACTTCGACGTGCACCATGGCAACGGCACCGAGGACATCCTGGCCGGCGACGACCGTGTGCTGATGGTCAGCTTCTTCCAGCATCCGCTGTACCCGTACAGCGGCGCGGTGCCCAAGGGCACCAACATGCTGAACCTGCCGATCCCGCCGTATACGCGGGGCGGCGAGCTGCGCGAGCTGATCGAGGCCAACTGGATCCCGGCGCTGGAGGCGTTCCGGCCCGAGATGATCTTCGTCTCGGCCGGCTTCGACGCCCATCGTGAGGACGATCTCGGGCAGCTCGGCCTCGTCGAGGCCGACTACGAATGGATCACGCTGCGCATCAAGGCCGTTGCCGACGCGCATGCGCAGGGGCGCATCGTGTCCTGCCTGGAAGGCGGCTACAACCTCAGCGCGCTGGCGCGCAGCGTCGCCGCCCACCTGCGTGTGCTGACAGGGGTCTGAGCGTTGGCCGCGCTCGACGCCGAAGAACTGAACCAACTCGTCGGCGCGCTGCAGCAGCCGTCGGCGTTCGCCGAGCTCGGCGTGCTGGCCGGCTGCCTGCTGCTGGCGTGGGCGATCGTCCGGCTGGTGCGCGGCGCGACGGCGCAGCACGGCTCGATCTGGTTCGGCGAACGCATCATCGACGGCGTGCTGTTTCCGGTGCTCGCGTTGACGCTGGCCTTCGTGGCACGGATGGCGCTGGTGCGCGTGGTGCCGATCGCGGTGTTCAAGCTCGCGATCCCGATCCTGCTGTCGCTGCTGGTGATCCGGCTGGCGGTGCGGGTCCTGCAGGTCACCTTCCACGAGGCCCGCTGGGTGCGGGTCATCGAGCGCACCGTGTCCTGGGTCGCCTGGCTGGCGGTGGTGCTGTGGATCACCGGCGTGCTGCCGCTGATGCTGGACGCGGCCGACGAGATCAGCTGGAAGGTCGGCGCGACGCGCCTGACGCTGCGCAACGCGATCGAAGGCACGCTGACCGCGGGCCTGGTGCTGGTGGTCGCGCTGTGGATCTCCGCCGCGATCGAACGGCAGCTGCTGCGCGGCACCGGCGACGATCTGTCGCTGCGCAAGATCGCCGCCAACCTCGTGCGGGCGCTGCTGCTGTTCGTCGGCCTGCTGCTGGCGTTGTCGGCGGTCGGCATCGACCTGACGGCGCTTTCGGTGCTCGGTGGTGCGGTGGGTGTGGGCCTCGGTTTCGGCCTGCAGAAGATCGCCGCAAACTATGTCAGCGGCTTCGTGATCCTGGCCGAGCGCTCGCTGCGCATCGGCGACATGGTCAAGGTGGACGACTTCGACGGGCGCATCACCGACATCCGCACCCGCTACACCGTGATCCGCGCCCTCAGCGGGCGCGAGGCCATCGTGCCGAACGAGATGCTGATCACGCAGCGTGTCGAGAACCTGTCGCTGGCCGACCAGAAGGTGCTGCTTGCGACGACCGTGCAGGTCGCCTACGGCACCGACGTCAGGGCGCTGCAGCCCAAGGTGGTGGACGTGGTGAAGAGCGTGCCGCGCGTGGTCGCCGACCCGGGGCCGGGTTGCCAGCTGGCGGAGTTCGCCGCCGACGGCATGAACCTGAACATCCTGTTCTGGATCAGTGACCCCGAGAACGGTCAAGGCAACGTGCGCTCCGAGGTCAATCTGGCGGTGCTGGACCTGTTCGCCCGCGAGGGCATCGAGATTCCGTTCCCGCAGCGGGTGATGCACCAGCGGCCGCCGCCCGAACCCGCGTCCGAACCGCCGCCGGAACCGCCTTCGACCGGTGGGTCAGTGCCGGGCTGACAGCGCGCCGCCGAGCATCAGGTCCTGCACCCACAGCGCGGACTGCGACGGTACCTCGTGGCAACGTTCCGGCTGATGGCGCAGGCCGATCGCGACCCGCCCGGTCCACCAGATCAGTCGTCCGCTGCCGGGCAGCACGACCGGGCCGACATGACCGGGCGGGATGTCTACCGGCGGCACGGCGTCGCGCAGGCGGATGCCGGCGTTCAGGTGCGAGAGGCGAGTGCTGATGGCCATGTGAGGCTCCCTGTGCTGATGGACGCATGATTGCGGCGCGGCCGCCGAGTGGCACTGCCTCAGCCATGGGGGTGGTCCACACCACAACGGGGGATGTCCCCTGCCGGCGTCGCGGTTGTGATCGCGACGCCGGGGAGACACGGCTTCAGGCGGCGTGCAGGCAGGCGCCGATCGTCAGCGGGTGCGATCCGGTCAGCACCGCGAGCCCGCCTGTGGCGTTCGTCCCCGTATCGAGCCGCACCGTCTGCCGCGCTGGCACCTCCATCCGGAACACGCCGGTGGTCGGATCGGTCAACGCAGTGCCCAGCAGGCGGCCATCCATGCCGGTGGCATGCACGGCGAGCGTGCGGCCGTCCGCGCCGGCGATGCAGCCTTCGAGCGGTACGCTGGCAGGAGCAACGTCCATGGCGTCCGGCGCCGGGATCAGCGCGGCGAGCGTGGTGTCGTTCTGACCGCCGCCGCAGGCGGAGAGCAGGGCGGCGGCGGTCAGCGCGGCCAATGCAGTTGTCAGGCGAGTCATCGAAAGCTCCTCGGGTTCGTCAGCGGGTGCCGCCGTCGCGCGGTGGCAGTCGTTTCAGGTGCAGGTACAGCGCCTGCAGGTCGGTGTCGTTCATCTCCTTCAGCGCGGCGAACGGCATCACCGGGCTGACGGCGCTGCCGTCCGGGCGGCGGCCGCTGCGCATCATCGACACGAAGGCCTGGACATCGGCATAGGTCGTCATCGCGCTGCCGCTGCCGGGTGTCAGGTTGGCCGCGGCGGGCCAGTCCGGCGGTGCGCCGGGGATGCGGCCACCCGCGAGGCCCGCGCCGTGGCAGCCGATGCAGGTGTTGGCCACGTAGGCGCCGTGTTCCGGCGTCACGGCCTCCGGCACCGGCACCGACGGCGGCCGCGAGTGATCGATCTTCGCCGCCGCGTCGCGGATCACGCCCGCACCGTACAGCGCCCGCACGGGCAGGGGCAGTTCGATCAGTGCGCCGGCGCCAGGCAGCGGCGGCAACTGGCGCAGATAGGCGATCAGCGCGCCGACGTCCGCATCGGTGAAACGGTTGTAGTCCTCGCTCGGCATGATCAGCAGCGGCCGGCCGCCCGGCGCGACGCCGTGGCGGATGGTGCGGACCCAGTCGACGTCGGCATAACGAGCAACCGCGTTGTCCGGGTGCGGCGTGATGGCCGGTGCGCGCACGTGCAGGCCCTTGCCGTCGTTGACGACATCGTGTCCGGTGCCGTCGATGCCATGGCAATCGGCGCAGCCGCGCGAGCGGAACAGGTAGCGGCCCCGCTCGATGGCGGTCGCTTCGGTGGGGATGGCCACCGCGGCGACGGTCAGTTCGACGTGGCGCCGGGCCTTGCGCTCGCCGTAGCTTGCGAGGGCGACGGCGCCCAGCGCGGCGCAGGCCAGCAGGGCGACCAGCGCGAAGACGATGCGGATGATCCAGGTTCGCATGGGACGATTTCCGGGGCGCGTGCGACGGCCGTCGCCCGGCGCCCGGTGGGTTCACCGGGCGTCGGGCGACCGGCGGCGCGCGCCGCTCGTGGCAGGTAACGGGGCGATCAGCGGACGTCGACCAGGCCGGGCTGCTGCGCGACGCCGATGGCGCGTGCCAGCTTGTCCCAGGCCGTCTCGTCCAGGTGCGGGCGGAATGCGTCGACCACCTGCGCGAACACCGGCGCGGGGGCGCCGGCCTTCATGCCACCGACGATCGCGGCGCGCTCGGCCGGGTTGCTGGCGGGGATCATCCAGCGCGAGACCAGCAGCGTCTCCTCCAGCGGCAGCGCGGCCAGGATGCTGCGATGGATGCCCAGCAGCTCCTCGTCGCTGTAGGCGGCCCAGAGCGCGGCGTTGTTGTGGGTTTCCTCGAAGTGCATGTGCTGGAAGTTGTCCGCCACGAACAGCGCGAGGTGGCGGTACAGGCGCAGCGCCAGCGCGTTGCGCTCGGCGGCCGGCGCGCCGGCCAGCGCACGCGTCTCGTGGCGCAGCACGTCGATGCTCTCCAGGTGCTCGACATGGTCCTCGGCGGTGCGGGCGGCGCTGCCGGGCTGGCGTGCCTCGATCGCGGTGTGCACGAAGCGGTTCTCGTTGTGCACGTGGTCCAGGCACAGGGTCAGCAGCGTGTCGACCTGGCCCAGCACCCGCGTCACCTCGTCGGCGTCGGTGACATCCAGGCGGCCGACGCGGTGCAGCGTGTCGGTCATGAAGTGGCGCAGCGCCTTATGGATCGACACGTACATGTCGAAGCGGGCAACGGTGGCGGCCGGGGCGGTGCGGGCGGCGGCGGCGGGCGTGTTCATGGGCGGTCCTCGTCGTGGTCGTTGGGCGGTTCTTGCGGATCTGCCGCCTTGCGCAGCGGCATGTCCGCCAGTGTTCCGTCGGAGGAGCCTTCCGGCATCGGCTGAAGGAGCCATGGCCCGTCCGGCGACGGGCCACCGCTTTCGGGGGAGGGGGCCACGGCCCGTGGTGGCCGGGTGCAGACCCACACGAGCTGCAGCGGCACGCTGCCGTTGTTGGCGACGCGGTACGGACGCCCCGGCGGTATCAGCATCGAGCACGGCGCGTGGAAGCGCTGCGGGCCGCCGTCCACGAGCAGCTTGCCGCCGCCCTGCAGCGCCAGCGCGACCAGCTGCCCGTCGTGCTGCAGCTCGACCGTGGCCGCGCCCGGTTCCAGCGTGCTCAGCCCGACCTGGAACGCGTCGATGCCCTGCTCGCGCCCGGCGACGATGAGGTGCCGCTGGCCTTCCAGGGTCCGGCAGGCGAGGTGGGCATGGTGGACGACGTACATGGGCGGGCCCCGGTCGGCGGGGCAGGATGACCGAAGCCTGCAGTGTCCCGAGGCGGCCGCCCGGCGGCATCGCCCGGAGGAGCCATCCGGCGGCTCAGTGCAGCGAACGCCCCTGGTACCAGGCAGCGGCCTGGCCGCGCGACTGCAGCGCCAGCTTGTCGAGGATGTTCGCGACGTGCCGCTTGACGGTGTGCGGGCTGAGGTCGAATGCCCGCGCGATCAGCTTGTTGCTGTCGCCCGCCGCCAGCCGGGCCAGCACCTCGAGCTCGCGCTGGCTGAGGCCGCTGGCCGGCTCCGGCTGTGGTGCGCCGACCGGGGCCGACGTCGTAGGTGGATGCGCCGTCGCGGGCGGCGCCGCGTCGGTCGCTCCGGCCATCCCGGCCCAGCGCCGCAGCAACGCCACGCCCGCGTCCGGCAGGTGCCCGCCCCAGTCCGCCGCGGCCAGCCGCCCCAGCACGGCCCGGCCGGCGAGCAGGGCACCGCCCGGCTCGCCCTCGGCCGATCCCGCGAACAGCGGGGCCAGCGCCCCGGCGGCCGCCTCGGGCCGACCCAGCCTCAGGCAGGCCGCGGCCAGGCGCAGGCGCACCTCGCGGGCCTGACCGTAGAAGTCGATCCGTGCGGCGTCCTGCAGGGCGGCGGCGAAACCTTCGGCCGCTGCCTCCGAGCGGCCGTCGATTTCGGCCAGTCGGGCGGGCAGCGTCATGCGCTCGGGCAGCAGCGTCGGCGGTTCGGCCGGATTGGGCTGGGCGGCCAGCGCCTCGGCCAGGGTCCGGACGGTCGCGGTGTCGTCCAGCGCGGCGGCGACCCGCAGCTTGAAGAACAGGAAGTGGTTCAGCCAGACCGTCTCGCGACCGCTGGTGCGCGGGTCGTCGGTGAGGCCGGCCAGGCGCGCATCGGCGGCGGCGAGGGCGGCATCGCGTTCGCCGCGCACTGCGTGGGCCAGCGCCGCGTAGGTGTTCAGGTGGCCGATCAGGTTGGGTGGCCGGTTCAGCCAGCGGCAATCCGCCTCGGCGGCGCGCAGCGCCTGCACCGCCGGTTCGTGCTCGCCGGCCCACAGTCGCAGCCCGGCCTGCAGGATCTCCGCCAGCACCCGCAGCGGCGCCGGCGGATCGGCCGGCGTGCGCGCCAGCGCGCCGTCGACGTACCGCTGCATCACCGCCCGGGTGCCGGGCAGGCCGATCATCGCGGTCGGCGGTACGCCCTGGAACCAGGCCATCGGCGTGCCGGCGCGTTCGAGTGCCTCGACCATCCGGCCCAGCGGCGGCGCCACCTCCTGCATGCGCAGCGCCGCCAGGGCGTGCCAGCTCTGCGCCTGCGCCACGGTGATGGCGAGCACCTCGTCCTGCGGCCCGGCCAGCACGCGGGCGAGCAGGGCCATCGCCTGCGGCACGGCGCCGCAGGCCGTCAGGCCGATCACCTGCTGGGCCCGCGCATGCTGCGCCGCGCGCGCGTCGCCGGCCCGGTCGAAGCGTTCGGCCGCCTGCTCGAGCGAGGCGCACATCGCGACGATGTCCCAGTGCGCCCAGGCGCACAGGCCGCGCAGCTGCGCGAGGCGCGGTGACGCGTCGCGCCAGTCGGGCGGGAACTGCTCGAGCAGGCGCAGCACCTGCGGCACGGCGCCGCCGGCCACCAGCCCGGCGCCGACCTGCGCGAGCGCCGCCTCGGCCTGCGCCCAGGCGCCGGCTCGGGCGAGGTAGCCGATGCGCCGTGTCGGATCGGGCTCGCCGTCGGCCGCGCGCTGCAGCAGTGCCGGCAACTCGTCCGGGAGCTCGCGCGCGAGGCGATCCTCGAGGAAGTCACGGAACAGGTCGTGCAGGCGCAGCACCGGCTGCTGTTCGTCCAGCACGCTGACGAACAGCCCGCGCTGCTCGACCTGCTCGAGCAGGCGAGCCGCATCCGGATGGCCGGACACTGCGGCGCAGCGCGCCACGCTCAGTTCCGGCAGCACGGCGCAGCGCAGCAGGAAGCCGCGCAGCTCGGCAGGCATGCCGTCGAGCACCTCGCTGGCCAGGAAATCGAACAGGTGCCGCTGGCCGGCACCGGCGCGCACCGCGCGCGCATCGCCGCCGCTGCCCAGCACGAGCCGCAGGCCCGCGGCCCACCCTTCGACGCGCTCCAGCAGCGTGCGCAACTCGCCCAGGTCGCGGCCAGGGGCGACCGCGTCGAGCAGCCGCCGAACCTCGGCGTCGTCGAAGCGCAGCTGATCCTGCCGGAACTCGGCGAGCTCGCCGCGGGCGCGCCAGCGGGCCAGCGCGAGGGGCGGGTCGACACGGCCCGCCACCACCAGCCCCCAGTGGTGCGGCAGCCGCTCGAGCAACAGGTCCAGGAAGCGGAACACCGCCGGGTCCTCGATGCGGTGGCTGTCCTCGATGACGATCAGGCCGCGCGGCAGCTCGGTGCGCAGCAGCGCGTTGACGAGCTCGGAGGCGAGCGCGGCGAGCGCGGCCCGGCCGCTGTCCAGCGCCCCGACCAGGGCTTCCGGTGCGGTGCGCCAGGGCAGGTCGAAGGGATCGAGGGCGGCGAGCAGGCAGTCGGCGAAGCGGCCGAGGTCGTCATCGGCGTCGGCCGAGACCCAGGCGACGCCCGTGCCCGGCGGCAGCTGCGCCAGCTGGCGCGTCAGCGCCGCGGTCTTGCCGAAGCCGGCGGGCGCGCTGAGCAGCACCAGGCGCTGCTGCGCCAGCGCATCACCGAGCGCCGCCTCGAGGCCCTCGCGGGCCACCAGGCCCGGGCGCAGGCGCGGAGGCTGGATCTTGGTCTGGGCGAATCCGGTTCCGGGCATGGGCCCGGAGTGTCCTTCATCCGCCGCCGCCGCGCGAGCGCCACCACGCGGCAGCCTGTCCGCGCGAGGCCAGCCCGAGCTTGTCCAGGATGTTGGCCACGTGCCGCTTGACGGTATGCGGGCTGAGCCCGAACGCGCGTGCGATCACCTTGTTGCTGTCGCCGGCGGCGATGCGGTCGAGCACCTCGCACTCGCGCTGGCTCAGGTCATGGTCGGCCGGCGGCCGCGGGATGGCCGAGGGGACCGATGCCGGATTGGCGGAGGGCAGCGCGTCGCCCGGCAGCGGCCAGGCCGCGCGCAGCGGCGCCGCGTCGGCCAGGCGCGGGCGACGCAGACGCTGAGCCGCCGCCAGCCAGGCGGCCAGCACGGCGTGCACGGACGTGGCCGCCAGGCCCTCGGCCAGGACGGCGAGCACCGCGGGGCCGGCCAGCAGCGCCGGACCGGCCCAGCCATCGGCGGCGCAGCGCGCCCGGGCCTGCTCGACCAGCGCCTCGGCCGTGCGCGGGTCGCCGCAGCGCAGGCAGGCCGCCGCTGCGCGCAGCTGGCCGTCGGTGCGCAGGCCGTACCACTCGAGGCCGCCGGGATCGGCCAGCGCGGCCTGCCAGGCGCGCGCGGCCGCCGGCCAGTCCTGGGCGAGTTCGGCCGCGAACGCCGGCAGCACCGCCTCGCGTGCCCGCTGGGCGATGCGTTCACTGCCAGGCGCCTGCCCGTTGCCGAGGGCCGCGACGAGGTGCCGTGCGGTCTCGGCGTCACCGGCGGTCATCGCCAGCCGCAGCGCCTGCCCCTGCATGTAGCGGCGCAGCTTCTGCTGGCGCGGCCCGGGCGGCTCGCGGTCCGGATCGGCCAGCAGTTCGTCCATCGCGGCGCGGCAGGCGTCGAGGTCGCCGCACAGGGCGTGCTGCCAGCCGCGGGCGAGGGCGAGCAGCGTGCACACGTTGCGCGGCCGACCCAGCCAGCGCGCGGCGCCTTCGGCTTCGGCCAGCCGCTGCGCGGCCAGCACGGCGTCACCTTCCCACAGGGCGATCAGGCCCTGCATCAGGGTGGCGATGGCCCGCAGCGGCGTGGCCCGCTCGCCGGGCTGTGCCAGCGCACCGTCGATGAAGGTGCGCAGCGGCAGCCGCGTACCGGGCAGCATGATGTCGCGCGGGTTCGGCGTCGCCTGGTACCAGAGGCTGGCGTCGTCGACGCGCAGCAGCAGCCGATTGCGCTCCTCGATGCAGGCCGCCGCATGCCCGGCCGGGCCGTAGTCGCCGGCGTACCAGAGCGCCGCGGTCAGCATCGTGATCGCGACATCGTCCGGCAGCGGCTGGGCACGCAGCTCGGCCAGCGCGTCGGCGGCCGCCTCGCGCCGGTCCATCTGGCAGTGGCCGAGCGCCTGGTAGGCGCGTGTGCGCAGGGCCATGTCGCGCTCGCCCGCGGCCGCCGCGATCCGGTGGGCGCGTTCGAAGTGCTCGTCCATCGCGACGAATTCCCACGCCGCCCAGGCGGCCAGCCCCTGCAGGAGCGCGAGCCGCGCCGACTTCGCCTGCCATTCGGGCGGGAACTGCTCGAGCAGGCGGCGCGTCTGCGCCACCAGGCCGGCGCCGAGCCAGTCGCGTGCCACCGCATCCAGGGCGGCCTCCGCGCCGGCCCAGTCGCCGGCGCGCAGCAGGCCGCCCACCCGGCGGGCATCGTCGGGCTCGCTGGCCGCGGCGCGGCGCAGCAGCAACGGCCAATCCTGCGGGGCCTCGCGGCGCAGGCGATCCTCCAGGAAGTCCCGAAACAGGTCGTGCAGGCGCAGGGCCAGTGCGCCGTCGTCGAGCACCGAGGCGAACAGGCCGCGGCGTTCGATCTCGGCCAGGTGACGGCCCGCGCCGGGCTCGCCGAGCAGGTCCTCGCAGCGGGCCGCGCTCAGTTCCGGGAGCACCGAGCAGCGCAGCAGGAAGCGCCGCAGATCGTCCGGCAGCTCGTCGAGGACCTCGCTGGCCAGGTAGTCGAAGGCGTGGCGGTCCAGTGCGCTGCCGGCGTGCGACCACGCCAGCCCTTCGCCGGCGGGTGCCCGCAATGCCAGGCGCAGCCCGGCCACCCAGCCGCCGGTGCGCGCCAGCAGCAGGTCGATGTCGTCCGCCGCCAGGGCGAGGCTCGACGCGCCGGCCAGACGACCGAGCGAGTGCACCTCTTCGGGCGTGAAGCGCAGGTCCGGTTCACGAAACTCGGCGAGGTCGCCCGCGGCGCGCCAGCGCGGCAGTGCCAGCGGCGGCTCGGCCCGGGTGGACAGCGCGACGGTCCAGGCCGGCGGCAGGCGCTCGATCAAGGCGTCGAGCCATTCGAAGGCGGTGGGATCGGTGATCCGGTGCAGATCGTCGAGCGCGAGCAGCGCGTGCGGTGCATCCGCGGCGGCGAGCGCGTTGATCACCGCGTCGACGCTCTGGCGGCGGTCGGCGCGGCTCCCGCCGGCCAGCGCGACGAGCGCCTCCGGCGCGGTCCGCCAGGGCAGATCGAAGGGCTCGAGCGCCGCGACCAAGCAGGCCAGCAGGCGCTGCAGGTCGTCGTCCTCGTCCAGCGAGACCCAGGCGGCCGGCACTGCAGGGACCAGGCTGGCCAGCGTCGCGGACAGCAGCGCGGTCTTGCCGAAGCCCGCCGGGGCGCACAGCAGCACGACCCGCTGCGTGGCCAGCGCGTCGCCCAGCCGCGCTTGCAGCGGCCCGCGTTCGACCAGCCCGGCGCGCTGGCGCGGGGCCTGGATCTTGGTGAAGGCGAAGCTCGGGCTCACGGTGTCAGCGGCAACGGAGAGCTCGAATTCTCGGCCATGCCGGAGAATGCCGGCCCCATGGACCACAGCTTCGTCTCCGCGCTCATCCTGCTGCTGCTGGTGCTCGACCCGCTGGGCAGCCTGCCGATCTTCATCCCGATCATGGCCACCGTACCGCGTGAACGGCGCCGGCGCGTCGCGCTGCGCGAAGTGACGATCGCCTTCGGCGTGCTGCTGGCGTTCATGTTCCTGGGCGAGACCTTCCTGAGCGTGATGCGCCTGTCGGAGCGCTCGCTCGAGGTGGCCGGCGGGGTGATCCTGCTGATGGTCGCGATCCGCATGATCTTCAGCGCCGAGGGCGGCGTGTACGGCACGCCGGAGGGGCGCGAGCCGCTGATCTTCCCGCTGGCCGTGCCGCTGCTGGCCGGCCCGTCGGCGATGGCCACCGTGCTGCTGCTCGCCTCGCGCCAACCGGAGAGGATGCTGACCTGGGCCGCCGCGCTGACCTGTGCGATGGCCGTCTCCGGCCTCGTGCTGCTGCTGTGCGAGCGTATCCGGCGCTGGGTCGGCGATTCGGTCGTGGCCGCCACCGAGAAGCTGATGGGGCTGGTGCTGACGGCGATCGCCGTCGAGATGATCCTCGCGGGGCTGAAGCGCTACTTCCTGGGGTGACCCCGCGCGGGGCCTTGAGGGCGGCAAAGTAAAAGGGCCGGTCTCGCGACCGGCCCCTCGATGCGGAACGAGCCGCGATCGATCAGAAGTTGTGGCGCAGGCCGAGCGCGAAGGCGCTCTTCACGCCGCCCACGTTCTGGGCGTAGAAGTCGGCGAAGTCGCCGCTGAGCTTCGTGTAGAAGGCGTACACCTTGGTGCGCTTGCTCAGGTTGTAGTTGTAGGCGATGGTGGCCTGGGTGGCGTCGGTGCCGTCGACCGTGGTGCCGTTGGCCTTGAACTTGCCCGCCTTGCCGACGTTCAGGTGGAACTCGCTGGCGCCCATCACGTACATGCCCGACAGGCGGAACGCGTTGCGCTTCAGCTCGTTGCCGAAGTCGTCTTCGATCTTGTTGTTGATGAAGTACGCACCGACCGTGAACGGCCCGAACTCGTACAGGCCGCGCAGGCCGAATTCCTTGCCGTCACCGCTGAGCGTGTCGAAGCCCTGGTTGGCCGACACGTAGCTGGCGCCCAGGTGCAGCGGGCCCGCGTCGTAGTTGCCGGCCAGCACGAAGGTGTTCTTCGCGCCGGCAGCGTCGGTCTCCTTCAGGCCGACCTGCACTTCGGCCTGGAAGCCGGAGATGCTCGGGGTCGTGTAGGCGATCGTGTTGCGCACGTCACCGGGGTACAGGTAGAACGCATCCGACGACGTACCGGTGTCGTGGTTGTGCATGCTGATGTAGTCGGCCGTGGCGAAGTAGGCCGCCGTCGGGCCCATGTTGCCCAGGCGCACCTTGCCGAACGAGCCTTCGAGGCCGACGTTGCTCTCGCGACCCCACATGGCGCCCGAAGCCGCACCGGTGTCGACGTTGAAGCCGTGCTCGATCAGGAAGAAGGCCTTCAGGCCACCGCCCAGATCTTCCGAGCCCTTGAAGCCGATACGGGAGGAGGCGTTCTGCAGCGCCCAGATGTCCCGTTCTTGGGTGACGAAGCCGCCTTCACCGGCGTCGAGGATGGAAACCTGCTTCTGGCGCTCGACCGAGACGTTCAGGCGGCCGTAGATCGTGACGTTGCTTTGGGCCAGAGCGGCGCCGCTGGCCAGGGTGGCCACTGCGGCCAGAGCGATGGAACGCTTCATGCGTAAACCTTTTTGGTCGACTTGGAAACGATGGCCGGCGTATGACAACGCCGGAGTGAGAGCTCGAATGTTAGGCCCTCTGTCCTGGAAAACCCCCAGGTGCGTTGCATCCGCGAGACAACTTCTTTCGAGTTGTCAACGGATTAGGGGGGCGGATCAACGTCCGCGCAGGTGGGAGGGCGCCTCGAGCTGCTTGGCCAGGGTCGACAGCAGCAGCGTCAGCACCAGGTAGACCGCCGAGATGGCGAGGTAGGGCTCCCAGTAGCGGGAGTAGGCCCCGGCAACGGTGCGTGCTGCCAGCGCCAGTTCGGCCAGGCCGATGGCGGACACCAGCGAGGAGTCCTTGATCAGCGTGACGCCTTCGTTGACCAGGGCCGGCACCATGCGCCGGAAGGCCTGCGGCAGCACGATGAATCGCATCGCCTGCGGATGGGTGAACCCGAGGCTGTAGGCGGCCTGCGTCTGGCCGAGGTGGATGCTCTGGATGCCGGCGCGGAAGATCTCGGAGATGTACGCGCCGGCGTTCAGCGTCATGGCCAGCGCGCCGGAGAAGAACGCGCCGTGCGACTGCCGGAACTCGCGGGCCGCTTCGCCCGACAGCAGCAGGCCGTTGTCCGGGTGGATCAGCACCGGCATCAGCGCGAAGTGCACCAGCAGGATCTGCACGAACAGCGGCGTGCCGCGGAAGAACGCCACGTAGGCGCGGGTGATGCCGCGCGCCACCACCAGGGTCCAGCGCAGCGGCGCGGACTTCGGCGCCGGCGCGTCGCGCGAGCTGCTGACGAGGCCGAGGAAGATGCCGAGCACCAGCCCGGCGCCGATCGAGACGATGGTCAGCTGGATCGTCATCCACAGGCCGCTCGCGAAGAGCGGCCCGTAGCCGGCCAGGATCTCCCAGCGCAGGTCCATGCCGACCGCTGCCGCTTACTTGGAGGCGGCCATGGCCGGTGCCGCAGCGGCCGGCGCGCCGAAGTACTTGGCGTAGATCTGGTCGTAGGTGCCGTCGGCCTTGATGTCCGCCAGGCCCTTGTTCAGCTTCTCGAGCAGTTCGGTGTTGCCCTTCTTGACTGCGAAGCCGTACTGCTCCGGCACGAAGGCCTTGTCGCTGACGGTCTTGAACTTGGCACCGGCGTTGTTGGTCACGTAGTTGACCACCACGCCGTTGTCGGCCACCACGGCATCGACACCGCCCGCCTCGAGTTCCTTCAGTGCCAGCGGGGTCGACTCGAAGCGCTTGATCGCGGTGCTGTTCTTGCCGAGCAGCTTGGTCACGGCCTCGTCGCCGGTGGTGCCGGTCTGCACGCCGACCTTCAGCTTCTTCAGGTCGTCGAACTTCGCGACCTTGGAGTTCTCCTTGACCGCGATGAGCTGGTAGGCGTCGAAGTACGGGTTCGTGAAGTCCATCGTCTGCTTGCGCTCGTCGGTGATCGTGATCGACGAGGCCAGCATGTCGCGGTCGCCCTGCTGCAGCGAGTTGAAGATGCCTTCCCAGGGCGTGTTGACGAACTTCACCTCGATGCCGGCCTTCTGCGCCACGGCGCTCACGATGTCGATCGTCAGGCCGACGATCTCGCCCTTCTCGTTCTGCAGTTCGAACGGCGCGTAGGCGGCATCGGTGCCGACCACGTAGACCTTGGCCGGCGGCGGGGGCGCAGCCGAGGCGGCGGCGACGGCGGCGGGGGCCTCGGCGGGCGGCGGGGTCTCCGCCTCCTTCTTGCCGCAGGCGGCGAGCAGTGTGCCCACGGCCAGCAGGCCGAGCGATTGCAGGAAACGACGGGTGGTGAAGGTGGTCATGAATTCCTCTTTGGAATGTGCTCAGCGCCTAGGCGCGGTGGCGCCATCGGGCGTGGCCGGGAGTGTAAGCGCCCCTGCCGGAGCCTCCAGCAAGGAGCGGGCCCGGGTCAGGGTCAAGGACGCGGCGACGTACCGGGCGCGAGGCGCGTCCACGGCAGTTCGCCCGGATCGGCCGCCATCGGCCCGGGTGCCTTCGCGACCAGGATCGGCCCGGCGATCGGCGCGAACGCGGCGCGGAAGTGCACCGAGCTCTTCAGCACCAGCAGCTTCATCGCCGCGGGTTCGACGCCGAGGAAGCGGAACAGGTCGAGGTCGAGCGCCTGCATCTTCGCGCTGGCCAGCAGCACGCGCAGGCCGTCGATCTCGACGCAGGCACAAGGGCCGAGGCGGGTGTGCAGGCCGGCGGTCATCGGACCGTGCAGCGCGAGTTCACCGTCGTGCACGGCGCGCACGACGACTTCGGCGTGCAGCGGTGGGTCGCTCGGTTCACCGCGCCAGGTGGGCACGGCGCGACCGAGCGACAGGTTCAGTCGTGCGCCGACACCGGCCGCGCAGGCCGCCGCGGCGGCCTCGGGGTCGTGGAGCAGCCCCAGGGCCACCGCACCGCCGAGGCGCTGCCCGGCGCGCGCGGCGTGCAGTGCATGCAGCAGGCCGGTGGTGTTGGCATCGCCGCCGGCGCCGGGGTTGTCCTGCGTGTCCGCGATCAGCACCGGGCCGCGCGCGGCAGCGGCGAGCGCGATGGCCTGCTCGACGGCGTCGGCCGGCGGGGGCAGCGCGATGGCCCACTCGCGTCGGCGTCCGGTCACCTCCTCGTGCAGCGCCGCGACGGCATGCCGCAGTTGTGCGCCGTCGCGACCGTGGCCGAACAGCACCGGGCCGCACTCGGGGAAATCGGCCGCGGCGAAGCCCATCGCGAAGCTCAGCTCCAGGTCGCCGGATTGCGCTTCGAGCGCCTCGAGCCGGTCGATCACCGAGCGCGCCGGTTCGACCAGCGTGCACTGCCCGTTCAGCGGCAGCAGGAACGGCACGCGGCGCGCTTCGGTGACGAAGGCCGGAGCGCCGGAGCCGAGGCGGCGTGCCAGCATGCCCGCCGCGCGGGCGCCGCTGGCGCGCATGTCCACATGCGGATAGCTGCGGTACGCGGTCAGCCCACTGGCGCCGGCCAGCATGCGTGCGGTGACGTTCGCATGCAGGTCCAGCGTGGCGACGATCGGCAGCGCCGGCCCGACCACGGCGCGCAGGCGCGCCAGCAGTTCACCTTCGGCATCGTCATAGCCCTCGGCGACCGCCGCGCCGTGCAGGTCGAGGAAGAGGCCGTCCAGGCCGTCGGGCAGGGCGCTGCGCAGGTCCTCGACGATCGCCCCGGCGATGCGCTCGAAGGCGTCGCGCGTGATGCGGTTGCTCGGCATGGCACCGGCCCAGGCGGACGCCACCAGCGTCCAGCGGCGTGCCCGGGCTTCCTCCATGAACCCGCCCAGCGCCAGGCTGCCGTCGCGGTGCAGGTCGAGCATCGCCGCGCCGCGCGTGAACGGCGGGTAGCCCGCACCGGCCTCGAACGCGGCCCAGTCGGCCACCGACGGCGCGAAGGTGTTGGTCTCGTGATGGAAGCCGGCGACGAAAATGCGCATCACGGGCGGGCCAGCCAGTCGAGTTCGGCCTGGCTGAAGCCGGCCGCGCGGCGCGCCGCCTCGTTGTACGGCGGGCGCAGCCGCGGCGCGGCGTAGCGCTGTACCAGCTCGGGGTAGAGCGCCTCCGGATCGAGTCCGGCGCGGTCACAGGCGTAGCGGTACCAACGGTTGCCGATCTCGACATGGCCGATCTCGTCGCGCAGGATCACGTCGAGGATCGCGACCGCACGGTCGTCCCCCGCCTTCGCGAGCTTGGCCTGCAGCGGCGGCGTCGCGTCCAGGCCACGCGCCTCCAGCGTGCGCGGCACGAGGGCGAGGCGCGCGACCGGATCGTGCGCGGTGCGCGCCGTCATCAGCCAGAGACCGTCGTGGGCGTCGAAATCGCCATAGACGTGCCCGAGCGACAGCAGGTGCTCGCGCAGCAGGGTGAAGTGCAGCGCCTCCTCGGCCGCGACACGCAGCCAGTCGCGGTAGAACGCGGCGGGAAAGCCCGCGAAGCGCCAGCAGGCATCGAGCGCCAGGTTGATCGCGTTGAACTCGATGTGGGCGATGGCGTGCAGCAGGGCCGCCCGGCCTTCGCGCGTGAAGGGCGAACGGGTCGGCACGTCCTTCGCCGGCACGAGACGCGGGCGTGCGGGGCGGCCCGGCAGGCCGGGGGGCTCGTCGATCGTCCGTGCCGGGTCGGGCGGCGGTGCCGTGTCGGCCAGCACGCGCACCGCGGCCGCCTTGGCGACCGGCTCGTCGAGCTGCAACAGGCGCAGCGCCTCGGCACGCAGTTCCATCGGCGGATTATCGCGGCGGCTTGCTAAGCTCGCGCTCCCCGTCCACGCACCCGCCCATGCCGCGCCCGCACAGCCACGTCCTGCTCGTCCTCGCCGATGCCACGCTGCGCCGCGGCCTGCTCAAGGGGCTGACCGCGGCCGCGAAGAGCCTCGACAACCCGTGCGGCATCGCCTTCAGCGGTGTCGGCACGGCCGCCGAGGCGCTCGAGGCGGCGCGCGTCGATGGTGATCTGCAGAGCGTGCTGATCGACGGACTGGGCGGCGAGGGCTGGCGTGCCGACGAACTGGTGCCGGCGCTGCACGCGCTGCGCCCCGAGCTCGACCTGTACGTGCTGGTGGACAGCGCGCGCGACGAGGAGACCGTCGGCGAACTGATCCGCGAGGCGATCGACGGCTTCTTCATCCGCGACGAGGCGGATCCGCGCGGCTGGTTCCGCATCATCCAGGCCGAGATCCAGGAGAAGTCGCGCACGCCGTTCTTCGACGCGCTGCGCGAGTACGTGCTGATGGCCAAGGACGCCTGGCACACACCCGGCCACTCGTCGGGCGACAGCCTGCGCGCCAGCCCCTGGTCGCACGGCTTCCACGAATTCGTCGGCGAGAACCTGCTGCGCGCCGACCTGTCGGTCTCGGTCGACATGCTCGACTCGCTGCTCGACCCGAAGGGCGTGATCGCACAGGCGCAGGACATGGCCGCGCGGGCCTTCGGCGCGCAGCGCACCTTCTTCGCGACCAACGGCACCTCGACCGCGAACAAGGTCATCTTCCAGACCCTGCTCGCGCCGGGCGACAAGCTGCTGCTGGACCGCAACTGCCACAAGTCCGTGCACCACGGCGTGGTGCTGTCGGGTGCGCGGCCGGTGTACCTGAACAGCTCGGTGAACCGCACCTACGGCCTGTTCGGCCCGGTGCCGAAGAAGACCCTGTTCGAGGCCATCGAGGCGCATCCGGACGCCAAGGCGCTGATCCTGACCTCCTGCACCTACGACGGCCTGCGCTACGACCTGCCGCCGATCATCGCGGCTGCGCATGCGAAGGGCATCAAGGTGATCATCGACGAGGCCTGGTACGCGCATGCGCGCTTCCACCCCGCGTTCCGCCCGACGGCCATGGAGGCCGGCGCCGACTACGCGACGCAGTCGACCCACAAGGTGCTCTCGGCGCTCAGCCAGGCCAGCATGATCCACGTGAACGACCCAGCGTTCGACGCGCACCTGTTCCGCGAGAACTTCAACATGCACGCGTCGACCAGCCCGCAGTACGGGATCATCGCGAGCCTGGACGTCGGCCGCCAGCAGGCGATGATGGAAGGCTACAAGCTGCTGCAGCGCACGCTCGAACTGGCGGCCGAGCTGCGCGAGGCGATCGACGCGACCAATGCCTTCCAGGCGCTGACCCTGACCGACCTGCTGCCCGCCGAGGTGCAGGGCGACGGCATCCGGCTCGATCCGACCAAGATCACGGTCGACATCTCGAAGTCGGGCTTCACGGTGGCCGAGTTCCAGCAGGTGCTGTTCGAGCGCTTCAACATCCAGGTCGAGAAGTCGACCTTCAACACCGTGACGCTGCTGCTGACGATCGGCACGACGCGCAGCAAGGTCTCGCGCCTGCACGACGCACTGCTGCGCCTGGCGCGCGAGGCGAGGGCGCCGCGCAAGCTGGTGCGCGCGCCGGAGATCGCCGGCTTCACCGAGCTGCGCTACCTGCCGCGCGACGCGTTCTACTGCGCGGGCGAGCTGGTGCCGTTGATCGACGACGACGAGCACGCCAACCCGGCGCTCGAGGGCCGCGTCTGCGCCGACCAGATCGTGCCGTATCCGCCGGGCATCCCGGCGCTGGTGCCGGGGCAGGTGATCACGCGCGAGATCGTGCAGTTCCTGCTCTCGCTGATGCGTTCGCACAAGCGCACCGACCTGCACGGCGTGGTGCACGACGGCTATACCCCGTGCATCCGTGTGATGACCCGCGCCGACGAGGCCGCCAACCGGCGGCTCTGACTACACTCGCCGGATGGCAATCTACGAACTCGACGGCGAGGCCCCGCGCATCGCCGACACGGCCTGGGTGGCCGACAGCGCGCAGCTGATCGGCCGCGTGGAACTGCAGACCGATGCGAGCGTCTGGTTCGGCGCCATCCTGCGCGGCGACAACGAGTGGATCACCGTCGGGCGCGGCTCCAACGTGCAGGACGGCAGCGTGCTGCACACCGATATCGGCTCGCCGCTGACGATCGGTGCGGACGTGACGATCGGACACCAGGTGATGCTGCACGGCTGCGTCATCGGCGACGGTTCTCTGGTCGGCATGCAGGCGGTGGTGCTGAACGGGGCGAAGATCGGGCGCCATTGCCTGGTCGGTGCCGGATCGGTGGTCACCGAGGGCAAGGAGTTTCCGGACGGCTCGCTGATCATGGGCGCGCCGGCCCGCGTCGTGCGCGAGCTGAGCCCGGCACAGTTCCAGCGTCTGAACCTCAGCGCCGAGCACTACGTCGAGAACGCGCAGCGCTATCGCCGCGGGCTGCGGAAGATCGGCTGATGTCGGAACTGCACAAGTTCCTGTTCGAAGGCCTGCCGGTGCGCGGCATGCTGGTGCGCCTGACGGATGCGTGGCAGGAACTGCTGGCGCGCCGCGAGCACGCCGAGCATGGCTTCGCGGCGCCGGTTCGGGCGCTGCTGGGCGAGATGGCCGCGGCAGCGACGCTGATGCAGGCCAACATCAAGTTCAACGGCGCGCTCGTCCTGCAGATCTTCGGCGACGGTCCGGTCAAGCTGGCGGTGGCCGAGGCGCAGCCCGACCTCGCGTTCCGCGCCACCGCCAAGGTGGTCGGTGCCGTGCCCGCGGACGCGCAGCTCGAGGCCCTGCTGAACGAACATGGCCAGGGGCGCTGCGCGATCACGCTCGACCCGAAGGACAAGCTGCCCGGCCAGCAGCCCTACCAGGGCATCGTGCCGCTGCACGGCGACCGGCGCGAGCCGCTGCAGCGCCTGGAGAAGGTGCTGGAGCACTACATGCTGCAGTCGGAGCAGCTCGACACGCGGCTGCTGCTGGCGGCCGACGACCGGGTCGCGGCCGGCCTGCTGATCCAGCGTCTGCCGGTCGAAGGGGCGGGCAACCTCGCCGGCGCTCGCAACGAGGACGAGATCGGCATCAACGAACACTTCAACCGCATCGCCCACCTCGCCTCGACGCTGACGCGCGAGGAACTGCTGTCCCTGCCCACCGACACCTTGCTGCGCCGCCTCTTCTGGGAGGAGGACCTGCGCCGGTTCGAGCCGCTGTCACCGCGCTTCGAATGCACCTGTTCGCGCGCGCGCGTGGCGGGAATGCTGCGCGGTCTGGGCCGCGAGGAGGTCGACGGCATCGTCGCCGAGCAGGGCCGGGTCGAGATCGGCTGCGACTTCTGCGGCATCAAGTACCAGTTCGACCCGATCGACGCGGCCGCGCTCTTCGCGCCGGCCGGGCAGCACCTGCCCGGCTCCGACGCGCTCAACTAGTCCTGCCGGCCGCTACTGGTTGAACAGGCGGCGCTGCTCGCGCTCGCGCAGGCGGACGCAGGTGGGGTCGGACGCGGCGTCGGGCCGCGCGCATTCGCGCTGCTCGCAGGAACCGCGCAGCAGCAGGTTGGTGCCGGCGCAGGCCTCGGCGACGGTGCGGCGCTGCACCGGGGCCGGGGCGGGCGCCGGCGCCGCAGCCGCCTTGGCGGCTGCCTGCTCGGCCTGCTTGCGCTCGGCTTCCTGCTGGGCACGCAGGCGTGCAGCCTCCTGCTCGCGCTGCTCGGCCAGCTGCTTGGCGCGGGCCTCGCGCTCGGCCCGGGCCTTCAGCGCACGCTCGCGCGCCGCCTGTTGCTCCGCGGGCTTCAACGCCGGCGCCGGCGCCGGTGCGGG
>JAHBZL010000034.1 GCA_019635485.1 Piscinibacter sp. | reverse complement strand
GGCCAGCGCGAAGCTGTTCGGCGGGATGATGCAGACATCGGCCTCGATGTCGACGAAGCTCTTCTCGTCGAAGTTCTTCGGGTCCACGACGGTGCTGTGGATGTTCGTGAAGACCTTGAACTCCGGCGCGCAGCGGATGTCGTACCCATAGCTGCTGGTGCCGTAGCTGACGATCTTGTGGCCGTCGGCCGCGTGGCGTACCTGGCCGGGCTCGAACGGCTCGATCATGCCGTGCTGCTCGGCCATGCGCCGGATCCAGCGGTCGCTCTTGATGGTCATGTGCTAATCCGAACGTTTCGTGAGCATTTTAGGGAGCCGCCCGCGCACACCCCCGGCCGGCTGTGCGACAGTTAGGGGGTGAGCCCCCGGGAGACAAGCATGCGCCCCGCGATCGACCTGCTGAGCCAGTATGCCGAATACCACCGAGACCGGCGCAACATCGCCAGTCACTTCGTCGGCATCCCGATGATCGTCTTTGCCGTCGGCGTCCTGCTCGCCAAGCCCGGTTTCGAGGTCGGTTCGCTGGTGCTGTCCCCGGCCTGGCTGGTGTTCGCTGGCGTCGCCGTCTGGTACCTGACCCGCGGCATCCTGGTGCTCGGGCTGGCCACCACGCTGGCCGTCGGCGTGCTGATCCTGGCCGCGCACCAGGTCGGTGGCAGCGGCACCGGCGCCTGGCTGGCCTGGGGCCTGGGTTTCTTTGCGGTCGGCTGGGCGATCCAGTTCGTCGGCCACTGGTACGAAGGCCGCAAGCCCGCCTTCGTCGACGACGTCATCGGCCTGCTGGTGGGCCCGATGTTCGTCACCGCCGAGGGCCTGTTCGCCCTCGGCTGGGGCAAGCCGCTGCTGGCCGAGATCGAGCGGCGCGCCGGCCCGACGCACCTGCGCGACCTGGCGCGCATCGCCTGAGGCGATCCCCCGAGCTACCGCGCCGGTTCCGGTTCGGCGTCGAACCGGTCGAATCCCCCGTAGCAGATGAAGTGCCGGTTGGTCGCCCGGCCGAACAGCGTCATGCCCAGCCGCTGCGCCAGCGCGTGACCCATCTGCGTGATGCCGCTGCGCGAGACGATGATCGGCACGCCCATCTGCGCCGACTTGATGACCATCTCGCTGGTCAGCCGCCCGGTCGTGTAGAAGATCTTGTCGCCGCCGGGCACGCCGTGCAGCCACATCCAGCCGGCGATCGTGTCGATCGCGTTGTGGCGCCCCACGTCCTCGACGAAGGTAAGCAGTTGCTCTCCCTGGAACAGCGCACAGCCGTGCACCGAGCCGGCCGACTTGTAGGTGCTCTCCTGGCGGCGCATCGCCTCCAGCAGGCCGTACAGCGTCGACTGGCTGAGCCGCGCCTCGGCCGGCGCCGGCAGGCGGACCGTGTCCAGGTCCTCCATCAGGTCGCCGAACACCGTTCCCTGGCCGCAACCGGTGGTGACGACGCGCTTGGCCGTCTTCTGCTCGAAGTGTTCGATGCCGGCCCGGGTCGCGACCGCGGCCGCCTCCACGTCCCAGTCCACCGTCACCGATTCGATGTCCTCGCAGCGCTCGACGAGGCGCTGGTTGCGCAGGTAGCCGAGCACGAGCAGTTCCGGCGCGGCGCCGAGCGTCATCAGCGTGACGAGCTCGCGCTTGTCGACGAACACCGTCAACGCGCGCTCGGCCGGGATCGCGATCTCGCGTTCGGCGCCGAACTCGTCACGGACGCGGATGGGCTGCACCAGCGGCGCGCTGGCCGCCGTCAGACGGGGAGACATGCGGCGACTCTACGCGAGCGCCGCCGGGCGCCGGCGCGTCAGGATTTCTTTGCCGGCGCCGCGGGGGCGGGCGCGGCCGGAGCGGCGCCGAACGGGCCGGGGTCGACGCAGGCCGGCGTCTCGGTGGGCTTGACCGGCTTGCCGGCCTTGGCCGCATCGGCCGCATAACGCGCCGCGACCTTCTCCATCGACTTGCACAGCTGAAACGCGGCCACCTTGCCGCTGTGCGCCGTCTTGGCGGCAGCTTCGGCGGCCTTGGCCTTGGCCTCGTCCGACGGAGGGGGCAGCTTGGCCAGCGCCCCGAGGGACACGGCGGCGAGCATCGCGAGCAGCAGGTTTCGCATCGGCATCCTCACTCGGTTCAGGTCTGCGTGGCGGCCTGCGGCGCGTTCTCGCCCGTCCGGCTGCGCTGGGCCGGGATCTTGCCGGCCTTGATGTCGTCGTACCACCACTCGTGGTGTTCCTGGGCCCAGGCCTCGTCGACGTAGCCGGTACGCATCGCCCCGTAGGCACCCTTCATGCCGATCGTGCCGATGTAGATGTGGCCGATGAACGCCGTCAGCATCAGGATCGTCGCCAGCGCATGCACGATGTGGGCGAGCTGCATGTCGCCGCGGGTGTACTCGAGGCCGGGGATCAGTTTGTCCAGCACCAGCCCGGAGGCGACGACGATTGCGCCGAGCACGAACACGCCGCCCCAGAACAGCAGCTTCTCCGCCGCGTTGAAACGGTGCGACGGGACTTCGCGCTCACCGAGCAGGCCACCGAACCGCGCCAGCCACTGCATGTCGCCCTTGCGCGGCAGGTTGTCGCGCACGAAGGTCAGGAACACGACGATCAGCGAGACCGCGAACACCGGCCCGGCGAAGTTGTGCGCGGTCTTCAGCGCATAGGTCAGCCAACCGAACAGCGTGCCGCCGATCACCGGCAGCAGGAAGAACTTGCCGAACGCCATCACGACCCCCGACACCCCGAGGATGACGAAGGCGATCGCGTTGGCCCAGTGCGCGCTGCGCTCGAACGGCGTGAAGCGCTCGACGCGGCGCCCCGTGTCCGGCACGTGCCCGCCCAGGACGCCCTTGCGCCAGTAGAACAGGGCGATCGCGCCGACCACGATCAGCAGCAGCGCGCCGCCGTACGGCAGGATCCAGCGGTTGCGCACCTCGCGCCAGGCCTCGCCGGCGGTGGTCAGGCGCGAGCCGGGGTACTGCACGAAGGGCTGGATCAGCACGCCCTTCTCCACCCCCGGCAGCGTGGTGAAGCCCTCGCTGTTGCCGGACTCGCGCACCGCGCGCCAGAACGGCGCGTTGTTGCCGGGCTGGGTCTTGCCGCGCTCGGCGTTGCTCTCTTCGGGCTTGGGCAGCGCCGGCGCCACGAAGTCGGCCGGCGGCAATTGCGGGGCGGCCGCCTGCTGGGCACGCGCGGCCGGCAGCAGCGCCAGCAACAACAGCAGCATCAGCAGCACGAGCAGCGGTCGCAGCGTGGCGTTCATGGCCTCTCCTCGGAACCTGGACATCAGCGCTGCGCGGGGGCGCGCGTGTACTCGTTCTGCGACTGCGCACGGGCGCGCATCTGCGCCTCCCAGCTGGCCTGGTCACCGGTCTTCCAGCCCTGCACGACGAACTCGTTCTGCGCCCCTTCCCAGGGCTTGGCGTCGCTCTTCTTCGCGCTCGGGCCGCCCGCCGTCTGGGCCTTGTCGCCGCAGGCGGCCAGCGCGACGCCGGCCACGATGAGGGTCAGCAGCGTCCTGATCATGACTTGGTCCCCGTCGGCTTGCCGTAGGCGGTGCCCCAGCCCCACACCTCGCTGCCCTTGCCGCGCACCAGCACGCGGTTGCGGAAGATGTCGGCGACGATGTCGCCGTCGCCGCCCAGCAGCGCCTTGGTCGAACACATCTCCGCGCAGGCCGGCAGCTTGCCCTCGGAAAGGCGGTTGCGGCCGTACTTCTCGAACTCGGCCTCGGTGCCGTTGGCCTCCGGGCCGCCGGCGCAGAAGGTGCACTTGTCCATCTTGCCGCGCAGGCCGAAGGTGCCGTTGGTCGGGAACTGCGGCGCACCGAACGGGCAGGCGTACGAGCAGTAGCCGCAGCCGATGCAGACGTCCTTGTCGTGCAGCACCACGCCCTCGTCGGTGCGGTAGAAGCAGTCGACCGGGCAGACGGCCATGCAGGGCGCGTCCGAGCAGTGCATGCAGGCCACCGAGATCGACTTCTCGCCGGGCAGACCGTCGCTGAGCGTCACGACGCGGCGCCGGTTCACGCCCCAGGGCACGTCATGCTCCGCCTTGCAGGCCGTGACGCAGCCGTTGCATTCGATGCAGCGCTCGGCGTCGCAGATGAACTTCATTCGGGCCATGTGGTGGTCTCCTTAAGCCGCACGCTCGATCTGGCAGAGAGTCGTCTTCGTCTCCTGCATCATCGTCACGCTGTCGTAGCCGTAGGTGGTCGCCGTGTTGACCGCCTCGCCGCGGATCACCGGCATCGCGCCGGTCGGGTAGTACGGCGCGAGGTCGACGCCGCCCCAGCGGCCCGAGAAGTGGAACGGCAGGAACACCGTCTCGGCGTTGACCCGCTCGGTCACCAGCGCCTTGACGCGAATCCCCTTGAAGTCCGGCACCGCCTGCATCGGCGGCGTCTTGACCCAGACGAACTCGCCGTTGCGGATGCCGCGGTCGTTGGCCGCCTTCGGGTTGATCTCGACGAACATCTCCTGCTGCAGCTCGGCCAGCCACGGATTGGCCCGCGTCTCCTCGCCACCGCCTTCGTACTCGACGAGACGGCCGGAGGTCATGATCAGCGGGTAGTCCTTGGCGATGTCCTTGTTCTTCTCCTGCACCGTCTTGAAGAGCGTCGGCAGGCGCCAGAAGGCCTTCTTGTCGTCGTGCGTCGGGTACTTGGCGACCAGGTCCGGCCGGTTGCTGTACAGCGGCTCGCGGTGCTGCGGGATCGGATCCGGGAAGTTCCACACCAGGGCGCGCGCCTTCGCGTTGCCGAACGGATGGCAGCCGTGGTTCTTCACCGTCACGCGGATGATGCCGCCGCTCGAATCGGTCTTCCAGTTCTTGCCCTCGGCCTTCTTCTTCTCGTCGTCGCTGAGCTCGTCCCACCAGCCGAGCTTCTTCAGCAGCAGGTGGTCGAACTCGGGGTAGCCGGTGGTCAGGTCGGCGCCCTTGCTGTGCGAGCCGTCGGCCGCCAGCAGCGACACGCCGTCACGCTCGACACCGAAGTTGGCGCGGAAGTTGCCGCCGCCGTCCATCAAGTGCTTGGACGTGTCGTAGAGGTTGGGCGACCCCGGATGCTTCAACTCGGGCGTGCCCCAGCAGGGCCAAGGCAGGCCGAAGTAGTCGCCGTCCAGCGAATAGCCGGTTTCCTTGTCGACGCCGCCCTTGGCCCTGAGCGTCTTGACGTCGAAGACGTTCATGTTGCGCATGTGGGCCTTCAGACGCTCCGGGCTCTGGCCCGTGTAGCCGATGGTCCAGACGCACTTGTTGACCTCGCGCAGGATCGACTCGACCTCCGGCTCTTCCATGCCGCCGCGGCCGGGGACCATCTTGTAGTTCTTGACCAGCTCCTTGTCGAAGCCCAGCTTCTGCGCCAGCTGGTACATGATCATGTGGTCGGTGCGGCTCTCCCACAGCGGCTCGATCACCTTCTCGCGCCACTGGATCGAGCGGTTCGACGCCGTGCACGAGCCGCTGGTCTCGAACTGCGTGCACGCGGGCAGCAGGTAGACGCTGCGGTTCGGGTTCTGGTCCTCGGCCTTGCCGGGCATTGCCGCCATCGCCGCCGTCGCGGAAGGGAACGGATCGACCACGACCAGCAGGTCGAGCTTGTCCATCGCCTTCTTCATCTCGAGGCCGCGGCTCTGCGAGTTCGGCGCGTGGCCCCAGAAGAACAGGCCGCGCAGGTTGCTGTCCTGGTCGATCAGCTCGTTCTTCTCGAGCACGCCGTCGATCCAGCGCGAAACCGTCATGCCCGGCTTGCTCATCATGCCCGGCGCGTACTGCTTCTTGATCCACTCGAAGTCCACGCCCCAGGTGGCCGCGAAGTGCTTGAACGAGCCTTCGGCCAGGCCGTAGTAGCCGGGCAGCGAGTCCGGGTTCGGGCCCACGTCGGTCGCGCCCTGCACGTTGTCGTGGCCGCGGAAGATGTTCGCTCCGCCGCCTGACACGCCGATGTTGCCGAGCGCGAGCTGCAGGATGCACGAGGCGCGCACCATCGCGTTGCCGATCGTGTGCTGGGTCTGGCCCATGCACCAGACGATCGTGCCCGGCCGGTTCTTGGCCATGATCTCGGCCACCTTGGCGCAGGTCGCCTCGTCGACGCCGGCGACCTCCTGGACCTTGTCGGGCGTCCACTTGGCGAGCACGTCCTCGCGGACCTTGTCCATGCCGTAGACACGGTCCTCGATGTACTTCTTGTCTTCCCAGCCGTTCTTGAAGATGTGGTACAGCACACCGAACAGGAACGGGATGTCCGTGCCCGAGCGGATGCGCACGTACTCGTCCGCCTTGGCCGCCGTGCGCGTGAAGCGCGGGTCGACCACGATCATCTTGCAGCCGTTCTCCTTCGAATGCAGCATGTGCAGCATGGACACCGGGTGCGCCTCGGCGGCGTTGCTCCCGATGTACAGCGCAGCCTTGCTGTTCTGCATGTCGTTGTAGGAGTTGGTCATCGCGCCGTAGCCCCAGGTGTTCGCGACGCCCGCGACCGTGGTGCTGTGGCAGATGCGCGCCTGGTGGTCGCAGTTGTTGCTGCCCCACAGCGACATCCACTTGCGCAGCAGGTACGACTGCTCGTTGTTGTGCTTGGACGAGCCGACCACGAAGATCGAATCGGGCCCGCTCTGCTTGCGCAGCTCGAGCATCTTGGCGCTGATCTCGTCCAGCGCCTGGTCCCAGCTGATGCGCTCGTACTTGCCGTTGACGAGCTTCATCGGCGTCTTCAGCCGGTACTCGCCGTGGCCGTGCTCGCGCACCGCGGCACCCTTGGCGCAATGCGCCCCGAGGTTGATCGGCGAGTCGAACACCGGCTCCTGACGCACCCAGACGCCGTTCTCGACCACCGCGTCGATCGCGCAGCCCACCGAGCAGTGGCCGCAGACCGTGCGCTTGACCTCGACCTTGCGTTCGCCGCCGGCCTTGGGCGCATCGGCGGCCTGCGCCTTCTTTACCAGCGTCAGCTGCGAGGCAGCGATGCCGGCGCCGACGCCGATGCCGGAGCGGCGCAGGAACGCCCGCCGGTCCATCGTCGGGACGGCCCGAGCGACGCCGCGCGCCAGGCTGGCCACCAGCCCGGACGGCGCAGCGGCGGATGAGGTCGTGGACTTGCGCGTGAGCAGCATGAGAACTCCTCGAATGAGCGGCAGCGGGGCCGCAGGGCCCCGCCGGTACTGGTCAGGTCAGACCCGGGCGGTCTGGTAGTAGTGCAGCACGTGCTGGGTCGCCTGGTAGCCGCCGCCGCGTTCGGGCGCGGGTTGCGGCTCGGACTTCGCCTGCGGCGACTCGGCCGGGCGGGGCAGCACGGCGGCCACCGCGGCAAGGGCACCTGCGGTGCCGGCGCCGGCGAACACGTGCCGGCGGGAGAGCTTCGAGCGAGGCTGATCCATCGCGATCTCCAGAACGCTGCTCACCCAACATGTGCAGTCGTGTTCATATCTTAACGACGACCCGGGCCGTTTTTCATGCGGGCGATCCCGGCGCGTCCCGTCCCTCATTGGCGCGACAAGCTGTCGGGCCGGCTCACGGAGGGAAGGCCGACATCGGTGCGACAGTTTGTCGCGCCACGGGCCGATGCGCTGCGGGTATTTCCTGAGGCGCCGCCGGCGCTCGACGCTGTGCCACAGTAGCGGCCGCATGAATGCTCCCGTTCCCGAACCTTCTTCCCCGCGTATTGAGTGGCCGCTGGCGCGCCTGCTGGTCGTCGACGACGAGGCGGGCATGCGCAACTTCCTCGAGAAGACGCTGGCCAGCCGCTGCGGCGAGGTGCACAGCGCCGCCGACGCGGAGGCGGCCGAGGCGCTGGTGCAGCGGCACCGCTTCGACCTCGTCATCCTGGACATCACGCTGCCCGGCAAGAGCGGCATCGCCTGGCTGCGCGAACTGCGCGAGCGCGGCTTCGGCGGCGAGGTGATCCTGATCACCGCCTTCGCCGACCTGGACACCGCGATCGAGGCCCTGCGCGCCGGCGCGAGCGACTTCATCCTGAAGCCCTTCCGCGTCACGCAGATCCTGAACGCGGTGCGGCGCGGCCTCGAGCGCGCGCACCTGGAGCGCGAGAACTGGGTGCTCAAGCGCGCGCTGTCGCAGCGCACGCCGCCGGCCGGCGCGCTGGTCGGCCGCTCGATCGCGATCAAGGGCCTGCAGGCCGCGCTGCAGCGCGTCGCGGCGGTCAACAGCACCGTGCTGCTGACCGGCGAGTCCGGCACCGGCAAGGAACTCGCCGCGCTCGCGCTGCACCACAACAGCCCCCGGCACAACGGGCCGTTCGTGCCGGTCAACTGCGCGACGATGTCGCCCGACCTGGTCGAGCACGAGCTGTTCGGCCACGCCGCCGCGCCCGGCGCCCCGGGGCGCGACGGCCTGCTCGTCTATGCCCAGGGTGGCACGCTGTTCCTGGACGAGATCGTCGACCTGCCGCTGACGCTGCAGTCGACGCTGCTGCGCGTGCTGGAGGACCGGCGCATCCGGCCGGTCGGCAGCGAGCAGCAGATCCCGGTGGACGTGCGCATCGTCGCCGCGAGCAACCGTCCGCTGGCCACCGAGGTGGCCGCCGGCCGCTTCCGCGCCGACCTGTACTACCGGCTGCAGGTGGTCGAGATCAACCTGCCGCCGCTGCGCTCGCACAAGGAGGATATCCCCGACCTCGTCGCGCACTTCATCGCCACGCTGGCACCGCAGCTGGGCGTGCCGCCGATGGCGGTGAGCGAGGACGAGTTCGGCTACCTCGCGCAGTACGACTGGCCGGGCAACGTGCGCGAGCTGCGCAACCTGATCGAGCGCTCGCTCATCCTCGGCGCGCTGAACGTCTCGGCTCTGTACCAGGGGCTGTCGCGCCAGCGCAGCGGCCCCGCACCCGCACCGGCCGCGCTGCCGACGGACCTGCATGCGCTGGAGAAGCAGCACATGCAGAGCGTGCTGGAGTCGGTGGGCGGCGACAAGACCCGGGCGGCGCAGCTGCTGGGCATCTCGCGCCGCACGCTGGAGCGCCGCGTCGCCGAGTGGGCGCAGGGCTGAGCGTGTGACCCTGTTCGACCGCTTCGAGCGCCTGCCGATCCGCGGCAAGCTGCTCGCGCTGGTGCTGCTGCCGCTGGCGGTGGTGCTGCCGCTGCTGGGCGTGATCCTGCTGGTCTGGGCCAACCTCGCCTTCGACAACCTGCTGATCACCAAGGTGCGCGCCGACCTCGCCGTCGCACAGGGCTACTTCGACCGGGTGCTGGGCGAGGTCGGGACGAGTGCCGCAGCGGTCGCCGACGCGCACGCCACGTACCTCGCGCTGGACCGGGGCGACGCGGCCGGCCTGGTGCCGCTGCTGCGCCGCTACAAGGCCCGCGAGAACCTGGACTTCATCAACCTGCGCCGCCCCGACGGCTCCTTGCTGGCCACCGACCACAGTGCCGTGTCGCCCGGCGACCCGGCCAGCGCCCCGCCCCCGCTGCCGGCAGCGGACGGCCGCCCGGGGGCCAGCATCGAGGTGCTGCAGCCGGACGAGCTGGCCGTGCTCTCACCGCCACTGCTGGCGCGCGTCGCGGTGCCGCTGGTCCCGACGCGCAATGCCGCGCCGACCGAACGCACGCTGGAGGACCGGGCAATGGTCGTGCTGGCCAGTGCGCCGGTCACGGCGCCGGGCGGCCGCGTGCTGGCGCATGTGCAGGCCGGCGTGCTGCTGAACCGCAACCTGCCGTTCATCGACCACATCAACGGCATCGTCTACCCCGAGGGTTCGCTGCCGTTCGGCAGCCACGGCACGGCCACGCTGTTCCTGGATGACGTGCGCATCAGCACCAACGTCCGCCTGTTCGGCGAAGGCGCGGGCAACCGCGCGATCGGCACGCGCGTGTCGCGCACCGTGCGCGACGCGGTGCTCGGGCGCGGCAGCACCTGGCTGGACCGGGCGTTCGTCGTCTCCGACTGGTACGTGTCGGGCTACCTGCCGCTGCGCGACGGTGCCGGCCGCCGCGTCGGCATGCTGTACGTCGGCTACCTGGAACGGCCATTCATGCTGCTGAAGTACGGCGTCCTGGCCGCGATCGGGCTGATCTTCTTCGCGGTGACGATCGGGGCGGCGCTGGTCTCGCTGCGCGCCGCGCGCACGATCTTCGGGCCGATCGAGCGCATGGCGCTGACGATGCGCAGCGTGCAGACCGGCTCGCTCGAGGCGCGCGTCGGTCCGGTTGCGAGCCGCGACGAAGTGGGCGCGCTGGCGGGCCACCTGGACCGGCTGCTGGACGCGATCGCCGAGCAGACGCTCGCGCTGCAGCGCTGGAACGCCGCGCTGGACGCCAAGGTCGCCGAGCGCACGCGCGAGCTGCAGGAGGCGCAGCAGCAGCTGGTGCGCAGCGAGAAGCTGGCCGCGGTGGGCCAGCTGACCGCGAGCATCGCGCACGAGGTCAACAACCCGATCGCGGTAATCCAGGGCAACCTCGACCTCGCGCGCGAGCTGCTCGGCCCGGACGCCGCGGCACGGGTCGGCGCGGAGCTGAAGCTGGTCGACGAGCAGATCGAGCGCATGCGCCTGATCGTCACGCAGCTGCTGCAGTTCGCCCGCCCGTCGGAATTCGCCGGCTACATCGCCGAGGTGGACACGACGCAGGTGCTGCAGGATTGCCTGGTGCTGGTGGCGCACCTGCTGTCGCGCACGCGCATCGAGCTGGTCCGGCAGCTGCACGCCACGCGCCGGCCGGCGATCAACCGCAACGAGCTGCAGCAGGTGCTGGTGAACCTGCTCGTCAACGCCATCCACGCGATGCCCGACGGCGGCACGCTGACACTCGCCTCGCACGACAACGCGGAAGGCGGCATCGACATCGTCGTCGCCGACACCGGCAGCGGGCTGGACGCCGCGCTGCTCGCGGATCTGTTCAAGCCGTTCGTGACGCGCAAGAAGGAAGGCACCGGCCTGGGCCTGTGGATCAGCCGCGGCATCGTCGAGCGCTACGGCGGCGACATCCGCGCCGCGAACCGCGACGACGGTCGCAGCGGCGCGCAGTTCACCGTGGTGCTGCGCCGCACCGCCGCCTGATCGCCGCGGCGCCTACAGCTCGAGCAGGTCGAAACCCTGCGTCTCCACCTGCACGAAGGCCCGCGTCAGCCCGGCGAGCGCGCGGTACAGCGCGGCCGCCGGCTGCGCGTCGACCGCGTCGCACAGCTTCTCGACCCACGACTGCACATGGGCCCGGAAGAAGCGGCGCTGCTGCTCGAGGTTGCACACCGCGACGTCGTCGCCGGCGATCAGGAAACGCATCACCTCGAACACGCCCGCGACATGGTCCTCGGTCTCGCCGCGCTGCTCGTCGCGCGCCAGCCCGATCCGGGCCAGGTCGTCGCGCAGCTGCGCGAGCGGCTTCTCGTTCAAGAAGCCGCTCAGGTAGAACGAGCCGTACAGGAACACTTCCGGCTTGCCGACCCCACCGAACAGCGCGTCGTATTCGGCCGCCGCCGCCGCGGGCGTGGTGTCGCGCATCGCGGCGACCAGCGCCTGCCAGGGCGCCTCCAGGAAGCCGCCCGGCTGCGGCGCCTCGGTAACCGCGACCGCGAACTGCTGCAGCAGCGCCTCGTCCGGCGGCGCGATCCACAACCGGGCCAGCAGGCCGTACAGCTCGGCCCGCGCCAGCTCCTCGCTGTCGTCGGCGGTCGCGAAGCTCAGCGCGGCAAGGTCGGCCCGCGCGGCCCGGCTCGCGGAATCGTTCATAGGTCGGTGATCTTCAGTTCGTTCGGGTTGCTGTACAGGTCGACGACGCGGCAGTCGCCGCACATCTTCAGCCGGTCCGCGGCGGCGCCCTGGAACGCCGCGTGCCCGGACAGCTTCGAGAGCATCGCCTCGATCGCCTTCAGCGTGCCGAAGGGCTTGCCGCACTTGATGCAGCGGTAGGGTTCGACCTCGTGCAGCACCCGCGCCGCCTTGCGGGCGCGGCCGCCGTCGGCGAGCCAGAGCCGCGGCTGCAGCGTGATGGCCTGTTCCGGGCAGGTCGTCGCGCACAGGCCGCACTGCACGCAGTGGCGTTCGATGAAGCGCAGCTGCGGCCGCTCCGGGTTGTCCGCCAGCGCGCCTTCCGGGCAGGCGCCAACGCAGCTCAGGCACAGCGTGCACTTGTCGGTGTCGATGGCCAGGCTGCCGAACGGCGCCCCCGCCGCCGGCAGCGCGATCGATTCGGCCGCCTGCGGCGCCTGCGTCAGCAGGTGATCGAGCACGAGGTCGAGCGTGGCGCGCTTGTCGGCCTGTACCGCCAGCGTGGCCGGCTGTGCGACGCCCTGCGCCGGCGCGGCGCGCAGGGCGGTGTCGAGCGCGGCCAGGTCGCGCGCATCACGCGCCTCGACCAGCCGCAGGTGCTCGCCGGCGTAGCCCAGGCCGCTCAGGATCGCCTTCGCCACGGCCATCTGGTCGGTCAGCGCAGCGCGGTACTCGGGCGCCTCCTCGTCGGTCAGCAGCACCCAGACCTGGCTGGCGCCGTAGGCGATCGCGGCCAGCCACAGGTCGATGCCGGCGCTGGCGGTGTGCCACAGCGGCAAGGGGATCACGCGCGCAGGCACGCCGTGCACCGCCCGGTCGACGCGCGCGGCGCGGCCGAGCTCGCCGACCAGCCGAGCGCCCGCGCCCTCGCTGTGCAGCAGCAGCGCGGCATCGCGTCCGCCGGCCTGCCGGTAGGCGGTCAGCACCGTGCGCAGACGCCGGCCCTGGTCGGCCGTGCCGGGATAGGCGAACGCCAGCGCGCCGCTCGGGCAGACCGTGCTGCAGGCGCCGCAGCCCACGCACAGGTGCGGCTCGACGACGATGCCGCCGGCCGGCTCGCCCTTGGGCTTGCCCTTGCGCGACGCATCACTGCGGATCGCACTGGCCGAGCAGACGTCGATGCAGGCCGTGCAGCCGATGCGCTCGTTGCGGCTGTGCGCGCAGAGCTTGGGCTTGTACTGGAAGAACTTCGGCTTCTCGAACTCGCCGGCCAGTTCGCGCAGCTTCAGCACGGCGTCGACCAGCGCCCGCTCGTCGCGGCCGGGATGGAAGTAGCCCTGCGGCTTCTGGTGCATCGAGAAGGCCGGCGCGTCGCGCAGGTCGAGCACCAGGTCGAAGGTCTCGCCGACCGATTGGGGCGCCCGCTGGAAGTCGATCGCGCCGGCCGCGTCGCACACCTTCACGCAGTCACGGTGGCTCTTGCAACGCGACAGGTCGACCTGGTAGCCGAAGTCGATCGCCCCTTCGGGACAGGCGTCCACGCAGGCATTGCAGCGCGTGCACAGGTCGAGGTCGATCGGGTTGCCGCTCTCCCATTCCGCGGCGAAGGCGCCGAGCCAGCCCGTCAGGCGGGTCAGGCGGCCGGCCATCACCGCGCGCTCGCGGCGCTGCGGCAGCGCGCCGTGCTCGACCAGCAGCGTGGGCTCGAGGCGGTCGTCCAGCATCGCGGCCGCCCGCTCGGCCGCCTCGGCACCGCCGACGACCAGGCAGCGCCCTTGCGACCGGTAGCTGACCGTGGGCACCGGGTCCGGGTCGGGCAGTTGCGCGGCGGCGATCAGCGCGGCGATCTTCGGCGCGGCGTCGCGCGCATCCTTGGACCAGCCGCCGGTCTCGCGGATGTCGACGAAGCGGATCGGCCGTTCCGCGATGCCCGGCGCGCCGTCGGTCTGCTCGTTCAGTTCGAGGAACAGGCGCGCCTCCTGCGTGCACGCGACCACCAGGTCGTCGCCCGACTTGGCGGCGCGCTGGAACGCCCCGGCCTCGCGCCGGCACAGCAGCGTGTGCGGCTCGGTGACGCCGTCAGCCTGGGCGCCCGGCGTCTTCGCCAGCGCCTGGCTCAGGCGCTCCCGCAGCGGCGGGTCCAGCGGCATCGTCCGGTTGCAATCGCAGATCAGGGTCTTCATCAGGCGTCTCTTCCCGTGCGACGGCCACGGCCTGCGCCGGCGGCGCAGCGGCCTCGGCCGTCTTCTCCTCGTCGCGGAACAACCCGAGGAATTGTGATTGCACCATCTGGCGCAGCATGCCCGCCGGCAGCGGATCGGGCTTGTTGTAGTCGTCGATGTAGACGTCCAGCCCGTCCATCACGTTGAACTGCGGATCGGTGAACAGCTTCTTCAGCGCCGCGTTCCTGACGCCCGGGTCGACGTCGCGCGCCACGAAGCGCGTGAAGTCCGACGCCGGCGTCAGCACGGCTGTGTCCTCCAACGTCGGCGGCGGCGGCGCGGCGACCGGGGCGTGCTCGGCGACCGGATCGACGGGGTCCGATGGGACCGGCGCCACCACCTTCGGCACTACCGGGGCGACTTCGGCGAGCGGCGCCGGCGCGGCGGCCGGTGGGTCCGCCGGCAGTTCACGCCCCTCGCGCACCAGCGCCTTGCGCCGGGACCAGCGCGACAGGAAACCGTCGTCCTCGTTCATCGCTGGTCCGGGGCGCGGAATGAGGCCGGGCGGCGACGCTGCTTCGGCTCGGGCCGGTAGTTCGCGTCCGTGAAGGCCTGCAGCCACTCGCGGCCCTCGGCCGGCAGCGGCACGTTGTCGACCCGCTCTTGCGCGTCCATGCGCCGGCCCGCCTCGTTGTAGGACAGCGTGACCTGCTCCGGCCAGGACCGCGACGGATCCTCGTCGTCGATGCGCCAGACGACGAACCACACCGGCGCACCGCTCGTCAGGTTCAGGTAGTAACCCTCGCCCTCGTCGGCGAACAGCTCGACGTCGAATCCCGGATGCAGCGTGCGCTGGAGCCGATCGTCCTCGAGCAGCACCCGCGGCCCGGCGCCGAACCCGTCCTGCATCGGCACGACATCGACGATGCGATGGCGCCACTCCTCCCAGCGATTCGGTCGGGAATCGCGCTCCATCACCACCGCCACCTGCACACGCGGTCGGTCAGCCATGGTCGGCAGCGGAGGAAAGGGGGTGGGAGGGCATGGCGGGAACCGGCAGGAAAGCGCGGCCACGAGTCTAGCGGGACGGGCCAGCCCCGATCCGATCGGGGTCGACCTCCGTGCAAACCCTCGGGGTTCGACCGTAATTTCCACAACGCATGATGCGGTGCACATCCACTACAGTCCCTTTGCACAAACACATCACTACCAGGAGCGCGTCATGATCCTGCCTCGCCTGGCCCTCGCCGCCGCCCTCGCCGCCGCGCATCTCACCGCGTGGTCCGCCCCCCTCGTCATCAAGTACAGCCACGTCGTCGCCGACCAGACGCCCAAGGGGCAGGCGGCGCTGAAATTCAAGGAGCTGGCCGAGAAGGCCCTGCCCGGCAAGGTCGAGGTGCAGGTGTTCCCGAACAGCCAGCTGTTCGGCGACGGCAAGGAGATGGAGGCGCTGCTGCTCGGCGACGTGCAGATCATCGCGCCCTCGCTGGCCAAGTTCGGCAAGTACACCCCGAAGCTGCAGGTGTTCGATCTGCCGTTCCTGTTCGACGACATCGCCGCGGTGGATCGATTCCAGGACAGCCCCAAGGGCCTCGAGCTGCTCGACTCGATGAAGAAGAAGGGCATCAAGGGCCTGGGCTACCTGCACAACGGCATGAAGGAGCTGTCGGCCAACAAGCCGCTGCGCACGCCCGCCGACGCCAAGGGCCTGAAGTTCCGCATCCAGAGCTCGGACGTGCTCGAGGCGCAGTTCAAGGCGGTCGGCGGCAACCCGCAGAAGCTCGCCTTCGCCGAGGTCTACCAGGCGCTGCAGACCGGCGTGGTCGACGGCACCGAGAACCCCTGGTCGAACATCTACACCAAGAAGTTCCACGAGGTGCAGAAGTACATCATGGAGTCCGATCACGGCGTGCTCGACTACATGGTGATCGCCAACGCCGCCTGGTGGGACAAGCTGCCCGCCGACGTGCGCACCGCGCTGAACAAGGCGATGGTCGAGTCGATCAAGTTCGGCAACAAGGTCGCCTTCGACGAGGCCGCCGCCTACCGGCAGAAGGTCGTCGACGACAAGAAGGCCGAGGTGCTCAAGCTCAGCAAGGACGAGCTGGCCCAGTGGCGCGCGGCGATGAAGCCGGTGTGGAAGAAGTTCGAGAGCGAGATCGGCAAGGACGTGATCGACGCCGCCCTGTCCGCCAACCAGAACTGAGCCGCCGGCCCGTCACCGCGGCCGCGCCGCGGTGACGCCGCCCGGGAGGAGAGCAACGATGCGCTGGCTCGACCGTCTCGAGGAATGGATCGTCATGCTGATGCTGGCGGTCATGACCGGGCTGACCTTCGTGCAGGTGGTGCTGCGCTACGTGTTCAACACCGGCTTCACCTGGGCGCTCGAGCTCACCACCGTGTTCTTCGCGGTGATGATCTTCGTCGGCATCTCGTACGGCGTGCGCATCGGCGCGCACATCGGCGTCGACGCGCTGGTCAAGCTGCTGCCGCCGCCGCTGCGGCGCGGCGTGTCGATCCTCGTCGTGCTGCTGTGCCTGGCCTACGCCGGCATCGTCATCACCGGCGCCTGGGACTACGTCGACAAGATGCGCACGGTCGGCGTCGAGCTGGAGGACCTGCCGATCCCGGTCTGGGTCGTGCGCGCGGTGCTGCCGCTGGGCTATGCGCTGATGGTGCTGCGCTTCGGCCAGGTGCTGTGGCAACTCGTCACCGGCCGCTCCGACAGCCTGCACCTCGCCGACGAAGCGGCCGACGCGCTGAAGCTGAAGGCCGGTGAGGGCGACGCATGAACACCGCCATCCTGTTCATCACGCTGTTCGTGCTGATGGCGCTCGGCACGCCGGTGGCGATCGCGCTCGGCCTGTCGAGCCTGCTGACCATCCTGCTGGTCGGCCAGGACTCGCTGGCCAGCATGACGATCAAGATCTTCGAGACCAGCGAGCACTACACGCTGCTGTCGATCCCGTTCTTCGTGCTCGCCGGCGCGCTGATGAGCACCGGCGGCGTGGCACGGCGCATGGTCGCGTTCGCGATCGCCGCGGTCGGGCATCTGCGCGGCGGGCTGGCGATCGCCAGCGTGCTGGCCTGCACGCTGTTCGCCGCGGTGTCGGGCTCCAGCCCGGCCACGGTCGTCGCGGTGGGCTCGATCGTCATCGCCGGCATGGTGCGCAGCGGCTACCCGAAGGAGTTCGCCGCCGGGGTGATCTGCAACGCCGGCACCCTGGGCATCCTGATCCCGCCCTCGATCGTGATGGTGGTCTACGCGGCGGTCACCGAGGTCTCGGTCGGCCGCATGTTCATGGCCGGCGTGGTGCCGGGCCTGTTGCTCGCGCTGATGCTGGCCGGCGCGGTCTGGTGGCGCGCCGGCAAGCTGACGCTGACGCGCAGCGAACGCGCCAGCACCGCCGAACTGCTGCGGCGCTTCAAGGACTCGATCTGGGGCCTGCTGCTGCTCGTGATCATCATGGGCGGCATCTACGGCGGCATCTTCACGCCCACCGAGGCGGCCGCCGTGTCGGCGGTCTACGCGGTGTTCGTCGCGGTGGTGGTGTACCGCGACATCGGCCTGCGCGACCTGCCCGAGGTGTTCCTCGAGGCCGGCAAGACGACGGTGATGCTGATGTTCATCATCGCCAACGCGCTGCTGTTCGCCCACGTGCTGACCACCGAGCGCATCCCGCAGACCATCGCCGAGGCGATCCTCGCCGCCGGCATGCCGGCCTGGGCCTTCCTGCTGGTGGTCAACATCATCCTGCTGGTGGCGGGCAACTTCATGGAGCCGACCGGGATCATCCTGATCCTGGCTCCGATCTTCTTCCCGATCGCGACCCAGCTCGGCATCGACCCGATCCACCTCGGCATCATCATGGTGGTGAACATGGAGATCGGCATGATCACGCCGCCGGTCGGCCTGAACCTGTTCGTTACCAGCGGCATCACCGGCATGAACCTGGTGCAGGTGACACGCGCGGCGCTGCCCTGGCTGGCGATCCTGCTGGTGTTCCTTCTGATCGTGACCTACGTGCCGCAGATCAGCCTGCTGCTGCCGCAGCTGCTGTTCGACTGATCAGGTGTTCTTCGAGATCGTGATGGTCGGGAACTTCGCGCTGAAGTCCTTGGCCCGCTGCGCGATCTTCACCGCCACCTGGCGCGCCACGCCCTTGTAGAGCCCGGCGATCTCGCCGTCCGGGTCGTTGACGACGCTGGGCCGGCCGCTGTCCGCGTCGACGCGGATCGACAGGTTCAGCGGCAGCGCGCCGAGGTAGTCGATGCCGTACTCGGCGGCCATGGTCTTGCCGCCGTCGGCGCCGAAGATGTGCTCCACGTGGCCGCAGTTCGAGCACACGTGCACCGCCATGTTCTCGACCACGCCGAGGATCGGCACGCCGACCTTCTCGAACATCTTGATGCCCTTCTTCGCGTCGAGCAGCGCGATATCCTGCGGCGTCGTGACGATCACCGCGCCGGTCAGCGGCACGCGCTGGCTGAGCGTGAGCTGGATGTCGCCGGTGCCCGGCGGCATGTCGACGATCAGGTAGTCCAGATCCGTCCAGTTGGTCTGGCGCAGCAGCTGCTCCAGCGCCTGGGTGGCCATCGGGCCGCGCCAGATCATCGGGTTGTCGGGCTCGATCAGGAAGCCGATCGAGATCACCTGCACGCCGTAGTTGGACAGCGGCTCCATGGTCTTGCCGTCGGCGCTCTCGGGCCGCGCGTCGATGCCCATCATCATCGGCTGGCTGGGGCCGTAGATGTCGGCGTCCAGGATGCCGACGTTGGCGCCCTCCGCGGCCAGCGCGAGCGCCAGGTTCACCGCGGTCGTGCTCTTGCCGACGCCGCCCTTGCCGGAGGCCACTGCGACGATGTTCTTCACGTTCGGCAGCAGCTGCACGCCGCGCTGCACCGCGTGCGCGATGATCTTCGTGGCCAGGTTCGCGCTGACGTTCTCGACCCCGGGCACGCTGCGCGCGGCCGCGATCAGGCCCTTGCGCAGCCCGGCGATCTGGCTCTTTGCCGGGTAGCCGAGTTCGACGTCGAAGGACACGTCGCCGCCGTCGACCTTGAGGTTCTTCAGCGCCTTGGTCGAGACGAAGTCCTTGCCCGTGTTCGGGTCGACCACGCCCTTGAGGGCTTCGAGCAGGGCGGATTCGGTGACGGCCATGGAGCGGGGGGAAGAGGGTGGAAATGCCGGCGCGCAGTCTAGCGCGAAGGGCATGCCCCCATGCCCGGCACTGGGGAGGCGCCGACGCGGGCGCCTAAAATGCCCGCTTTCCGCCGCCCGGCGCCGCCCCCATGACCCGCAAGCTCTTCGTCACCACCGCCCTGCCCTACGCGAACGCGCCGTTCCACGTCGGGCACATGATGGAGTACATCCAGGCCGACATCTGGGTGCGCTTCCAGCGGATGATGGGCCACGAGGTGCACTTCGTCTGCGCCGACGATGCGCACGGCGCACCGATCATGATCGCCGCCGAGAAGGCCGGGCTGTCGCCGCAGGCCTTCGTCGCCAAGATCGCCGCCGGGCGCAGGCAGTACCTGGACGGCTTCCACATCGGCTTCGACAACTGGCATTCGACCGACGGGCCGGAGAACCATCGCCTCGCGCAGGAGATCTACCTCGCGCTGCGCCGGGCCGGATTGATCTCGGTGCGCGCGATCGAGCAGTTCTACGACCCGGTCAAGGGCATGTTCCTGCCGGACCGCTACATCAAGGGCGAGTGCCCGAAATGCGGCGCGAAGGACCAGTACGGCGATTCGTGCGAGGTGTGCGGCTCGGTGTACGCCCCGACGGAGCTGAAGAACCCGTACTCGACGCTGACCGGCGCCACGCCGGTGCTGCGCAGCAGCGAGCACCACTTCTTCCAGCTCTCCGCGCAACGCTGCCTGGACTTCCTGCAGCAGTGGACGCAGGAGCCGGGCCGGCTGCAGCCGGAAGTGCTGAACAAGATCCGCGAGTGGTTCGCGACCGATGAGCACGGGCATGTCGGCCTGGCGGACTGGGACATCAGCCGCGACGCGCCTTACTTCGGCATCCGCATCCCGGACACCGAGGACAAGTACTTCTACGTCTGGCTGGACGCGCCGGTGGGCTACCTCGCCTCGCTGAAGAACTACTGCGACAGCGGCCGGGCCCGGGCCGGCGGCGAACCCGTGTCGTTCGACGCGCTGATGGCCGACCCGGCGCTGGAGCAGGTTCACTTCATCGGCAAGGACATCACCTACTTCCACACGCTGTTCTGGCCGGCGATGCTGCACTTCTCGGGCCGCAAGACGCCCGACAAGGTGTTCGTGCACGGCTTCATCACCGTCAGCGGCGAGAAGATGAGCAAGAGCCGCGGCACCGGCATCTCGCCGCTGAAGTATCTCGAGCTGGGCATGAACGCCGAGTGGCTGCGCTACTACATCGCCGCCAAGCTGAACGCGCGCGTCGAGGACGTGGACTTCAACCCGGACGACTTCGTCGCCCGGGTCAACGCCGACCTGGTCGGCAAGTACGTCAACATCGCGAGCCGCGCCGCCGGCTTTCTCGCCAAGCGCTTCGATGGCCGGCTCTCGGCCGACATCGGCGTCGAGGGCCGCACGCTGCTGGACGGGCTGCGCGGGCACCGCGAGGAGGTCGAGCGGCTGTACGAGGAACGCGAGTTCGGCAAGGCGCTGCGCGAGATCATGCTGCTCGCCGACCGCGTCAACGAATACGTCGACCAGCACAAGCCCTGGGAGCTCGCGAAGAAGCCCGAGAACGCCGCCGTGCTGCACGACGTCTGCAGCGTCTGCATCGAGGCCTTCCGCGTGCTGACGATCTACCTCAAGCCGGTCCTGCCGGCGTTGGCGGCGCAGGTCGAGGCCTTCCTGCGCGTGGGCCCGCTGGCCTTCGCCGACGCCTCGCGCGCGCTCGGCGCGCACACCATCGGCACCTACCAGCACCTGATGCAGCGGGTCGATCCGGCGCTGCTGGACAAGCTGTTCGAGCCGCCCGTCGTCGAGGCGCCGGCCCCGGGCGGCGAGGCGCTGGCCGGCACGATCTCGATCGACGACTTTGCGAAGGTGGATCTGCGCATCGCGAAGATCGTGAACTGCGAGGCCGTCGAGGGCAGCGACAAGCTGCTGCGCCTGACGCTGGACGTCGGCGAGGGTCGCACGCGCAACGTGTTCTCCGGCATCAAGTCCGCCTACCGGCCGGAGCAGCTGGTCGGCAAGTTCACGGTGATGGTCGCCAACCTCGCGCCGCGCAAGATGAAGTTCGGCCTCAGCGAAGGCATGGTGCTGGCCGCCAGCCACGCCGACGAGAAGGCCCACCCGGGGCTGTACATCCTCGAGCCCTGGCCGGGCGCCGTGCCCGGGCTGCGGGTGCGCTGATGCGCATCGCGCTGACCGGGAGCGCGGGGCGGATCGGACGCGCGATCCGCGCCCACCTGGCAGTGCACGGCCACGCGGTCGTCGGGCTGGACCGGGTCGCCGGCCCGCACACCGAACTGGTCGGCGACCTCGGCGACGCGGCGCTGCTGGATCGTCTGTGCGCCGGGGCGGACGCGGTCGTTCACGTCGCCGCGCTGCACGCGCCGCAGGTCGGCACCCTTCCCGACGCGGCCTTCGAGCGGGTCAACGTGCAGGGCACGCAGGCGCTGCTGGACGCGGCCGCGCGGCACGGCGTACGGCGCCTCGTGTTCACCAGCACGACGGCGCTGTACGGCGGCGCGGGCTGGATCGACGAGGCCACGCTGCCGCGACCGCACACCGTGTACCACCGCACCAAGCTCGCCGCCGAGGCGCTGCTCGAACGCGCCGCCGCGGCGCCGGGCGGCCCGGCGGTGCGCATCCTGCGCATGTCGCGCTGCTTCCCCGAGGCGGCGCCGCTGATGGCGGCCTACCGGCTGCACCGCGGCATCGACGCACGCGACGTCGCCCGGGCCCACGCGCTGGCGCTGACCGATCGCGGCCCGCGCTGCACGACCTGGGTCATCTCCGCGCCGACGCCGTTCCGGCGCACGGACCTCGCCCTGTTGCAGGCCGACGCACCGGCCGTGCTGCGCCGGCGCGCGCCCGGGCTGGTCGCCGAGTTCGCGCGGCGCGGCTGGCCCTTGCCGGCGACGATCGACCGCGTCTACGACCCGTCGCGCGCCGCGCGCGAACTGGGCTGGGTGGCCCACCATGGCGTCGACGCGGTGCTGGCCCAGCACGACGCCGGCAGCACCGAAGTGCTGCCGGCGCGCGCCGACTGCTGCGAACCCTGCTGAGACCGCCCGCCATGCCGGCCCGACTGCACAGCCTCCTGGGCCCGACCCGCCGGCGCCGCTTCATGGCCCGGGCCCACCACTGCGGACCGCCGCAGGCGCACCTCGTGTGCCGCCTGTCCACGTTCCCGGAGGTTCCATGGCCCTGCAGTTCCACCCGTTCCGCCCGCGCCTGCTCGACGCCCTGAAGGGCTACGACCGCGCGCAGTTCACGGCCGACCTGAGCGCCGGCATCACCGTCGGCATCGTCGCGCTGCCGCTCGCGATGGCCTTCGCGATCGCCTCGGGCGTCAAGCCCGAACAGGGCATCTTCACGGCCATCGTCGCCGGCTTCCTGATCTCGGCGCTGGGCGGCTCGAGCGTGCAGATCGGCGGCCCCGCCGGCGCGTTCATCGTGATCGTCTACGGCATCGTCGAGCGCTACGGCCTGACCAACCTGCTGATCTCGACCGCGCTGGCCGGGCTGCTGCTGTTCGCGATGGGTGCGCTGAAGCTCGGCGCGCTGGTGCGTTACATCCCGGTGACGATCATCATCGGCTTCACCAACGGCATCGCAGTGCTGATCGGGCTCTCGCAGGTCAAGGACCTGCTCGGCCTGCAGATCGCCAAGCTGCCGGCCGACTTCTTCACGCAGATCGGCGTGCTGGCGGCGCACGCCGGCACCTTCAACCCGATCGCGCTGGCGATCGGGCTGGCCTGCCTGGCGCTGGTGGTCGTCTGGCCCAAGTCCTACACCATGCCGCTGGACAACGTCGGCTGGCGCCACCGGCTGTACCGCATCGCCGCGCACGTGCCGGGCACGATCGTTGCGCTGGTGCTTGCGACGCTCGCCACCGTGCTGCTGCATCTGCCGGTGGAAACCATCGGCAGCCGCTTCGGCGGCATCCCGCAGAGCCTGCCGCAGCTGGCGCTGCCGCCGTTCAGCTGGGAGAGCGCGAAGCAGCTGCTGATCCCGACGCTGACGATCGCGTTGCTCGGCGCAATCGAATCGCTGCTGTGCGCGCGCGTCGCCGACAACCTGACCGAGCTACCGCGGCACGACCCGAACCAGGAACTGATGGCGCAGGGCGTCGCGAACATGGTCGCGCCGGCGTTCGGCGGGATCCCGGCCACCGGCACGATCGCGCGCACGGTCACCAACGTGCGCTCCGGCGCGGCCAGCCCGGTCGCGGGCATCGTGCACGCGGCGACGCTGCTGGTCATCGTGCTCGCCGCGGCGCCGCTCGCGCAGCACGTGCCGCTCGCGGCGCTGGCCGGCATCCTGCTCTTCGTGGCCTGGAACATGGGCGAATGGCGCGAGTTCGTGCGCCTGCGCCGATTCAGCGTGCCCTACCGAACCATCCTGCTGGGCACCTTCTTCCTGACCGTCGTGTTCGACCTGACCGTGGCGGTGCAGATCGGGCTGGTGCTGGCCTGCGTGTTCTTCATCTACCGCATGAGCACGCTGTTCCGCGTGCAGGCGCACGATCCCGCGGAGCTGCCACCCGGCGTGCAGGTGTTCGAGCTGTTCGGCGCGCTGTTCTTCGGCGCGGTCGGCAAGATCGAGTCGCTGCCGGCCCAGGTGCACGACGGCACGCGCGCGGTGGTGCTGGAAATGCACCGGCTGATCTCGCTGGACACCTCGGGCCTCGACGCGCTCGAGCAGCTGCACCGCATGCTGAAGAAGCGCGGCGTCGCGCTCGTGCTGGCCCATGTCAACGAGCAGCCCTTGTCGCTGATGCGGCGCGCCGGATTCGACGCGGTGCTCGGCGAGGATGCGATCGTGCCGACGGTCGCGGCGGCGTTCGAACGCGAGGCGCAGGACTGATTTCACACCCCGCCGACGACCTGCGGCGCGGTTAAGGGTGTCTTAAAGAGCGGGCGCCAGAGTAGCGCCGATGATCACCACCCGACGAGCCGGCGTTTGAAGCGGCGGCCCCTGGCGACCTGCCGCGCACTGCTCGTCCTGCTGCTGGCCCTGGTGCATGCCGGCACACCGGCGGCGCCGGCGGACGCCGCCGCCCTGCCGTCGCTCGCCGAGCTCGAGGCGATGGGGGCGCGCATCGGCGAGATCCGCATCGACGCGCAGGACGTCTTCGACACCACGGATCCGAAGGAAGACCGCTGGTTGTTCCGCCTCGCCGACCGGCTGCACATCCGCACGCGGCCGGGCGTGATCGAGCGCGCCCTGCTGTTCCACAGCGGCGAGCCGCTGTCGGTGCGCGTGATCGACGAGACCGAGCGGCTGCTGCGCAGCAATCACACGCTGTACGACGTGCAGATCCGCCCCGTCGCCTGGCACGACGGCGTGGTCGACCTCGAGGTGGCCACGCGCGACGCCTGGTCGCTCGACCCCGGCTTCAGCGCGGGCCGCTCGGGCGGCGCCAACACCGGCGGGTTGCACATCCGCGAATACAACCTGCTCGGCACCGGGGTCTCGCTCGGCATCGGCCACTCGAAGGGCATCGACCGCTCGAGCAACGAGTTCCAGCTCTCCGCCGACCGGGTGTTCGGCACCTGGGCCTCGATCAACCTCAGCCACGCGAGCAACAGCGACGGCCAGCGCGACGCCGCCTCGGTGGTGCGGCCCTTCTACGCGCTCGATGCCCGCTGGGCCGCCGGCGCCAGCGCATCGAAGGACGACCGGCTCGACTCGGTCTACGACGGCGGGGAGATGATCGCGCAGTACCGCCACCGGCAGACGCAGGCGGAGGTGTTCGGCGGCTGGTCGCCCGGTCTGGTCGACGGCTGGACGCATCGTTTCAGCCTCGGCGTCGCGCTGCAGGACGACGCCTATGCGCCCGAGCCCGGGCTGACGGCGCCGGCCGAGCTGCCGCCGGACCAGCGCCTCGTGACGCCGTTCGCGCGCTACGAGCTGCTGGAGGACCGTTTCGAGAAGGAACTCAACCGCAACCTGATCGGCCGGCCCGAATTTTTCTCGCTCGGCCTCGCGTCGACGCTGCAGCTGGGCCGCGCGAGCCGCAGCCTGGGTTCGAGCACGGACGCCTGGGTCTATGCCGCCTCGATCGCGCGCGGCTTCCGACCGGCCGGCGAGCAGACGCTGATCGCCGCCGCCCGCCTGTCGGGGCAGTACTCGTCCGGGCAGGTGCGCCGGCAGCAGTTCGGCCTGCAGACCCAGTACTACGTGCCGCAGGGCGGACGCTGGCTGTTCTACGCGGCCGGCGCGGCCGACCTGCTGACCCGGCCGGCCCCGGCGGAGACGCTGCAGCTCGGCGGCGACAACGGACTGCGCGGCTACCCGCTGCGCTACCAGAACGGCACGCACCGGGCCCTCTTCACGGTCGAGGAGCGCTTCTACACCGACCTGTACGTGTGGCGCCTGTTCCGCGTCGGCGGCGCCGTGTTCGCCGACGTCGGCCGCGCCTGGGGCGGCGGCACCGGCAATCTGCGCAACCCGGGCTGGCTCAGCGATGCCGGCGTCGGACTGCGCATCGTCAACACGCGCACGGCCTTCAGCAACGTGCTGCACGTGGACCTCGCGTTCCCGGTCGATGCCGACGCGGACGTGCGCAAGGTCCAGCTGCAGGTCAAGACCCGCACCAGCTTCTGAGAGCCTGGACGACGGCGCGGAACGGGTTGCGCCGTCAGCGCCGCCAGAAGCGCTTCGCTTTCGCGAGGTCCTGCAGCGCCGGCCCGGCTTCGGCGAGCAGCCGTTCGCGCCGGGCGGCGAGCCACCCGGTCGCGAAGGCCGCCGCCGCATCGCCGCCGGCCGCCGCGCCCCGGTAGCCCTGCAGGCCGACGGCCAAGTCGTTGAGCACGCCGAGCCGGTCCTGCAGCGCGCGCAGCGGCTTCAGGTAGCGGCGCACGCGGCGCGCGTCGAACAGCGTGGCCGCGAACTCGACCGCGTAGCGCAGCCGCTTGACCCGCTTGCGCAGGCGGTGGCGCGCCTCGTCCTCCAGCGTGGCGAAGCGGCCCGCATCGGCCGCCACCTGCTTGTGCCAGCGCTGCAGCCGCTGCGCGAGCAGATCGCGCAGCGACGTGGTGGGCAGCTCGGCGGCCGAACCCTCCGTGCCGACAACGTCGGCGGGGACGTCCGGCGCCGGCAGCACGGCCTCGATCAGCGCGAGCAGGAAGTCCTGGGCCGGCGCGGCGCGCACACACGCCGCCGGGTCGACCGCCGACGCGTCCGCGGGCAGCATCGGCGCCGCCAGCGGCAAACCCGCGGCCGCCATCGCGCGGGCCAGCTCGGCCTGCAGCGGCGCGGCGATCGCCGCCTGGTCGCGCGCCGCTCCGAGCAGGCGGAACAGCGCCGCCGCACCGTCGGCCAGCGGGTCCGGCGTCGTGCCGTCGAACAGGCGCAGCGCGGTGCGCAGCCGCCGCAGCCCGACCCGCAACTGGTGCACATGCTCGTCGCGGAAGCCGCCGCTGGCGACCTGGCTGGCGTTCGCGAGCACCTGTTCGGCACAGGCCGCGATCACGCCGCGCCGGCCTTCGCGTGCCGGCATCGCAGTCGCGAGGCGCGGCGGTGTGGCGCCGGCCGCCGGTGTGACCTCCTCGCCGCGCGCCAGCAGGTCGCCCCGCTCGGCCTTGCTGCGCACGTCCAGCCACAGGCCATGGCGCGCGACCCAGCGGCGCGCCTGGGCCAGCACGGCCTGGGGCGCACCGCGCAGCAGTTCGATCTCCAGTTCGCAGACCGGCAGACGGCGTTCGCCGGCGAGGAGGTGACCCTCGTCGAAGGCGATCTCCAGCGTCCCGCCGCGCGTCCGCAGCGTGCGGGCGAGCCGATGCACGTCGGTGCGGTACAGCGGCCGCAGCACGGCGTCCGGCGCCTCGCGCAGCGCGGCCGCCAGGCGCTCGCCGGCGGGCGTGCCGTCGTGCAGCGCCGGATCCACCGGCGGCGGCGCCGCGGTGGTGCCGGTGCGCGGCACGTTGTGCTCGAGGCGCTGCATGCGGTCGCTGCCGGCCGCCTTCAGCGTCTGCACCCAGCGGCGGCCCTCACGGCGCAGCCGCAGCGCGACACCGCAGCGCGCGAGCGCGCGGTCTTCCGTGTCGAGGTAGACCGCCTGCAGCCGCTGCCGAGTGCCGCCGCTGCGCCCGGCCACCGCCTCGGCCACGCCGCGACGCCGTGCGCTCGGCACCTGGAACTTCAGTTCGGTTTCGGTCATCGGGACGGGAGCAGGCGGCCGGGCCGCGGCAGCCGATTCTGACCGACAGGGCCGGCCGAGGCGCCGGCGCCGGCAGGCGCCCGAGCGGCCGTCTGCGGTGACACCGGGGCGTCGCCCGCGCCCGGTAAAATCGCCGGTCCGACTCCGCCGCGCCGCCATGCCGCTCTTCTGGAAGCCCTACAAGTCCGACGTCACCCAGTTCATCGAGCAGCTCAAGGCCGCCCGGCCGACGCTCGAGGAGGAGCAGCGCTCCGGCCGCGCGCTGCTGTGGGACCGCGCCATCGACCGCCAGGCGCAGGCCGACTACCGCGCCGCCCGCGTGCCGCAGCAGCCCTACGTGTACCAGTCGAAGACGAAGTGAGCGACGCGGCGCTGGGCCCCGACCTGCCCGAGATCCCTGCGCCGACGCCGGACGTCGAGGCGCTGCCGCCGGCGTCGATCGACGCGGTGGCCGTGGCCCGCCTGTACGGCGAGCCGCTGTTCGCGCTGCCGCAGGACCTGTACATCCCGCCGGACGCGCTGGAGGTCTTCCTCGAGGCCTTCGAGGGCCCGCTGGACCTGCTGCTGTACCTGATCCGCAAGCAGAACTTCAACATCCTCGACATCCCGCTGGCCGACGTGACGCGCCAGTACCTCGCCTACATCGAGCAGATCCGCAAGACCAACCTCGAGCTGGCCAGCGAGTACCTGCTGATGGCGGCGATGCTGATCGAGATCAAGTCGCGCATGCTGCTGCCGCCGAAGAAGAGCGCCGACGGCCAGGAGGTCGAGGATCCGCGCGCCGAGCTCGTGCGGCGCCTGATCGAGTACGAGCAGATCAAGCTCGCCGCCGCGCGGCTGGACGCGCTGCCGCTGCTCGGTCGCGACTTCCTGCGCGCGCAGGTGACGATCGAGCAGTCGCTCGCGCCGCGTTTCCCCGACGTCGACGCCGACGACCTGCGCGCCGCCTGGGCCGACGTGCTGCGCCGCGCGAAGCTGAACCAGCACCACACCATCACGCGTGAGCAGCTCTCGGTGCGCGAGCACATGAGCATCGTGCTGCGCCGGCTGCAGGGCCGGCGCTTCGCGCTGTTCGAGGACCTGTTCGACACCACCCGCGGCCCGCAGGTGCTGGTGGTGACCTTCATCGCGATGCTCGAACTGGCGCGCGAGCGCCTGCTCGAGGTGACCCAGGCCGAGGCCTTCGCGCCGATCTACGTGCGGCTGGCCTACGAGCCGAGCTGATCAGGCCCCCAGCGCGACGACCCAGGGGAGCACGCGGCGCAGCGGCTCCGGCGGCACGGCCGGGCCCGGCCGGCCCGGCTCGCCGGCGGCGTCGCCCAGCCAGTCCACGAATCCTTCCGGCCACACGCCTCGCTCGATGCTGGCACAGGTGGCGTGGAACACGCGGTGCCAGGAGGGCGTGGCGCGGCCCGACCGGAGTTCCGCGCGCAGCGCGAACTGCAGTGCCAGGCTGAACAGACAGGCCGCTTCGTCCGGGACCTCGGTGAGCCAGCCGATGCCGAAGTGCGCCCGGTAGGCGAAGCAGGTGGACAGGAACCCCAGCGGCTCGCCGAAGGCCTCGTCGGTCCGCCCCAGCATGCAGCAGGACAGCAGCACACGCCGGACCGCGCCGCCGGAGGCCACCTCGTGTGCCCCGAGCACGCGGCCGTCGTCCAGCCGCAGCCCGGCCAGCGCGGGGTTGCCGCGCGGCAGTTCGCCGTGCCCCACCACGAGCAGCGCGTCGGGCGGCCCCTCGGCGGGTGCGCCCCACAGTCGCTGCGACTGGCGCTGCTCGATCTCGGCCCAGCGCAGCGGCGCCGCCCCGGCCGCACGCGGCGCGCAGACCTGGCCCCAGCGCGGCAGCGCGCCGGCGGCGTCCGGGCCGAGCGTGCGGCAGCGCCACCAGGCCCCGGCGTTCGGATAGACGGCAACCGACAGCGCCGGCGCCGTCCAGCCCCGCAGCAGTACGCCCCAGGGCAGCAGGTGCAGGTCGTCGGCCGGCACGATCGCGATCTCGCTGCTGCCGGCCGCCTGCAGTTCGCGCAGCGTCGGGGCGACGGCGTCTTCGGCGAGTGCGCGCAGCGCCGCCAGCGCGAGCCGGTCGCCCGGCGCCGGCGCGCGCGCCGCCTCGAGGTCGATGCGGCGCGGCTCGTGCGACCGCGGGTCACGCGACGGCTGCGCACCGAAGTCGTGGCGCAGCGCCTGCCGTGCGGCCGCATTGAGCAGGTCGCAGGGCGCGTCGGCCGAATCCGGCAGGCGCACCAGGCGGTGGCGCGCCGTGGCATTGCCGGGTGTGCCGCACAGGGCCACGGCGAGCACGCGAGTCCGGTCGAGCCGGGCCAGGAACAGGACCGCCTGATGCGGCGCCAGGGCGCGCGCGACTTCCGATGCGGCCAGATGCAGTACCGGCGGCAGCAGGCCCTGCCGCACGGCGGCGTCGACGCGCCGGCCGACCTCGTCGCGCAGCGCCTGCCAGCGCACGGCCGGCCCCGCCGACTCTGCCTGCGCCGGCGCCGCGTCGGTGAGCCCGAGCAGGTCGTCCGCATCGCCTGGGCAGGTGCCGCCGAGCAGATCGCTCTCGAGCCGGTTCAGCTCGTCGAGCGCGGCGCGCAGCGCGCCCACGCGCGGATCCGTACCGTCGGCCAGGGCCACCCGCTGCGCCCGCAGGCCGCGGGTGCAGAGGAACCACTGCGCCAGCAGCCGCGGCGCACCGGGCACCGCCGCGGCGGCCTCGCCGAGGCGCCGCACCCAGGCCTGCACGGTCGCCTGGTGACCGGCCAGCCAGTCGGGCGCGGAGTCGGACAGCACCTGGGCCGTGGCGTCCAGCAGGTACCGCAGGCCCGCCGTCGCCAGCGCCTGCGCCGCGGCGCCCCGGGCGGCGTCCGGCGGCGCGGCGGTGCTCCAGGCCTGCACGGCGTCGAGTGCCGCCGCCAGCCCGCGCAGCGGCTCCTCGTGGCGGCCGAGTGCGCGTGGCGGCGGCTGCCGCAGGGCCTGCAGCAGCGCCGCCAGCACGACCTCGACCTGTGCCGGGGCCAGGGTCGTCCCGAGCAGCAGCGAAGCCTGCTCGACCCAGGCCCGCAGCCAGGCATGCGCGTGGTGCAGGGCCCCCTCGCGGGTCAGGTCGCGCAAGGTGGCCAGGGCCGCCGTGAACAGGCGCGCCGACCGTCGCGCCTGGCCCCGCAGCAGCGCTGCGCGCGCCAGGCCGAGGCGAGCGTTGGCGGCATCCGCGGCGAGATGCGCCGTGCCGGCCTCGCGCATGATCGTCTCGAAGTCGCGCAGGCCGCGGGCATACAGCGCCGCGGCACGCCCGGCGGCACCGCGCCGCGCCGCCAGATGGGCGGCGTTGACACGGGTGCGCGCGAGGTCGGCGCGCAGTTCCGGCCGGCTCTGCAGCAGCGGGCCGTAGCGGCGCAGCGCGATCGCCAGGTGGCGCTGTGCGGCGTCGAAGTCGCCGGCCTTGAACAGCGTGTAGCCCAGGTTCATCGACGCCTTCGCGCGGGTGGCCCGCAGGCGCAGCGCGTCGCCGCCGTGCGCGACGGTGCGCGCCGCGCGGTCGAGCTCGTCGATGGCGCCGCGGTAGGCCTGCACGGCGGCCTCCAGCCGGCCGGCACGCGAATGGATGCTGCCCAGGTTGATGCCGACGCGCCCGAGGTCGGCCCGCGCGCCGGCACGCCGCGCGTGCACCAGCGGCAGCAGCGTGCTTCGCGCCTGCTCGATGCGGCGCTGCGCCTCGTCCAGCCGGTGCTGCTCGAAGTGCGCGGCGGACAGGCCGATCAGGATGCGGGCGCGCTCGTAGCGCACCGACTCGACCGGCAGCGCCTCGCTTTCCGCCAGCGCCTGCTCGAGTCTCGGCAGGCCCTCGGCGTGGCGGGCGTGCATGCACAGCACCGCGCCCAGCCCGGCCAGCGCGCGGATGCGCACACAGGCCCCGGCCTCGCCTTCGAGCGTGCGGCGCGGCGGCACCGCGAGCGCGCCGGCCAAGTGCTCGCACGCCGGTGCCAGATGCTGTTGCGCGGCGTGCAGCCGCCCGGCCTCCAGTTGCAGGCGTGCCATCGCGAGCTGCACCGCCGCGCCATCGGTGCCGGCAGCGGCGAGCAGCTCGCGCCGGGCCTCCTCGAGACGCTCTGCCAAGCCCTCGAAGCGGCCGCTGTCGATCGCGATCCCGGCGTCGAGCGCGACCATTTCCGCCCACGCCGGCAACGCCGGCAGTCCACCCGCGTCGACGGCCGCCCGCAGCTGCTGCAGGCTCGCGCCGGCACAGGCGCGCGCCGCCTCCAGCCGGCCGGCGCGCCGCAGCCGATGCGCCCGGACGGCGGCCTCAGACGGACCGCCCGTTGCGCCAGGCGTCGACATCGAGAGCCGCCATCACGAAGGCACCAAGGCCGGATTCGGTGGCCAGCCACTGCAGCGCGCCGGCGCTGCCGGCCGCCCGGCACAACGTGGCCCGGTCGAGCGCGCCGGGCAACGGGTCGGCGCCGGGCGGCAGCGTCCACCAGGTGCGCCCTGCGGCCGGATCGTCGTGCAGTTCGACCGGCAACTCGTACCAGGCCTCGTCGACGCAGACCACCAGCGCCGGATCGACCCACAACACGTCGGCCGGCAGCGCCTGCCAGAGCGCCGCGTGGCCGAGCGCCTCGGGGCCCTGCCCGGTGGCTCCTTGGGGCGGAGCCCGCCAGTCGATCATGGCGTTCGGCAGCCGCTGCGCGGGACCGGCCTCGTCGTGGCGCGCCAGCCAGCGCCGCAGCGCCTCGCCGGAAGGGTCGCCCGCCAGGTCGCCGGCAAAGCGCAGCGGCCCGCCCGAAGGGTCGCGCCAGCGCAGCAGCAGCCTCAGGTTGGGCAGGTGGCCGGGGTGCGGACGGTCCATCTCGATCGCGATGGTGTGCTCGCCGGACGGTGTTGCGGCCGCGCTCGGCTCGCCGTCAGGCCACGCGCCGGCGGCCAGCGCCGCCTGCAGGCGATCGATGAAGACCACCCGGTAGAGCGACTCGACACCCATGCCGCCGGCCGGCGCGGAGAGTTCGTGCATGTCGATGCGCACGCCGTGCCAGCACATGCCGCCCGCCTGCCGCGGCCAGCGCTCCGACTCGAAGGCGAGCACCTGTGCCTTCACCACGCAGGTCCACAGGTCGAGATGCAGCGCCCCGGCGTGCGTCGGCAGCGCGGTCAGCCCGGGGCCGGGACGGAACCGCACCGCGTCGAAGCGCCCGGCCCACAGAGCGCGCAACGCCTGATCCGGGTCGTCGCCCGCATGGCGCCGCAGGTAGTCGAGAAAGACCCCGGCCACCGCGACGCTCCAGGCCTGGCTCCAGGCCACCAGCGACGGTACGCCGGCCTCGAAGGGCTGCGCGGGCACGACGCGCAGGTAGGTTTCGGCGCCGTCGCCGGCCTTCCTGGCCAACGCCTGCAGCACCTGCCGCACGGCCTGCTCGAAGAAGCCGCGGGCGGACGCGCTGCACGCAAAGTCGAGCGACGGCGACAAGCCGGGCGCCGGGACCAGGGCAAAGTCCAGCGCGCCGTGCAGACGCCCCAGCACCGGCCCGGCCGCACCACCCCCGGGTGCCTGCGGCAACCCCTGCAGTGCCCGCCACAGGGCCAGGTCGAACAACACCTTGCGGCGGCGCTCGGCCCGTTCGGCTGGCGCCACGGCCGGTCGCCCGGCCAGCAGCGTGTCGATGCGCGGCGCTTCGCGCCCCGCCGCGCGCACACGCGACGGGATCGCATCCTGGCCGCGCGCCAGCGCCTCGAGCGTCGCACGCAGCAGAGTCAGCGGCTGCTCGGCCGGCGCGGCGGCGCCGGGCCCGATCGGCTCGCGCTGCGCGTCGAACCAGGTCTTCAGGTCGGCGAGCGCAGTCAGCCACGGGTCCAGCGCCGACCGCGCGGCTGCCAGCCCCTGCTCGACCTCGGACGTACCGGCCCCTTGAACCATGCCCTGCCCCATTCCGGGGCGGACAGTGTGCAGGGGCATGCGGTGCCGCGCAATCGGCACTGAGGGCCATGGTCGACTTCCGGTGGCGCAGACGACCGTCATTCTGGATCGCGGCCAACGCCTGCGGCGCGCCGGGACTAGCGCCGCGCGCTAGTCCCGCCGTTCACGGCCAGCCGCCCCTCGGGTCGAATCGGCGCGAACGACCCCGCCCGGAGGAGCCATGTCCACGCACCACCTGCGCCGCCTTTTCGCACCCCTCGTGCTGTGCCTCGGCGTCGCCGCCTGCGGCGGAGGCGACGACGCGCCGCCTCCTCCGGCCCTGGGGTCGGTGTCCGGCACGGTGGTGGCGAGTTCGGATGCAAGCCCGGTGGCCGGCGCACAGGTCTCGGCCGGCGCGCAGTCGGCCACGACCGATGCCGACGGCCGCTTCACGCTCACGGACGTGGCAGCCGGCTCGCGCGTGCTGCTGAAGATCCAGGCGGCAGACTTCCTCGACGGCCTGGTCGCGCTGCCCGTGGTGGCCAACCAGACTGCGGTGGCATCGGCACGCCTGGTGCGTGCCGGCACCGACACCGTCATCGATCCGGCGCAAGCCAGCGTTGCCGGCGCCGCCGGCTCGTCGGCACAGGTGGCCCTGCCGGCCGACGCGCTGGTGACGGCCGCCGGTGGCGCCGCACCCGCCGGTGCCGTCACGGTGCGGGTGACGCCGATCGACCCGGGGACCGACCCGCAGAGCATGCCGGGCGACTTCACCACCAGCGCAGGCGAGACCCTCGAGAGCTTCGGCGCACTCAACGTCACGCTGACGGATAGCAACGGCGCGGCCTTGCAGCTGAAGGCCGGCAGCAGCGCAACGATCCGCATCCCGCTCGCCTCGCGCTCGGCCGATGTGCCTTCCACGATCCCGCTCTTCTACCTCGACGAGAGCACCGGGCGCTGGGTGCAGGAAGGCGACGCCGTGCTGGCCGGCAGCGGCAGCGAGCGCTGGTACGAGGGCAGCGTCACGCACTTCACGACCTGGAATGCCGACCAGGTCGCCGCGACGATCTTCGTCGACGGCTGCGCCGTCACCGACACCGGTGCGCCGGTGACCCAGGGCCTGGCGATCAGCGTCGGCCTCGACTACGCGGGCAGCGCGACCACGGGTCTGGATGCACAGGGCCACTTCCGACTCGCGCTGCTGCGCGGCGGCCAGGCGACGATTCACGTGGAGGGTGCGAACACCTCCAACAGCGTCGTCGCCGGGCCCGCCGAGTCCGACATCACGCTGCCGGTCTGCCTGGTGATCTCCGCTGCCGCCCAGCCGCCGACGATCGTGCAGCAGCCGCAGGCGTTTGCGGCGCTCACCGGCGGCAGCGCCTACTTCGCCGTCGTCGCCAGCGGCACGCGGCCGCTGGCCTACCAGTGGCGGCGCAACGGCGTGCCGATCGCGGGGGCGCGCGGCGACGTGCACTTCATCGCCGCCGTCGCGCAGGACGACGACGGCGCCGTGTTCGACGTCGTCGTCGACAACGCCGCGGGTTCGGTGACCAGTGACGGCGCGACGCTGACGGTGGCGGCACCGGTGCCGCCGACGATCACGATGCAGCCGGCCTCGCTTGCCGTTCCTGCAGGTGCCGCCGCGACCTTCGGCGTCACGGCCACGGGCACGGCGCCGCTGGCCTACCAGTGGCAGCGAGACGGTACCGACATCGCCGGTGCCAACGGCGCGGCGTACACCATCCCGGTGACCGCACTGGCGGACCACGGTGCGGTGTTCCGCGTGCGCGTCAGCAACGCCGGCGGCAGCGTGCTCAGCGCCGAGGCGACGCTGAGCGTCACCGGCCCGGTGCTCTCGGCCCCGACCATCACGGCGCAGCCGCAGAACCGGACGGTCGGCCTCGGCCAGACCGCGCAGTTCAGCGTCTCGGTGACCGGATCGCCGGCGCCGGACTTCCAGTGGCGCCGTAACGGCGTGCCGATCGCCGGCGCGACCGCCTCCAGCTACACCACGCCGCCGGCGACACAGGCCGACAACGGCGCGGTGTTCAGCGTCGTCGTCAGCAACAGCCAGGGCAGCGTCACCAGCGCCAACGCGACGCTGACCGTGACCACCGGCAGCGTCGCGAGCCGCATCGAGCTGGTCCGCCTGCTCGGGATGGCGCCGCTGTTCAGCCAGGCCGGCCTGCTGCCGTTCGAGGCGACGACGGACGAGGGCACGGCGTTCATCGATCCGGCCACCGTGTGCAGCAGCGGCACGCTCTCGGTGACGCTGAACGGTGCGGCGGTCACGCCGGGCCAGTTGGTGCCGACGACCGGGACGACCGGCGCCGTCGCGATCGCCTGCGACGACAACGACACGACCTACAACGGCCAGACCTCGGTGAACTTCAGCATCACGTCGCTCAATCCGGACATCGCGTCGGCCACGATGAACGTGAGCAACATGCGGGTCACCGACCGCTTCGGCAGCACGGTGCTGTTCGACATCACGGCGAACGGGTCCGCCAGCGCCGCGGTGAACGAGTCCATCTCGGGCGCCAACACCGTCTTCGTCGAGAGCTTCACGCCCGGGGCGGGCGCGACGCTGCGCAACGAAGGCAGCGGCCTGAGCGCGAGCTTCAGCGGCGGATCGGTGGTGACGACCGACACGGAGGTCACGGCCAGCGGGCAGCCCGTCGGGCTGAACGTGACGTACAACAACCTGGCGTTCACGGTCGCCGGCGTGGGCTACGTCGGCAGCGGGGCGTACCAGCTGTCGGTGACCGCCGGCGGGCTGGTGGTGTCGGGCGAGGTCATCCTCAGCACCGGCGGCGTGCCGATCGGCCGCCTGTTCATCGACACCGACGGCGTGCTGAAGATCGAGGTCGACGGCGTGGTGCAGCCGTTCGGGAGCCCGCCGAAGCGGCCGGCGCGCCGCTGAGGCCACGCGCCGGCCGGTCGCTCTCAGGCCGGCGCGGCCGCGCCCTTCGGATCGGGCCCGTACTGGTTCGCGCCGCTGGTCCCGTCCAGGCACATGAAGACCAGCAGCACGATGCCGCCGACCAGCGGCACGAAGCCGATCAGGATCCACCAGCCGCTGCGGTCGGTGTCGTGCAGGCGCCGGATCGTCACCGCGATGCTGGGCACGAGCAGGCCGAGGCCGAGGATCAGCACCAGGATGCCCGGGCTGCCGACCAGCGACTCGATGATGAACAGGCCGACGTAGATCAGGATGTAGAACAGCACGTACATCCAGTATTCCTTGCGGCGCGCGCGCCCGTTGAAGACCGCGTACTTCTTGACCACGTCGATGAACCAGTTCATGGGCATTCCCTCCAGTAGGTCCCCGGTTGAACGGACGGCCCGGCGTCCGGGGTTCACGCGCCGGCCTTGACTCCCAGCTTGAACGCGATCATCGCGCGCAGCTTGTTCGGCACCACCGGCTTGATCAGCAGGTGGAAGTCCTTCTCCTGCGCCTCGCGGTCCAGCGTGCTCATCGTGCTGCCAGTGACGACGATGGCCGGCAGCGCGGCGCCGAAGCGCTCGCGCAGCGCGACGATCGCGTCGATGCCGCTGCGCCCGCTCTCGAGACGGTAGTCGGCGATCAGCAGGCTGGGGCGGACCTGGGACGGGTCGCTGCGACCGGCCCAGTCGGTCGCCTCGGCGACGCTGTCGAACGCCGCGACGTCCGCGCCCCAGCCCTGCAGCAGCACCTCGATGCCGCTGCGCACCGCGGGCTCGTCCTCGACCACGACGATCAGCCGGCCGTGCAGCGTCAGCCCGAGCGGCCCCTTGCCCGGCACGGCGGCCGGCGCGGCGCGCGGCTTCTCGCCGGGCGGCAGCTCGAGCGTGAACACCGTGCCCTCGCCGGGCGTCGAGCGCAGCGTCAGCGGCGCGTTCATCAGGTCGGCCAGGCGCTTGACGATCGCCAGGCCGAGACCGAGGCCCTTGCGCTGGTGCGCCGCGACGGCCGGCGTGTTGGGCACCTGGTAGAACTCCTCGAAGATCCGCGCCTGCTCCTCGGGGCGGATGCCCAGGCCGGTGTCCCACACCTGCAGCAGCACGCGGCCGCCGCGCCGGCGCGCGCTGACGAGCACGGTGCCGTCGTTGGTGTAGCGGATCGCGTTGCTGACCAGGTTGCGCAGGATGCGTTCGACCAGCAGCGGGTCCGCATGCACCACGTGCTGGCCACCGCGCAGCCGCAGCGCGAGGCCCTTCTCGAACGCCGTCGGCTCGAAGTGCAGGCGCAGCTTGCGCAGGATGTCGCCGATCTGCACCGGCTGCGGGTCGACCTGCACGCCGCCGCTGTCGATGCGCGTGATGTCCAGCAGCTCGGAGAACAGGCCTTCCAGCGCATCGACCGACGCATTGATGCTGTTCACGAGGTTGGCCACCTCGGGCTCGTGCGTGCGCTGGCGCAGCGCCTCGGCGAACAGGCCCATCGCGTGCAGCGGCTGGCGCAGGTCGTGGCTGGCGGCGGTGAAGAACTGGGTCTTGGCGCGGTTCGCCACCTCGGCCTCGCGGCGCGCCTCCTCGGCGGCCTGCTTCTCGATGCGCAGCTGGTCGAGCAGCCCGTCGGCCTGCAGCTTCAGGTCGATCACGCGCTGCAGCGCCTGGCGGTAGTTGCGCGCCAGCACGGTGGTCAGCGTGATGATGATCAGCAGCATGCCCGCCAGCTGGTAGCTGAACGCATCGCCGCCGGTGGCGATGCGCACGATCAGCGGCGCGAAGCCCAGCATCACGTAGGCGAGGAACAGGCGCGGCTGGTTCGACAGCACCGGCACCACCGCGATGCAGAAGGTGTAGATGACGACGATCAGCCCGGTCTGCTGGATGCCCTGGCCGTGCTGGTAGAAGATCCAGCCGGACAGCCCCCAGGTCGCGCCGGACGCCAGCGTCAGCGCCTTCCAGTACAGGTGCCAGCGTTCCCAGTCGACGCTGCCGGCGCCGCGCCGCACGACGCGCCGGAAGGCCTGCGCCAGCACCACGCGCGCGGCCCACAGGCCGACGAACAGCAGCGCCCACGGCAGCATCACGGCCCACGGCGTGCTGGCCCAGAACAGCATGACGAGCATGCCGAAGCCGGCCGCCAGCCCGAGCAGCGTGGCCGTCGTGTACGCGTAGACGGCGAGCACCTGCTCGCCGAGCGCCGAGTGGCGCGCCGGCTCCTGCGCAGGCGCGGCGGACTCGGCGGGGGCGGCGGCGACGGCGCTCACCGCGGCGGATTGCGCCAGGCGTTGACGCCGCCCTTCTGCGACATCTGGCTGACCGCCAGCACCGCCTGGGTGCGCGAGCTGACGTTCAGCGTGCGCAGCACGGCCGCGACGTGGTCCTTGACGGTCTCGACCGACAGGTTCAGGTCGCGCGCGATCAGCTTGTTCGGCTTGCCCTGCAGCAGCAGCGCCAGCACGTCGGTCTGGCGCGGCGTGAGCCCGAGCGACTCGAGCGGCGGATGCGCCTGGAACGGCGTGCTGTCGGCGTTCTCGCGCACCACGCGCAGCACGCTGGGCACGGTGTCGCTCTCGGTCTCGGCAGGCGCCGTCTCGAACGTGCGCATCGCCATCGGCGGCACGTAGATGCCGCCGGACATCACCATGCGCAGCGCCTCGAACAGCGCCTCGTTGCTGGCCCGCTTGGGCACGAAGCCCATCGCGCCGAGGTCGATCGCACGGATCACGTCGCTGCTGCGGTCGGAGGCCGAGACGACGACCACCGGCAGCGCCGGGTACTGGTGGCGGAACTCGGACAGCACGTCGAAGCCGCTCGCGTCGCCGAGCGCGAGGTCCAGCAGCACGAGGTCGAAGTCGTTGTCGCGCTGCAGCGTCTCGCGCGCTGCCGCGGCGCTGTTGGCGCCGATCACCGTGACGTCGTCGCCCAGGCCCTGGATCACGCTCTGCAGCGCCGACAGGATCAGCGGATGGTCGTCGATCAGCAGGACCTTCATGGCGTCGGCTCCCGGCGGGTGGTTCCGGGCCGCATCGTAGCCCAGACGCCGCGCGGCCTAGACGTAGCGCCGCGAGATCGACTCCGCGACGCAGACCGGTTTGTCGGAGCCCTCGCGCAGCATCGTCACCTCCACCGTGACCTGCGCGCCGCCCTCGATGCGCTCGAAGCTCTGCAGCCGGAACACGCCGCGCACGCGGCTGCCGCAGGGCACCGGCGCGGTGAAGCGCACCTTGTTCAGCCCGTAGTTGACGCCCATGCGCACGTCGTCGATCGCGAACGCCGAGGCCGACATCTCCGGCAGCAGCGACAGCGTCAGGAAGCCGTGCGCGATGGTGGTGCCGAACGGCCCCTCGGCGGCGCGCACCGGGTCCACGTGGATCCACTGGTGGTCGCCGGTGGCGCGCGCGAACTCGTCGATGCGCGCCTGGTCGACCGTGATCCAGTCGCTCGTCCCGATCTCGTCGCCGACGCGCAGCGCCAGCTCGTCCAGCGAGGCGAAGACGGTCATGACCGCCCCTCGCCCGATGGGCACATCGGTCGATCCCCCGCGGGGATGCCGGCCGGCTTGGGAGCGGCCCGGCGCCCGGCCCGCCTCACGCCTCCACCCACTTCAGCACCGGCTCCCACTGCGCCAGGTCGCGCTCGAAGCGGCCGGGCGCCACGTCCCACAGCGTCAGGCCGTGGGCGGCCAGGTGCACGTAGTTCTGGGTGTCGCGCAGGAAGCCCAGCAGCGGGATCTTCAGGCCCTCGAGGAAGTGGCGCAGCTGGTCGGTCGAGATCGTGCCCTCGCGCGTGCGCATGCCGACGATCGCCACCTGCACCTTGTCGCTGCGCCGGTGCGCCTGCAGCTGGCGCACGAACTCGTGCGTCGCGTGGATGTCGAAGATGCTGGGCGACAGCGGCACCAGCACCTTGTCGGCGATCTTCATCACCTCGTCGAGCCGCTTGCCGTGCAGGCCGGCCGGCGTATCGAGCACGACATGCGTGGTGCCCTTGGGCGGGCGCACGACGTCCTCGCCGAGCGCATCCCAGCTGGCGATCGGCGGCAGGTGGGCCGGGCGCAGCGCGAGCCAGGTGCGTGCCGACTGCTGGCGATCCACGTCGCCGAGCATCACGGCGTGGCCGCGCGAGGCCAGGTAGCCGGCCAGGTTGGTCGACAGGGTGCTCTTGCCGACGCCCCCCTTCGGATTGGCCACCACGATCACCGGCATCCGGTCCTCCGTCCTCGTCGAGCGCTGGTTGGTTTGCGGTTATGGTAGCGGGCCTGCCGCACAGCGCCCATCGCGGGCAACCCCCAACCGTATGCCGGAGCCCGTCGACCCTCTCCCGGCCAGCGCCGAGGTGCTGGTGCTGCTGGCCCACCCGCAGCTCGAGCACTCGCGTGCCAACCGGGCGATGGCCGAGGCGGCGCGTGCCGCGGCGGCTGCCGGCGCGCGCATCGCGGTGCGCGACCTGTACGCGCTCTATCCGGACTACGTGATCGACGTCGCCGCCGAGCAGGCCGCCCTGGCCGGCGCGCGCCTGGTGGTCTGGCAGCATCCGATCCAGTGGTACCACATGCCGCCGCTGATGAAGCTCTGGGTCGACGAGGTGCTGTCCTTCGGCTGGGCCTACGGTCCCGGCGGCACGGCGCTGCGCGGCCGGGACCTGTGGCTCGCCGCCAGCACCGGCGGCCCGGCGGCCTCGTACGGACCGACCAGCTACAACCGCTACTTCTTCGACGCCTTCCTGCCCCCCTACGAGCAGACCGCGACGGTCTGCGGCCTGCGCTTCGTGCCGCCGCTGCTGCTGCACGGCGCGCACCGCGCCGACGACGCGGCCATTGCCGCGCACGCGCAGCTGTACGCACAGCGCCTCGCGAGCTACCCCGACTGGCCGGAGCTCGACATGCTGCCCGAGTGCGTGCCGGGCGAGGTGCCGGCCTCGGCGCGCCCCTCGCTGGACCGCTCGGAGCGCGCCTGATGGACCACGGTTCCTGGCTTACTTCCGGGCTCGTGTACCTCGCCGCCGCGGTGCTGGCGGTGCCGCTGGCCAAGGCGCTCGGGCTCGGCTCGATCATCGGCTACCTCGGCGCCGGCATCCTGATCGGCCCCTGGGGGCTCGGCCTGGTGACCGACGCGCAGGCCATGCTGCACTTCGCCGAGTTCGGTGTCGTGCTGATGCTGTTCCTGGTCGGCCTCGAGCTGGAACCGCGCCGGCTGTGGGCCATGCGCTACGCGGTGTTCGGCTGGGGCAGCGTGCAGCTGGTGGGCTCGGCGGCTGCGATGACCGGCGTGGCGGTGCTGCTCGGCATCGACTGGCGCGTCGCGCTGGTCGCGGCGCTCGGGCTCGCGATGTCGTCCACCGCGATCGGCCTGAACGTGCTGGCCGAGCGCAACCTGATGGCGACCAGCTCGGGCCAGAGCGTGCTCGGCGTGATGCTGCTGCAGGACGTGGCGGCGATCCCCATCCTCGCCTTCGTGCCGCTGCTGGCAGCTGCGGCCCCGCATGGCGGCGGCGACGGCTGGTGGGGCGCGGCCAAGGCGGCCGCGGTGGTGGCGTCCATCGTGCTCGGCGGGCGGCTGCTGCTGCGCCCGGCGCTGCGCTGGATCGCCCGCAGCGACACGCCGGAGATCTTCACGGCCGCCTCGCTGCTGCTGGTGGTGGCCACCGCCGCGCTGATGCAGTGGGTCGGCCTGTCGATGGCGCTGGGCGCCTTCCTGGCCGGCGTGCTGCTCGCCGAGAGCGAGTACCGGCGCCAGCTCGAGACGGACATCGAACCCTTCAAGGGCCTGCTGCTGGGCCTGTTCTTCATCGCCGTCGGCATGGGCATCGACTTCGCCGTCGTGCTGGCACAGCCGCTGGCGATCGCCGGCCTCGTCGCCGGCTTCCTGCTGCTGAAGGCGGTCGTGCTGTGGGCGATGGGCCGTGCCATGCCGGTGCCCGCCGCCGAGCGGCCGGCGTTCCTGATCCTGCTGATGCAGGGCGGCGAGTTCGGCTTCGTCGTGTTCCAGGCCGCGGCCGGCGCCGGTGCGATCGACGCGCCGACCTCCTCGCGACTGACCGCCGCGGTGGCGATCTCGATGCTGCTGACGCCGCTGGTGCTGCTGCTGTCGGACCGCTACTGGGCCCGCCGCCTGGCCGGCCGGCCGCACGGCCCGGCGCTGGAGGAGCTGAACGAGCCGCAGGAGGCGCCGGTGATCATCGCCGGCTTCGGCCGCTACGGGCAGATCGTCGGCCGCCTGCTGTACGCGAACGGCATCGCCGCCACCGTGCTGGAGCACGACGCCGAGCAGGTCGAGGGCGTGCGGCGCTTCGGCTGGCCGGTGTTCTACGGCGACGCGACGCGGCTGGACCTGCTGCGCACGGCCGGGGCGGCGCGCGCCCGGGTGCTGGTGCTGGCGATCGACGACGTCGACCAGAGCATCGAGGTCGCGCGGCTGGCGCGCGAGCATTTTCCGCAGCTCGCCATCGTCGCCCGCGCCCGCAACGTCACGCACTATTACGAGCTGCGCAACCTCGGCATCGAGTGGGTCGAGCGCGAGACGCTCGATTCGGCGCTGATGAGTGCGCGCAGCGTGCTCGAGCGGCTCGGCTTCCAGCCGCACCAGGCGCGCACGATGGCCTGGCGCTTCCGCCGCCACAACCTCGAGCTCGTGGAGGCGATGCGCCCGCACCACGGCGACGAGGCCAAGCTGATCGCGATCGCCAAGCAGGGCCGCCAGCAGCTGGAGGAGCAGTTCGCGCGCGAGCGCGAGGCGGCGCGCCGCCGCACCGGCCGCGCCGGCTGGGCAGTCCCGGCGGGGAACGAAGCCGACGCCCCCGGATCGGAAGCCGATGCTTCCTGAGGCGCTTCGTTCTGCCCCGCCCCGGCGCGACCTGGCACACACGCTCGCAGGTCTGCTGCTGGCCGCGCTGCCGGCCTGGGCGGCCGCGGCCGGCCACGCGCACGAGCACGGCGTTGCGCGGCTCGACGTGGCGGTCGACGGGCGGCAGGTCAGCATCGCGCTGGAAACCCCGCTGGACAACCTGCTCGGCTTCGAGCGCGCCCCGCGCAGTGCGGCCGAACAGCGCACCGCCGAGGCGGCCCTGGCGCGGCTGCGCGACGCCGCCACGCTGTTCCGCTTCGACGCCGCGGCCGCCTGCCGCAGCACGGCCGTGGCGATCGAGAGCGCGGCCCTGAAGCTCGGCGCCGCGGCGGCCGCGGCCGGCGACCATGCCGACCTCGACGCGAGCTACGAGTTCACCTGCGAGCGCGCCCCGGCGCAGCTGGAGCACGGGCTGTTCGCCGCCTTCCCGCGCCTGCAGCGGCTGGACGTGCAGGCCGCCACGGCGGCACGCCAGTCGGGGCTGGCGCTGAAGCGTCCCGCCACGCGCCTTCCGCTGTGAGCGACGCCGCGATCGAGCTCGACGGGCTGCGCTTCCGCTGGCCGCGCGCGGGCGCCGACAGCCTGGCGATCGAGCGCCTCGTGGTGGCGCGCGGCGAACGGCTGTTCCTGCACGGCCCGAGCGGCTGCGGCAAGAGCACGCTGCTCGCGCTGCTGGCCGGCGTGCTGCTGCCGCGCGCGGGCCGGCTCGCGGTGCTCGGCACCGACTGGGCGTCGCTGTCGGCGGCGCGGCGCGACGCGTTCCGCGCCGAGCAGCTCGGCGTGCTGTTCCAGCAGTTCAACCTGCTGCCGTGGCTGTCGGTGCTCGACAACGTGCTGCTCGGCTGCCGCTTCTCGCGCGCCCGCGCTGCGCAGGCCGCGCACGCGGGCGGCACGCCGGCCGGGCAGGCGCGTGCGCTGCTCGAGCGCGTCGGCATCGACGCGGCGCTCTGGCCGCGCGCCGCGCGCGAGCTGTCGGTCGGGCAGCAGCAGCGCGTCGCCGCAGCGCGAGCGCTGATCGGCCGCCCCGGCGTGCTGATCGCCGACGAGCCGACCTCCGCGCTGGACGCTGCGCTGCGCGACGGCTTCATGGACCTGCTGCGCGCCGAGTGCCATGCCGCCGGCAGCACGCTGGTGTTCGTCAGCCACGACGAGCGGCTCGCGGCGCACTTCGACCGCGTGCTCGCGCTGCCGGCGCTGAACGGGGCGCCGTCGTGACCGGGCTGCTCGCGCTGGCGCGCGCGAGCGCCTGGAACCGGCGCGGCACGCTCGCGCTCGTCGTCGCGTCGATCGCGCTGGCGACGCTGCTGCTGCTGTCGGTCGAGCGCGTGCGCACCGACGTGCGCGAGAACTTCTCGCGCGCCGTCAGCGGCACCGACCTGGTGGTCGGTGCGCGCACCGGCGCCGTGCAGCTGATGCTGTACGCGGTGTTCCACCTCGGCGGCGCCAGCAACAACATCCGCACCGCCAGCCTGGAGGCGATCGCGCAGCATCGCGCCGTCGCCTGGGTCGTGCCGCTGTCGCTGGGCGATTCGCACCGCGGCTTTCCGGTGCTGGGCACCACGCCGGCGTTCTTCGAGCGCTTCCGCTACGGCGAGCGCCAGCCGCTGCGGCTGGCCCAGGGCGCGGCCTTCGCCGGCGATCTCGACGGCCTGTACGGTGCGGTGCTCGGCGCCGAGGTCGCGCGGCGCCTGGACCACCGGCTCGGCAGCCGCCTCGTGCTCAGCCACGGCGCCGGGGGCGTGCTCGGCGCCGAACACGGCGACAAGCCCTTCACGGTGGTCGGCATCCTCGCGCCGACCGGCACGCCGGTCGACCGCACCGTGCACATCGACCTGAAGGCGCTGGAGGCGATCCACCTCGACTGGTCGGGCGGCGCCCCGATCAAGGGGCTGGCGATTCCCGCCGAACAGGCGCGCAAGTTCGACCTGCAGCCGCGCCAGGTCACCGCCGCGCTGGTCGGCCTGAAGGGCCGCGCGGCGGTGTTCGCGGTGCAGCGCTTCGTCAACGAGTACGAAGGCGAGCCGCTGATGGCGGTGCTGCCCGGCGTGGCGCTCGACGAGCTGTGGACCGTCGTCGGCGCCGGCGAGCGCGCGCTGCTGCTGCTGGCCGCTCTGGTGGCCCTCGTCAGCCTGGCCGGGCTGGTGGCGACGGTGCTGGCCGGGCTCAACGAGCGGCGCCGCGAGCTGGCATTGCTGCGCGCCGTCGGCGCCGGTCCGCGCCACGTGCTGCTGCTGCTGGCTGCCGAGGGCACGCTGGTCACGCTGGCCGGGCTGGCGCTGGGACTGCTGGCCAGCTGGATCCTGAGCGCCGCGCTCGGACCCTGGGTGCAGGCACAGTACGGGGTGGCGCTGCGGGTCGCGGCGCCGACGGCCACCCAGGCCGGCCTGCTCGGCGCGGTGCTCGCCGCCGGCGTGCTGGCCAGCCTGGTGCCGGGCTGGCGCGCCTACCGGCTGTCGCTGGCCGACGGCCTGTCACCGAGGACCTGACGAATGAAGACACTGATCGCCGCGCTGCTGCTGGCCCTGGCCGCCACCACCGGCTTCGCGCAGGCCGACAACAAGCCGGCGCCGCGCCCCGGCTATGCCGAGCTCACCTGGGACGACCTGGTGCCGGCCGACTGGGACCCGCTGAAGCAGTTCAAGGGCATGAACTTCGGCGTGCTCGGCGATGCCGATCCGCGCGCGCAGCAGATGCTGAAGAAGATGCGCGAGGTCTGGGACAACGCGCCGGTGAACGGCGCGCTCGAAGGGCGCAAGGTGCGCCTGCCCGGCTATGTCGTGCCGCTGGAGGAAGGCCAGGCCGGCCTGTCCGAGTTCCTGCTGGTGCCGTACTTCGGCGCCTGCATCCACACGCCGCCGCCGCCGGCGAACCAGATCGTGCACGTGCTGCCGAAGGCCGGCGTGAAGCTGCGCTCGATGGACGTGGTCTGGGTCGACGGCACGCTGAAGGCGCAGCGCGGCGACAGCTACATGGGCGTCAGCGGCTACCGCATGGAGGCCGAGGCCGTGACGCCCTACGTCGAGAAGCCCGCGCAGAAGGCCCGCTGAGGCCCGGCGGCGCAGCCGCCGCCGGTGCCCCGGGAAGGAACGGGCCTCAGGCCGTCGGCTCGAGGCGGAAGCGGCGCATCGCCTCGGCGAGTTGCAGTGCCTGGCCCTTCAGGCTTTCGGCCGCCGCCGCCGATTCCTCGACCAGCGCGGCGTTCTGCTGCGTGGCCTGGTCGAGCTGCGTGACGGCGCTGCCGACTTCGCCGATGCCCTGGCTCTGCTCGCGCGTCGCGGCGGTGATCTCGGCGATGATGCCGGACACGCGTTGCACGCTGGCGACGATCTCGTCCATCGACGCGCCGGCCTGCACGACCAGCTTGGAGCCGGCGTCGACCTTGTCGACCGAGGTGCCGATCAGGCCCTTGATCTCCTTGGCGGCCGTGGCGCTGCGCTGCGCGAGGCTGCGCACCTCGCCGGCCACCACCGCGAAGCCGCGGCCCTGCTCGCCGGCGCGGGCCGCTTCGACCGCGGCGTTCAGCGCCAGGATGTTGGTCTGGAACGCGATGCCGTCGATCACGCCGATGATGTCGGCGATCTTCTTCGACGCGGCGTTGATCTCGTCCATCGTCGCGACCACTTGCGAGACGACCTGGCCGCCGCGTGCGGCGACGCTCTTGGCGGTGTCGGCCAGCTGGTTCGCGGTGCCGGCCGATTCCGCGGTCTGGCGCACCGTGCCGTTGAGCTGTTCCATCGAGCTGGCGGTCTGCTGCAGGTTGGAGGCGGCCTGCTCGGTACGCTGCGACAGGTCGGCATTGCCGGCCGCGATCTCGCTGGACGCGGTGGTGATGCTCTCGGTCGACTCGCGCACCTGCGAGACCGCGGTACGCAGCGATTCGACCATGCGCGCGATGCCGTCCATCACGCTGCCCGGCGCGGCGCGCGGCAGTTGCAGCGCGAGGTTGCCCTGCGCGACTTCGTTGGTCGCCCGCACGGCCTCGGCCGGGTCGCCGCCGATCTGGCGCAGCACGCTGCGGCCGACGACGAAGCCGATGCCGCCGATCGCCAGCAGCACGCCCAGCGCCAGCGCGCCGAAGGTGAACATCGCCGAACGCACGGCCACGTCGACGTCGTCGGTGTACAGGCCGGAGCCGACGATCCAGTCCCAGCCCTCGATCTTGACGACGTACTGCAGCTTGGGCACCGGCGTCTTCTCGCCCGGACGCGGGAACAGGGTCGGCACGAAGGCGCGCCCGTCGGACGAACCGCGGATGCCGGAGATCAGTGCCTGGATGATGTCGATGCCGTTGCCGTCCTTGACCTTGCCGAGCATCGGCTGGCCGTCCCACTCCGGCTTGTGCGGGTGCATCACGCCGTAACCGTCCATGCGCCAGACGTAGAAGTAGTCCGACTTGCCTTCGGCGCCGCCATAGCGGGCGGCCTTGATCGCCTCGCGGGCAGCCTGCTGGGCGGCCTCGACCGGCAGCTTGCCGGCGGCAGCCTGCTGCTGGTAGGCCACCGCGATGTTCGCGGCCGACTGCACGGCGGTCACCAGCATCGCGCGGCGACCGTCGACGAGCTGCGTGCGCACCTGCTGGCTGGCCACGACGGCCAGCAGCAGCACGGCGACGACGGCCGACCCGACGATGAGACTGATCTTGCGTTTGAAACTGAGGTTCATGAGGGATCGGAAATGGAATGTCCAAGCCGACCGGAAGCCCGGCCGGCACCTTGTCCGTGGTTTCGGAGCGGCGCCGCCGGACTTGAGAACTCCCTACACGCCGTGATTGGGGCGGCCACTCCACCGCGTGCAATCCTTCCGGCCTAGCATCACCCCATGAAATCGCAGGACGCGCCGCTGGGCCTGGCGCCCGCCTTCGAGGCTCAGCGCGCCGCCTGGGCGGCCGATCCCTGCCCGGCGTGGGCGGTGCGGGCCGACCGGCTGCGCCGCCTGGTGGATCTGCTGCGCACGCACGAAGCCGTGATCGCGGCCGCCATCGATGCGGACTTCGGCGGCCGCCCGGCGGTCGAGACCGAACTGGCCGAGGTCTGGCCCAGCCTCGAGGAGCTCAAGTCGGCGCTGCGCCACGGGCGCCGCTGGATGGCGCCGCGCCGCGCCGCGGTCGGCAAGTGGTTCCTGCCGGCCCGCGCGCAGGTGCTGCCGCGGCCGCTCGGCGTGGTCGGCATCATCGTGCCGTGGAACTACCCGCTGTACCTGGCCATGGGTCCGCTGGCCGCCGCGCTGGCGGCCGGCAACCGGGCCATGGTCAAGCTGCCGGAGGCGACGCCGCAGTTCTCGGCGCTGCTGCAGCGGCTCGTCGCCGAGGTCTTCGCGCCGGACGAACTGTGCCTCGTGACCGGCGGCCCGGACGTCGCAGCGCAGTTCAGCAGCCTGCCCTTCGACCACCTGCTGTTCACCGGCTCCACGGCCGTGGGCCGGCAGGTGATGGCGGCGGCCGCCGCCCACCTGACCCCGGTCACGCTCGAGCTCGGCGGCAAGTCGCCCGCGATGATCGCGCCGGGCTATCCGCTCGAGCACGCGGTGCAGCGCATCCTGGCCGGCAAGCTGCTCAACGCCGGCCAGACCTGCATCGCGCCGGATCATGTCTGGCTGCCGCGCGCCTGCCTGCCGGCCTTCGTCGAGGCCGCGCGCCGCCTGGCGCGCCGCAGCCATCCACAGGGCCTGGCGGACCCGGACTACTGCAGCATCGTCAATAAACGCCAGTACACGCGCCTGACGGGGCTGGTCGACGAAGCCGTCGCCCGCGGCACCGCGGTCGAGGCGCTGTTCGACGGCCCGCCACGCGACGACGCGCGCCACCGGCTCGCACCGGTGCTGCTGGTCGAGCCGCCGGCGGATTGCGGCGTGCAGCAGCAGGAGATCTTCGGCCCGCTGCTGCCGCTGCTGCCGTACGACCGGCTGGAGGACGTGATTGCCGCGCTGCAGGCCCGGCCACGCCCGCTCGCGCTGTACTGGTTCGATCGCGACCGCCGGCGCACCGACGCGGCCCTGCGTGCGCTCCCCGCCGGCGGCGTGACGGTGAACGACACGCTGCTGCACATCGCGCAGGACGGCCTGCCGTTCGGCGGCGTCGGCGCCTCCGGCATGGGGCACTACCATGGGCGCTGGGGCTTCGACACGTTCAGCAAGCTGACCCCGGTGTTCCGCCAGGCGCGCCTGAACGGCATGGCGCTGTTCCTGCCGCCGTACCGCCCGCTGATGCGGGGCCTGCTGCGGCTGATGAAGCGCTGGTGACGGCGGCCCGGGTGTCACGGGCCCACGGGCCTGTCGATTTCCGGGCTTGCCGATCGTCGTGCCGGGACCACTCGCCCCGAATCGAAAGGACCGCCCGATGAAACCAGCGCGCAAGACCCTCCACCGCCCCGGGTTGGCGGAGGGCCAGTCATGAGCCGGCTGCGGGTCGAATCCTTCTCGATCTCGCTGGACGGCTACGGCGCCGGTCCCGCGCAGGACCTCGACAACCCGCTCGGCATCGGCGGCAAGGCGCTGCACGAATGGGCATTCGCAACCCGCACCTTCCGCCGCCTGTTCGGCATGGAGGGCGGCTCCACCGGCGTCGACGACGAGCTGGCGCAGCGCGGCTTCGACAACGTCGGCGCCTGGATCCTCGGCCGCAACATGTTCGGGCCGGTGCGCGGCCCCTGGCCGGACGAATCGTGGCGCGGCTGGTGGGGCGAGGAGCCGCCCTACCACGTGCCGGTGTTCGTGCTCACGCACCATGCGCGGCCGCCGCTGGCGATGGCCGGTGGCACGACCTTCCATTTCGTCACCGACGGCCTGCCCGCTGCGCTGGAGCGCGCCCGCGCGGCGGCCGGCGGGCGCGACGTGCGGATGGGTGGCGGCGTCGCGACGATCCGCGAGGGCCTGCGGGCCGGCCTGATCGACGAGATGCACCTGGCCGTGTCCCCGGTGCTGCTCGGCCAGGGCGAGCACCTGCTGCACGGCATCGACCTGCCCGCGCTGGGCTTCCGCTGCACGCGCCACGTGCCGACGCCGCTCGCCACCCACGTCGTGCTGGCGCGCGGTTGAAGCGCCCACCGCCCCGCCCCGCCCCGAACGGAGACCTCGATGTTCAAGAAGCTGCTGATCGTGCTGCTGCTCGCCGTTGCCGGCGTGCTGCTGTACGCCGCCACCCGCCCGGACCACTTCAGCCTGCAGCGCAGCGCGACCATCGGCGCGCCGCCCGAGCGGCTGTTCGCGCTGATCAACGACGTGCACGCCTTCAACACCTGGAACCCCTGGGCGCAGAAGGACCCGGCCGCGAAGATGCAGTACGAGGGCCCCGCCAGCGGACCCGGCGCGGCCTACGCCTGGGCCAGCGATACGCTGGGAGTCGGCCGCTCCGAGATCGTCGAGGCCGTGCCGCCGCGGCTGGTCGTGCTGCGCCTGTCGTTCGAGAAGCCGATGCAGGCCACCAACCGGGTCGAGTTCACGCTCGTGCCGGACGGGCCGGCCACCCGCGTGACCTGGGCCATGAGCGGCCCGATGCCCTACCTGTCGAAGCTGATGACGGTCTTCTTCAGCTTCGAGAAGATGGTCGGGCCCGACTTCGAGGCGGGCCTCGCGAACCTGAAGGCGCTGGCCGAGAAGGGTTGAAGCGGCCCGGGGCTCAGCGCAGCCCGTCGTACAGCAACTTCAGGCCGGTCAGCGCCATGCCCGCGTAGGCCAGGCGGTAGAACCAGGCCGACGGGATCCGCCGGGTCGCCCACACGCCCAGCCAGACCCCCAGCGGCGCGAGCGGCATCAGGAGCGCCGAGGTAGCCATGTTGCGCAGGTCGATCAGGCCGAGGAAGGCGTACGGGATCCACTTCGACAGGTTGACCGCGGCGAAGAAGACCGCCAGCGTCGCCGCGTAGACCAGCGGCGGCAGGCGCAGCGGCAGCACGTAGGCGTTGACGGGCGGGCTGCCGGCGTGGGCAACGAAGCTCGTGAAGCCGGCCGCGATGCCGAGCACGAAGCCCGTGCGGCGCGACGGCGGCGGCTGGTCCGCGCGCGGCGGAAAGAGCAGCCGCTGGGCCAGGAACAGCAGCGTGAGGCCGCCCACCACCGCGGCCACGGTGCGCGTGCTGAGCACGCCGAACAGCAGCGTGCCCACGAGCGTGCCGAGCAGCCCGGCCGGCAGCAGCAGGCGCAGCAGCGCGCGGTCGCACGAGCGCCACAGCTGCTGCAGCCCGGTGGCGTCCATCACGGCCAGCAGCGGCAGCATGATCGCCGCCGCCTGCGGCACCGGCACGGCCAGCGCCATCAGCGGCACAGCCAGCGAGCCGAAGCCGCCCAGGAAGCCGCTCTTGGACAGCCCCATCATCAGCACCGCCGGCACGGCCACGGCGTAGAACGCCGTGTCGGTGATGATCGGCAGATCGCCCCAGGCCGGCATCAACGGCGTCCGGCCGGCAGGCGGCGCCGGACCCGCGGCCGGGGGGCCGCGGGCGGGTGCGGGCGTGGGGAGGTCATGTCGGTCCTTCGAAGCACGAGGGACAATTGTCCGATGTTCGCCCCTTCCCAGAACGACGTGCGCCGCTTCTTCTGCGAGACGCACCGCAAGCAGCGCTCGGCCCTGCCGCTGACGCCGATGGAGGCGCTGGCCGGCGACTGGATCGCGCAGCACCCCGAATACCACGCCGAACTCGCCGACCTGGAGGCCGCGCTGGCCGCCGTCTACGAGGTCGAGGGCGGGCGCACCAACCCGTTCCTGCACCTGTCCATGCACCTGACGATCAGCGAGCAGATCGCGATCGACCAGCCGCGCGGCATCAAGCAGGCGTTCGAGCTGCTGGCCGCCACGCGCGGCTCGGCGCACGACGCGCACCACGAGGTGATGGAGTGCCTCGGCGAGATGGTCTGGGCCTCGCAGCGCAGCGGCCAGCCGCCGGACGGGCAGCGCTATCTGGAATGCGTGCGGCGGCGCGCGACGCGCGGCTGAGCGGCGTCAGGCCACCACCGAGCGCGCCGCGTGGCGCGAGCCCTGGCGGGTCTCGCCGAACAGCGAGTTGCGGAAGACCGCCGCCTCGGACCGGTCGCCGATCGCCCACAGCAGCAGTGCGCGGGCCGTCATCGGCTTGGCGAACAGGAAACCCTGCAACTCGTCGCAGCCGAGTTCGACCAGGATCTGCTGCTGGCGCGGGTTCTCCACGCCTTCGGCGACCACCTTCAGGCCGAGCGCGTGCGACAGCTTCAGCACCGCGTCGACCACCGCCCGCGCGTCGGCGCTGTGCTCGACGTCCTGCACGAACACGCGGTCGATCTTCAGCTCCTCGGCCGGCAGCTTGCGCAGGTACGCGAGGCTCGAATAGCCGGTGCCGAAGTCGTCGATCGACAGGTGCACGCCGAGCTCGCCGAGCCGGCGGAAGGTCTCCTGCGTGGCGCGCGTGTCCTCCATCGCCGCCGTCTCGGTGATCTCCAGCGTCAGCAGCGACGGCCGGATGCGATGCCGCTGCAGCGCGTCGGCGATGCGGTCGACCAGGTCTTCCTGGCGCATCTGGTAGGCCGAGACGTTGATCGCGACGCGCATGCGCAGGCCCTTGTCGCGCCAGGCGCGCGCCTGCTTGCAGGCCGCCTCGATGACCCAGTTGCCGAGCGGGCCGATCAGCCCCGAGCGTTCCGCCAGCGGAATGAACTGGCCCGGCATCACCATGCCGCGGGTCGGGTGCTGCCAGCGGATCAACGCCTCGGCGGCGGTGACCTTGCCGCTCTTGGCATCGATCTTGGGCTGGAAGTACAGCTCCAGCTCGTTCTTCGCCATCGCCTGACGCAGGTCGCGCATCATGTCGAAGTTCTGCTGCGCGTCGCTGTCCATCGCCGCGGTGTAGAAGGCATGGCGCGAACCGCCGGCCCGCTTGGCGGCGTACATCGCGACGTCGGCGCGCGCGATCAGCTTGGCGGCGTCGCAGCCGTCCGGATACAGCGCGATCCCCACCGAGCAGGAGATGCCGACCTCGCGCTCGTCGATCTTGTAGGGCTTGCTGAGCGCCTCGATCAGGCCGGTGGCCGTCTGCGCCAGCTGCTCCTGCGACGAGTAGCCCGGCAGCAGCAGCAGGAATTCGTCGCCGCCGACACGCGCGACGACATCGGCACTGCGGCCGACCGCCTTCAGCCGCGCGCCCACCTGCTCGAGCACGCGGTCGCCGCAGCTGTGGCCGAACGAATCGTTGACTGGCTTGAAACCGTCCAGGTCGACGAACAGCACCGCCAGCTTGCCGCGCCGGGTGTCGCACCGCTTCGCAGCCTGGGCCAGGCGTTCCTCGAAGAACAGGCGGGTCGGCAGGCCGGTCAGGCCATCGATCGCCGCCAGGCGGGTCTGGCGCACCGGTGCCTCGGGCGCCGCCTGGGCCGCGCTGCGCAGCACCGCCAGCAGCACCGCCGCGACGGCGGCCAGCGCAGCGAGCACCACCGGCACCGCCAGGTCGGAGGTGGAGAGCCGGGCGCCGGCGTCGGCCGGCGCGGTGATCGCCGAGCCGAGCGCCAGCACGCCGGCCACCGCCAGCGCACCGGCCGCGCGCACCACACGGGCCGTGCCGGCGTGTTCCAGGCGCAGGTGCAGGCCGACCATGGCGGAGGCGAGCACCGCCACCGCGAGGCCGACGCCGAAGGCGCCGCCGGTCAGGCGGAACATGCCGGGCAGGCCCAGCATCACCAGCGTGTAGGCCGCCGCCAGTGCTGCAGCACCGGCACCGAGGGCCGGCAGCCAGGCGCGCTTCGAGACCGCCAGCGCCGTGACGGCCGCCAGTGCGGCCAGGCCGAGGCTGGGCAGCCAGGCGAGCAGCGCGGCCGGACCGCCGGCCGCGGCCAGCGTGCCGTCCGGCGGCAGCGCATGCGCCGGCCACCACAGCCCGCAGCTGGCCAGCACCACGGCGGCGCCGAGTCCGGCCAGCGCAACCCCACGCGGGCGCGCCGCGGCGGCCACGGACACCTCGCCCGCCAGCCAGAGCAGGCAAGCCGTCACCAGGAAGCAGGCGGCGATCAACATCGGCCCGGGAGGTTCTTGTTCATTGGGGACGGGCGCACGCGGGCCCGCCGGTCGAGATCTTCAGCGCTTTCGGCCGCGCCGGGCACAACTTGAGGCCGCGGAAGTCGGGGCGGGCGTGACGCACGCCGCAGGTGCCGCGCGGCCGCGGGGCGCCTACTGGCCGACCAGCCCGTGCCGGATCGCGTAGACGGTCATCTCGGAGTTGTTGGCGAGCGACAGCTTCTCCAGCACGCGCGCCCGGTAGACGCTGACGGTCTTCGGGCTGAGCTTGAGCTCCTCGGCGATATCCGACAGCCGCTTGCCGGAGGCGATCAGCACCAGCGTCTGCAGTTCGCGGTCGGACAGCTTCTCGTGCGAGTTCTCGACCACCGGCGCGGTCAGGCTCTCGACCAGCATCTGCGCGATCTCCGGGGTCACGTACTTGCGGCCCTGCGCGACCGTGCGCACCGCATTGACCAGCAGCGCGGGATCCCCGCCCTTGTTGACATAGCCGAACGCGCCGGCGCGCAGCGCGCGGATCGCGTACTGGTCCTCCGGGTACATCGAGACCACCAGCACGCGCATCGGCAGGCCCTCGTCCTTCAGCACGTGCAGCACGTCCAGCCCGCTGCGCCCGCCAGGCAGGTTGATGTCCAGCACCAGCACGTCGGCGGCATGCTTGCGCAGCAGTTCGCGCAGTTCGCCGTAGTCGCCCGCCTCGCCGATGACCTGGATGTCCGGCGCGTCCGACAGCGTGTCGCGGATGCCGCGCCGGATCAGCGCGTGGTCGTCGCAGAGCATGACTTTGATCACAGGCTCCCCCACTGCGAAGGGTCGTCGGGCTCGTGCAGCGGCGCCGGCGACGAGGTGGTGGGCGGCTCCACGCCCGGGGTCAAGGGTATCGAAAGAATCAGCGTGGTTCCAGCCGGACCGCTGGACAGGTCGATCCAGCCGCCCACGGTGCCGGCACGCTCGTGCAGGCCGCGGATGCCGAACGAGCGCGCCTTCGCCAGGTCCTGCTGCGACAGTCCGCGGCCGTTGTCGGCGATCTCCAGCGACATCACGCCTCCGGCCAGCGAGAGGTCGATCTGGACGCGCGTCGCATGCGCATGCTTGGTGATGTTGGTCAGCGCCTCCTGCGCGGTGCGGTAGGCGACCAGCGGCACGCCGGCCGGCCACTCGGGCGTCTGCGACGGCAGGCGCACCTCGCACGGGATGCCGGTGCGCTTCTCGAAGCGCGAGGCGATCCACTGCAGCGCCGCGACCAGCCCCTGCTCGAGGATCGCCGGGCGCAGGTTGTGCATGATGCGCTGGCTCGACTCGATCGCCAGCGACACCGTCTCCTGCGCCGACTGCACGCGCAGCCGCACGCCCTCGTCCTGCGTGTGGCGGGCGATCCAGGCGAGGTCGAACTTGATCGCGGTGAGCGAACCGCCGACGTCGTCGTGGATCTCGCGCGCGATCGCCTGGCGTTCGTACTCGATGCTGGTCTGCAGGTGCTGCGCCAGCTCGCGCAGCCGCTGCTTGGACTTGTTCAGCTCGCGGTCCGCCCGCTCGCGTGCCTGGCGCGTCTCGTGCGCCTCGACCGCGTGCAGCAGCGCCGGCACCAGGCGCGTCAGGTTGTTCTTCAGCAGGTAGTCGGAAGCGCCGTTGCGCATCGCCTCGACGGCCGTGTCCTCGCCGATCTCGCCGGAGATCAGGATGAACGGGATGTCGCGCCCGCTCGCCTTCAGCAGGTCCAGCGCGACCAGGCCCGAGAAGCCCGGCAGGTTGAAGTCCGACAGCACCACGTCCCAGTCCTGCTCGAGTGCCGCCAGGTAGCCCGCTTCGGAGTCCACCCGCAGCGAGTGCACCTCGAGCCCGCCGCGGCGCAGGTGGGCCAGCGCCAGTTCGTGGTCGAGCGCCGAGTCCTCCAGGTGCAGCACGCGCAGCGATTGGGCCAGGAACGGGAGCGCCATCCGTGAAGTATGCCGCGCCGGGACGCGCGTCCCGGCCGGGGCGGGCATGGAATCTGGCCGGGAATTGGCACCGACATCGCCCTAATGAATTCGCGGGGGCTGCCGAAAATCCGCTGGATCGCCGGCTGCCGTCAGGGCTGCCGACCGCCGAATCTGCCGGAGCCACGATGACCGACACCCACCTGACCGAGACGCCCGCCGGCAGCCCGCTGCCGCTGCTGGCCGCCGCGGACCTGCAGGACGACCTGATGACGGCCACCAACGATCTGGAACGCCTGCAGCGCCTGCTGGGCGACGCCAGCGATGCGTTGCTCGGGCACTTCTACGGCGCCTCCGGCCAGTTGAACCACCTGGCGCAGGTGATGGCCGGCCATCCCGAACTGAACACCCGCGAGCTGCACGACGCGCTGCAGCACCTGGCCGGCGCGATCACCGCGATGCAGTTCCAGGACATGGCCTCGCAGCTGATCAACCACACCAGCCTGCGCCTGCGCAGCTGCGCCGACCGGCTGGCCGCCGAGACGATGGGCGACGACGAGGACGGTGCCACCGTCGTCGAGCGCCCGCCGCTGCGGCCGAACCCCGTCACCCAGGACGAGATGGACGCCGGCTCGATCGAGCTGTTCTGACCCTCCCGCTCAAGAAACCCCGACCTCACCCGATATCACTTCGCTACCGGAGCCAGACATGCATTCAATCCTCGCTGTGGACGACTCGGCCTCGATGCGCCAGATGGTCTCCTTCACGCTCAAGAGCGCGGGCTACAACGTGGTCGAGGCGGTCGACGGACAGGACGCATGGGAGAAGGCGGGCAACCGCGACTTCGACCTGGTGCTGACGGACCAGAACATGCCGCGCCTGGACGGCATCGGCCTGACCAAGAAGCTGCGCGACAACCCGAAGTTCAAGGCCACGCCGATCCTGATCCTGACCACCGAGTCGAGCGACCAGATGAAGCAGGCGGGCCGCAGCGCCGGCGCCACCGGCTGGCTGGTCAAGCCATTCGACCCGAGCAAGCTGCTCGAGGTCATCAAGAAGGTCATCAAGTAAGACGCGGCGCCGCCGAGCAGAGGAGATCCAAGCCATGGCCGACATGAGCGCCGACAGTGCCAGCGCAGGCGCCGGCATCGACCTGAGCCAGTTCTACCAGGTCTTCTTCGAGGAAGCCGGGGAGAACCTGGACCGCATGGAGCAGCAGCTGCTCGAGATCGACATCGAGTCGGCCGACGACGAGGAACTGAACTCGATCTTCCGCTGCGCGCACTCGGTCAAGGGCGGTGCCGCCACCTTCGGCTTCGCCGACGTGGCCGAACTGACGCACCAGATGGAGACGCTGCTGGACAAGCTGCGCCGCCACGAACTGGCGCCGACCGCCGCGATGGTCGACGTGCTGCTCGCCTCCGGCGACGCGCTGCGCGCCCAGCTCGCCCGCCACCAGGGCGCCGGCGGCGACGCGGTCGACACGACGGAGCTGCTGTTCAACATCCGCGCGCTGGTCGCGGGCGAGGCCCTGCCCGC
>JAHBZL010000033.1 GCA_019635485.1 Piscinibacter sp. | reverse complement strand
GGACGCGCACCGACCCCGGCGCGAAGCGCGCCGCCTCGACGACCACCGGATTGACCAGCGCCGCGCCGAGCGCCGGCTGCCCGATCTCGAAGCGGTCGCCGGGCTCGACCTTCACGCCGTCGGCGAAGCTCAGCGTCGCGGTGCCGAAGAAGTGCAGGTGCACGTCGCCCGGACGGCGATGCGGCGCGTACTTGAAGTGGTGGTACTCGAGGTTGGCCAGCGTGTGGCACATGTTGGCCTCGCCGGTCGCGAACGGCTTTTCCCAGACCACGCGGCCTTCGCGGCGGATGCGGCTCGTGCCCTGCAGGTCCGCCGGCAAGGGGCCGGCCGCGAGTTCCGGGCCGACCGCGCAGGCGCGCAGCTTCGAATGGGCGAGGTACAGGTAGTTCTGCCGCTCGGTGACATGGTCGGAGAACTCGTTGCCGAGCGCGAAGCCGAGCCGGCAAGGCGTGCCGTCCGGCGCGATCCAGTACAGGCCGACCAGCTCCGGCTCCTCGCCGGCATCCAGCGCGAAGGCCGGTGACGGCAGCGGCGCGCCGGGCGCCACGACGTTGCGCCCGTCGCCCTTGTAGAACCACTCGGGCTGCACGCCGGCCTCGCCGGGGGCGGGACGGCCGCCGTCCAGGCCCCACTTGAACATGCGCATCGAGTCGGACAGCGCCTCCTCGGGCTGCGCGCCGACCTTCTGGTGCATCGCGTCGCGCGTCGCCGCGCTGCCCAGGTGCGTGAGCCCGGTGCCGCTGACCAGGCAGTGCGCGGGGTCGTCGTGCGTCAGCGGCGTCAGCACGCGCAGGCCGTCGAGCAGCCGCGCAAGCGGCGTGGCTTCGAGCGCGCCGAGCCGCGCCTCGGCCATCTGCGTCACGGTGCGGCCGTGCTCCCAGGCCGCCTGAGCCAGCGCCACCATGCTGGCGGTGCCGTCCAGGCGCCGCACACGGCCGGCATCGCTGCTGGTGCAGCCGACCCGCTGGTTGCCATCGTCGTCGAGGTACTGGATGAATCGCATGAGGCCCTCTGTCCGGGCGGATCGTACGAAGGCGACCGATAACAATCCAATAGATTTTCGGGGCCGCGACATATACGATTCGAGATACCGATGGCCAACAACTACACCCACTGGTTCATCCGCGCGCGGCTCAAGACCCGGCAGCTGCTGTTGCTGATGGCGCTCGAGGAGGAGGGCAACATCCACCGTGCGGCCCAGGTGCTGAACATGACCCAGCCGGCGGCCTCCAAGCTGCTCAAGGAGCTGGAGGACATGCTGGGCGTGCAGCTGTTCGAGCGGCTGCCGCGCGGCATGCGCGCCACCTGGTACGGCGAGACGATGATCCGCCACGCCCGCATGGCGCTGGCCAGCCTGTCGCAGGCGCACGACGAGATCGAGGCGCTGAAGTCCGGGCGCTACGGCCAGGTCAGCGTCGGCGCCATCACCTCACCCGGGCTCAACCTGATGCCGGCGGCCGTGGCGCGCGTCAAGCAGCAGCACCCGAGCCTGCGTGTGCAGCTCGCGATCGAAACCAGCGACGTGCTGATGGAGCGCCTCGCCCAGGGCAAGCTCGACATGGCGGTCGGGCGGCTGTTCGAGCGCCACGACAAGACCGACCTGCGCTACGAGGCGCTGGTGGAGGAGCCGGTCAGCGCGATCACGCGGCCGGGCCATCCGCTGCTCGCGCACCCCCGCCTGACGCTGCGCGACGTGGTCGGGCAGGCCTGGATCGTGCCGCCGCCCGGCAGTGTGCTGCGGCACCGCTTCGAGCTGATGTTCCAGGAGGAAGGGCTGGAGGCGCCGGCCGACCTGATCGAGACCACCGCGCTGCTGTTCGTGACCAAGATGCTGCAGGGCAGCGAGGCGCTCGCGGTGATCGCCACCGACGTGGCCCGCTACTACGCGCAGCACGGCATGGTGGCGATCCTGCCGATCGCGCTGCCTTGCAAGATGGACGCCTTCGGCCTGATCACCCGCACCGACCGGCTGCTCTCCCCGGCCGCCAAGGTGATGCTGCGCGCGATCAAGTCGGCCGCGCTGACGGTCTACGGCACCGAGATGGACCTCACCGGGCTGGAGTAGCAGTCCGCGGTGGGGGTGGGCGCCGGGTGCTCCACGCGGCCGGCGCCGGGCCGCTCCCAAGGCGGCCGCGCCACCCGCCCGGCGGGTGGCGCCCGGTACCCCGGGCGCCGGGTGCCCCATCTCACCGCCAGCCGCCGTCGACGATGAACTCCTGCGCGGTGCACATGCGCGCGTCGTCGGAGGCGAGGAACAGCACCATCGCGGCGATGTCCCGCGGCTCCAGCCGGTCCGGCAGGCACTGGTTGCGCTCGATCTCCTGCGCGGTCTCCGGCGTCACCCACAGCTTCAGCTGCCGCTCGGTCATGACCCAGCCGGGCGTGACCGTGTTGACACGGATGCGGTCGCGGCCGAGCAGCCCGGCCATGCTGCGCGTCAGCCCGTTGACGGCCGACTTGGCGATCGTGTAGCAGGGCAGGTCGGCCTGCTTGATCTGCCAGCTGATCGAGCCGAGGTTGACGATCGAGCCGCCACCCAGCCGCTGCATGCCCGGCACCACGGCCTGCAGCGCGAACAGCGCGGCGCGCTGGTTGATCGCGATGCGGTCGTCGTAATAGTCGGGCGTGATCTCGGCCAGCCTGTGGCGGTCGTCGCTGGCGACGTTGTTGACCAGCACGTGGAAGTCGCCCAGCGCGGCGGCCGCGTCGGCGATCGCCGCCTGTAGCGCCGGCACGTCGCGCACGTCGCAGGCGCGCCACCAGGGGCGCGCCTGCCCCGCCGCGGCCAGCGCGTCGGCGAGCGCCCGGCTCGAGGCCTCGGCGACGTCCACGAACGCCACCCGCGCGCCCTGCGCGGCGAAGGCTTCCACCAGCGTGGCGCCGATGCCCGAACCGCCGCCGGTGACGAACACCGCGCGGTCGCGCAGGCTCGGGTACTGCACCCGCGAAGCAGCGTCTGATACTGAAACTGACATCCTTTGTCTCTCAATAGTTATTTTTCAGGCATCAGTGTGCGGGGATAGCATCCGCCGCGTCAAGCGCCCGGAGACGCCTTTCACGTGACCGCCAAGAAACCTGCCCGCCGCAGCCAGGCCTGGTTCGGCCGGACCGACCGCGACGGCTTCGTCCACCGCAGCTGGATCAAGAACCAGGGCTATCCGCACGACCTGTTCGACGGCCGCCCGGTGATCGGCATCTGCAACACCTGGAGCGAGCTGACGCCCTGCAACGGCCACTTTCGCGAACTGGCCGAGTTCGTCAAGCGCGGCGTCTACGAGGCCGGCGGCTTCCCGCTCGAGTTCCCGGTGATGTCGCTCGGCGAGACGCAGCTGCGGCCGACCGCGATGCTGTTCCGCAACCTCGCGTCGATGGACGTCGAGGAATCGATCCGCGGCAACCCGATCGACGGCGTGGTGCTGCTGATGGGCTGCGACAAGACCACGCCGGCACTGCTGATGGGCGCGGCCAGTTGCGACCTGCCGACCATCGGCCTGTCCGGCGGGCCGATGCTGAACGGCAAGTTCCGCGGCAAGGACATCGGCTCGGGCACCGGCGTCTGGCAGATGAGCGAGATGGTGCGGGCCGGCGAGATGACGATGGACGAGTTCACGCAGGCCGAGAGCTGCATGCACCGCAGCAAGGGCAGTTGCATGACGATGGGCACCGCCTCGACGATGGCCTCGATGGTCGAGGCGCTGGGCATGGCGCTGCCCGAGAACGCCGCGATCCCGGCCGCCGACACGCGCCGCAACCGCCTCGCGCAGCTGACCGGGCGGCGCATCGTCGAGATGGTCAACGAGGACCTGCGCATGTCGAAGATCCTGACCCGCCAGGCCTTCGAGAACGCGATCCGCACCAACGCCGCGATCGGCGGCTCGACCAACGCGGTGATCCACCTGCTCGCGGTGGCCGGGCGCATTGGCGTGGACCTGACGCTCGAGGACTGGGACCGGCTCGGCGCCGAGATCCCCTGCCTCGTCGACCTGCAGCCCTCCGGGCGTTTCCTGATGGAGGACTTCTATTACGCCGGCGGCCTGCCGGCCGTGCTGAAGGAGATCCGCCACCTGCTGCACCTGGACGCGCCGACCGTCAATGGCCGCACGCTGGGCCAGAACACCGCCGACGCGCCGTGCTGGAACCGCGAGGTCATCAAGCCGCTGGCAGAGCCGTTCAAGCCGGCCGCCGGCATCGCGGTGCTGCGCGGCAACCTCGCGCCGGAGGGCGCGGTGATCAAGCCCTCGGCGGCCAGCGATCATCTGCTGACGCACCGCGGCCGCGCGGTCGTGTTCGAGGACATCGAGGACTTCCACGCGCGCATCGACGACGAGGCCCTGGACGTCGACGAGACCTGCATGCTGGTGCTGAAGAACTGCGGCCCGAAGGGCTACCCGGGCATGGCGGAGGTGGGCAACATGCCGCTGCCGCCCAAGGTGCTGCGCAAGGGCATCACCGACATGGTCCGCATCAGCGACGCGCGCATGAGCGGCACCGCCTACGGCACCGTGGTGCTGCACACCTCGCCGGAAGCGGCCGCCGGCGGGCCGCTGGCGCTGGTGAAGAACGGCGACATCATCCAGCTCGACGTGCCGGCGCGCCGCCTGCACCTGGAAGTGGACGACGCCGAACTGGCCCGCCGGCGCGCCGCCTGGCAGGCGCCCGCGACACCGCAACGCGGCTGGTACAAACTCTACGTCGACCATGTGCAGCAGGCCCACCTCGGCGCCGACCTCGACTTCCTGGTCGGCGGCAGCGGCGCGCCGATCCCGCGCGACTCGCACTGACACCATGGCCACGCCCCTCGCCTTCGGCACGCCGCGCTGCCTCTGGGCTGCCGGCGCGATGCTCGGTGAAGGCCTGTGCTGGTCGGTGCGCGAGCAGGCGCTATGGTGGGTCGACATCCTCGGCTGCCGCCTGCATCGCTGGCGCGCCGACGGCGAGCAGCGCAGCTGGACACTCCCCGACACCATCTCGGCGGTCGCCGAGCGGGCGTCGGCGCCCGGCCTGCTGGTCACGCTGCGGCGCGGGTTCGCGTTCTTCGACCCGGCCGACGGCATCCTGCAGCGTGGCGTGGAGCCCGAGCCGGAGCGCACCGCCAACCGCTTCAACGACGGCAAGTGCGACGCCCAGGGGCGCTTCTGGGGCGGCACGATGGACATCGACTGCGAGGCACCCACCGGCGCGCTGTACCGCGTGGACGGCGCCGGCCGTTGCGTGCGGGCGTTCGACGCCGGCTACCCGGTGACCAACGGGCCGGCCTGGTCGAAGGACGGCCGCACGATGTTCGTCAACGACACGGCGCGCCGCAACGTCTTCGCGTTCCCGTTCGACCCGCGCGACGGCTCGCTCGGTGAACCGCGGCTGCTCCTGCGCTTCCCGAAGGGCGACGGTTTCCCGGACGGCATGACGACCGACGCGCAGGGGCGGCTGTGGATCGCGCACTGGGACGGTGGCTGCGTGAGTTGCCACGACGCCGACAGCGGCGCGGAGATCACCCGCATCGCGCTGCCCACCTCGAACATCACCAATGTCGCGTTCGGCGGGCCGGCGCTGACGACCCTGTTCGTCACCAGCGCGTGCACCGGCCTGACCGAGGCGCAGCTCGCCGCGCAGCCGCTGGCAGGTGCGCTGTTCGCGATCGACACCGACGTGGCCGGCTGCGCCGCCCACCTCTACGCGGGCTGAACATGGCGGCGCCGCACGAGATCGCCTGGATCGAGGCCGCGGGCCAGCGGCTCGGCCTCGTGCCGTCGCTGGGCGGCGGCGTTGCACGGTGGGACTGGCTCGGCGGCGGCGCGGAGTGGCCGCTGTGGCGGCCCTGGGACGGTGTCGGCGAGGACCGCTACCGCCTCGCCTCCTTCGCGATGCTGCCCTGGTCCAACCGCATCAGCCGCGGCGGCTTCGAGCAGCACGGGCGCTGGGTGCCGATGGCGCCGAACCGCGCCGGCGAGCCCTACCCGATCCATGGCGACGGCTGGCTGCAGGCCTGGACGCTGGAGCGGCCAGCCGCGGGCGTCGCGGAGTTGCGGCTCGCCTCGCGCCGCCACGGCGGCAGCCCGTACGAGTACGACGCGCTGCAGCGTTTCGAACTGGTCGACGGCGGCCTGGTGCAGAGCGTCACCGTCACGCACCGCGGGGCGGACGCGCTGCCCTACGGGCTCGGCCTGCACCCCTGGTTCCCGCGCACGTCACGCTGCAGCGTGACGGCCCATGTCGACGGCGTGTGGCTGAGCGGTTCGGACCCGATCCCGACCCGCCACGTCACCGCGCTGCCGCCCGACTGGGACTTGAACCTCGGCGCGCCGATGCGCGCCGGCGCGCTGATCGACAACGGCTACACCGGCTGGGACGGCGCTGCGACGATCGCCTGGCCCGAACACGGCCTCGCTCTGCAGGTGACGATGGAACCGCTGCAGACGCCCCAGGGCCCGCGCGCACCCGCATACTGCCTGGTCTTCCGCCCGCCCGCCGGCACGCCGCACGGCGAGGCGTTCTGCTTCGAACCGATCACGCAGCCGATCGACGCGTTCCACCTCGCCGGCCGCCCCGGCCTGGTGGACCTCGCGGCCGGCGAATCACTGACGCTGCGGGTGCACTGGCGCCTGCGGCCCGAACCCCGTTCCTGACCAAAGGCCGCACGACGGCTCAACCCCGAGGAGACAAGCGCATGACGCGACACACGATCAAGACCTGGCTGGCCGCACTCGGCCTGGCCGCCGCCACGGCGCTGCCCGCCGCCGCGCAGGACAAGGGCACCGTGGGCATCTCGATGCCGACCAAGTCGTCCGCCCGCTGGATCGCCGACGGCGACAACATGGTGAAGGTGTTCAAGGAGAAGGGCTACAAGACCGACCTGCAGTACGCCGAGGACGACATCCCCAATCAGCTCGCCCAGGTCGAGAACATGATCACCAAGGGGGTGAAGGTTCTCGTCATCGCCGCCATCGACGGCACCACGCTCTCCGGCGCGCTGCAGAAGGCGGCCGACAAGGGCGTCAAGGTGATCGCCTACGACCGGCTGATCCGCGGCTCGAAGAACGTCGACTACTACACCACCTTCGACAACTTCCAGGTCGGCGTGCTGCAGGCCACCTCGATCGTCGACAAGCTCGGGCTGAAGCAGGGCAAGGGCCCGTTCAACATCGAGCTGTTCGGCGGCTCGCCGGACGACAACAACGCCTTCTTCTTCTACGACGGCGCGATGTCGGTGCTCAAGCCCTACATCGACAGCGGCAAGCTGGTCGTGCGCAGCAAGCAGATGGGCATGGACAAGGTCGGCACGCTGCGCTGGGACGGCGCGGTCGCGCAGGCGCGCATGGACAACCTGCTGTCGGCCTTCTACGGCAACGCCAAGGTCGACGCCGTGCTGTCGCCCTACGACGGCCTGTCGATCGGCATCCTGTCCTCGCTGAAGGGCGTGGGCTACTGCAGCAAGTCGCAGCCCTGCCCGATCGTCTCGGGCCAGGACGCGGAGATCCCCTCGGTCAAGTCGATCCTGAAGGGCGAGCAGTACTCGACCGTGTTCAAGGACACGCGCGACCTGGCCAAGGTGACCGCCAACCTCGTGGACGCGGTGCTCGCCGGCAAGCAGCCCGAGATCAACGACACCAAGACCTACAACAACGGCATCAAGGTCGTGCCGAGCTACCTGCTCAAGCCGGTGGCCGTGGATGCGTCGAACTGGAAGAAGATCCTCGTCGACAGCGGCTACTACAAGGAAAGTCAGATCAAGTAACGCGCCGCCTGCCAACCCGAGAAGGTCCCGCTGCGGCGGGACCTTTTTCCATGCAACATCGAAGCCGACAAGGAGACGAGGTGGACGACGCGATCCTCGACATGCGCGGCATCACCAAGCACTTCCACGGCGTGGCGGCGCTCGCGAACGTGAACCTGACGGTGCGCCGCGGCGAGATCCATGCCGTCGTGGGCGAGAACGGCGCCGGCAAGTCGACCCTGATGAAGGTGCTTTCCGGCGTCTACCCGCACCCGGAGTACGGCGGCGAGATCCGCTGGCTCGGCCAGGAGCGGCGCTTCCGCGGCATCGCCGACAGCGAGAAGCTCGGCATCATCATCATCCACCAGGAACTCGCGCTGGTGCCGCTGCTGTCGATCGCCGAGAACATCTTCCTCGGCCACGAGACGGCGCGCCACGGCGTGATCGACTGGGCGCTCGCGCACCGCCGGACCCGCGAGCTGCTCGCCAAGGTGGGCCTGAAGGAATCGCCCGAGACGCTCATCGACGACATCGGCGTGGGCAAGCAGCAGCTCGTCGAGATCGCCAAGGCGCTCGCCAAGAAGGTCCAGCTGCTCATCCTCGACGAGCCGACCGCGAGCCTGAATGAGAGCGACAGCGATGCGCTGCTCGCGCTGCTGCTCGAACTGAAGGCGCAAGGCATCGCCTGCATCCTGATCTCGCACAAGCTCAACGAGGTCGCCAAGGTGGCCGACGCGATCACGGTGCTGCGCGACGGCTCGACCATCACGACGCTGGATTGCCGCGACGGCCCGGCGAGCGAGGACCTGATCATCCGCGCGATGGTCGGCCGCGAGATGGCCGACCGTTACCCGAAGCGGCGCCACGACGTCGGCGAGACGCTCTTCGAGCTGCGCGACTGGCGCGTGCGCCACCCGCTGCACACCGAGCGCGAGGTGGTCAAGGGCGCGAACCTGGCCGTGCGGCGCGGCGAGATCGTCGGCATCGCCGGGCTGATGGGGGCCGGCCGCACCGAGCTGGCGATGAGCGTGTTCGGCCGCAGCTACGGCCGCCACATCACCGGCACGGCGCTGATGAACGGGCAGCCGGTGGACCTCTCCACCGTGCAGAAGGCCGTCGACCAGGGCATCGCGTACGTGACCGAGGACCGCAAGTCGCTCGGCCTGGTGCTGAACGACTCGATCGTGCACAACACCTCGCTGGCCAACCTGCCCGGCGTGTCGCGCCGCGGCGTGATCGACGAGGGCCGCGAGTACGCCGTCGCGGACGAGTACCGCGGCAAGCTCGCGACACGCTGCGCCGGCGTGCACCAGAGCGTCGTCAACCTGTCGGGCGGCAACCAGCAGAAGGTCGTGCTCGCCAAGTGGCTGTTCGCCGACCCGAAGCTGCTGATCCTCGACGAGCCGACGCGCGGCATCGACGTCGGCGCCAAGTTCGAGATCTACACCCTGATCGCGCGCCTGGCCGAGGAAGGCCGCGCGATCCTGATGATCTCCTCCGAGATGCCCGAGCTGCTGGGCATGTGCGACCGCCTCTACGTGATGAACGAAGGCGCGCTGATCGCCGAGTTCGCCGCCGCCGACGCCACGCAGGAGAAGATCATGCGGGCGATCGTCTCCTCCGGAGCCTGAGCATGGAACAGACCCTCGCCAAGACCCCCGTCGCCGCCGCTGCCGCGGCCCCGCGCGCCGCCCACTTCCTGAAGCAGAACCTGCGCGAGTACGGCATGCTGCTGTCGCTCGTCGCGATCATGGTCTTCTTCCAGTTCATGACCGACGGCACGCTGCTGCAGCCGCTGAACGTGACGAACCTGGTGCTGCAGAACAGCTACATCGTCATCATGGCGCTGGGCATGCTGCTGGTGATCGTGGCCGGCCACATCGACCTCTCGGTCGGCTCGGTGTCCGGCTTCGTTGGCGCGCTCGCGGCCGTGCTGATGGTGCAGTACGAGTGGCACTTCGTGCCCGCCACGCTGGTGTGCCTGATCGTCGGCGGCACGATCGGCGCGGCGCAGGGCTGGTTCGTCGCGTACTTCAAGATCCCCGCGTTCATCGTCACGCTGGCCGGCATGCTGGTCTTCAAGGGCCTGGCACTGGCGCTGCTGAACGGCCAGTCGGTCGGTCCCTTCCCGGATGCCTTCCAGAAGCTCAGTTCCGGCTTCATTCCCGACCCCCTCGCCGGCGACGGCCTGCGCCTGACCTCGCTGCTGCTCGGCGCCGGCGTCGCGCTGGCCATGGTGGCGATGGGCTGGCGAGCGCGCAGCAACCAGCAGCTGCACGGCATGGAGACCGAGCCGGCCGCGCTGTTCGTCGTGCGCAACGCGGTGTTCGCCGCGGTCATCGTCGCCCTGGCCTGGCTGATGGCCTCCTACCGCGGCCTGCCCAACGTGCTGGTCATCATGTTCGCGCTGATGGTGGCCTACGACTTCGTCACGACGCGCACGACGGTCGGCCGGCGCATCTATGCGCTGGGCGGCAACGAGAAGGCGGCGCGGCTGTCTGGCATCCGCACCGAACGGCTGGCCTTCCTCGCCTTCGTCAACATGGGCGTGCTGGCGGCGCTCGCGGGGCTGGTGTTCGCCGCGCGCCTGAACACCGCGACGCCCAAGGCCGGGCTCGGCTTCGAGCTGGACGTGATCGCCGCGTGTTTCATCGGCGGCGCCTCGGCCTCTGGCGGCGTCGGCAAGGTGATGGGCGCGGTGATCGGCGCCTTCGTGATGGGCGTGATGAACAACGGCATGTCCATCCTCGGCATCGGCATCGACTACCAGCAGGTCATCAAGGGCCTGGTGCTGCTCGCGGCGGTGTGCGTGGACGTGTACAACAAGAAGAAGTAGCGCCGGGCTCGCGAGCGTCCGCGAGACGGATCTGACCCGCCGCCGCGCGCAACCTCAGCACGCCGGCAGGCTCACGGTCACACGCAGGCCCTGCCCGCCGGTCCCCGGCCCCAGCGCCACGCGCGCCTGGTGGCGTACCGCCACGGCCTTGACGATCGCCAGGCCCAGGCCGCTGCCGGGCTGCGCCTGGTCGGCGGCACGGTAGAAGCGGTCGAACACCCGCTCGTGCAGCGCGGGCGGGATGCCCGGCCCGGCATCCTCCACGGTCAACGTCACGTCGGCGTCGTCGCGCGCCAGCGCCACCGTGACGGTCGAGCCGGCCGGTGCGTACTTGATGGCGTTTTCGACCAGGTTGTCGATCAGCGAGACGAGCCCTTCGCGCTCGCCGTGCACCGCGCAGGCCGGCGGCGCCAGCAGCTCCAGCTCGACGCCGCGCCGGTCCGCCAGCGGCGAGAGCTCGGCCAGGCGGTCCTGCACCAGGGCGCCGAGGTCGACCTCGGCGCGTGGTGCGGCGGCGGAACCGGCATCGCTTCGCATCAGGCCGAGCAGTTGTGCCACCAGCCGCTGCGCCCGCTCGCCGCTGCGCAGAAGCCCATCGATCAGTTCCCGGTCCCGCGGCGCCGCGCCGTGCGCCTGCAGCGCCTCGACGTTGACCCGCATCGCCGCCAGCGGGGTGCGCAGTTCGTGGGCCGCGTCGGCGATGAAGCTGCGCTCGCGCGCCATGCCGGCGCGCACGCGCTCGAGCAGCAGGTTCACGGCCCGGGAGACCGGGCGCAGTTCGCGGTAGCGCGAGCCGAACTGCAGCGGTGCCAGATCGTCCGGCCCGCGCGACTCGATCTCGCGCGAGAAGCGGCGCCACGGCCGCAGCGCGAGCCGCACCGAGAGCCAGGCCGGCAGGATCAGGAACGGCAGGCTGACGAGCAGCGGCATGACGAGGATGCCGCGCCCGCCGATCGCGAACAGGATGGACGGCACATGCCCGGAGCGGATCAGCGTGACGCGGGCGTCGGACTTCGCCGAGGCCTGCGAGTAGGTGCGCCAGGGCTTGCCGTCGATGTCCAGGCGCTCGAGCTGGCGCAGCTTCTCGGTGTGAACGGCGCCCGGCTCGCCCGGGGTGCGGTAGAGCAGCCGCGAGCCGGACCAGACGTTCATCGCCATGCGCAGGGCCGGATCGTCGGCCTCCTCGTTCTCGCGGCGCTGGAAACGGTCGATCTTCTCCAGCGCCTCGGCCAGCCGCTGCGGCTGGTCGGCCAGCGCATCGACGACGTTCAGGATCATGTCGGCGCGCGGGCCCATCAGGCGCGGCTCGAAGATCTCGTCGTAGCGCGCCGTGTCCCAGATCAGGTAGGCGCAGGCCGCCAGCCAGAGCAGCAGCGCCATGCCCATCTGCGCCAGCACCAGGCGCCCGACCAGCGAGCCGCCGAACGGCCACCAGCGCCGCGGCGCGCTCATGGCTCGCCGGCCGCGGCGTGGCGGTCGATCACGTAGCCGACCCCGCGCACGGTGCGCACGAAGCCGGCGCCGATCTTGCGGCGCAGGTTCGACATGTGCACGTCCAGCACGTTGCTCTCGTTGTTCAGCCCGCCGGGCAGCACCTGCTCCTCCAGCGTGCGGCGCGTCAGCACCCGGTCCGCGCGCTTGACGAGCAGGCACAGCAGGTCGAATTCGCTGCGCGAGAGCTCGACGGGCCGGCCGTCGACGGTGACGCGCATCGTGGCCTCGTGCAGCGTCAGGTTGCGGATCACGAGGGCCTGCCCCTCCAGGCCGTAGCTGCGCCGGGCGAGCGCGCGCACGCGCGACACCAGCTCGGCAAGCGCGAAGGGCTTGACGAGGTAGTCGTCGGCCCCGCCGTCCAGGCCGGCGAGGCGGTCCTCGAGCGCGTCGCGCGCGGTCAGCACGAGCACCGGCGTCGTGTCCCTGGCGCGCCGCAGCCGCGCCAGCAGGCTCAGCCCGTCGCCGTCGGGCAGGCCCAGGTCGAGCAGCACCAGATCGACCAGGGCGTCGTCGAGCGCGCGCGCCGCCTCCTGGACGCGGCGCAGCCACGTGACCTTCATGCCCTCGTCCTCAAGCGCGATGCGCACGCCGTTGCCGAGCTCGAGATCGTCTTCGACCAGCAGGATGTTCATGGCGAGCGATTGGACCCGCGCCGCATGAACGAAGGGTTAATCGGCGCGTGCCACGGCGCGATTCATCGTGCCTTCAGGAAGGCTTTGGCCTGCCTTCATGCGCCGACGGGACACTGACTTCGTCGCAGCAAGACCTGCCGACTTCTGCCGGACGACCCCGAAGCGTCGTTCCCACGGCAGCGATCCTCTGACCGCTTCGAATGCCATGAAAGCCTTTCCGTGACCCGCTTCCCTCTTGCCACGCTCGCGCTGAGCATCCTCGCCACTTCGATGGCCGACGTCAATGCGGCTCCCGCCGCCATCACCGAGGGCCCGTACGTGGGCGTGGCCATCGGCCGCGGTTCGCTGCGGACACGGGACCTCGGCCTGCCCATCACCGATGCCGACGACCGCGGCGTGGCCGGCAAGCTCGTCGGCGGCTTCCGCTTCGACGAACACTTCGGTGCCGAGGCCGGCTGGGTGCGCCTGGGCGCCTTCAGCGAGACCGTCGACGTCGGCGGCAATGCCGTGCGGCAGTCGGCCCGCGCCCGCAGCTTCTACCTCGCCGCGACCGGCCGCCTGCCCCTGACGGACGGCATCGCGCTGACCGGCAAGGCCGGCGTCTCGTTCGGCAAGGTGAGCGGCACTTCGGTGCTGCCCGCCTCGTCCAGCCTGATCGGCTCGCACCGCTCGGCGATGTGGGGCGTGGGCACGGAGTACGCGCTCTCGCCGACGACGACGCTGACCGCGGAGTTCGAGGACCTCGGCAAGGTCTCCGACAAGGTGCGCGCCAACCTGATCAGCGTCGGCGTGCGCTACGCCTTCTGATCCATGACCCACCTGCTCCGCGCGGCGGCTCCATGCCGCGCGGGCCGGCCCGAACCCACATGAACATCCTCTACACCACCCACGGCGGGGCCGGCCCTTCCGGACCGGAACGCTTCTTCGAGGCCTGCCTGGCAGCCGCCCGGCAGGGGCTTCGCACCTGGCGCGCGCGCCATCGCGACTGGCGCCACGCCCGGTCGCGCGCGCGGCTGCTGCGCCGTGCCGCAGCCCTGCAGATCGACCACCCGGCGCACGCTGCGGACCTGCATGCCGCGGCCGGAGGTTCCGGGGGCGAACCGCGGCGCGCTCAGCCGTGCCGGAACGCCACCGTCTTCAGCGTCGAGAAGCCGTACAGCGCCTCGAAGCCCTTCTCGCGGCCGTGGCCAGACTGCTTCACGCCGCCGAACGGCAGCTCGACGCCGCCGCCCGCACCGTAGTTGTTGACGAACACCTGGCCACACTTCAGGCCGCGCGCCATGCGCCAGTGGCGGTCGCCGTCGCGCGTCCAGACGCCGGCCACCAGGCCGTAGGGCGTACCGTTGGCGATGCGCAGCGCGTCGGCCTCGCCGTCGAACGGCAGCACCACCTGCAATGGACCGAACACCTCCTGCTGCGCGAGCGCGTGCGCCGGGTCGAGCCCGGCCACCAGCGTCGGTGCGACGTACCAGCCGCCGGCCGGGGCGGCGTCGGCGATCCGGCCCTGCGCGACGATGCGCAGCCGGTCGTCGCGCGCCAGCGCCAGGTAGCCGGAGACGATCTCGTGCTGACGGGCCGAGATCAGCGGCCCGAGGTCGAGGTCCTCCAGCGCCGGGCCGACGCGCAGCGCGCGGTAGCGCTCGCCCAGCCGCGCCAGCACCGCCTCGAACACCGGCCGCTCGACCAGCAGGCGCGACGCCGCCGAGCAGGTCTGCCCGGCGTTCTGGATGCCGGCGTTGACGAGGAAGGGCAGCGCGGCGTCCAGGTCCGCGTCGGCGAACACGATCTGCGGGCTCTTGCCGCCGAGCTCCAGCGTGACCGGGATGGTGTTGCGCGCGGCGGCCGCCTGCACCAGCCGGCCGGTCGCGACCGAGCCGGTGAACGACAGGTGCTGCACGCCGGGGTGCGCCGACAGCGCCGCGCCGGCCTCCTCGCCGAGCCCGGGCACCAGGTTCAGCGCGCCGGCGGGCAACCCCGCCTCCTCGGCGATGCGCGCGAAGGCCAGCGCGGTCAGGCAGGCCTCCTCGGCGGGCTTGAGCACGCAGGCGTTGCCCATCGCGAGCGCCGCGCCGACGCTGCGGCCGATGATCTGCATCGGGTAGTTCCACGGCACGATGTGCCCGGTCACGCCGTGCGGCTCGCGCAGCGTCAATGCGGTGTAGCCGTCGAGGTAGGGGATGGTCTGGCCGTGCACCTTGTCGGCCGCGCCGCCGTAGAACTCGAGGTAGCGCGCCAGGGCCACGGCGTCGGCGCGGCCCTGGCGCAGCGGCTTGCCGACGTCCAGCGCCTCCAGCCGCGCCAGCTCGTCGACGCGCTCGAGCACGCGCCGGCCCATCGCCGTCAGCACCCGGCCGCGCTCGGCGGCGGTCAGCCGGCCCCACGGGCCGTCCAGCGCGGCCTGCGCGGCGGCCACCGCGGCGTCGACGTCGGCCGCGCTGCCGCGCGCGATGCGCGCCAGCTCGCGGCCGTCCGACGGGTTGGCCAGCGGCAGCGTGGCACCGCCGGCCGCAGCGCGCCAGCGGCCGGCGACGAACAGCGTCGTCGTGTCGAAATCGATGGGGGATGACATCGCGGTGCTCCGGCGGGAATGGGCCATCATAGAAGTCCCGCCCGCCTTCCGGACCCTGCCATCGGCCTCTTCCTGCTCAAGCGCTGCGCGATCTTCGTCGCGACGCTCGCCATCGCCTCGCTGGTCGTGTTCGCGGTGCTCGACCTGCTGCCCGGCAACGCCGCCGAGGTGATGCTCGGCGAGAGCGCGACGCCCGAGGCGGTGCAGGCGCTGGCCGGCCAGCTCGGGCTGGACCGGCCGGCCGCCGAACGCTACGCCCGCTGGGCCGCCGGCCTGCTGACCCTGGACCTGGGCCGCAGCATCGCCTACGACACCCCGATCGCCGGCCTGATCGCCGAGCGGCTGGCGGTGACGGTGCCGCTGGCGCTGCTCGCGATGGCGCTGACCACCGTGATCGCGCTGGCCGCCGGCGTGTACGCCGCCGCGCGCCACGACCGCCCGGGCGATCTGGCGGTGATGGCCGCCAGCCAGCTCGGCCTCGCGGTGCCGAGCTTCTGGTTCGGCATCCTGCTGGTGCTGCTGTTCGCGGTGAAGCTCGGCTGGTTCCCGGCCGGCGGCTTCCCGGGCTGGACCGAGGACGAGGGCGGCGGCCTGTGGGACGGCCTGCAGGCGCTGGTGCTGCCGGCGCTGGCGCTGGCCGCGGTGCAGGCCGCGATCCTCGCGCGCTTCACGCGCTCGGCGGTGCTGGACGTGCTGCGCGAGGACTTCGTGCGCACTGCGCGCGCCAAGGGCCTGTCGCCGCGCGGCGTGCTGTGGCGCCACGTGCTGCGCAACGCGCTGGTGCCGATCGTCACGGTGATGGGGCTGCAGTTCGCGAACCTCGTGACCGGCACGATCGTGATCGAGAACGTGTTTTCGCTGCCCGGCCTCGGCCGCCTGGTGTTCCAGGCGATCAGCAACCGCGACCTGCCGCTGGTGCAGGCGATCGTGATGCTGCTGGCCGCGGCGGTGATCGTGATCAACTTCGTGGTCGACCTGCTGTACGCGGCGATCGACCCGCGGCTGAAGGGGCAGGGCGCATGAGTGGCCCTGGGTCGGGCCTGCATCGCGGGCCGTGCGCCGGGCCGCTCCCAAGCCGGCCCGCCATTCCCCCGGGGGATCGTCCGACGTCTCCGTCGGACGAGGGGTCGTCATGACCTTCTGGCGCCGCGCGGCGCGGCACCGCAGTTTCGTGGCCGGCGGCGTGCTGGTCGCGCTGCTGGTCGGCTTCGCGCTGCTGTCCTTCGTCTGGACGCCGTACCCGGCCGCCGAGATCGACGTGGCGGCCAAGCTGCAGCCGCCGTCGGCGGCGCACTGGCTCGGCACCGACAGCCTGGGGCGCGACATCGCCTCGCTGCTGATCGAAGGCAGCCGCGCCTCGATCGCCGTCGGGCTGATCGCCGTGGGCATCGGCATCACGCTCGGCGTCGCGCTCGGGCTGCTGGCCTCGGCCCGGCGCGGCTGGGTCGAGGAGCTGGTGATGCGGCTGACCGACTTCGGCATCGCCTTCCCGGCGCTGCTGACGGCCATCATGCTGACCGCGATCTACGGCCCGGGGCTGGTGACCGCGATCGTCGCGATCGGCCTGTACAACGTGCCGGAGTTCGCGCGCCTGACCCGGGCCGCCGGCAACGCCGTCTGGACACGCGAGTACGTGCTCGCCGCGCGCGCCTGTGGCAAGGGCGCATGGCGCATCAGCTTCGAGCACGTGCTGCCCAACATCGCCGCGGTGCTGATCGTGCAGGCGACGATCCGCTTCGCGGTCGCCATCCTGGCCGAGGCGGCGCTGTCCTACCTGGGCCTCGGCACCCAGCCGCCCATGGCGAGCTGGGGCCGCATGCTCAACGAGGGCCAGAGCATGATGTACCAGGCGCCGCTGCTGGCGGTCTGGCCCGGCCTCGCGATCGTGCTCAGCGTGCTCGGGCTGAACCTGCTGGGCGACGGGCTGCGCGACCTGCTCGACCCGCGCCTGGCGCGCCGGCGCTGAGGGCCGCGCCGCGGGCCGTGTCGATTCCGGCCCGGCTCGTTCGTCGTGGGCTTGATGCGGCCACGAGCCGCGTCGAGAGGAGAGTCCGTCCGTGCCCGTCAAGCTCACCCCGTTCCTGTTCTACGGCCGCGTGATGCCCCGATCCACCCCTGCCCAGGAGGCTTCGACCATGACCACCCCGCACATTCCCGCCGGCATGCATGTCCTGACCCCGCACATCGTCTGCGCCGGCGCGGCCGACGCGATCGGCTTCTACCAGCGCGCCTTCGGCGCCGAGGAACTGATGCGCCTGCCCGCACCCGACGGCCGGCTGATGCACGGCGCCATCCGCATCGGCGACTCGACCGTCATGCTGGTCGACGAGATGCCCGAACACGGCGCGCTCGGCCCGAAGGCGCTGAAGGGCACGGCCGTCACGCTGCACCTGTTCGTCCCGGACGCCGACGCCGCGATGGCCCGCGCGGCCGCAGCCGGCGCGACCGTCGTGATGCCGGCGGCCGACCAGTTCTGGGGCGACCGCTACGGCATCGTCGAGGACCCGTTCGGCCACCGCTGGTCGATCGCGACGCACCTGCGCGACCTGACGCCCGAGCAGATCGCCGCCGCGATGCCGAAGGCGATGTCCTGCTGAGCGCGGTACAGGGGCCCCAACCTGAAGGCCGGGCGTCCCCAACGCGCAGGAGGCGGACGCCCGGCGCGGCTCCTAGAGTGGATCGGACCACTGCATCCGGGAGCCCGCCATGGCCATCCGCTACCGCCGCAACATCAACTGCCTGGGCAGCGACGCGCTGCACGATCTGCGCGAGGCGCTGGCGCAGATGTTCACGCTGCCGGCGTCCGACGAACACAGCTTCGCCGCGCTGGCCGGCCTGCACGGCAGCCCGGGCAACTACTGCCGCCATGGCGCGCCCGGTTTCCTGACCTGGCACCGGGCCTACATGCACGCCTTCGAGCGGGCGCTGCGCTGCATCGACAGCAGCATCACGCTGCCGTTCTGGGACTGGTCCTCCGGCCCGACGACCGGCGTGCCGGCCGCCTGCGCGAGCCCGACCTACGTCAACCGCAGCGGCGCGACGGTGCCGAATCCGCTCTTCGCCGGGCCGCTGCCCGGCGGCGGGTTCACGGCGCGCCGCGCGGACATCGCGACCACCACCTTCGGCGACATCGCCACGGCCGCGCAGGGCGCGCTGGCCACCAGCCTCGACTTCAACAGCTTCCAGAGCGCGCTCAACGGCCCGCACGGCAGCGTGCACGTGCGCACGGGCGGGCAGATGGGGTCGGTGGCGTTTGCCGGCTACGACCCGCTCTTCTACCTGCACCACTGCAACGTCGACCGGCTCTGGGCGCGCTGGCAGGCGAGCCACCCGGTCGGCCTGCCGGCGGCGGAGGCCGGCTTCCTGCTCGACCCGTTCCGGCTGCCCTACAGCACGACGCTGCGGCCGGGCTCGGACTTCGCGACGACCGACCCGCTCGGGTACCGCTACGCCAACTTCTGCTTCGTGCTGCCGCCGATCCTGGTCTGGGAGCTGGCGACGATCGACTTCAGCCGGCACCGCGTGCTCGACGAGGCCCGGTCCGCCCGCCTGGTGCTGCGCAGCACGGCGATGCCGAAGCTGTCCGCGGAACTGCGCGTGTTCATCGACGACCCGGACGCCAACGAGGCCACGCCGGTGGCGGACAACCCGAACCTGGCCGGCACGATCGGGCTGTTCGGCATGGCCGCCCACTCGCATGCCAAGGGAACGCCCGCGCCGGCGGCCGCCGCCGTGGCGGCGCCCCATGGCCATGGCGGCGACGGTTCTGCCGCGGCGGGCGAGGAGCGGTTCGAACTCGAGCTCGAGATCGCGCCGGCGCTGCGCCGCCTGGCGGCCAAGACGGGGATGGCGGCGCTGAAGATCGTCGCAGTGGATTCGGACGGCCGCGCCATGTCGCCCGAGCACTTCGACCTGCAGGCGATCGAACTGCTGGTCGACTGACAAGGTGTGAGGGCAGCCTCGGGCGGCGCACTTCACGCGGCTTGATCGGGCGCAACGCCCGCCGGGCTCGCGCGCCTAACCTGCGCGACGGTCACCCGCCGCCGAGCCCGGGTGGCCGGTCCCACGCTCGGCGGAGATTCTCGATGCGCGTGTTGCCCCCGGGCGGCGCCCCGCCGGGCGCGCAGCGGCTCGCCTACCTGGACTGGCTGCGCTTCATCGTCGTGCTCTCGCTGGCGCCGTTCCACGCGGCACTGTCCTACACCGGCTACGGCGTCGTCTACGTCTACGACGATCCGGTGCGCGATGCCGTGCTCGCGGGTCGCGGCCTGTACGGCCGCTTCGGCCCCGACGCCCTGCGCCTGTTCACCGTGTTCCTGGACAACTGGGGCATGCACCTGCTGTTCCTCGTGTCGGGCATGGGCGCCGCGCACTCGCTGCAAAGTCGCGGCGCGGCCGCCTTCATCGGCGAACGGGCGCGCCGCCTGATGCTGCCCTTCGGGCTGATCACGCTGCTGGTGATCCCGATCCAGGCCTGGCTGCGTGCCCTCGACTTCCGGACCTTCGAGGGCGGTTTCCTCGCCTTCTATCCCCGCTTCTTCGACGGCATCAGCACGGGGCCCGGCAGCCCCGGCCATTTCGACTGGGGCCATCTCTGGTTCCTGGTCTACCTGTTCGTGTTCTCCGTCGCCGCGCTGCCGTTGTTCCAGGCCTGGCGACGGCGCGGCCCCCCGGTGCCGCACGGCACAGGAACAACCGGCACGGTGCACGCGGCGGGCGTGCTGGCGCCCGCACTGTGGATCGCCCTGCTCGAGGCGGCGTTCCGCCCCGGGTGGCCGGGCTACCAGAACCTCGTCGACGATTGGGCCAACGTCACGGTCTACCTGAGCTTCTTCGTGTCCGGGTACCTCGCGGGTGTGGATCCGCGCCTCCCCGAGGCGGCCGAGCGCCATGGGTTCACCGCGCTCGTGCTCGGCCTCGCCGCCTTCGCCGCGCGCCTGGCCTGCTACGAGTGGCTTCCCGTCGGCGCCGGCTACCAGGCCTTCCACCTGCTCGCGCAGTTCCTGCGCGGGCTCGCCGCATGGTGGCTCGTCGTGGCCGCGATCGGGCTCGGGCGGCGGTACCTGCTGGCGAGCGGGCCGATGCTGGGCCTGGCCCGCGACCTGTCCTTCCCGCTCTACCTGCTGCACTACGCCCCCCTCACGGCCGCCACCTACCTGCTGCTCGGGTCGGACCTGGGCATCTGGCCGCGCTGGGCACTCTCCGTCCTGCTGTCGTGGGCCGTGGTCGCGCTGTGCACCTTCGTGTTCCGCTACGTCCCGCCGCTGCGCACCCTGTTCGGCATCCGGGCGCCTTCCGGCGCCCGCGGTCTCAGCCGCTGACGCCACCGGCCGCGGCGCTTTCGGGCGCGGGCGTCCCGGGCCGCAGCGTCGCCGGGGCCTGCGTGTCGATCGCCCGCCCGAGCGTCAGCGTGCGGCGCAGCGGCTCGTCGAGGGCCAGGAAGGGCGCGTCCGGCGCCACGCCCAGGCCGTCGAGCAGCTTGGTGAAGAAGGCGCGGCCGGCCGCCACCGCGGCGATGTCGAAGATCTCCGCATCGCCGAAGCCGGCCGCCTGCAAGGCGGCGACGTCCTCGGACGAGACCTGCGCCGCGTCGCGCGCGATGCGGCGCGCGAAGGCGAGCATGGCCCGCTCCGGCGCCTCCAGCAGCCCGTCCAGGCGATCCTCGGCGATGGCGACGATCTGCGCGTCGCTGAAGAACTGGCGCAGCGCCTTGCCGTGAGCCAGCGCGCAGGCGGAGTGGCGCAGTTCGTGGGCGGCGACGAAGGTCACCAGCTCGAAGCGGCGCTTGTCCATCGGGCGCTTGATCTCGGCCAGCAGCTGCGCCCAGCGCGCCATGACCTCGGGCCGGTGGCAGAACACCTTGGCGTAGTTGGGCACGAAGCCCCAGTTGTCCTGCTGGCGCCGGTACATCGCGGCCACGGTTCCGGTCGCGCCCTGGGGCGGCGTGGTGGTGATGAAGCTCATGGTCGTCGTCTCCTCAGGCGGCCTGGCGCGGATGCAGCCACTTGGGCAGGAACTGGGTCGGGTCGACGTCGGCATCGAGCGGACAGGCGACGCCGGCGTCCGCCAGCAGCCGCTGCAGGCGACCCTCGCGCAGCGCGGCGAACAGGTCCATGGCACCGCCCACGTGCACGCCGCCGATCCAGATCTGCGGGATGGTGGGCGCACCGGTGCGCGCCTTCAGCACGGCGCGGATCCGCGTGCCCAGGTCGTGCTGCTGGAAGGCGACCGAGTCGATGTCCACGCTGCGGTAGCCGACGCCCAGCCGCGCGAGCAGCTTGCGCACCGCCCAGCAGAACTCGCACCACTCGAGCGCGAACATCACCACCGGCTCGTCCCGGATGACCTGGTCGACGCAGGCCTGCGCCTCGGCGTCCAGCGCGACGACCGGTTGCGGCTGCACCGGCTTCGGCTGCGGCGCGGGTGCGGCGGGTGCCGGTGCGGCCGCGTCGAAGCGGTAGCCGGGCGTCGAGCGCGACAGTTCCAGCTCCTCGTCGTTCATGTCGACGCCGATGGCCTCGAACAGCGGCGTCGACAGGTAACGCTCGCCGGTGTCGGGCAGCATGCAGACGATGTGGCTGCCCGGCGGGGCGCGGCGCGCCACCTCGAGCGCGGCGGCGAGCGTCGCGCCGCTGGAGGTGCCGACGAAGATGCCTTCCTTGGTCGCCAGCTCGCGCGCCAGGCGCAGCGCCTCGTTGCCGTTCACCGGCACGACCTCGTCGACCAGCCCCTCGGCGGTCGCAGCCTCGGTCAGGCGCGAGATGAAGTCCGGGCTCCAGCCCTGCATCAGGTGCGGGCGGAACTGCGGGTGGCTGGCGCTGGGCATGCCGTCGGCGTCGCGCACCTGGGGGATGCCGCTGCCCAGCAGCTGCGAGTTGTCGGGTTCGGCGGCGACGACGCGGATGCCCGGGTCGGCTGCCTTCAGCCCGCGTGCCACGCCGAGCAGCGTGCCGCCGGTGCCGAAACCGGAGACGAAGGCGTGGATGCGCTCGCCGTCGAAATCGGCCAGGATCTCCTGCGCGGTGGTGCGCGTGTGCACCTCGGCGTTGGCTTCGTTGTCGAACTGGCGACACAGGAACCAGCCGTGCGCCTCGGCCAGCTCGACGGCCTTGTTCAGCATCCCGGTGCCCTTCTCGGCCGCCGGCGTCAGCACCACGCGCGCGCCGAGGAAGCGCAGCAGCTTGCGCCGCTCGACGCTGAAGCTCTCGGCCATCGTCAGCACCAGCGGGTAACCCTTCTGGGCGCACACCATCGCCAGGCCGATGCCGGTGTTGCCGCTGGTCGCCTCGATGACCGTCTGTCCCGGGCGCAGCGTGCCGCGCCGCTCGGCATCCTCGATGACGGCGCGGGCCATCCGGTCCTTGACCGACCCGAGCGGGTTGAAGGATTCGATCTTGACGTGCACGTGCACGCCCGCGGGCGCGAGCTTGTTCAGGCGCACGAGCGGCGTGTTGCCGATGGTCTGCAGGATGTTGTCGTAGCGTGGCATGGGTGTTTCTCTAGAGGACGGGGGAGGAAATGGGCACGGGGCCATCGGGACGGATCACCGCTTCGAGGTAGTCGGCGGCGACGACGAGGGAGCCGGCGCCCCCGGCGTTCGCCGCGTCCAGCAGCGCGCCGAGCTCGCGCTCCAGCGTGCGCTGGCCGGGCGCGTCGAGCGCCGCGAAGGCCCGGCGCGTCGGGCCGTGGAAGTCGCGGAACACCTGCACCCAGTGCAGCGCCGAGCGGTAGCGGAAGTGGAAGCTGCGCCGCGCGCAGCGCAGGCAAGCCGGGTCCAGGTCGAGCAGTGCCGCGAGTTCGGCCGGCACGCCCCAGCGGGTCGGCGGCGGCAGGCCGGGCGGCGGCGGCACATGGGCGGCGAGGGTCTGCAGGAGGCGCCCGGCGACACCATCGGGCGTCCAGTTCGCCAGCCCGATGCGGCCGCCGGGCTTGAGCACACGACGCAGTTCGCGCGCCGCCTTCGCCTGGTCCGGCGCGTACATCGCGCCGAAGGTCGAGAGCACGACGTCGAAGCTCGCGTCCGCGAACGGCAGCTCCTCCGCGTCGGCAACGATGAAGGTCACCGGCAGCGCCTCGGCCCTGGCACGTTCGCGGCCCTTGTCCAGCAGCAGGCTCTGCAGGTCGGTGGACGTGACGTGGGCGAACCGGCGCGCGGCCGCGAGCGAGGCGTTGCCGGTGCCGGCCGCCACGTCGAGCACCCGTTCGCCCGCGCGCAGGTCGACCGCCTCGACGAGGTTCTCGGCGACCACCTGCAGGGTGGCCCCGATGACGGCGTAGTCGCCGCCCGCCCAGCCCGCCGCCAGGCGGCGCTTCAGCGCGGTGGCCGGGTCGGCGGGGAACGGCATCGATGGGGCGAGAGGGCGCACGACGGGCGGGCGGGCAGTGGACAGGTGGCGCACTGTGCGCAGGCCCGCGTTGCATGGGCGTTCCATGCCGTGCCGACTGCCACCATACTGGCGCCCCCATGGATGCGTCGGACCTGCGCCTGAGCCTGTTCGGCCCGCCGGCGCTGGTGCGCGGCGGCGCCGCCGCCGCGCTGCCCTTCGAGCGCCGCACCCAGCTCGTCGCGCTGCTGGCGCTGCGGCGCGACTGGGTGCCGCGCACCGAGATCGCCGCGCTGCTGTGGCCCGAGCAGCCGGCGCGGCTCGCCTTCGCGAACCTGCGCAAGACCCTGTTCCGGATGGCCTCGCTGCCCTGGGCGTTGGACATCGAGTCCGAAGGCGCCGCGCTGCGACTGCTGCTCCCCACCGATGCGGCGGACTTCGAGACGGCGCTGCGCGAGGCCCGTCCGGCCGAGGCGCTGGCGCTGTACCGGGGCGAGCTGCTGGCCGGCTTCGACGACGGGCAGAGCGACGCCTGGACGCACTGGGCCGGCTTCGAGCGCGAACGCCTGCGCGCCGCCTGGCGCAGCGCGGCGATCGCGCAGCTCGACGACGCCGGGCTCGCCGCGGGCGAGGCCGTCGCGCTGTCGGCCCGGCTGCTCGACGCCGATCCGCTGGACGAGACGGCCTTGCAGCACCACCTGCGCGCCCTCGCCCGTGCCGGCCAGGCGGGCGCAGCGCGGCTCGCCTACCGGCAGTTCGCCGAACGGCTCTCGGCGGACCTCGGGCTGTCGCCCGGCACCGAGCTGCGCGCGCTGCACGACAGCCTGAGCGTGGCACCCCGCTCCGCGCCGGTCGTGGCGGACGCCCCCCCGTCCGCCGCCCCGGGCGACGACGGCTTCGTGGGCCGCTCGATCGAACTGCAGCGCATCGCCGACCTGCTCGGGCATGCCGAATGCCGCCTGCTGTGCCTGATCGGCCCCGGCGGCGTCGGCAAGACCCGCCTGGCGCGCCGCGTGCTGCAGCAGCTGGGGCCGACGTTCGCCGACGGCGCGCTGTTCGTCGCCCTGGAGGACGTGGACACGCCGCTGCAGTTCGGCCAGCGCCTGGCCCGGGCCGCCGATGTCGCGAGCGGCCGCGGGCCGGGCGATGCGCTGGCGCGGGCGATCGACGCCTGGCGCGAGCGGGCCCTGCTGCTGGTGCTCGACAACTTCGAGCAGCTGGCCGAGCACGCGCCGCTGCTGGACCGGCTGCTGCAGGCCTGCCCGCGACTGAAGATCGTCGTCACCTCGCGCCTGCGCCTGGCCGTGGCGGGCGAGTGGTCGATGCCGATCGAGGGCCTGCCCTGCCCGGACCCGGAGGACGACGACCGCGCCGAGTCCTTCGACGCCGTGCGCCTGTTCGTGCGGGCCGCGCGGCGTGTCGAGCCCGGCTTCGCCGCGGCGCCCGAGCGGGCGGCCATCGTCGACATCTGCCGGCTGGTCGAAGGCCTGCCGCTGGCGCTCGAGCTCGCGGCCGCCTGGGTGCGCATGCTCTCCTGCCAGGCAATCGCCGACGAACTGCGCGGCGGCACCGAGCTGCTGCGCGCCGCCGATGCCCGCCATCCGCCGCGCCACGCCAGCATCGAGGCCGTGTTCGAGCACTCGTGGCGGCACCTCACGCCCGTCGAGCGCGACGCGCTGGCCCGGCTGTCGGTCTTCCACGGCGGCTTCTCGATCGAGGCGGCGCGCGCCGTGGCCGGCGCCTCGCTGCCGGTGCTGGGCGCGCTGGCCGACAAGTCCCTGCTCGCCAAGGACGGCGCGCGCCTCCAGCTGCATCCGCTGGTGCAGCAGCTGGCCGCGCAGCGGCTCGACACGAGCGCGGCGCGCGATGCGACGCTGGCGGCCCACGCGGCGTATTTCCATCGCTGGCTGCGGCCGCTCGCGCCCGCGACGGAACACGGGCAGCGCGAAGCCCTGCAGGCGATCGACGCCGACTTCGAGAACTGCCGGCGCGCCTGGGCGTTCTCGTGCGCCCCGGGCGGCGCCGAGGCGCTGCAGCACAGCGCGCCGACCCTGCTGAACTACTTCGAGCACCGCGCCCGCTTCGAGGAAGGGCTGGCGCTGCTGCGCCAGGCCGTGGATTCGCCGCCCGGCCAGGCCGACGAGCGGCTGCGCATGCTGCTGCTGAGCCAGGCCGCCCTGATGGAGATGCGGCTGGCGCGTTTCGCCGAGGCCGAGGCCAGCGCCTCGCTCGCGCTGGCCGCACGCCCGGCGACGTCGCCGCGCGAGGCGCGCTTCCAGGCGCTGGCGGTGCTGGGCGGCTGCGCGATCGCCACCGGCCGGCCGGCCGACGCCCGCTACGCCTACCAGCGCGCGCTGGAGCTGGCGCAGGCCGGCGGGCGCGCCCACGACACGGCCTCGACGCTCGACAACCTCGCGCTGTGCGAAAAGCGGCTGGGGCACTACGACGAGGCGCTGCGCCTCACGCTCGAGGCGCTCGCCCAGCATCGACGCCACGGCGACCATGCGCGCGTGGCGGTGTGCCTGAACAACCTCGGTTCGATGCTGACCTTCATGGACGACGACGCGGCCGCCCAGGCGCATCTGCGCGAGGCACTGGAGCTGAGCGAGCGCCACGGCCTCGTCAGCACCCGCGCCTTCGTGCTGGCCAACCTGACGGAGCTGGCGCTCAAGGCGGACGACCAGCAGGCGGCCCGCGTGCACGCCGAGCAGGCTCTCGAGGTGGCGCTCGCCGGCGGGCTGCGCACACTCGTCGGCTGGCTGAAGGTGCAGCTCGCGCGGCTGGCCACCCGGCGCGGCGAGCTCGAGCCGGCGCGCGCGCTGCTGGCCGGCGGCGCCGAACTGGCGCTGACACTCGGCGCGCAATCGGTCAAGCCCGCCGTGCTGCTCGCCTGGGCCGAGCTGCTCGAGGTGCAGGGCCACGCCCGTGCGGCGCGCCGCGTGCTGGCGTTCGCCGCGGACGAACCGTCGCTGAGCGCGCCCGATCGCGACGAACTGCGCGCCGCGTGGGCGCGCCGCGCGTCGCCGCCGATCGTGGACCCGCCCTGGCCCGGCCTGACGCTGGAGGCGCTGCTGCAGGGCATCGTCCAGCAGCGCGATCTCGCCCACGGGCCCCTGCTGGCCGCACTCGACGCCGGCGCCTGACCCGCCGCGCCGCCACGCGGCGCCGGACGTGGAACGCGCGTGCAACGCGGGCTTGCGCACAGTGCGCTCCGCGGGAGGGTGCAACGGCACTTCATGCCCGCCGTCCGGCGTCTCGTCCGGATGCCCCTCCGACCCTTGAATCAGGACCCCGACCCATGACTCAGCAGACTCTCACCGTCGACAACGGCGTCAACGTCACCGCGCTCCTGGGCGCCCGCGAGGCGCTCACGGCCACGCCCGAGGCGGCCCGCTTCCAGTGGCGCGCCACCAGCGAGTGGCAGCGCGGCACGCACACCCGCTCGAGCGTCGAAGGTTTCCACGGCCTGGGCGGCGAGCAGAAACATCGCCAGCCGTTCCGCTTCGACACCGACCACCCGGAGATCTTCGCCTCCGAGGACCATGGCGCCACGCCGGTGGAGATGGTGCTCGTCGGCCTGGCCGGCTGCCTGTCGGCCGGCGTCGCCGCGGTCGCGCAGCGCCGCAACATCCAGCTCCGCTCGGTGAAGGCCACGCTGGAAGCACCGATGGACCTGCGCGGCATCCTCGGCATCGACACGAACGTGCGCAACGGCTTCGACGCCGTCAAGGTGCACTACGAGATCGATGCCGATGCCACCGCGGCGGAGATCGCCGCGCTGGTCGCGCAGTCGCAGAAGCGTTCGGCGGTGTTCGACATCGTCACCAACCCGACGGACGTCACCGTCACCTGCGCGAAGGCGTGAGCGGCGGCCGCGGCCGGCGGCAGCACGCCGCCGCCGCGCCCCGCGGATGCGAGACCCCACGATGCACACCCCCTCACGCAGGATCGACGTCGTCGTCATTGGCGCCGGCCACAGCGGCCTGGCGATGAGCCGGGTGCTCGGCCGGCACGGCGTCGACCACGTGGTGCTGGAGCGCGGCGAGGCCGCGCACAGCTGGCGCACGCAGCGCTGGGACTCGCTGCGCCTGCTCACCCCGAACTGGATGACGCGGCTGCCCGGCTGCGACTACGAAGGCGACGATCCGCACGGCTACATGAGCGCCGCCGAGGTCGCCGGCTTCATCGCGGCCTATGCGCGGCGGGTCGCGGCACCGCTGCACACGCACACCACGGTGACCGCCGTGCAACCGGAGGGCGAGCTCTACCGCGTCACGACCGACCGCGGCGACTGGCTGTGCCGGGCTGTCGTGCTGGCCAGCGGCGCCTTCGGCCGGCCGGTGCTGCCGCGCGTCGCGTCGCTGCTGCCGCCGGGCATCGCGCAACTGACGGCGCACACCTACCGCCGCCCCGACCGGCTCGACGACGGGCGCGTGCTGATCGTCGGCGCCTCCGCGACCGGCGTGCAGCTGGCGCAGGAGATCCAGCGCAGCGGCCGGCCCGTGACGCTGGCGGCCGGCGAACACGTGCGCCTGCCGCGGGTCTACCGCGGCCGCGACATCCAGTGGTGGATGCTCGCCGCCGGCGTGCTGGACCAGCGCATCGAGGACGTCGACGATGCCGAGCGGGCCCGGCGCGTGCCGTCGCCGCAGCTCGCCGGCACGCCCGAGCGCGCGACACTGGACCTGAACGCGCTGCGCGCCGACGGTGTCGAGGTGGTCGGCCGCCTCGCCGGCATCCGCGACAGGCAGGCGCAGTTCTCCGGCTCGCTGCGCAACGTCTGCGCACTGGCCGACCTGAAGATGAACCGGCTGCTCGAGACGCTCGATGCATGGGCGCTGCGCCTGGGGCTGGACGCGGTCGCTGCGCCGCCGGAGCGCTTCGCGCCCACCGACGTGGGTCCCAGGCCGCGCCTCGGGCTCGCGCTCGGCACCGAGGTGCGCACGGTGATCTGGGCCACGGGATTCCGCCCCGAGCTCGGCTGGCTGCAGGCGCCGGTGTTCGGTGCCGACGGCAGCCTGCGCCATGACCGCGGCGTGGTCCGCCCGGGCCTGGTCGTGCTCGGCCTGCCCTACCTGCGCCGCCGCAAGTCGAGCTTCATCCACGGGGCGGAGGACGACGTGCGCGAACTGGCCGCGCACGTCGTGGCGCACCTCGAGCAGCTCGCCCGCCCCCGCGCAGCGGCGGTCGCGGCCTGAGCCGCCCGGCGGACTGCGAACCGTGGGGTGGCGGCCGCGTGGCCGTCGCTAGACTCGGCGGCTCGCATGCTTGAACTCCTCGAACGCGAGCCCGCGCTGCACACGCTGCGGCAGCTGCTGCAGGACGCGCACACCCGCGGCCGCGTGGTGCTGGTGGCCGGCGAGGCCGGCATCGGCAAGACCACGCTGCTGCGTGCCGCCGCGGACGGGCATGCCGTGGTCTGGTGGGGCCGCTGCGATGCCCTCGCCACGCCGCTGCCGCTGGCCCCGCTGCTGGACATCGCGCGCGAGCTGCAGCCGCGCTTCGCGAACCGGCTGGCGGGCCCGCGCGGGGCGCTCTTCGACGCCCTGATCGACGAGCTTCGCGCCGCCCCGGTGCCGGTGCTGTTCGTCGTCGAGGACGCGCACTGGGCCGACGATGCCACGCTCGACCTGCTGAAGTTCGTCGGCCGCCGCATCGAAGGCACGCATGCCGTGCTGGCGATCAGCTTCCGCGACGACGAGGTGACGGCGGCGCACCCCCTGCGGCGGCTGTTCGGCGAGTTGCCGGCGGCCGCGCTGACCCGCCTGCCGCTGCAGCGCCTGTCGGCACAGGCCGTCGAGCAGCTGGCGCAGGCGGCGGGGCAGCCTGCCGCGGGCCTGCATGCGGCCACGCGCGGCAATCCCTTCTTCGTCACCGAGGTGCTGCGCGAGCCCGGTGCGGCCGTGCCGCAGACGGTGCAGGACCTGGTGCTGGCGCGTTACGCGCGTCTCGGCGGCGCGGCCCAGGCCATTCTGCGCGTCGCGGCGCTGGTGCCGGCGCGGGTCGAACGCTGGCTGGTGGAGGCGTTGCTGGCGCCGGCCGCGTCCGACGTCGAGGCCTGCCTGACCTCGGGCCTGCTGCAGGCCGAGGGCCACGGGCTGCACTACCGCCACGAACTCGCCCGCGTGGCCATCGAAAACGCGCTGGACACCCCGGTCCGGCAAGGGCTGCACGCCCGCCTGCTCGAGGTGCTGGTGGTCAGCGGCAATCCGATTCCGGCGGCGCGCCTGGCGCATCACGCGGTGCAGGCCGGCGACGCCGCCGCCGTGCAGCGCTTCGCGCCGGCGGCCGCCGCCGAGGCGCTGCAACGCAGCTCGTACCGCGAGGCCGCGCACCACTGGAAGAGCGCGCTCGACTTCGGGGCGGTCGCCGCGGACGATGCGCAGCGGCTGGGCTGGCTCGATGCCTATGCGGACGCCTGCCGCCAGCTGGCGCGCCTGGACGACGCGCTGGCAGCCCGCCGCGAACTCGATGCCGCGTACCAGCGCCTCGGCGACGCGCGCCGCCAGGCGCTGAACCTGAGCCAGACCGCGCAGCTGCTGGTGCTGGCCGCACGCAAGGCGCCGGCCGACGCCGCCAGCCGGCGCGCGATCGAGCTGCTCGAGGCGCTGCCGCCCGGCCCCGAGCTCGCGACGGCATACGGCGTCGAAGGCGCACTGCGCATGCTCGACCGCGAGCCCGCATCGGCACGGGACTGGTGTGACCGATCCGTCGTGCTGGCGCGGCGCTGCGGCGACCGCGAGCGCGAACTGACGTCGATAGCCACCGCCGCCATCGCGCGGATGTTCATCGATCTCGATGCGGGCTGCGCGGAGGCGGAGGACGTCCTGCGCATCGCACGCGCCGAGTCGCGCCACACGATCACCGCCTCCCTGCTGCTCAACCTCGGTTCGGCCCTGGGCGAACTGATGCAGCTCCCGCGTGCACAGCGCTGGCTGCAGGAAGCGATCGCGTTCAGCACCGAGCACGAGATGGACGGCAGCCTGCACTACGCCAGCGCCTGGCTGGCCCTGTGCGAACTGCGCGGCGGGCACTGGGCCGCGGCGGCGGAACGGGCCGGCCACGTCGTCGAGCGCGCCGGCGCGTGGTCGATCAGCCGCCTGATGGCCTTGGTCGCGCTCGGCCGGCTGCGCACGCTGCGCGGCGACCCGGGCGCCGCCGAGGTGCTCGACGAAGCGCTCGCGCTGGCCGGCAGCAGCGACACGCTGCAACGCATCGCGCCCGTGCGCGCGCTGCGCGCTGAGGCGGCCTGGCTGCGTGGCGACCGGGAGGCCTGCGATGCCGAGGCGCGCGCGGCACTCGCGCTGGCGCAGCAGCGCCGGCATGCCTGGTTCGCCGGCGAGCTCGCGGCCTGGTGCTGGCGCGCCGGCACGCTGCACGAGGCGCCGGCGGACTGTGCGGCGCCGTATGCGCTCGAGATCGCCGGGCGCTGGCGCGACGCGGCCGACGCCTGGCAGCGGCTCGGCTGCCCCTACGAGCAGGCACGCGCACTGGCCGAGGGCGATGCCGCGGCCCAGCAGGAGGCGCTCGCCGGCTTCGACCGGCTCGGCGCGCAGCCCGCCGCCGAGGCGCTGCGCCGGCGGCTGCGCGAGGCCGGCGTGCGCGGCGTGCCGCGCGGGGCCCGCGCCACCACGCGCAGCCACCCCTGCGGGCTGACGAGTGCGGAGATGCGCGTCCTGACGCTGCTCGCGCAGGACCTGCGCAACACGGACATCGCCGCGCGCCTGCACCGCTCGGTGCGCACGGTGGACCACCATGTCGCCGCGGTGCTCGCCAAGCTGGCCGTGTCGAGCCGGCTGGAAGCGGTGCGCCGGGCCGAACGCGAAGGCTGGCTGGCACCAACCGAGCAATCTGGGCAACGCGCCGGATCAAGATAGGCAGGCCTGCCGGCGCGGGCCACGAGGCCGATCGGCACAGTGCGGGACACGGCAGCACGACCGCTGCCGGGCACCTTCAAAGGAAATCACCATGGCCCGCTACATGATCGAACGGCACTTCCCGCAGGGACTGTCGATCCCGCTGAACGACGACGGCAAGAAGGCCGTCGCCAGTGTCGTCGCGAACAACGCCGAACACGGCGTCACCTGGGTGCACTCGTACGTGAACCCGGACCGCACCGGCACCTTCTGCGTCTACGACGGCCCGAGCCCCGAAGCCATCCGCAAGGTGGCCGAGCGCAACGGCCTGCCGGTCAGCCGCATCACCGAGGTGACGGTGCTCGACCCGTACTTCTACCGCCCCTGAGCGGTGCTGCCGGCCGCGTCCGGCCGGTAGGCCGCGCGCCGCTGCCGAACCGGCCCGAGGTCGATCTCCGGCTGGTGCAGCGCGACCCGCTCGATCACCTCGCCTTCGAGCGCGTGCAGCGCGTCGAAGGCCTCGCGGGCCGGCGCCGCGAGCAGGCGCTCGATGCGCCCGGCCAGGTCCGGCGGCGCGATCGCCAGCTGTGCCGCGAGGCGGTGCAGCCGCTTGACCTGGAAGCGCGTGAAGTAGCGCCGGTTCAGGCCGCACAGCACGAGCAGCAGGCGGTAGCAGGCGTCGACCTGCACGTCGCGGCACCACAGCGCCGCGTCGCGGTGCAGCAGCTGCGCCGCGCCGCGCCAGGACAGCGGTGCGACGAGCCCGTGCGCCACCATCGCGCGGCCGAGCGCAGGCGGGAAGTCCGCCAGCCGCGCCTGCAGCGCCGCGAGGCGTTCCGCGCCGGCCAGCGGCACGGCCTTCAGCACGCCTTCGGCCAGCTTGTGCTGCGGCGTGTCGGGGTTGTGGCGCACCAGCACCTCGTCGAGGTCGTGCACCAGGCCGGCCTCGCTCGCATAGCCGATCTGCACCTCGATACCGTCGACATGGAACGCGACCACCAGCCCTTCGCCGAGGTCGCCGGCCTGCCAGAACCAGTCGCCGCCGACCCGGCGACAGGCCACCCGCAGCGCCTCTTCCGGCGGCAGCGCCGCGAAGACCACGCTCATGTCGACGTCCGAGCGTTCGTCGGCCAGCCCGTCGACGGTCGATCCCGAGACGAAGGCGAGCAGCGAGGCGTCGTCCAGCCCGCGGTGCGCGTCGGCCACGCGCTGCGCGATCGCCACGCGGCGCCGGCCCTCGACGTCGGCCGGGTCGAGCTTCACGCCGCCAGCAGCTCGCGCTGGAAGTCGACCACGTCGCCCTCGGCGACCGCCTCGCGCGCGGCCTGCCAAGCCTCGGGCTCGGCCTCGATCTCGGCGATCAAGGTGCGCGGCACGCGCCAGACCTCCGGCGCCTCGGGCCGGCTGCCGATCCACGCGAAATGCAGCGCCTCGTCGTCGACCGCCGCGAGCCGCATCTCGAACGGGCCGGGCAGCGGCGCCTCCTCGACGCCGCGCATCGCGGCAAGCTTGGCGACCTCGAGCGTGCGGTCGTCGATGCCGGCCTCGCGCGCGAGCAGCTTCTCCACCAGCGCCGGCCAGCCGAACACGGTGCGCACCGCGAGGCCGGCACCGACGCGCTGCGCCTCGGGCGTCGCGCGCACGCCCATGCCGTCGTCGAAGTTGGCGCGTGTCTGCGCGGCACGCTCCTGCCACTGCGCGCGGTCGGCCTTCGGCCACACGCCGATGTACTGGCCGCGCGCGATGTCGATGTAGGTGAACTGCGGCTCGACGCGGAACGGCACGCCGCAGCTCGGGCAGGGTTCGCGCTGGAAGGTACCGGCGAGGATCTCGTCGCGCAGGTCGGGCCGGCGGTCGGCACTGACGCTGACGACCAGCTCGAAATCGATCGGGGTCGCGCAGGCCGGGCAGGCCACGCTGTGGGTGCGGAAGATCGACATGCCGGGTTCCGATCAGAGTTTGGCCAGCCACTCGCGCGCCGGGTGGTCCGGGCCGAGCTTGCCGCTGCGGTAGCCGGCGTACAGCTCGGCGAACCACTCCGGCGGCGCGCGGAACTGGTAGCCGGTCAGCCCCTTCATGCGCGCCGCCGCCTTGTAGCCGACCCACTGGCGCGTGTAGGCCTCGTGGTAGATGTAGTCGCCGATCTTGATCTTGTCGCAGTCGCCCTGGCGGCGGTAGATGTTCTTCGAGGTCGCGAGCGCGTGCCAGGCCTCGAAGTCCTTCATCGCCTGGTCCTCGGCCGGATCGGCCGGCAGCGGCCGCGCCGGCGGCTTGCTCTGCAGCTTGTCGAACACGTACTGGCGCAGCTCGGCGCTCTTGTCCAGGCCGAAGTGCGGCGCGACGATGTCCGCCAGCGGCTGCACGCTGCCGCCGTAGACGATCCAGCCGCCGTACTCGTCCAGGTGCTGGTGGCGCTTCATGAAGCCGTTCTGGTCGTCGATGCCGTGCCCGACCTCGTGCGCCGCGGCGTAGGCGAGGAAATCCACCTGGTCGGTGTTGGCCGGCTGGCACTTCGGGTCGATCGCGCCGGGCAGCTGCGGCACGTCCAGGCCGCTGACCGGGTCCTTGGACTTCAGGTTCGCACCGAACTGCTGTGCGGCCAGCCCCGGCCGGCCGCTGAGTTCGATCGTGCCCTCGTCGAAGTAGTAGCCGCCGCCGACGCCGGTGCCCTTGGCGCTCGGGATCTTGTCCTCGTGGCTGATGCCGCGGATGCTCGGGTTGCCGCGGATGTCCTGCGGGAACTTGGCGAACATGTCGCACACGGTCTTCATCGCCTTGGTCTCGTTGCCCCCGGCATCCAGCGGCTTGCCGGTGCTGAAGGCCACGCCGTAGCGGCCCTTGGCCAGCGCGTTAACGAGCTTCGGGTCGGCGTTGTCGGGCACGCCCTGGATCAGCGTGTCGACCTCGGCGCCGCCGCCTTCTCTGGCCAGCTTGTCGGCCAGCGCGGAGAGGTCCTTCGCGCTCGGGCTCTTGCCCTTCAGCAGCCCCTCCAGGCGGGCCTTGTCGAGCGCGATCTCGACGCCGCCGAGCGCCTTGTCGGCCGCGGCGAAGTCGAGCGCATCGGCGAGCTTCTTCGCCTCCGCCAGCGCGTCGCCGTGGGTCTTCTTCGCCGCCGCGTCCTTGAGGCCGGCGATGCGCTGCGCCAGCGCCGCGGCGCGGTCGTCGAAGTGGTGGCGCGCCTGGTCGGCGGCACGCGCGGCGGCCTCGGCGTCGGTGGCACGGCGCAGCGCGGCCATCGCCGCCGGGTGCGCGTGCGCCTGGTCCTGCGCCCGGGCGTCGTCCAGCGCCGCCTGCACGGCATCGAGCCGGGGCTGGATCGCCTTCGCGCGCGGCGAGGCGCGCAGCTTCTTCAGTTCCGCCTCGACCTGCGCCAGCGTGGTCGCGAACTGGGCGTGTCCGGCCTGCAGCGTCTTCGCCTCGGCGAGCGCGGCGGCCGCGGCGGCGAGCGCGGTGGCGGCCGTGGCCCCGTCGCCGGCGGCGAGCGCCTGCTCGGCCTCCTGGGCGCTCGTGCGCAGGCGCTCGAATTCGGCCGCGGCCACGGCCGCATGCGGCGCCTTGGCCGCGGCCTGGCCATCGGCGCGCAGCTTGGCGAGCGCCGCCTGCAGCGCCTTCGTGTCGGCCGGATTGGCGGCGGCGGTCTCGGCGGCCGCGGCCGCACCCAGGCTGTCGGCCAGCTTCTTCGCCACCGTGAGGTCGGCGCGCGCGCGCTTCAGCTGCGTCGACACGGTCGTCCAGCCGGTCAGCGGGTCGGGGGCGCCGTCGGCGATCGTCGCCGTCGTCGCGGCCTCCTGCAGCAGCGCGGCGATCGCGGCGCGCTGCGGTGCCAGCCGGGCCGCGGCGGCATGCTGGTCGAGCGCCGCGAGTTCGGCCTCGGCGCTGCCCCGCTCCGCCATGGCGGCGGCCCGCAACGGCGCCAGCTTGGCCAGCGGCGCCGCCTGCGCCGCCGCGTCGACCAGCTTGCCGAGGCCTTCCTCGATGCGCAGCGTCTCGGGCGCGGCCAGCGCATCGGCGTCCGCGACCATCTGGTCGAGCGTGGCCACGCGGGCCTCGAGGCCGGCCTTGCCGCGCAGCGGCGCGATCGCGGCGACGGTCGCAGTGCGCTGCTTCTCGAACTTCGCGTAGCGCTCGATCGAACGCACGGCCGGCCCGAGGATCTTCATCGCCGCGCGGCGGTTCTGCTCGGCCAGCGCGAACTCGCCGTCGGCCAGCGCCTTTGCCGCGCCGTCGACCAGCGGGCGCGCCTGGTCGATGTCGCCCTGCAGGAAGGCGCGCACCTTGGGCGGCGCGGACTCGGCCGCCTTCAGCCGCTCGCGCGCCGTGCCCAGCCAGTCCTTCAGGTCGGGCAGCGTGTCGGCCTCGATCTTCTTCAGTTCCTTCAGTGCGTCGGCGAACTTCGGCGGCGTCGCGTTGGCGGCCTGGTCGGCCTTGGCCAGTGTCGCTTCGAGCTTGGTCACCCAGTCGCCCTGGTCGGCGCCCTTGAAGGTGAAGATCAGGCTGCTGGCGGTCGCGCGGCGCCTGGCGTAGCCGGCCCAGTCGTCGGCCAGCTTCTTCGCGGCCACGCAGATCGCCTTCGCCTCTTCCAGCCGCGCGCGCGCCTGCTTCCAGTCGGGCAGCGCGGCCTGCGCGTCGGCCTCGCCGAGCTTGATCGCCGCCTGCCCGGCCTCGAAACTGATGTGGTCCTTCTGCGGATGCGCCCACAGCGCATCGACCAGCTTCTGGATCGCCGCCCGCGCCGTCTGGTACGCGGCCTGGTTCTTGTCGGCGGCGCTCGGCGGCGTGGCGGCCGCTGTCCCGGCCGATGCTCCGGCGGCGGCCGGTTGGGCGGCGGCCGCGGACACGGCCGCGGCGGCGAGCTTGGCAGTGGGCGTGAGGCCCAGCGTGGCGAGAAGGCCCATGGTCGGGTCGGCACGAGACAGGACGGGCGAGTCTAGTGCGCCCCCGCAGCCCCCGGGGCCCCTAGCCTGAGCGTCGGCGCGGCGCCGGACCGCTCCGGCGCGGCGCTAGCATCCGACGCATGCGCCGAGCCTCTCCGCCCCTGCCGTTGCACGCCCTCCTGCGGGGGGCGGCCGCCGTCCTGGCGGTGCTCGTGCTGCCGGCGGACGCGGCCGGCCCGGTGGAAGCTGCCGCGTCGGCAAGGAGTGCATCGATGAGCCCAGCCCGCGGCGCCCTGCGCGCCTTCACGCCGCAGCAACTGGTGCCGCTGCTGCCGGAGCGCCTCGGCGACTGGCAGCGCGAATCGCTCGAGTCGCCGCGCGGCGGCCGCCGGCCGGGGCCGACACTGCGCGCCGAGTACGCACAGGGCCGGCTGTCCGCGTCGATCTCGCTGTTCGACGAGCGGCGCGCCGAGCCGGCGTCGCAGCACGAAGCCTTCGACGCCACGACGCGCGAGGCGAGCGTGACCCGTTCGCTGGGCAACGGCCTGACCGTGGTCGTGCTGAGCCGCAGCGCCGACGTGGCCACGCTGCAGGCGCTCGTCGCCACGCTCGACCTGGCCGCGGCGCTCGCGCTGCAGCGGCCGTGACCGGCGCGGCGCGCAACGTCGAGATCAAGGCGCGCATCGACAGCGTCGAGGCGCTGCTGGCGCGCGCGCAGCCGCTCGCCGACGGCCCGCCGCAGCCGATCCGGCAGGACGACAGCTTCTTCACCTGCGCCCACGGGCGCCTCAAGCTGCGCGACTTCGGCGACGGGCGCGGCGAGCTGATCCAGTACCAGCGCGCCGACGATGCCGGCCCGAAGACCTCCACCTACGTGCGCTCGCCGACCGCCGCACCCGACTCGCTGCGCGAGGCGCTCGCGCGCAGCCTCGGGCTGGTCGGCCGCGTGCGCAAGCAGCGCCTGCTGCTGCTCGCCGGCCGCACCCGCATCCACCTCGACCGCGTCGAGGGCCTGGGCGACTTCCTCGAGCTCGAGGTGGTGCTGCGCGACGGCGAGGACGAGGCCGCCGGCCTCGCCGAGGCGCAGGCGCTGATGCAGCGCCTGGGCATCGCGCCCGCACAGCTCGTGCGCGGCGCCTACCTCGACCTGCTGTTGGCCGGCGGTTGCAGCTGAAACGCGTCCGCCGGGACGCGACATCCGCCGTCAACCGGCCGGCGCGACGCTATGGGCCTGCCTGAACTTCGAGGAGCCCCCGTGGAACCGCTGCGCATCGTCGCCCCCGACACCTTCGACACCGACGTGCTGATCGTCGGTGCCGGCCCCACCGGCCTGACGCTGGCCACCGCGCTCGTCGCTGGTGGCGTGCGCACCACGGTGATCGACCGCCTCGCCGAAGGCGTCAACACCTCGCGTGCGGCCGTCGTGCACGCCCGCACGCTGGAGGTGCTCGAACCGCTGGCCGTGACGCCCACGCTGGTGGCGCGCGGCCTGGCGGCGCAGCGCTTCACGATCCGCGACCGCGACCGCGTGCTGGTGCCGATCGGCTTCGACCGGCTGCCGACGCGCTACCCGTACACGCTGATGATCTCGCAGGCCGTCACCGAGCAGGTGCTGCTGCAGCGCCTGACCGAACTGGGCGGCCGCGTGCTGCGGCCGCGCGTGCTGCACGGCCTGTTCCAGGACCCGCGCGGCGTGACCGCCCGGCTCGACGACGGCGGCCAGCTGCGCGCACGCTACGTGGTCGGCGCGGACGGTATGCACAGCACCGTGCGCACCTGCGCCGGCATCCCGTTCAGCGGCGGCAGCTACGGCGAATCCTTCGTGCTGGCCGACGTGCGGCTGGAAGGCGGCGTGCCGCACGACGAGGTGATCCTGTACTTCTCGCCCGCCGGCATGGTGGTGGTGGCGCCGCTGCCGGACGGCCAGCACCGCGTCGTCGCCACCGTCGACGAGGCGCCGGAACAGCCGGACGCGGCGTACGTGCAGGCCCTGCTCGACGCCCGCGGCCCGGCGCGCCGGCGCGCCACGGTGCAGGCGCTGGTCTGGTCCTCGCGCTTCCGCCTGCACCACCGCGTGGCCGACAGCTACCGCGCCGGTCGCGTGCTGCTGGCCGGCGACGCGGCCCATGTGCACAGCCCGGCCGGCGGCCAGGGCATGAACGTCGGCATCCTGGACGCGCTGGCGCTGGCCACCGCGCTGCAGCGTGCGCTGGCCGGCGATGCCGATGCGCTCGATGCCTACGGCGCGGCCCGCCGCCCGGTGGCGCAGCGGGTCGTCGGCCTGGCGGACCGCCTGACGCGCCTGGCCACCGTGCCGGCCGGCCTGCGCGGCCTGCGCAACCTGCTGCTGGCCACAGTGGCCCGCTTCCCCGCGGTGCGGCGCAACCTCGCCTGGCAGCTCTCCGGCCTCGTGTACCGCTGAGCGGCATCGTCAGGCCGGCAGGCGCTGCGCCTGCCGGGGCGCGGCCGGCGCGAATCGCGCTATCGTCGCCGCATGAGCCCGGCAGCGACCGACCTGCTCGAGGTCCGCGACCTGCGTGTCGTGCTGCCCACCGCGCGTGGGCCGGCCGAGGCGTTGCGCGGCGTGTCGTTCACGCTGGCGCGCGGCGCGACGCTCGGGCTGATCGGCGAGAGCGGCTGCGGCAAGTCGCTGACGGCGCTGGCGCTGATGGGCCTGCTGCCGGAGGGCGCGCGCGTCGCGGGCAGCATCCGGCTGCAGGGCCGCGAGCTGGTCGGGCTGCCCGAGCCGGCCCTGGCCGAGCTGCGCGGCGACCGCCTCGCGATGGTGTTCCAGGAGCCGATGACGGCGCTCAACCCGCTGCACACGGTGGGCGCGCAGGTCGGCGAGCCGCTGCGCCTGCACCGCGGGCTCGACCGGACCGCCGCGCGCGCCGAGGCGCTGCGCCTGCTCGAGCGGGTGCACCTGCCGCAGGCGCGCCAGCGGCTCGACGCCTACCCGCACCAGCTCTCCGGCGGCCAGCGCCAGCGCGTGATGATCGCGATGGCGCTCGCCTGCGGCCCCGACCTGCTGATCGCCGACGAACCGACCACCGCGCTGGACGTGACGATCCAGCGCGAGATCCTGGCGCTGATCGACGAACTGGTGCAGGGTTCGGGCATGGCGCTGCTGCTGATCAGCCACGACCTGCGCGTGATGGCGCGCCACGTCGCCCGCGTGCTGGTGATGTACGGCGGCACGGTGGTCGAGGACGGGCCGACCGGTGCGGTGTTCGAACGCCTCGCGCACCCGTACACGCGCGGCCTGTTCGGCGCGCGGCCGCGACTCGGCGCGACGCGCGGCACGCGCCTGCCGACCATCCCCGGCCGCGTGCCCGAGCTGGCCGACCTCGGGGCCGGCTGCCCGTTCGCGGACCGCTGCGGCCTCGTCATCGAGTCCTGCCGCGCGGCCCCGCCCCCCGAGGTCCCGATCGGCGCCGCCCACGCCGCGCGCTGCCTGCGCCCGCTGGAGACGGCACCAGCCCCGCGAGGGCCATCATGACCGGCGATACGCTGGCGGCGGCCCGCGAGCGCATGGTCGCGCAGCAGATCGAGGACCGCGGCGTGACCGAGCCCCTCGTGCTGGCCGCGCTGCGCAGCGTGCCGCGCGAGGCCTTCGTGCCGGAGGCGGAACGGCCTTACGCGTACGAGGACCATCCGCTGCCGATCGGCGCCGGCCAGACCATCTCTCAGCCCTACATCGTCGCGCTGACCACCGCGGCGCTGGGCCTGGTCGGCGGCGAGCGCGTGCTCGAGATCGGCGCCGGCAGCGGCTATGCCGCCGCGGTGCTGGCGCAGATCGCCGCCGAGGTGCACAGCGTCGAGCGCCTCGCGGTGCTGGCCACGCAGGCCCGCGCGAACCTGGCCCGCGCCGGCGTCACGAACGTGCAGGTGCACGAGGGCGACGGCACGCTCGGCTGGCCCGCGGCCGCGCCGTACGACGCGATCGCGGTCACGGCCGCCGGTCCGCAGGTGCCGGACGCGCTGAAGGCCCAGCTGCGGCCCGGTGGCCGGCTCGTGATGCCGGTCGGCGAGCAGCACGGCCACCAGGAACTTTGCCGCTGGACGCGCGACGCGCAAGGTAGGGAGCACGTCGAGACGCTGTGCGGCGTACGCTTCGTACCGCTGCTGGGCGAACAGGGGTTCGCCGGCTGACCCTTCCGACATGGCCGCCGAAGCGCCGCGCGTCTTCGTCTCCTATGCCCGCCGCGACGGCGAGGACTTCGCACGCGGGCTGCGCGAGCGGCTCGCCGCGCAGGGCCTGACGCTGTGGCGCGACCGCGAGGGCCTGGAAGGCGGGCGCGACTGGTGGCTGCAGATCACCGAGGCACTCGACCAGGTGGTGTTCCTCGTGCTGGTGATGACGCCGGCCGCGCTCGCCTCCGAGCTGGTGCGGCGCGAGTGGCGCTACGCGCGGCAGCGCGGCGTCACCGTGTACCCGGTGATCGCGGCACCGGACCTGGACTTCGCCGCGATGCCGCGCTGGATGCGCAGCGCGCACTTCTACGACCCGGCGCACGAGTGGGCCAAGTTCGTCAGCGACCTGCACGGCACGCCGCAGCCGCGCCGCGTGCCCTTCATGGTCGAAGACCTGCCGGCCGACCACGTCCCGCGCCGCGGCCTGCTCGAGCGCCTGGTGCCGCACCTCGTGGACCGTGACCGCGGCGAGCCGGTGGCGCGGGTCACCGCGCTGCGCGGCGCCGGCGGCTACGGCAAGACCGCGTTGGCGCGCGCCGCCTGCCACGACGAGGCGGTGCAGGCCGCATTCGACGACGGCATCCTGTGGATCACGCTCGGCGAACAGCCGGGCGACCTGACCGGCCGGGTCGAGGACCTGATCTTCGTGCTCAGCGGCCGGCGCCCCGGCTTCGCCGGCCTCGAGGCCGCCGGCGCGGCGCTCGCCGAGCTGCTCGCCGAGCGCGAGCTGCTGATCGTCATCGACGACCTCTGGGAGGCCGCGCACGCACGCCCGTTCCTGCGTGGCGGGCCGCGCTGCGCGCGCCTGATCACGACGCGCAACGTCGACACGCTGCCGCCCGGCACGCAGCGCCTGGACGTCGCCGCGATGCAGCGCGACGAAGCCGCCGCGGTGCTCGGCCACGAACTGCCCGCGAGCCACGCCGAGGCGCTCGCCGCGCTGGCCGGGCGGCTCGGCGAATGGCCGCTGCTGCTCAAGCTCGTCAACGGCGCGCTGCGCGAGCGGCTGCAGCAGGGCCAGGCACTGCCCGACGCGCTGGACTGGGTCGGGCGGGCGCTAGACAAGCGCGGCCTGACCTTCTTCGACGCGCGCGACGCCGCCAGCCGCGACCACGCCGTCACGCAGACGCTCGGCCTGAGCCTCGCCCAGCTCGGCGAGGACGAACGCGCGCGGCTGTCGGACCTGGCGGTGTTCCCCGAGGACCAGTCGGTCCCGCTCGCGACGCTGGAGCGCTACTGGCAGCGCACCGGCGCGCTCGACGAGTTCGACACCGAGGCGCTGTGCGAGCGGCTGTACCGCCGCTCGCTGCTGCTGGACTTCGACCCGGCGCGGCGCCGCATCCGGCTGCACGACGTGATCCGCCAGTTCCTGCTCGAGCGGCTCGGCGGCAACGCGGCGATCCTGCACGGCGCGCTGCTCGAGTCGCTGCGGCCGGCCACGCGCGCCTGGGCCGACCTGGCCGCCGACGAGCCCTACCTGTGGGACCAGCTGGCGACGCACCTCGTGGCCGCCGGCCGCACCGAGGAGCTGTGCCGCACCGTGCGCGACCTGCACTACCTCGCCGCCAAGACACGCGCCCGCCACGCCTTCGCCGCCGAAGGCGACCTGCTGGCCGCGGAGCGGGCGGCGCCGGACGAACCGGGGCTGCGCGCCTGGCGCATCGCATTCGTGCAATGCCAGCACCTGCTGGCGCGTTGCGACGACCCGGCCGCGCTGCACGCGACGCTGTACAGCCGGCTCCCGGCGGCCGACGGGCCGGAGCCCGCTCCGCCTCCACGGCTGGCGCCGCTGCGCCCGCTGCCGGACCTGCCGCAGGCGGCCCTGCTGCGCAGCTTCGCCCTGCCGCGCGGCACGCTGCTCGCCTGCGCGATCAGCCCGGACGGCCGCCGCGTGGCCGGCGCCGGCGAAGACGGGCGCATCCGGCTGTGGGCGGTCGATTCGGGCCGCGAGCTGGCGGCCTGGGCGGCGCACACCAGCTGGGTGCGCCGCCTGGCCTTCTTTCCGGACGGCCGACGCCTGGTGTCGGCCGGCCTGGACCGGCGCCTGCGCCTGTGGGACGTCGAGACAGGCCACGAACTGGCCGCGCTCGTCGGCCACACCGACGGCCTGAGTGACTGCGCCGTCGCGGCGGACGGCTCGTTCCTGGTCAGCAGCGCGCTGGACGGCTCGCTGCGCCTGTGGGACGCCGCCGACGGCGCCGCACGCGCGACGCTGGCGCGGGCCTGGGACGAGGAGCGCGGCGGCTGGTTCACGAGCCGCGCCGGCGAGGGCCACTGGGCGGCCGTCAACGGCTGCGCGCTCAGCCGCGACGGCCGCTGGCTGGCCTCCGCCTCGTCGGACCAGACGGTCGTGCTGTGGGACCTGGCCGGGCAGCGGGCGCAGCGCGTGCTGAGCGGCCACACCGCGGCCGTCAACGGCTGCGCCTTCGCACCGGACGGCTCGTTGCTCGCCTCCGCCGGCGCCGACGGCACGCTGCGTGTCTGGCAGCGCAGCGACGGCGCAGCGGTGCACGTGCTGACCGGCGGCGGCCCGGCCTGGAGCCGCTGCGCGTTCACGCCGGACGGCCGCGCGCTGATCGGCGCCGCGGCGGACGGGCGGCTGCTGCGCTGGGACCTCGACAGCGGCGCGTGCACGCACGCCTACGTCGGCCACACCGGCGCGGTGAACGACTGCGCGGTGGCGGCCGACGGCCGCCTGCTGGCCTCGGCCGGCGACGACGGCAGCCTGCGACTGTGGCAGCTGGACCTGCCCGCCGAGGCGGCCGCCGGCCGGCTGCTGCGCGCCTCCGGCGGCGCGTTCAGCGCCGGCGCCGGCCTGATCGCCGGCACGCGGGCCGACGGCGCGCTCGCGCTGCACGATGCGCAGGGCGAGGAGCTGCGGGTGCTCAGCGCGGCCAGCATCGGCCCGGCACTGTGCTGCGCGCTGGCAGGCGACGCGCGCCTGCTCGCCACCGGCGGCGCGGACGGTGCGGTGGCGCTGTGGAACACCCTGTCCGCGCGCCCGGTGGCACGCCTGTCGACGCACCGCGGCGCCGTCAACGCCTGCGCCTTCGACCCCGGCGCCACGCTGCTGGCCAGCGCCTCGGCCGACCGCTCGCTGCGCCTGGCGGACCTGCAGGACCGCACCCACCGCATCACCTTCGTCGCGCATGCCGATGCGGTGACCGCCTGCGCCTTCGGTCCCGACGGGCAGCACCTGGTCAGCGGCAGCGTGGACGGCACGTTGCGCCGCTGGCGCGTGCCGCCACCCGGTGACGCGCTGTGGGAGGCCTGGTTCGCCGGCAGCGGGCGGGTCGCCGCCGAGGTCGCCGAGCAGCGCCTCGCCCTGCTCGAGTTCGGCGAACACGCGAAGGCGGTGAACCAGCTCGCCTTCGCGCCGGACGGCAGCTTCCTGGCCAGCGCCTCGAACGACGGCAGCCTGCGCCTGTGGCACTGGCCGGACGGGCGCGAGCGCCAGGTGCTGCTCGGCCACCACGCCGAGGTGAACGGCTGCGCCGTGCACCCGGGCGGGCGCTGGATCGCCTCGGTGGCCGACGACGGCGGCGTGCGCATCTGGCAGGTCGGGGGCGGCTGCCTCGCCGCGCTGATCGTCGACGGGCCGCTCACCGCCTGCGCCTGGCTGGACGAGACCCGCCTCGCGGCCGCCGGGGCCTGCGGCCTGTACCTGCTGCAGTGGCGAGCGTGAGCGGAGTCGGTGCCAGGCGCTTTCAACGCCGCCAGCGCCAGCCGCCCAGCAGCAGCCCCGCGAACACATCGGCCACGTGGTGCTGGTGCGTCAGCAGCACCGAGACCACCAGGCCGGCGAACCAGGCGCCCAGCAGCGCGCGCGGCAGCGGCGCGGCGTTCGGCCAGGCGGCGCGCACGGTGATCAGCGACAGCGCCACGTGCAGCGACGGCAGCAGGTTGTGGCGGCCCGCCGCCGCCTGGGTGAAGCGGGCCCAGCCGGCCCAGGCGCCCGCGTCGGCTGGCGCATAGCCGGGCTGGGTCGGCAGCAGCAGGAAGAGCAGCCCGGCCAGGCCGATCGCCCAGGCCATGCGGCGCTCCCAGCGGCGCACGTCGTCGGCGTCGTGCGCGAGCCAGAGCAGCACGAACGGCAGCGCGAACACGCTCAGGTAGAGCGGGTAGGCGGCCGGCCAGTACGGGATCGCCAGCTCCCCGTCGAAGTGCACGCGCAGGCGCAGCGGATGCAGCGCCGTCAGCGCATCGGCGCCGTAGAACACCAGCGCGAACCAGGCCGACAGGCGCCAGGCTGCGCGCACGAAGGCCGCGCGCAGCGCCGCGGGCGGCCACCTCACCGCGGCGGCTCCCGGACCGATTCCGGCAGCACTGCCGGCAAGGTCGCGTCGCGATAGGCCGGCCGCTCGACCATCGCGCGCAGCCCCACCATGGTCTGCAGCGGCGCCTCCCAGACGGTCGCGGCGACGAAGCCGCGCAGCAGCGCCGAATCGAGCGCGCCACCCGGATTGCCCTGCCCCTCGAAGCGCACCTCGACCTGCCCGTCGGCCAGCGGCGTGAAGCGCCAGCTCGACGCGAACGACGGCATGCGCACCAGCGCGGGATCGGGCGGCACCCGGTCCGGTGCGGACTCGCCGATGATCGCGACCGCGCCGCGGGCCGTGTCGACCTCGAGCCGCCAGGCGACGACCGCATCGCGATCGGACAGCGGCCAGGGAAAGCTGCTGATCACCCGCGACACCCCCGAGCGGCCGGCCGGCGGCGCGAGCGGCTCGACCCGGCGCGTCCGGTAGACCCACTCGGGCATGTGTTCGGTGTCCAGCAGCACGGCAGTCAGCGCCGCGACCCGCACCGGCCAGCGCGCGATCGCGAGGAAGGCCGGGAAGCGCTCCGGCCCGAGGTCGCGCAGGTACACCGTGGTGCCGGTGGCGGCGTCGTGGGCCCGCTCGACCCAGCCGTCGCCGGGCTCCCCGGCGGCCGCCAGCGCACAGGCAGCCAGGGCCAGCGCGGCCAGCGGTGCGCGGCGCAGCAGCATGCCGGGATGATGCCACCGCCGCGTGACCGCGCTATCTTCGGGGCGCGCGCCATGAAGCTCTTCATCTCCTACCGCCGCGTCGACTCCACGCATGCCGCGAACCGTGTGCGCCTGCTGCTGCAGCAGAAGTTCGGCGCCGGCTCGGTCTTCATCGACCGCGAGATCCCGGCCGGGCGCGAATGGAACGAGCACCTGCGCCAGATGCTGGACGAGAGCACCGGCGTGGTGGTGATGATCGGCGACGAGTTCCTGCGCAAGCTGCGCCGCCACCGGCCCAATGAGGAGCCCGACCCGCTGGTGTGGGAGATCGCCACCGCCATCGAGCTGAAGAAGCCGATCTACCCGGTGCTGTTCGGCAGCATCGACATGCCCGACGAGAGCCAGCTGCCCGAGGAGATCCGCGCCTTCGCGCGCTACCAGGCGGTGTTCGCACGCGAGCCCGCCTTCGACACCGCGATCGCGATGATGATCAAGTCGATCGCCGACGACCATGGCTGGGTCGATCCGCCCGCCGCGGCGGCCACCGGCGCTGCGGCGCCCCCGTTGACGGCCTGGGTGCTCTCGATGCTGCTGGTGGCACTGGCGGCCGTGCTTTCGCTGTGGGGCGCCGGCCGGCTGATCCTCTGGATGGCCCTCGGCGATGCGGCGGCGCGGCCGGCCGAATCGGCCTTCTGGCACGGCCTGCGCTACGCCCTGACCACCGCGGTCTGGGGGCTCGGCCCCTACCTCGCGTACTGGCAGGTGGCCGAACTGCGCGCCCGCGCGCGGCTGCCGATCCGCAACCTGCACGGCCTGCTCTCGGTGGCCAACGCCACCGGCGTGCTGGTGCTGGGCGGCACCTTCCTGCTGATGTCGACGCTGCCCGAATGGCGCCTGCAGCCGCTGTGGGTGTTTCCGCCGCACCCGCGCGGCGAGCACTACGCGCTGCTGGCCGCCGGCATGCTGGCGATGGTCGTGCTGACCGCCGGCTTCGCGGTGTGGGAGCCGCGCGTGCGCACCTGGCCCGCGGAACGGCGCGCCTGGGGCATGCACGGGATCAACGGCGTCAGCGGGCTGCTGGTGCTGTTCATGACCTGGCTCGCGGCCTCGCTGGTGGCCTCGCTGCCGGCACGCGTCTTCGCACTCAACGAGGCGGAACTGGTGCCGATGGTGGGTTACCCGGGGCTGTGCCTGGCGATCTCGCCGCTCGTCGCGGGCTACGCCTATGCCCGCTCGGGCCTCGGGCTGCGCGCCCGCGACTGGCAGAACCTCGCGCTGTTCGCGCTGCTGCTCGGCCTGGTGCTGGCGTGCACGCTGGCGCTGTTCGCCTTCGGGCCGACACGCCTGCTGGCCGGCGAAGCCTGAACCGCCGGCGGCCGGCGGGCTGCGCCGGCCGTATGCTCGCGCTCCCGCCCGATCCCGCGCCCATGATCCCCCTGCCCCCGGAACCCGAACCGCAGCTCGCCACGCTGCCCAACGGCGTGCGCGTCGTCACCGTGCCGCTGGCCCTGCCCACCGTCAGCGTCAGCGTGTTCGTGCGCGCCGGCAGCCTGCACGAGACGCGCCTGACCAGCGGCATCGGCCACGTGCTCGAGCACATGGTGTTCAAGGGCACCGCGACACGCGACGCGGCGCGCATCAACCTGGACGCCGAACGGCTCGGTGCCGAGGTCAACGCGCACACCGACAAGGACCACACCGCGTTCCACATGCACGGCATGGCGCGCGATGCCGGCGCCTTCGTGGCCATGCTGGGCGACCTGGTGCGCCACGCGACCTTCCCGGCCGACGAACTGGAGCGCGAGCGCCAGGTGCTGCTGCACGAGTTCACCGACGACGAGGACGATCCGTTGTCGGCCGCCTTCCGCCTGTTCGACAAGGCCTGCTACGGCGCGCACCCTGCCGCCCAGCCGGTGATCGGCACGCGGCGCAACATCGAACGCTTCTCGCGCGAGGACCTGGCCGGCCACGTGCAGCGCCTGTACACCGGCGCGAACGTGGTGGTCGGCATCGCCGGCGGCATCGATCCCGATGCGCTGCGGCGCGCCGCGGAGGCCGCCTTCGGCGACCTGCCGCCCGGCACGCCCAACCGCGTCGAGCCGCCTGCCTATGCCGGCGGCATCAAGACGCTGCGCCTGACCGGCAGCAGCCAGACCCATGCGGTGCTGGGCTTCCCGCTGCCCTCGCTGGCCGCCGACGACGCGGCCGGCAGCGTGGCCGCGGCGGTGTTCGGCGACGGCATGAGCTCGCCGCTGCTGGCCGAGCTGCGCGAACGGCGTGCGCTGGCCTACTACACCGCCTGCTCGGCCGATCTGTACGACGTGTTCGGCCAGTTCGTCGTCGAGGTCTCGACCGCGCCGAAGCAGCTCGACGAGTTGCTCACACAGGTGATGCGGCTGCTGCGGGCGCAGGCCGAGGACGTCTCCGCACTCGACCTGGAGCGCGCCCGCAACCAGATCGCCGTGCGGCGCCTGCGAGCGCTCGAACGGCCGTACCGCCGGCTGGAGGACGCGGCACTGGACCTGTTCGCGCTCGGCCGCCTGCGGCCCGAGGGCGAGCGGCTCGAGCGCCTGCACGCGGTCAGCGCCCGACAGGTCAGCGAGGCCTTCGAACGGATGCTGGAGGCCGGTGTCGCGCTCGCGCTGGCCGGGCAGGTCGCGCGCGCGGCCAGCGAACGCGCCCGCGAGGTGCTGGCGTTCGACTGACACGCCGTCGCCGACCGCCGCTACGTCACGCCGCCGGCCCCGCGGCGCCATGCGCCCGGGCGCTGCCCGGTGGCTCGCACGAAGGCACGGCTGAAGGCGCCCTCGGAAGCGTAGCCCACCGCCTCGGCGACGGCCGCGAGCTTGGGTGGCCGGTCGCCGCCCAGCAGCCGGGCGGCCAGCTGCATGCGCCATTGCGCCAGGTAGCGCATCGGCGGCTGGCCGACGAACTGCACGAAGCGTTCGGCCAGCACCGAGCGCGAGCCGCCGGCCGCGTCGGCCAGCGTCTCCAGGGTCCAGGCGCGCGCCGGTGCGCCATGCAGCAGCGCCAGCGCGCGCGCCACCAGCGGGTCCTTCAGGCCGGCGAGCCAGCCGCGCTCCGTGCGGCCGAGGCTGTCGAGATGGCGGCGCACCACCTCGACGAACATCAGCTCCGCGAGCCGTGCCAGCACGTCGTTGCTGCCGGAAGGTCGCTGGCGCACCTCGTCCTGCGCGAAGGCGATCAGGTGCCGCAGCCGCCCGCTGCCACCGGCCGGCGGCCGCAGGTGCAGCAGCGGCGGCAGCGCGCCCAGCACCGGATTGAACGGGCGGCGCGCGCAGCCGAGGAAGCCGCAGAGGAAACGCGTCGCCGCGCGGCCGCGCGCGCCGGCCTGCACCTGAGGCGGCAGTTCGCCCGCGGCCATGCAGCGGAAGAAGTCGACCGCCTCGTCGGCCCCGTAGGCTGGCGGTGCATCGGCCGGATCGGCGAGGAAATACGCATCGCCATGCGGCACGACCATCACGTCGCCGCGCTCGAAGCGCTCCGGCGCCCGGCCCTGCAGGCCGGCCCAGCAGGCGCCTTGCAGCACCACGTGGTAGGAGATCAGGTGCTCGGCATCGGGCAGCACCGCCGGCCGGAACGCCTCCGCCGCCGGTGCCCAGGTGATCCAGGGCTCGGCGGCCTCGACGAGGAACAGCATCGCCCCGGTGAGGCGGATCGAGCCGAGCACGTCGGACAGCACGTCGACACCGGACGGCCGGGCATCCGGCGCGGACGATCGGGCATGGCGATCGTTCATCCCGCGGCCGATGCTACGCCCCATGCCCTCCGCAACACAGAAGCCCATGAGCCGGATCACGCCACCGACCACCCGACCGACGCGCCCGCCCGCCGAGGTCTACGACGAGCAGTTCGTGCCAGCGCTGTTCCGCCAGTGGGGTCCGGTGCTGTGCGACGCGGCCGCGCTCGCGCCCGGGCAGCGGGTCCTCGACGTCGGCTGCGGCACCGGCGCGCTGACGCTCGCCGCGGCCGGCCGGGTCGGCGCGCAGGGCCAGGTCGTCGGCCTGGACTCGAATCCCGAGATGCTCGCCGTGGCCCGCCGCCATGCGTCGGCCGTCGAATGGCGCGCCGGCCGTGCCGAAGCGCTGCCGTTCGAGGCGGCCTCGTTCGACGCCGTGCTGAGCCAGTTCGCGATGATGTTCTTCGACGATCCGGTCGCCGCGCTGCGCGAGATGCAGCGCGTGCGGCGGCCTGGCGGGTCCATCGCGATCGCGGTCTGCGATGCGGTCGAACGCTCGCCCGGCTACGCCGCGCTGGCGCGCCTGCTCGACGAGCTGTTCGGCCGGCGTGTCGGCGACGCGTTCCGCGCACCGTTCGCGCTCGGCGACGCGGCGCGGCTGCGCGCGCTGTGCCGCTCGGCCGGCCTGCCGGAGGCCGCGGTCGCGTCGCGTGACGGGCAGGTCCGATTCGCATCGATCGATGCGCTCGTCGCGACCGAACGGGCCTGCGCCTGGACACTCGGCGGCCTGCTCGACGACGACCAGTTCGCGCGCCTGCGCAGCGCGGCCGGGCCGGCGCTGCGGCCGTTCGTCGACCCTCAGGGTCGCATCGTCTTCCCGATGCCGGCCCTGCTGATCACTGCGCGGCCGGACGCGGGCGGGGCTTGACCGAAGCGGCTGAGGAATGTCAAGGTCGTGTCATGACCTTGCCGTTCCAATCGGCCCGACATGGCCACGACGCCTGAGGACATCGTCGAGCAGGCGCTGGCGCAGCGCGGCCGGCGGCGCGACCAGCTGGTGCAGATCCTGCGCGAGGTGCAGGAACACACCGGCTGGCTGCCGCGCGAGCTGCTGGCGCGCATCGGCGCCGGCCTCGGGCTGAGCGCGGCGGTCGTCGAAGGCGTCGCCGGCTTCTACCGCTTCTTCCACCTGCAGCCGGTCGGGCGCTACCACCTGCTGTTCAGCGACAACGTCATCGACCGGCAGGCCGGCAACCGCGTGCTCGCACAGGACCTGTGCCGGCGCCTGTGGGTCGAGCCCGGCAAGGTCAGCGAGGACGGCCTCGTCAGCGTCGGCTTCACCTCCGACATCGGGATGGGCGACCAGGGCCCCGCGCTGCTGGTCAACCAGCACCAGGTGCTGACGCGGCTGGACAGCCAGCGCATCTTCGAGATCGCCGACCTGGTGCGCGCCCAGGTGCCGGTGGCGCAATGGCCGGCCGCGTGGCAGCAGGTCGAGAACCATGTGCAGCGGCCCGACGTGCTGCTGTCGGCCCCGCCGCCGCAGGGCGAGGCGATCCGCGCGGCGCTGGCCCGCGGCGCCGACGCGACGCTGGCCGAGATCCAGACCTCGGGGCTGCGCGGCCGCGGCGGCGCCGGCTTCTCGACCGCGCTCAAGTGGCGCCTGTGCCGCGAGGCCACTCCGCCCGAGGGCGGCACGCGCGTGGTGGTCTGCAACGCCGACGAAGGCGAGCCCGGCACCTTCAAGGACCGCGTGCTGCTGACGCGCCACTTCGACGCGGTGATCGAGGGCATGACGATCGGCGCCTTCGTGCTCGGGGCGCGCCAGGGCTTCGTCTACCTGCGTGGCGAGTACCGCTACCTGCTCGGCGCGCTCGAGGCCGTGCTGGCCGCGCGGCGCAGCGCCGGGCTGCTGGGCGCGATGGTCGCCGGGCGCGCCGGCTTCGATTTCGACGTCGCGATCCACCTCGGCGCCGGCGCCTATGTCTGCGGCGAGGAGAGCTCGCTGATCGAGTCGCTCGAGGGCAAGCGCGGCACGCCGCGCATCCGGCCGCCGTTCCCGGTCGAACGCGGCTACCTCGGGCAGCCGACCGTGGTCAACAACGTCGAGACCTGGTGCGCCGCGGCGCAGATCGCGCAGCGTGGCGGCGCCTGGTGGGCCGGCCTCGGCGTGCCGGGCAGCAGCGGCACCAAGATCCACTCGGTCAGCGGCGACTGCGCGCGGCCGGGACTGTACGAGTACCCGTTCGGCGTCACCGTTCAGCAAATCCTCGACGACTGCGGCGCGACGCGCACGCAGGCGGTGCAGGTCGGCGGCCCGTCGGGGCAGACGCTCGCGGCGCACGAGTTCGGCCGCCGCATCGCCTTCGACGACGTGCCGACCGCGGGAGCCTTCATGGTGTTCGACGAGCGGCGCGACCTGTTCGAGGTGGCGCGCGGGTTTGCCCACTTCTTCGCGCACGAGAGCTGCGGCTTCTGCACCCCGTGCCGCGTCGGCACCGAGCTGATCGTGCGCCGCATGGACAAGCTCGCCGCCGGCCACGGCTCGCTGTTCGACGAGGCCGAGCTGCGCGAGCTCGACAGCCTGCTGCACGGCAGCACGCACTGCGGCCTGGGCGCGACGGCGGCCAACCCGTTGCGCCACACGCTGGAGCGCTTCCGCCCGGCCTACGAGCGACGGCTGCAGTCGCCGCGTTTCGTGCCGGCCTTCGACCTCGACGCCGAGCTGGCCAGCGCGCGCCGCGCGACCGGCCGCGACGACGCGCTCGCGCACCTGTCGCGCACCGAACCATGACCGCCAACACCTTCACGCTCGACGGCAGCGAGGTCGGATTCGAACCCGGCGACACGCTGATGCAGGCTGCGCAGCGCGCCGGCCACTACGTGCCGCACCTGTGCTGGCACGAGAAGCTCGGCCAGAGCGGCGCCTGCCGGCTGTGCACCGTCGCGATCACCGACACGCGCGGCCACACGCGCAAGGCCGCGGCGTGCACGACGCGTGCCGAACCCGGCCTGGCGGTCGCGAACCGCACGCCGGCGCAGGACGCGGACCGGCGCCTGCTGCTGCAGATGCTGTTCGTCGAGGGCAACCACTTCTGCCCCTCGTGCGAGAAGAGCGGCAACTGCCTGCTGCAGGCCACCGCCTACGAGATGGACATGCACGGGCCGCAATTCGAGGAGTTCTATCCGCACCGGCCGGTGGATGCGAGCCACCCGACGATGTGGCTGGACCTGAACCGCTGCATCCTGTGCAAGCTGTGCGTGCGCGCCAGCCACGAGATCGACGGCAAGGACGTGTTCGCGATCGGCGGGCACGGCATCGGCTCGCACCTGATCGTCAACGCGCCGAGCGGCCGGCTCGGCGACAGCGCGTTCTCCGAGACCGACTTCGCCGCGAGCGTCTGCCCGGTCGGCGCGATCCTGCCGAAGCGGCGCGGCTTCGTGATCCCGATCGGCGAGCGGCGCTTCGACAAGGCACCCGTGTCGGAGGAGCCGGAACATGGCTAAGCCGAGGATCGCCACGGTGTCGCTGGCCGGCTGCTTCGGCTGCCACATGTCCTTCCTCGACATCGACGAGCGCTTCTTCCAGCTGGCGGAGATCGTCGAGTTCGACCGCAGCCCGCTGACCGACATCAAGCACTGCGGCCCCTGCGACGTCGGCCTGATCGAAGGCGGGCTGTGCAACGCCGAGAACGTGCACGTGCTGCGCGAGTTCCGCGCCGCGTGCAAGGTGCTGGTGGCGGTGGGCGCCTGCGCCATCAACGGCGGGCTGCCGGCGCAGCGCAATGCGCTCGACATCGGCACCATCCTGGCCGAGGTCTACCACGCGCGCGCCGGCCTGTCGGCGGACAGCCGGGTGCCGAACGACCCCGAGCTGCCGCTGCCGCTGGCGCACGTGCACCCGATCCACGAGGTGGTGCACATCGACCACTTCCTGCCCGGCTGCCCGCCGAGCGCCGACGCGATCTGGAGCTTCCTGACCGCGCTGCTGCAAGGGCGCACACCGGCGCTGGGCCACGGGTTGATCCACTATGACTGACACCCTCGCGCCGGCCCTGCGGCGGGTCGCCATCGACCCGGTCTCGCGTGTCGAGGGCCACGGCAAGGTCACGCTGCTGCTGGACGAGCACAACCGCGTCCAGCAGGCGCGGCTGCACATCGTCGAGTTCCGCGGCTTCGAGAGTTTCATCGTCGGGCGGCCCTACTGGGAGGTGCCGGTGATGGTGCAGCGGCTGTGCGGCATCTGCCCGGTGTCGCATCACCTCGCCGCGAGCAAGGCGATCGACCGCGCGCTGGGCATCCGCGCGCTGCCGCCCAGTGCCGAGGCGCTGCGCCGGCTGATGCACTACGGGCAGATCATGCAGTCGCATGCGCTGCACTTCTTCCACCTCAGCTCGCCGGACCTGCTGTTCGGCTTCGACAGCGAGGTCGCCAGGCGCAACATCGTCGGCGTCGCCGCCGCACACCCGGACATCGCGCGCCAGGGCGTGATGCTGCGCAAGTACGGCCAGGAGGTGATCCGCCTGACCGCCGGCAAGCGCATCCACGGCACCGGCTCGGTCCCGGGCGGCGTGAACCGGCACCTGACGCAGACCGAACGCGACACGCTCGCGGCGCAGGCGCCGCAGATGATCGACTGGTGCGAGCAGGCGGTGAACCTGGTCGCCACGCTGCACGCGCAGAACCCGGACCTGTATGCGCAGTTCGGCCTGTTCCGCTCCTCGTTCCTGTCGCTGGTGCGGCCCGGCGACGGTGCGCTGGAGCTGTACGACGGCGTGCTGCGCGCGCGCACGGCCGACGGCGACACCTTGCTGGACGGCGCCGACGTGCAGGGCTACATGGCGCTGATCGAGGAAGAGACGCGGCCGTGGAGCTACATGAAGTTCCCGCACCTGCGCGCGCTCGGCCGCGACGCCGGCTGGTACCGCGTCGGCCCGCTGGCGCGGCTGCAGACCTGCGACTTCATCGACACCCCGCGCGCCGAGGCGCAGCGCCAGCGCTTCCTCGCCCACGGCGCCGTGCACGCGACGCTTGCCTATCATTGGGCGCGCATGATCGAGATGCTGCACGCGATGGAGGTGATCGCGCGCCTGCTCGACGACCCGGCCCTGCTGGCCGGCGACCTGACCGCCCCGCTGCCCGCGCAGCGCCCGGCGAAGCGCGAGGGCGTCGGCGTGATCGAGGCGCCGCGCGGCACGCTGATCCACCACTACACGATCGGCGACGACGACCTGATCAGCTGGTGCAACCTGATCGTCAGCACCACGCACAACAACCAGGCGATGAACGAGTCGGTGCGTGCGGTCGCGGCGCAGTACTTCGACGGCCGCGAGGTCAGCGAAGGCCTGCTGAACCACATGGAGGTGGCGATCCGCGCGTACGACCCGTGCCTCAGCTGCGCCACGCATGCGCTCGGCCAGATGCCGCTGGAGGTGAATCTGGTGGATGCGCAGGAGCAGCTTGTCGACGCCGTCGTGCGCCACGGCGACGGCCGCTTCGAGCGCCTCGCGTCGTGACCCCGCCGGTGCTGGTGATCGCCGTCGGCAACCGCAGCCGCGGCGACGATGCCCTCGGCCCGTGCCTGCTCGACGCGCTGCGCGAGACCGGCCCCGATGCCGCGCAGGTCGAGCTGATCGAGGAGTTCCAGCTGCAGGTCGAACAGGCGCTCGACCTCGTCGGCCGTCGCGCGGTGCTGTTCGTCGACGCCTCGCGCGCGCCGGTCGAAGGCGGCGTCGCGCTGACTCCGCTCGCGCCGCAGGCCGGCCACCCGCCGGCCAGCCACACGCTGGCACCGGCGGCGGTGCTCGGTGTCTACGCGCAGGTGCAGCGCGAGCCGCCCCCGCCGGCCTGGCTGCTGGCGATCGAAGGCAGCGCGTTCGGCCTCGGCGAGGGCCTGAGCGCGGCGGCGGCGCGGCGGCTGGCGCAGGCGCAGGCGCTGGCGCTGCGCTGGCTCGCGCAGTTCAGCCCGCCAGCGCCTGCAGCAGCCACTGCCCGGCCGGACCCAGCGGCGGGCGGCGTGCGCTGAGCAGGTCCAGCCCGACCTGGCGCGGCCAGCCCGGCGCCGCCAGTTCCTTCAGCCGGTCGCCGCCGTAGCGCTGCACCAGCCAGCGCGGCAGGGCGGCCCAGCCGAATCCCTGCTGCGCCAGCTCCATCAGCATCAGGTAGCTCGGCGCCGACCAGCCGCGCGCGCCGTCGTCGGGCCCGGCGGGGTTGACCACGGTGGTCAGGCGCAGCGCACGGTGGCGCGCCAGCTGGTCGGCATCGATGCGCGCCAGTCCGGCGAGCGGGTGGCGCAGCGACACGTACAGACCGAGCGCCATCGGCGTGGCCAGCGGCTGGACCTGCAGACCGGCCGGGTACCGGGACTGGGCCTCGACCACGCCGAGCTGGGCCCGCCCCTGCCCCACCAGCGCGACCACGTCGTCGCATTCGGCGATCAGGCATTCCAGTTCGAGGTGCGGGAAGCGGGTGTCGAGGCGCTCCAGCGCCGCCTCGAACGGACCGGACTGGTAGGTGTCGGACAACGCCACCGTGAGGCGCGCCTCGGTACCGGCCGCCAGCGCCAGCGCCGCGCGTTCGAGCCGGCCGGCCGCGGCGAGCACGTCCTGCGCTTGCGCCAGCAGCGCCCGGCCGGCCTCGGTCAGCGTCGGCTTGCGGGTGGCGCGGTCGAACAACTGCACGCCCAGGTCGATCTCGAGGTGGGCGATCGTCGTGCTGACGGTCGACTGGCTGCGTCCCAGCGCCCGCGCGGCGCCCGAGAACGAGCCGGCGCCGACCGCCTCGACGAAGACCTGCAGCGCGTCGGTGCTGGGATTCATGAGGCCACCAAACTATCTGATTCTTCGATGGTAATTGACTTTGAACGATCGGAGTCCGGTGGAAACATCCGCCCATGTCCTCCATCACTCCACCCCGCCCCAAGTCCGCGCGCGAGCGGATGCTGCAGGCCTTCGCGTACGAGGGGATCGCGATCCTCGTCTGCACGCTGCTGTTCGCGGCACTGTTCGGCACCGGCTGGTCCGAGATGGGGGTCGTCACGCTGGCCAACTGCGCGATCGCGCTGGCCTGGAACATGGCCTTCAACGCCGCCTTCGACCGCCTGCTGCAGCGCCTGCGGCGGCGCCCCGGCCTGACTTCGCGCGCGCTGCACGCGCTGCTGTTCGAAGGCGGCCTGGGCCTGCTGTGCGTGCCCTTCGCCGCCTGGTGGCTGGGCATCTCGTGGCCGGCCGCCCTGGCGCTGGACGTCGGGCTGCTGCTGTTCTTCCTGCCCTATACCTTCATCTTCCACGTCGCGTGGGACCGCTGGCGCGAATCCCGGGCGGCGGCAGTGGGCCCGCGCGGCGCGCCACGGACCGCGCGCCGCTGAGGCAGCATCGGCGCCTTCGATTCCCTGGAGCCCGCGATGGAACACCGTCGACTCGGACAGTCCGGCCTGAAGGTACCGGTCCTCAGCCTCGGCACCGCCACCTTCGGCGGCAGCAACGCCTTCTTCGAACGCTGGGGCAGCACGCAGGCCGACGAGGCGCGCCGCCTGGTCGACCTCTGCCTCGAGCACGGCCTGAACTTCTTCGACACCGCCGACGTGTACTCGGACGGCGTCTCCGAGCAGGTGCTCGGCCATGCCCTGCGCGGCCGGCGCGACGCCGTGCTGATCTCGACCAAGGCGACGTTCGCGACCGGCAGCGGCCCGAACGACAAGGGCTCGTCGCGCCACCACCTGCTGCGCGCCTGCGAGGCCAGCCTGAAGCGCCTGCAGACCGACCACATCGACCTGTACTTCATGCACGGCTTCGACGCGCAGACGCCGGTCGACGAGACGCTGCGCGCGCTCGACGACCTGGTGACGAGCGGCAAGATCGGCTACATCGGCGCCTCCAACTTCTCCGGGTGGCACCTGATGAAGGCGCTCGCGACCTCCGAGCGGCTCGGGCTCGGCCGCTACGTCGCGTACCAGGGCTACTACTCGCTGATCGGGCGCGACTACGAATGGGAGCTGATGCCGCTCGCGCTCGACCAGGGCGTCGGCACGATGGTCTGGAGCCCGCTGGGTTGGGGCCGGCTGACCGGCAAGATCCGGCGCGGCCAGCCGATGGCGGACGGACGCATCGCCGCCGGCGGCGCCCAGGGCGGCCCGCCGGTCGACCAGGAGCAGCTGTACGACATCGTCGAGGTGCTGGCCCAGATCGCCGCGGCACGCGGACGCACGATCGCGCAGGTGGCGCTGAACTGGGTGCTCGGCCGGCCGGGCGTCGCCAACGTCGTGATCGGCGCGCGCAACGAGGAGCAGCTGGTGCAGAACCTCGGTGCGGTCGGCTGGAGCCTGGATGCCGACGAAGTGCGGCGCCTCGACGACGTGAGCCGCCAGACGCCCGCCTACCCGTACTGGCACCAGATGGGCTTCGAGGAGCGCAACCCGAAGCCGACCCGCTGGTAGGCGCCGGCCTCTCGCACGCTCAGCGCCGCAGCAGCCGCTGCGGCCCCGGGCCGGCGGCGGCGCAGCTGTCCTCGGGGTTGTACAGCGCGCAGGCGCGCAACGACAGGCAGCCGCAGCCGATGCAGCCGTCGAGGCGGTCGCGCAGCGCCTGCAGCGCGGCGATGCGCTGGTCCAGCCGCGCGCGCCAGCCGGTCGACAGGCGCGCCCAGTCGGCCTTGGTCGGCGTGCGGGCGTCCGGCAGCCGTGCCAGCGCCTCGGCGATCTCCGCCAGCGGAATGCCCAGCTGCTGCGCGGCGCGCACGAACGCGACCCGGCGCAGCGCCGCGCGCGGATAGCGGCGCTGGTTGCCGGCCGTGCGCCGCGCGGCGATCAGCCCGAGCGACTCGTAGTAGTGCAGCGCCGAGACGGCCACGCCGCTGCGCGTGGCCAGCTCGCCCACCGACAACAGGACATCCGACGCCATGCTTGACCTCAAGTGAACTCGAGGTCCTATTCTGCCGCGATGGACTCGACGACCGCCCTGCCCACACCTCCCGCCGGCCCCGCGGGGCTCTCCCTGTTCGGGCGCGGCACCGCCGCCGCCAGCGTCGGCGCGATCGCGCTGGTCTCGCTGCTGGCCTTCGAGGCGATGGCGCTGGCCGCTGCGATGCCGGCGATCGCCGCCGCGCTGGACGGGCTCGCGCTGTATGCGCTGGCCTTCGGCGGCATGGTCGCGACCTCGGTGATCGGCATGGTCGCCGCGGGCCGCTGGTGCGACCGTCACGGTGCGCGCGCCGCGACGCTGGCCGGCCTGCTGGTGTTCGCGGCCGGCCTGCTGCTGGCCGGCGCGGCGCCGTCGATGGGCTGGCTGGTCGCCGGCCGTATCGTGCAGGGCCTGGGTGGCGGCATGCTCGGCGTCGCGCTGTACGTCGGCATGGGCCAGCTGGTGCCGGCGGCGCTGCACCCGCGGCTGTTCGCGCTGCTCGCGGCCGCCTGGGTGGTGCCCGGGCTGGTCGGTCCGCCGCTGGCCGCCGCGCTGGTGCACTGGGCCGGCTGGCGCTCCGTGTTCTTCGTCGCCGCCGCGGCGGTGCCGTTCGCCGCTGCCTTGCTGCTGCCCTCGTTCGGCCGCCTGCCGGCCCCGGCCCGCAGCACGGCGGCGGATCCGGCCCACCGCCTCGGCTGGGCCGTGCTGGCCGCCCTGGGCGCGCTGCTGCTGCACGGCGCGGCCCAGGCGCCGGCGTGGTGGCTGC
>JAHBZL010000032.1 GCA_019635485.1 Piscinibacter sp. | reverse complement strand
CGTGCCGGGCGCCGGCACCGTGCCGTCCTCGGCGTCGCTGTCGGTCGCCTGGGCCGCACGCGGGCGGCCCGCGAGGCGGGGCTCGGAGGGGGGCGGCATGTGCAGCCCGGCCAGCCACTGCGCCAGGGCCGGGTCCAGTGCGGCTTCGTCCGCCGCGGCCGGCTGCTCCCCGGCCGCGTCGACTGCGTCCTTGTCCTCGGTGGCGTCGGCGCTGCCGGCCGCGTCGACCTCGTCGCGCTCCGGCGCGCGGGCCGATTCGCCCTTCAGCATCTCGGCGAAGCCGCCATCGTTCGGCTCGGCCGGTGCGGGCGCACCGGGGGTCGCGGGCGCGGCGGGCGGCAGCGTGGGGACGATCTGCATGAGGGGCATCAGAAGCGGGTGGTGGCGGCGGCCAGGCGGTTCCAGGCCGCGCGCGAGGCGATTTCGTCGTTCTGGCGCTGCTCGATGCGCTGGCCGCGCTGGCGCATCTCGAGCATGCGCCGCTCGATCAGCTTGCGCACCGAGGCGACGCGCAGTTCCTGCTCCTGAAGCGTCTGCAGCGCGCGCTCGGCCTGCGTGGCCGCCTGCCGGGCCACGCGGGCCTGGTGGTCGACGGCCTGCGTCAGGCGCCCGACGAAGCCCTGGTAGCAGTGCACCAGCTCCATCTGCCCCTCGGCACTGAATCGCGCGCCCCAGCGCTGCTCGTAGTCGCGCCGGTAGGCCAGCAGCTGCTCCGACTGCTCCTGCGCCGCGTGGGCCTGGGCCTGCGCCTGCTGGCGCCGCCGCTGCGCCTCGTCGCGCTCGCGCTCGGCCTGTTCGAGCAGGGCCATCAGGGGTTGCAGTTCGGACATGGATCGGGGTCCTCGTGAGATCAGGCGGCGACCACCGCACGCAGCTGGCGCAGGCTCGCTTCCAGCGCCGCGGGTTCGTGCATGTCCTGCTGCAGCAGTGCGCGCATCGGCTCGTGCAGGCGGACCGCGGTGTCGAGTTCGGCGTCGTGCCCGGGGGCATAGGCGCCGAGCTGGATCAGGTCGCGCGCCTTGTTGTACTTGGCCAGCAGCTGGCGGAAGCGGCGCGCCGCCTCGACGTGCGGCTGCGGCACCACGTTGCCCATCACGCGCGAGACCGACTTCTCGACGTCGATCGCCGGGTAGTGGCCGGCTTCGGCCAGGTCGCGCGACAGCACGATGTGCCCGTCCAGGATGCCGCGCGCCGCGTCGGCGATCGGGTCGTGCGTGTCGTCGCCCTCGGCGAGCACGGTGTAGAAGGCGGTGATCGAGCCGCCGCCGGCGACGCCGTTGCCGCTGCGTTCCACCAGCTGCGGCAGCTTGGCGAAGCAGCTCGGCGGGTAACCCTTGGTGGCCGGCGGCTCGCCGATCGCCAGCGCGATCTCGCGCTGCGCCATCGCGTAGCGGGTCAGCGAGTCCATCAGCAGCAGCACGTCCAGCCCGCGGTCGCGGAAGTGCTCGGCGATCGCGGTGGCGTAGTTGGCGCCCTGCAGACGCACCAGCGGCGGCGCGTCGGCCGGCGCGGCCACGACGACGCTGCGCGCGCGGCCTTCCTCGCCGAGGATGTCCTCGATGAACTCCTTGACTTCGCGGCCGCGCTCGCCGATCAGGCCGACGACGATCACGTCGGCGGCCGTGTAGCGCGCCATCATGCCCAGCAGCACCGACTTGCCGACGCCGGTGCCGGCGAACAGGCCGATCCGCTGGCCGCGCCCGACCGTCAGCATCGCGTTGATCGCCCGCACGCCGGTGTCCAGCGGCTGGCGCACCGGCTCGCGGTCCATCGCGTTGATCGGACGGCGGATCAGCGGTTCGTTGTGCACGCCGGTGATCGGCCCCTGGCGGTCCAGCGGGTGGCCGTGGGAGTCGACCACGCGGCCGAGCAGGCCGTCGCCGACCGGCAGGTGCAGCGTGCGGTCCTCGCTGCGCCGCCACGGGTGCTGCACGGCGCCCAGCAGCAGCGGCACGACCGGCGTCGGGCGCGGAATCACGCGCGCGCCGCTGGCCAGGCCGTGCACGTCGCCGGTGGGCATCAGGTAGGCGCGGTCGCCGTTGAAGCCGACGACCTCGGCCGTCACCGGCGGCTGGCCATCGGGGCGGCCGTCGTCGTGGATCTCGCACACCGAGCCGACCGGCACGCGCAGGCCGGCGGCCTCGAGCACCAGGCCGGCCACGCGCACCAGGCGGCCGACGTTCTCCAGCGGCACCGGCTCGGCCGCGAAGCTGCGCAGGTCGCGCAGGTAACGCTGCCAGTGTTCCGCAATGTCGACCCCTCGGCCGACGGATACGTCGGCCGATCCCCCGAGGGGATGCGGGCCGGCTTGGGAGCGGCCCGGCGCGCGGCCCGCCGCGTCGAAGACATGTTCGGCCGTCATGCGCCATCCTCGTCGGCAAAGGGCTCTTCCGAGCCCAGCGCCGCGGCGGCACGCCGCCAGCGCGACTCGATGCTCGCGTCGACGATGCCGATGTCGGACTCGACCAGGCAGCCGCCGCGCGTGACCGCCGGGTCGGCGACCAGGCGCGCGCCGCGCGCATCGAGCAGCTCGCCGGCGCCCTGCTCGACGAGCGGCTGGTCGTCAGGGTGCACGCGCACGGTGACGTGGCGTGCACTGAGCATCAGGGCCTCGAGGGCTTCGGTGGCGACGGTGGCCACGGCCTCGGGACGCAGGGCCAGCTCGCTGCGCACCACCTGGCGCGCCAGCGCGATGGCCGCGTCGGCCAGTGCCCGCGCCATGTCCTGCTGCAGCGCGTCGAGCTGCGTCGCGTAGGACTGCACCAGCGCACCGACCTGCGCGGTGGCCTGCGACGCGAAGCTCTGCTTGAAGCTCTCCAGCGCGGTCAGGCCGTCGCGGTAGCCGTCGTGGTAGCCGCCCTGGCGCGCCGCGTGCAGCAGCTCCGCCTGCAGCTCCTCGGCGCTCTTGAGCGGCTCCGCCGGCGCGGCCGACTCGGCCGGCTCCGGCTCCTCGCCGTTCAGCGAGCCCGGCGTCCAGGCCGCGAAGGAGGACAGTTCCTCGCGTGGGATGAAGCGCGCGTAGACCTGCGCTGCCTTGCTGCCCTGCGGCGGCGGCACGTTGCGGAAACCGGGGTTCGACTTAGAGGAACTCATCGTCGCCGCCGCCGCCCAGCACGATCTGGCCCTCGTCGGCCAGGCGGCGGACGATCTTCAGCATTTCCTTCTGCTCCGCCTCGACCTCGCTGACCCGCACCGGGCCGCGCGACTCGAGGTCCTCGCGCAGCGTCTCGGCGGCGCGGGTGGACATGTTCTTGAACACCTTCTCGCGCATCTCCGGCGTCGCGCCCTTCAGCGCGATCACCAGCGACTCGCTCTGCACTTCCTTGAGCAGCGACTGGATGCCCTTGTCGTCGATCTTCTCCAGATCGTCGAACGTGAACATGTTGTCCATGATCTTCTGGGCCAGCTCGTTGTCCGCCTCGCGGATGTAGTCGAGCACCGCCGTCTCGACCGAGCTGCCCATCAGGTTGATCATCTCCGCGGCCGACTTGGCGCCGCCCAGCGAGGCCTTCTTCAGGCGGTCGCCGCCGGCCAGCACCTTGCTCATCACCTCGTTGAGGTCCTTCAGCGCCGAGGGCTGGATGCCGTCCAGCGTCGCGATGCGGATCAGCACCTCGTTGCGCTGGCGCTCGGTGAAGCTCTTCAGCACCTGGCTGGCCTGGTCGTTGTCCAGGTGCACCAGGATCGCGGCGACGATCTGCGGGTGCTCGTTGCGCAGCAGCTCGGCCACGGAGCCCGGGTCCATCCACTTCAGGCTCTCGATGCCGGTGACGTCGCTGCCCTGCAGGATGCGGTCGATCAGCAGGTTCGCCTTGTCCTCGCCCAGCGCCTTGCGCAGGACCGACTTGACGTACTCGTCGGTGTCGGTGACGAGCATGCTCTGCTCGCCGGCCACCACCGTGAACTTCTCCAGCACGCCCTCGACGCGCTCGCGCGGGATGGACTTCAGCTTGGCGATCGTCTCGCCGAGCTTCTGCACTTCCTTCGGCGCGAGGTGCTTGAAGACCTCCGCGGCCTCCTCCTCGCCGAGCGACATCAGCAGGATCGCGGCGTCCTCGACCCCTTGATCGTCTTTCGCACTCATGCCAGGCGCTCCGGCGTTTGGGGGGTCATGTCACCGCCTCGCCGCTGACCCAGCCGCGCACGATGTTCGCGACGACCGCCGGGTTCTCCTTGGCCAGCGTGCGCGCGGCCGTCAGCTGCTCGCTGCTCTTGGGCGCGGGCAGCGCCGGGATCGCGCCGTCGGCGGGCAGCAGCTCGTCGTCGTCGACCACGGCGTCGAGCTGCGCGCCGGGTGCCGGCGCGGGCGGCGGCGCGGTGGCGGCCTTGACGGCCGGGCGGATCATGCCGAAGTACACCAGCAGCGCCACCAATGCCAGGCTGGCCGGCACCGCGGCGGCGCGCAGCATGTCCAGCACCTCCGGCTGCTTCCACAGCGGCAGCGGATCCACCTTCGCGGCCGGCTCCGCCTTGAACGGCGCGTTGATCACCTTGACGGAGTCGCCGCGTTCCTGCTTGAAACCGATGCTCTCCTGCACCAGCGCGGTCAGCTTGCCGATCTCGTCCTGCGACAGCGGCGTGGTGGTGGTCTTGCCCTTCGCGTCGGTGCTGGAACGGTGGTTGACGACCACGGCGGCGTTCAGGCGCTTGACCATGCCGGTCGCGTTGCGCGTGACCCGCACGGTCTTGTCGATCTCGTAGTTGGTCACCGCGTCGCGCCGGCTGTTGCCCTGCGCGCCGGCCTGCGTGGCCTGCAGCGCGGGTGCTGCGCCGGTGATCGGCGCGGTGGCCGGCACCGGCGGCTGGTTCGAGGCCGCGCCGGGCACGCCGCTGGGCGCTGCGGCAGTGCTGCCGTTGCTCTCGCTGACCTGCTGGCTGCGGATCGCGACCTGCGCGTTCTGGCCCTGGTTCGGCGCGAACTCCTCGGCCGTGGCCTCGGTCTGCGAGAAGTCGATGTCGGCGGTGACGGTGGCGCGCAGGTTGTCGCGCCCGACCAGCGGCTCGAGCAGCTCGAAGATGCGTTTGGTGTAGGCGGCCTCGACCTGGTTGACGTACTGCAGCTGCTGCGCGTCCAGGCCGGTCTGCGGCGTGTCGCCCGAGCTGGTCAGCAGCGCGCCGGACTGGTCCAGCACGCTGACCGCCTTCGGGCTCATCTCCGGCACGCTGGAGGACACCAGGTGCACGATGCCGGCGATCTGCGCGCGCTCCAGCGTGCGGCCGGGGTACAGCGTCAGCATCACCGAGGCGGTGGGCTTCTGCTGCTCGCGGAAGAAGCCGTTCTGGTTCGGCAGCGCGAGGTGCACGCGGGCGTTCTGCACCGCGGACAGTGCGGTGATCGAGCGTGTCAGCTCGCCTTCCAGGCCGCGCTGGAAGGTCAGCCGCTCCTGGAACTGCGTCTGCCCGAAGCGCGCGCCGTCCATCAGCTCGAAGCCGACCACCGAGCCCTTGGGCAGGCCGGCGGCGGCCAGCTTCAGGCGCACGTCGTGCACCTTGGCGGCCGGCACCAGGATCGCCGCGCCGCCGTCGGCGTGGCGGTACGGCACGTTCATCTGCGACAGCTGGGCGATGATCGCGCCGCCGTCCTTGTCGGACAGGTTGGCGTACAGCACCTTGTAGTCGCCCTGGCTGTTCCACAGCGTCATCGCCAGCACGACGGCCGCGAGCGCCGCGACGCCGAGGCCGAGCGACAGCTTGTTCTTCAGCGGCAGTGCGGCGAGGCGGCCGCCGAATCCGGCGGGCTGGGCCAGCGGCAGCTCTTGCGCGACAGGGGTACGGGCAGCGACGGCGTTGTCCATGGGCAATCGGTCGAAGGGCGGCAGGGCAGGGGGATGCCCCGATCGAAACCGATTGTTCGAGAACTTGATATTCGCGAATGGGGCGAACAGCCGGGCCGAAGCCGTCCAGTTCGCGCCACCGGGCGGCGCCCCGGTGACTAGGATCACGTCCAGGAGAGATGCCGTGAACGTCACCCTCAAACCCTTCGACTTCGCTCAGGCCGCCGCGCGCGCGGGCCTGTCGACCAACGGCCAGCCGCTGAAGACGGGGCGGGTCGCCGACGGCGGCGGGTTCCAGCAGGCGCTGACGCAGGCACTCGGCTCGGTGAGCAAGGCGCAGAACGACGCGACGCGGCTGCAGCGCGAGGTGCAGCTCGACAATCCTTCGGTGAGCCTGGAGGAGACCATGGTCGCGATGCAGAAGGCGCAGGTCGGTTTCCAGGCAACGCTGACGGTGCGCAACCGGCTGGTCGCGGCCTACAGCGAAATCATGAACATGCAGGTGTAGGACTGGGCCCCCCAGTCGCTGCACTCCTGCTCCCAGGCCTCGCTCAGGCCTGTTTGTCCAGCTTCTCGCCCAGGATCGGGACGGAACCGTAGGGCGACGGCTGCTTCGACGCGGGCTCCAGCTCGCGCGCAAGCCGGCTCAGCCACGGGAATCGCGGCGGCACGGGCTGCTGCGTGGCCTCGTCGACCTGCACGGCCGTGTGAGCCTCGCTCGCGCGGGGCGGGGAGGCATCGGCCTGTCGGCTCGCCGTGGTGGGCAGCACGACACGTCCGACGCCGGTGACGTTGTTGACGCTCATGTTGCGCTCCTTCTCGGAGGGAAGACGCTATGGCCTCAAGATCGGCACGCGAAAGCCCGACTTGAGGGCGAATCCCCCGAGATTGCAACAAAGTGTGAACAATCCGCGGTGACGACCGCGGCCGAGCCCTAGTCCAGGCTCATCAGGCGCCGCCTCTTCTGGGTCTGGTCGATGAAGCGCTGCAGGGTGCGCTCCGTGTCGGCGCCGGGGTTGACGAACTCGCAGCCCAGGCGCACGCCCTTGGACTCCGGGTTGAGCGACGTGACGTGCTGCAGGCGCAGGTTGACCATCAACCGGGTGTCCGCGTCCAGGTCGATCTGCACCTGGTTCATGACCATGCCGGCCTGCATCGGCGGCACATCGTCGGGCAGGAACAGCGCGCAGCCGCCGATCGAGACGTCGATCACGCGCAGCGCCAGCTGCATCTCGGCGATCGCCGGGTGGCGCACGCGCGCCAGCGGCGACGAGCGCAGCAGCGGGCGCACGCGGAACGCGCCGCGGCGCTGGAAGCGGAACAGCTCGCGCGGCAGCCGCGCACCGATCGCGCTGCCGCCGGCACCGCGCACCAGCACCAGGCCCTGCACGTCGAACTGCACCTTGATGCTGTCGAGGTAGCCGACCGCGATGGCCTCGTCGCATTCGACCAGCTTCTGCGTCACCGGCGCGTTCGCGTCGGCGCTGAAGCTGAGCTGGCCGCGCGCCGGATCGACCGACCACAGCGTGGTCGACAGCATCGCGCCATTGCTGCCGTTCAGGTTCAGCAGCACGTTGGCATCCTGGAACTGCTTGAGCATCGCCGTCACCTCGCGCGGCGAGCTGATGCGGAACTCGTCCAGCCCGCCGTGTGCGGCGGACAGGGACTCCAGCGGCATCGGCAGGGTGTCCTGGGACATGTCAGGTCTCGGTGGTTCCGTAGCGTGTCGCGCCGCACGGGGCGCTGGACGAGCCGAGCGGACGCCGCGGATCCGGCTCCGCCGGTCCGCTGGCGGCGCCCCCCCGGGGGGGTGCGCCGGAGGCGCTACGGGGGGGATTCACTTCAGTGCAGGCTCTTCGGGCGCCCGGCGAGCATGTCGTCGAGCTGCTCGAGCCACGGCTCGGCGAGGTGGCGGATCTCCGCGTCGTTGACCAGGATGCGCTGCATGATGCGCGACTTCAGCTGCGCCTCGTCCTCGCCCAGCGCGCGCCCGGCGGCGGCATGCTTGAGCTGCGAGATCAGCAGCGCGCAGGCGCCTTCGAGCTTGACCACCTCGTCCCAGTTGCCGTTGCGGGCGGCGTCCAGCATGTCCTGGCTGGCGCGCTCGATGGCTTCGTAGTAGTTGAGCAGTTGCGATCCCATGATCGGTTGTCCTTGCGCGTTCACTGCTGCGGGCCCGTCACGCGCGGGCCGATCTCGACCCAGGCGGCGTGCACCGGCTCCATCAGGCGGGCGCACTCGTCGAGCGCGGCCTCGTCGTTGTGCAGGTTGGCGTGCGTCAGACGCATGCCGATGTAGGCGTACAGCGCGTTCAGATCGGCCGCGATCTGCCCGCCGTCGGCCAGGTTCAGCCCCGCCTTCAGGCCTTCCTCGACGATGCGCGCGGCGTGGCTCACGGCACGGGCCTTGGCTTCCACCTGGCCGGCGCGCAGCGCGCCGCGGGCGCGCGCCAGCGCGTCGCGGAAGCCGTCGAACAGCAGTTCGATGAGCTTGTGCGGCGTCGCGCTGCTCATCGCGGTCTCGAGGCCGACCTGGCGGTAGGCGGCGGCCGGCGAACCGGCGGCGCGGCTCGGGGCGAACGTGGCGGCGAACATCGGTGGGCCTCTCGTGTGGTGTGGACTGCCTTGAATATCGACCGGCCGGGTCCTCACTTGAGCGGGACCGAGCCCGCGAACAGGCGGGGGATCAGGCCTTGTTCCAGAGAGCGATCTGCTGGCTGACGAAGCTCGACAGGCCGCTGAGGCTGCCGATCTTGGCGTCCAGCGCGGTGTACTGCGCCTCCAGGCGCTTCTGCGTCTGGGCCAGCCGGTCCTCCATGCGGTCCTGGGCGTCGCGGTTGCGCTCCAGCTTCGCGTTCAGGCCGTCGGTGCGCGAGGTCAGCGCACCGTCGATGCCCAGCGCATCGGTGGCGACGATGCGGAAGCGCTTGGCGAAGCCGTCCAGCGTCGGATCGGTGGTGCTCGAATTGGCGAACAGCGCCTTCAGCTCGGGCAGGTTGGCCAGCGCCTTGTCCAGCTTCGATTCGTTGACCGTCAGGCTGCCGTCGCGCTGCTGCTCGAAACCGGCGTCCGACAGGCGCGCGAACGCGGTCGAGGCGCCGCTGGTGGCACCGAGCATCGCGCGCAGGCGGGTCTGCAGGCCGATCACCGCGCTGTCGCCCTGCAGCGGGCCGGCGGCCTTCGAGGCGGCGTCGTAGCGGGTGTCGGTGGCGATCAGCTTGGCCAGCTCGGTATAGGCAGCCGCGAAGTCCTGCAGCGTCTTCTTCATCGACGCGGTGTCGGGCTTCACGCTCACCGTGACCGGGGACGTGGTCTTGTCGTTCAGCGTCAGCGTCACGCCGTCGAGCACGTCGACCAGCGAGTTGGTCGCCGAGGTGACCGGCAGGCCGTTGATCGTCGCCGCCGCGTCGGCCGCGGTCTGCGAGCGGATCGCGTTGTTGACGCCGGAGGACGGGTCGTAGGCCAGGTTGGTCGGGCCGCCGGCGCTGACGCTGGTGCGGAACGCGTTGGCCGCGCCGGTCTCCTTCGAGCGGATCACGAGGCGCGCGCCGCTCGCGTCGGTCAGGATGCTCGCGGTGACCGCTGCGCCGGAGCTGTTGATCTTGTCGCGCACCGAGGCGAGCGTGTCGTCGGCGGTGATGTCGATCGCCGTGCTCGTGCTGCCGTTGAAGCTGGCCTGGTTGGCGCCCCAGGTGCCCATCTCGATGGTCAGCGTGCCGGCGCCGACGAGCGCCGCACTGGAAGCGTAGGCCGGCGTCGGCGTCGCGATGGACTGCGCGCTGGCCAGCGACGAGACCTCGATGCTGTAGTCGGCCGCCGTCGCGCCGCTGCCGGTGGTGATGCCGACCGCCGAACTCGCGGCCGTGCCGCTGGTCTGCTTCCAGAAGTCGGTCGAGGCCAGCTTGGCGGCCAGGTCGCGGAACTTGGACACCGCGCTCTTGATCTTGCCGACCTCCGAGATCTGCGTCTGGATCGTCTTCTCGGCGCTTTCGAGCTGGTCGAGCGGCTTGCGCTCGAGCGCCATCAGGCTGGTGATGATCGAATTGGCGTCGATGCCGCTGCCGATGCCCAGGGAACTGATGGTGGCCATGTGCGAAAGTCCTCAGGAAGCGCGACGCGCCGGCGCGAGAGGGGACCTCGCCCGGCGCTCGTGACGGGGGTATCGGCGATCGCCGCGGGAACTTGAGCCCGGCGGGCGGTTCGCCTGGCGTGCGGGCGCGCGCAGGCGCGCCGGCACGTCCGTCTTCACCCCTGCAGCAGCTGCAGCACCTGCTGGGGCAGCTGGTTGGCCTGCGCGACCATCGCGGTGCCGGCCTGCTGCAGGATCTGGGCACGCGACAGGTTCGCGGTTTCGGCCGCGAAGTCGGCGTCCATGATGCGGCCGCGGGCGGCGCTCTGGTTCTCGCCGGTGATCTGCAGGTTGCTGATCGCGAACTGGAAGCGGCTCATCGCCGCGCCGTACACCGCGCGGTTCGTGGTGATGGTGTCCAGCGCGGTGTCGATCGCGTCCATCGCGGTCGAGGCGGTGGCCAGGGTCAGGATGTCGCCGGTGACGGTCGAGACCTGCGCGGTCGTGATCGTCATCGTGTCGCCGTTGTTGGCGCCGACCTGGAAGACCTGCGCGCCGGCGCCGGAGCCGACGATCGCGGTGCCGTTGAACTTGGTCTGCGTCGCGATGCGGGTGATTTCAGACGACAGCTGCTGGAATTCGGTGTCGAGGTTGACGCGGTCGCTGGTGCCGTTGGAGCCGTTCAGCGCCTGGACGGCCAGTTCGCGCATGCGCTGCAGCACGTCGGTCACGGTGGCCAGCGCGCCTTCGGCCGTCTGGGCCAGCGAGATGCCGTCGTTGGCGTTGCGGATCGCGACGTTGATGCCGCGGATCTGCGCATTCATCCGGTCGGCGATCGCCAGGCCGGCGGCGTCGTCCTTCGCCGAGTTGACACGCAGGCCCGAGGACAGGCGCTGCATCGAGGTCGACAGCGAAGTCTGCGACGTGTTCAGGTTGCGCTGCGCGTTCAGCGACGAAACGTTGGTGTTGATGGTCTGCGGCATGAGGGCACTCCTGAAGAATCCGTTTCCGACCGGACGATCCGGCCGGCTGCTTCAGGCCTGGCGCCGAGGTGCGGCCTGTCAGACGGATTCTTCGGCAGCTGCTGCGGCGGGCATCGAGTGAATAGAGGCAGGATCGCCGGCCAGTTCGCGCCCGCCTCGGCGTCCTCAAGAGTGCGGATGACGCTCGGCGAGATATCACCATACTGCGCCGAGCCACGATCGGTGCGGACGCCGCGCGAAGGCAGCAACAACAAGCGAAGGGGGAGGCCGATGCCAGTGGGCTCCGGTCATTGCGTGCGCGTGCGCGTGCGCTGGGTGCCGCTCGTGGCCTGCGTGCTGGCAGCCGGCCTCGGGGCCTGCACGATATTCGCGCCCATGCAGCAGCCGCGCAGCGACCGTCTGGTGCTGGACATGCCGTCAGGCAAGGCGCTGCAACCCTGCGTGCCGCGCCCCGAGGCTCCGGACGACTGCAGGGTCCCCTACTTCAAGGACGACGAGTCGGCCGGAGGACTCGCCCTGGCACTGTGGCAACTGGACGAACGGCGTCGCGAGCTGAACGGCTATGTCATCGACCAGGGCAACCTCACCTCCACGTACAACGCGCTGCTGTGGCCGGTCGGCGCCCACCTGATCAACAAGAAGTACCGGGACCGCAGCTGGAGCGTTCGCGACGCCGTCGCGATCGCGATCGCCAGCTATGGCCTGTTGAACTCCGGTGTGTCCGAGCGCGACAGGCTCTATCTCGACGCGTCGCAGCAGATGCTGTGCGTGTGGGTGACGGCGCAGGCCGACCTCTACCCCGACGAGGACGTCCGGACCGGCCCGCCGACGGGCGACCTGAAGGCGCTCAACACGGCGATCGTCGGACTGGAGAACGCCGTGGCGCACTTCGATTCCGGCCGGCGCGGGGTATTGCTCAAGATCCAGCGCAAGCCGGAGGAAGCGCCGGCCGGCAACTGGGTCGACAAACGCCGGCGAGAGGCGGTGGGCCGCGGCGCGGCGGCGCAACCGCCGGGCGATGACCCGGCGCAGTCGTTCAGCGATGCGACCCAGGCCATGCTGTCGGCCGGCCGCTCGGAGCTGCAACGCCTGCGGGACGCCCAGACGCGCATCCTGGGTGCGGCGGGCGCGGTGCGCCTGAAGCGAACACGCATCGAGTCGGCGCTCGTGCGCGCGATCTCCCAACGCGTCGAACTGAAGAATCCGTTCGACGTCGCGCGCGAGATCGGCAGCGTGATCGAGCAGAAGCTGGCCGCCGAGAAGCGCCAGCAGGACTCCCTTGCGAGCGCCGAGTCTGGACGGCGTGCACCGCCCGAAGCCTGGTTTCCGACGCCTGACCGCATCCGCGCACTGAAGGACCCCGAGCCGGTCCGCGCTTTCTGGGGACACGAGGTGGACATCCTCGAGGGGAAGCGTCAGGACGCGCGCCAGTGGCTGGCGGATGACGCGCAGCGAGCGAAGGAGGCATCGACACTGGCCCGCGAGATCGGCTGCGAGGGCGGCAGCCTGGCCGCGTTCGCCGAAATGTTGCTCAAGTCGCCCGCTCGACCGGCCAGCGGCGCATCGCCGGACAGCGGGCAGAAGACGACGGTGGAGCCACTGCGATGATCCACCCGGTACCGGCCAGTCTCCTGTTCGACCAGCTCGCCGATGCCCTCGCGCGGCGGCATGCCGGCATGCACAGCCCGGCGCCGGACTGGCTCGATCCCGACGCCGTCGAGGCGCTGAGCCTGCCGCTGGGCGGGGCCGCGGCCCCATCGGTCTGCGTCGTGCTTCGCGACGGCGTCAGTGCGCGCAGCCTGCCGCGCCGCGTGGGCACGCGCGACGGCACGGCCGGCCTCGCGCTGCGCTGCGTGCGGGGCCGCGCGGCACGCGGGCAAGCGGGTCCGCCGACGCTGCAGGCTGGCGGCACGGCGGAGGGGGGCAGCTTCGGAACCGCCACCGCCCTCGTGCGGGACCGGCTCGCACCCGAGCGCAACTACCTGCTGACCTGCGCGCACGTCCTGGCCCCCGACGAAGGCGCTCGCTTCGACGCGCCGTTCACGATCGATATGGCCGACGGGAACAGCTGTTCCGGCACGCTGTGCGAATGGACGCCGGCCCTGGGGCGCGGCTGCCCGGCGTCGGCGCTGGACGCAGGGCTGCTCGAAGTCGATGCGCCGACGACGCTCGCGCTGCGTCGCCACCAGGCCGCCAACGACTGGCTGCCGGACGGCGTGTCCGACGCCGTCGCGCCGAACAAGCCGGTGACACTGCGGCGCCCCGGTGGTCCGCTGCAGGCCAGCCTGGTGGTGCGCTGGAGCGGTCGTGTCGACGTCGGCGGCGACGGCTATCCCGACTACTTCCTGCGCAACGCGATCGGCTACGTCACGCATGGCGGCGTCACGCAGGGCGGCGACAGCGGCAGCCCGGTGTGGACCGAGGCCAGCGAGCTGATCGGGATGCACCTGGCCGGCATCGCACCGGAATCGGCCTTCGGCGCGTCCGGCGTGATGGGGCGCGTGGCTCCGGTGCTCGACTGGTTCCGCGTCAAGCCCTACACGCGCTTGGATCCGGCCACGCTGGACAGCGGCCTGCGCCCCGGTGCGACGGCGCGGCGCGTCGAGCCGGTGAACGCCGTGCCCTTGCGGCTCGGCGCCGAGGCCGTCAACGCGCGGATCGTGTTGGCGCAGACGCTGTGGGGCGAAGCGCGCGGCGAGCAGGAAATCGGCATGCATGCGGTGGCCTGCGTGATCGTGAACCGGGTGCGCAAACGCCACCGCGGGCGCGCTTCCGTGACCGAGGTCTGCCTGGATCCGAAGCAGTTCAGCTGCTGGAACCTCGACGACCCGAGCCGCGCCGCGCTCGATCGTGTGCCGGGTCGCCCCGACGCGGCCTTCGCCACGGCGCTGGCGCTGGCCGACCTCGCGCTCACCGAGTTGGCGCTCGATCCGCGTGCGGCCCCGCGGGCGCTGCCCGACCTGGTCGACGGCGCGCGCCACTACATCGCCAGCACGCTGCGCCAGCGGCCGGACTGGCTGCACGGGCAGCGGCCCTGCGCTGTCATCGGGCGGCACGAGTTCTTCCGGGACATCGACTAGGGCGGCGGCATGGAGACATCGATCCTCGAGCTGGCGATGGGCCTGGCGCTGATCTTCGCCACGCTCGCGCTGCTGACGATGAAGGTGCAGGAATCCGTGTTCGGCAACTTCCTGCGCCGGCGCGTCGCGAATCTGCACGATCTGGTGGACGAGGCGGTGCAGCACGATCGCGAGCTGGCCGACCGGCTGTTCGCGAACCCGCTGATCTTCGCGCTGTCGCAGGGCGAGCAGGCGAAGCCGGGTGGGTGGCGGGGTCTGTTGCCGCGGCGGCCGCGCGGTCCGTCGGCGATTCCGCCGGCCCTGTTCGCGCGTGCGCTGCTGACCGAGCTGAACGGCGGCGCCCATCCCGAACTGACCATCGCGACGCCGGAGCTGTTCATCGAGGCCCAGCTGAAGCAGGCCGGGAAGGGCAGGCGCCAGGACGTAATCAAGGCGCTGCAGGGCTTGGTGGCGGGCCGGCAGGCCGACTGGCGCGCGTTCGAAGCGGCTGTCGCGACCTGGTTCGCCGACATCGGCGACCGCTCGGAGGGCTGGTACAAGCGCAGCAGCGACCGCGTGTCGTTCCGCGTCGCGCTGGCGCTGTGCCTGCTGCTGAACGTCGACGCGCTGCATATCGTCAACGCGATCAGCGCCGATCCGCAGCTGCGCGTGGGGCTCGCGAACCTGGCCGAGGACGTTTCGCGCCTGCGCGACGCCGAGCGCGGCGCCAGCGCCGCGACGGACGGCGAACGCCGGCGCGACCGCCCCGAGGTGCGCGCGACCGCCCGCCTGGTCGACGCCAACGCGGCGCTGCACGAAGCCTTCCGCCGCGACGCCGACATTGCCGGCTACGGGCACGACCTGCAGCCGCTGCGCGAATACTGCGACGTGATCCCGGAGATCGCGCGCGCGAAGCGGCTTGACGAGAAGGACTCCCGGCCGCGGGACAAGAAGCTCTACGCCGCCGCCGACATGCTGGGCAAGCGCTTCGCGTCGAACTCCGACGGCTGGGTCGAGGTGATTCCGGCGCTGCTGCCGGTGATCGAAGTCTCGATCAACGGCATCGACATCCCCCAGCCGCCGGATCCTCCCCTGCAGGTGTCCGGGGCAGCGCGTACGCGCCCGCCGCGCGGGTCCGAAAGGGAGGCCGCTGCCGCTGCCAGTGCTGCCGCCTCGGCCGCTTCCTCGGCGGCGGCGGCCGCCTCGTCCGCCGCCGCGGCCGCTTTCGCCGCCGCTGCAGCCGCCTCGTCCGCCGCTGCGGCCGCATCTGCCGTCAAGCCGTCGCCGGCGCTCCCTGCGCCGGCGACGGCGGCCTCCGCCGTGCCGCAAACCCGCGAAGACCGCCGGCGCCACGTGCTGACCCAGTCCTACGTCTGCCTGACCCAGGTCTCCGCCTGGATTCGCGCGGCGAGCACGGCGAGTCCCTTGCCGGACGTGCGCAAGACCATGCTCGACGCCGCGGCCGCCCTCGAAGACAGCAAGTCCGCGCTGCTCGTGCTGCTGCAGCCGGGCCAGCGCGCCGCCACGCGCCTGCGCGATCTCTTCCTCACGCGGCCCGAGGAGTTTCGCGATTGCGCCAAGGAAGCGAAGGGCCAGCCCGATCTGCTGCTCGACTGCATGCGCCGCGAGGAGCAGGTGCTGACCCGGCTGCCGATCGGCTGGCTCCCCGCCAACACGCAGCGGCAGTTCTGCAGCGTCCTCTCCGACCCGAAGAAGATCGCCGCGGCCGGCACGACCACGCCGCCGTGGTTCTGCACGGGCGACACGGTCGAGGCGGATCCCGGTCTCGGGCTGGCCGAGATGCGCATCGCTGCCAAAGGCAACGCCTTGGGGGTCTGGGCCAAGTGGCTGGTCGGCGTCTGGCTCTCCGCGCTGTTCGTCTCGCTCGGCGCGCCGTTCTGGTTCGACCTGCTCAGCCGGCTTGTGAAGCTGCGCAATGCCGGTCGCGTGCGCGAGGCCGAGGAAGATGAGCGCAAGGGTCGCGGCACGCAGCCGCCGCCCTCGCTGTCCCCCGGCACCGGCCCGGCAAAACCCCCGGGCCCCGCGCCCGGCAGCCTGATCGGCGTGCCGAGCCCCGTCGGCAACGTGAAGGGCAGCCGGAACGATTTCGAGGACCGTCTGGTACCACGCGAAGTGCTCGCGCTGCAGGCCGTGCTCGGCGTGAAGCAGACCGGAGAGTTTGACGACGAGACGCGCACCGCGATCGGCAATGCCTTGTCCGAGCGCGGGCTGGGCGGCGGCAACACGCTCAACGTGGGCACCTATACCGCACTCGTTCGCCGTGCTCCCGAACAGGCCGCCCTCGACCTCGAGCCGGGTGACCGCCCGACACGCGGCCGGCCGCATGCCGCGCTGCCGCTGCTGGCGACCCAGCTCAAGCGCGTACTGAACATGCCGCGCGGCGTGGACGACAAGGTGTTCAACGACGACCTGCGCGCCCTGGCGGTGCTGTACCGCGTCAAGAAGGAGCGGGCGGTGACGCCCGCGCCGCAGTGGCCGGCGCTGCACGCGGCCCGCCAGGCGCGCGACAACCCGGCCGCGCTGGACGAGATCGACGAGGTGCTGCTGAAGGAACTGCAGTCGCTGCCGGCCGCAGGTGGCGTCAGCCACGCGCGCGACGCGGCCGCGCCGTGGATGGACTGGGCCTGGGGTGAACTTGGACAGGTCGAGAAGAACGCCAGTGCGGCGCAGGCGAGCAATCCGCGCATCTGCGAGTACCTGGCCGCCGCCGACCTGCCCGGCAGCGGCGATGCCACCGCCTGGTGCGCGGCCTTTGTCACCTGGGTGCTGCGCCGCCACGTCGATGCCGACGGCGCGAACGAACCGGTGCCCAAAGCCGATCGCGCAGCCGCGCGCAGCTGGCGCGGCTGGATTCGGGCCGGGGCGGCCGCCGGGGCATCGCTCGCCTACGGCGACGTCGTCGTCGTGCAGACCAACCCGCTGGAGACCGATGCGGCCAAGGCGCAGTTGCACGTCGGCTTCTACCTGCAGGCCGACGGCAGCCACTTCTGGATGCTCGGCGGCAACCAGGCCGAAGGCGGACGAGTCTGCCTGTCGCGCTGGCCGGTGGCCGATATCCGACCGTAGCCGACGCCCACGCCCAGTCAGCGCTTCGGAATCTCCAACCCCCGCTGCACCGCCGGCCGTGCGACGAAGGCGGCGAGCGCACGCTGCACCTGCGGGAACTCGTCGGGGAAGCCGACCAGCGGCCCGGCCTCGTAGAAGCCGACGAGGTTGCGCACCCACGGGAAGGTGGCGATGTCGGCGATCGTGTACTCGTCACCCATGATCCAGGCGCGGCCCGCCAGGCGCTGCTCGAGCACGTTCAGCAGGCGCTTCGATTCGGCCACGTAGCGGTCGCGCGGGCGCTTGTCTTCGTACTCGCGGCCGGCGAACTTGTGGAAGAAGCCGAGCTGGCCGAACATCGGCCCGATGCCGCCCATCTGGAACATCAGCCACTGCAGCGTCTCGTAGCGCTGCGCCGGGGCGGCCGGCATCAGCTGGCCGGTCTTGTCGGCCAGGTAGACGAGGATCGCGCCGGACTCGAACAGCGCCAGCGGCCGGCCGCCCGGGCCGTCCGGATCGAGGATCGCCGGGATCTTGTTGTTCGGGTTCAGCGACAGGAACTCGGGCGAGAGCTGGTCGTTGCGGTCGAAGGCGACGCGGTGCGCCTCGTAGGGCAGGCCGGTCTCCTCCAGCATGATCGAGATCTTCACGCCGTTGGGCGTGGTCAACGAATACAACTGGAGCCGGTCCGGATGCTGCGCGGGCCACCGGGCGGTGATCGGAAAGGTGGAGAGGTCGTTCATGGCCCCATGCTAGCCGGCCATGAAAAAGGCCGCCCGAAGGCGGCCTTTCGAAGGGCGCGGCGCGCTCAGCGCAGCAGCGACAGCACTTGCTGCGGCAGCTGGTTGGCCTGCGCGACCATCGCGGTGCCGGCCTGCTGCAGGATCTGGGCACGCGACAGGTTCGCGGTTTCCTGCGCGAAGTCGGCGTCCATGATGCGGCCGCGGGCGGCTGCCTGGTTCTCGCCGGTGATCTGCAGGTTCTGGATCGCGAACTGGAAGCGGTTCATCGCGGCACCGTAGACGGCGCGGCTGGTGGTGATCGTGTTCAGCGCGGTGTCGATCGCGTCCACGGCGGTCGAGGCGTTCGCCGAGGTCGTCAGGTCGCCGGCGACGGTCGAGACCTGCGAGGTCGTGATCGTCAGCGTGTCGCCGTTGTTGGCGCCGACCTGGAACACGTTCGCACCGGCGCCCGAGCCGACGATGGCCGTGCCGTTGAACTTCGTCTGGCCGGCGATGCGGGTGATTTCCGCCGACAGCTGCTGGTATTCCGTGTCGAGGTTGGCGCGGTCGGTCGTGCCGTTGGTGCCGTTCTGCGCCTGCACCGCGAGTTCGCGCATGCGCTGCAGCACGTCGGTCACGGTGGACAGCGCGCCTTCAGCGGTCTGCGCCAGCGAGATGCCGTCGTTGGCGTTGCGGATCGCGACGTTGATGCCGCGGATCTGCGCGTTCATGCGGTCGGCGATCGCCAGGCCGGCAGCGTCGTCCTTCGACGAGTTGATGCGCAGGCCCGAAGACAGACGCTGCAGCGACGTGTTCAGCGACGTCTGCGACATCGTGCTGTTGCGCTGCGCATTCAGCGAGGCCACGTTGGTGTTGATGGTCATGGGCATGATGAAGACTCCTGTCAGTTGATAACACTCCCGGCCTGGTTGCCGGCAATTGCCTGTGCACGTGGCGGGTCGCCCCGCACACCGGCACCGCCCGCGCCAGTCGTCCGTTGTGTCTTGCAGATCAACAGCTGCTCAACCATTGGCCGTCTAACCGGACACGGCCCCGAAACCGGAACCGATGGCTGGCTTATCGGAGCGCGTGCGACGGAACTTGAGGGTCTTCGTGCATCCCGACCTGCATCGGATGGACTTCGTCAAGGGCCCGAACGTGGAAATAGCACGTCCGAAGGCCTCTTTATCCGGGCATCGACGACATCCTGTTGCCCTCTCCGCGCCCGGAGAATCGCGGGTCATGCCGTCCATCGCCCTGGTCATGATCGCCCGCAACGAGGCCCGCTGCATCCAGCGCTGCCTGGCCAGCGCGCGCCCGTGGGTCGACGAGATGCTGGTGCTGGACACCGGCTCCGGCGATGCCACGCCGCGCCTGGCCGCGGAGGCCGGCGCACGGGTCGAGCACGCGGTCTGGCAGGACGATTTCGCGTGGGCCCGCAACCGTGCCCTGGCGATGACCGCCGCACCCTGGCGCCTCGTGCTCGACGCGGACGAATGGATCGAGGGCGGCACCGAGGCGCTCGCGGCGCTGCGTGCCCAGCCGCCGGACTTCGTCGGCCAGGTGCGCGTGGTCAGTCTTATCGGCGGCGCCGGGGCGTCACTTGAGCAGGCCCCGAGCTGGCTCCCGCGGGTGCTGCCCGCCGGCGTCGGCTACGAAGGGCGGGTGCACGAGCAGCCGGCCACGGCGCTGCCGCGCCGCCGCCTCGGGCTCGTGGTGGGTCACGACGGCTACCTGCCTGCCCAGCAGGAGGGCAAGCGCGGCCGCAACGAGGCCCTGCTGCGCCGGGCGCTCGCCGAGCAGCCCGGCGATGCCTACTGGAGCTACCAGCTCGGCAAGGACCTGGAGATCCGCGGCGCCTATGCCGATGCCCTGCCGCACTACGAACTGGCGCACCGCGCCGGCGAGGCGCGGGCCGCCTGGCGGCACGACCTGGTCGTGCGCCTGCTCTTCACGCTGAAGAAGCTGGCGCGCTTCGAGCAGGCCGCGGCGCTGGCCGAGGCCGAGCGGCCGCGCTGGGGCGACTCGCCGGACTTCCACTTCACGCTCGGCGACCTGCTGCTGGACCGTGCGCTGGCCCGGCCCACCGAAGCGGGCACGCTGCTGCCGATGATCGAGGCCAGCTGGCGGCGCGCGGTCGAGATCGGCGAACGGCCCGACCTGCCGGACACCGTGCGCGGGCGCGGCAGCTTCCTCGCCGCACACAACCTGGCGGTCTTCCACCAGAGCCTCGGGCAGGCGGCGCTGGCGGCGCAATGGCGCGAGCGGGCGCAGGCCTGGCGCGCCGGCTGACGACGTTCGGCACGCGACGCGTCCGTCCACCGTTCGAATCGGCGCGCCGGCCCGGCAGGCTCGCAGGACGGCCCGCGTGGCGGGCCGATCGGTCGGCCCGAAAAGATGCGCGCTGACACCGCTTTTCGGCGCCTGCCGGGCCCTGCGTCGCGGCCACACTCGCCGACCATGGCCCTGTCCCTGCCCACGCCCGCCGCACCGAGCGCGGCCTCGCCCGCCCAGACCCAGGCCCACCGCCGCTGGCGCGAAGGCCAGGCCGCGGCGCAGCGGGAGCACTGGCCGCAGGCGGCGTTCGACTTCGAGCAGGCCTTCCAGCTGCACGACGACTCGGCCTACGGCCTGGCCGCGGCGCATGCCTTCATCAAGGCCGGCCGCTCGGACGTGGCCGTGCAGCGCACCCAGGGTCTGCGGCGCGCGCGGCCGGGGCTGACGCTGGCCTACACGCTCGAATCGCACGCCTGGCTGGAACGCGGCCAGCCGGCCCAGGCCGTGGCCTGCCTGCTCGCGCTGCCCGCCGACGCGCCGCGCGACGCGGCGCACTGGGTGTCGCTGGGCGTCGCGCTGCAGCGCTGCCACCGGCACGACGAGGCGATCGTCGCCTTCATGCAGGCGCTGGCGCTGAAGATGGACGATGGCGTCGTGCACTTCCGGCTCGGCATGTCGTTCAAGGACAAGGGCCTGAAGGCCGAGGCCGCCGAATGCGTGCGCACCGCGCTGCTGCTCGGACTGGACACCAGCGAGCTGTCGGCACGGGCCCAGCTGCTGTTCCTCGAGCGCGAGGCCTGCCGCTGGCCGCAGGCGCGCGAGGAGATGGCCCGCCTGCGCGCCGGCGTGCAGGCGGCGCCCGACGATGCGGCGGTCGAGACCGGGCCGTTCCCGCACGCGGTGCTGGTCGACGACCCGCTCGAGGTGCTCAAGGTCGCGCGGCTGTACGCCCGGCATGTCGCGAGCCGCATCGCGCCGCTGCCGCGCCGGGCCGCGAAGGCGCACGACGGCCGGCTGCGCATCGGCTACCTGTCGGCCGATTTCCACCAGCACGCCACCAGCCAGCTGATGGCGCAGATGCTCGAATGCCACGACCGACGCCGCTTCGAGGTCACCCTGTTCTCGGCCGGCGCGGACGACGGCAGCGCGATGCGCGCGCGCATCGCGGCGGCGGCCGAACACTTCGAGGACCTGCGCGGCCTCACCCCGGCGGCGATGGCGCAGCGCATCCGCGCGCGCCAGGTCGACATCCTGGTCGACGTGAAGGGCGCGACGCACGGCACGCTGATGCCCGTCACCGCGCACCGGCCGGCACCGCTGCAGGTCAGCTGGCTGGGTTTTCCGGGCAGCAGCGGCGCCGACGAGGTCGACTACCTGATCGGCGACGCGGTGGTCACGCCGCTCGCGCATGCCGCGCACTTCAGCGAGAAGCTGGCGCAGATGCCGGTCTGCTACCAGCCCAACGATGCACGGCGCGCGCGGCCGCAGCCCTCGCGGCGCAGCGACTGGGGCGCGCCGGAGGGCGCGCTGCTGCTGTGCGCGTTCCACCAGTCGTACAAGATCTCCGAGGAGGTGTTCGACCGCTGGTGCGCGCTGCTGCACGCCGTGCCCGGCGCGGTGCTGTGGCTGCTGCGCTGGAACGCCAACGTGCAGGCCTCGCTGGAGGCTGCGGCGCGCGCGCGCGGCATCGGCCCCGAGCGGCTGTGCTTCGCGCCGATGCTGCCGCTGGACCAGCACCTCTCGCGCCTGGCCTGCGCCGACCTCTACCTCGACGCCTGGCCCTGCAACGCCCACACCACCGCCGGCGAGGCGCTGTGGGTCGGTGTGCCGGTGGTCACGCTGATCGGTCCGACCTTCGCGCAGCGGGTCGCCGCCAGCCTGCTGCAGGCCGTGGCCCTGCCCGAACTGGTGTGCGACAGCACCGCGGCCTACGACGCCACCGTGCAGGCGCTGTGCGGCGACGCCGCACGCCGCCAGCGGCTGCGCGAACACCTGCTGGCGCAGCGCGACGGCGGTGCGCTGTTCGACGGCGCACGTTTCGCGCGCGATCTGGAAGCGCTGTACGAGCGCATGTGGGCGCGCGCGGTGGCCGGCCTGCCGCCCGAGCACCTGCCGGCGGAGCCGGCATGACGCCGGACGCCCCGCAGGCGGTCATCCAGGCCTGCCTGCAGTCGCTCGCGCGCCGCATCGACGACGCGCCGACGCACTACCGCCTCGGCGTCGCCTTCCGCGATGCCGGCATGAAGCTGGAGGCCGCCGAGTGCATCCGCACCGCGGTCACGCTCGGCTTCCCGGAGGAACTGTTCGCGCGCGGCCTGCTGGTCTACCTGGAGCGCGAGGGTTGCCGCTGGGATCGCGCCGCGCAGGATTGGGCGGCGCTCGAGGCCGCCTTGCAGCGCCACGCGCCCGGGGTGCCGCTGCAGGTCAATCCGTTCGTGCATGCCGTGCTGTCGGACGATCCGCTGGCGGTCCGGCGCGTCGCCGAACACTACGCCCGCTTCTGTGGCCGGCTCGTCGAGCCGCTGCCGCCGCGCCCGGCGCAGCCGCGCGAGCGGCTGCACGTGGCCTACCTGTCGGCCGACTTCCAGCAGCACGCCACCGCGCAGCTGATGGCGCAGATGCTCGAGTCGCACGACCGGCAGCGTTTCGAGGTCACGCTGCTGTCTGCCGGGCCGGACGACGGCAGCGCGATGCGCGCACGGCTGCGTGCTGCCAGCGAGCGTTTCGAGGACGTGTCCGGCCTCGCGCACGCGGCGATCGCGCGGCGCATCCGCGAACTGCAGGTCGACATCCTGGTCGACGCGAAGGGCGCCACCGACGGCACGCTGCTGCCGGTGCTGGCCGCGCGGCCGGCTCCGCTGCAGCTCAACTGGCTGGCCTTCCCGGGCACCAGCGGCGCGCCCTACATCGACTACATCGTCGGCGACCGCATCGTCACGCCGCTGGCGGATGCCGCGCACTTCAGCGAGCGGATCGCGCAGCTGCCGCACTGCTACCAGCCGAACGACGCGCGGCGGGCGCGGCCGCGGCCGTCGCGGCGTGCCGACTGGGGCGTGCCCGAGGGCGTGCCGCTGCTGGCCGGCTTCCACCAGGCCTACAAGATCTCCGCCGCGGTGTTCGACCGCTGGTGCGCCGTGCTGCGCCAGGTGCCCGACGCGGTGCTGTGGCTGCTCGAGTGGAACACCAACGTGCGCGCCACGCTGACCGCCGCGGCGCAGGCGCGCGGCATCGATGCGGGCCGGCTGTGCTTCGCGCCGCTGCTGCCGCTGCCCGAGCACCTGGCTCGCCTGGCCTGCGCCGACCTGTTCCTCGACACCTGGCCCTGCGGCGCACACACCACCGCGGGCGAGGCGCTGTGGGTGGGCGTGCCGGTGCTGACCACGACCGGGCCGACCTTCGCCCAGCGGGTCGCGCCCAGCCTGCTGCACCAGGTAGGGCTGGACGAGCTGGTCTGCGCCGACGCGGACGCCTACGAGCGGCAAGCCGTCGCACTGGCTCGCGATGCCGCGGCGCGCGCGCGCTGGCGCGAGCGTCTGGCCGGTGCATCCAGCAGCCGCCTGTTCGACGGTGGGCAATTCGCGCGCGACCTGGAGGCGCTGTACGAGCGCATGTGGGCACGTGCCGTGGCGGGCCTGCCGCCGGCCCACCTGCCGGCTGAAGTCTCAGCCGTCGCTTGACTGCGCGATCAGCAGCCGGAAGGTGACCTCGCCGGGCTGATTGCGGCGCAGTTCCGCGCGGCCGCTGTGCAGTTCCATCACGCGGCGCACGATGAACAGCCCCACGCCCTGGCCCGGCGGGCCGCCCGGCACCCGTGCCCGCGCGCCCCGCTGGAACAGGCGCGGCACCAGCGCGGCATCGACACCCGCCCCGCGGTCGATCACGTCGATCACCAGCGCGAGCGGCGCGTCGGAATCCGTCACCCGCACCGTGACCGGGCTGCCCGGCGGGCCGAACTTCAGCGCGTTGGAGAGCAGGTTGCGCAATGCCAGGCGCATCAGGCCCACGTCCATCGACGCGGTGCGCGTCGGCGTGGCGCGTTCGACGCGGACTCGGCGCCGCTCGCCGGCCGCGAGGTCGGCGATCGCGACGGCGATCAGCATGTCGATGTCGACGTCCTCGCGCGCGATCGGCTCGGCGCCGGTCAGCAGCGAGGCGACGGCCAGCGTGTTGTCGATGCTTTCGGTGACCTGCCCGAGCACCGCCTGCGCGCGCGCCACCCGGCTCGCGATGACCTCCGGGTCGGCGCCGGCGAGCGCGGTCTCCAGCCCCTGCAGCGCGGCCGAGGCGTTGTTCAGCGGCTGGCGCACCTCGTGCGCGAGCACGTCCAGCATCTCGCCGCGTTCGGTCAGCACCGCGCCGAGTTCGCGCGCGTGATGTTCGAGGTGCTGGCGCAGCGTCTTCTCGTGCAGCAGCGCCGCCTGGGCCTCCTTCAGCGTGGTGACCTCGGTGACCTGCACCAGGAAACCCGCCACATGGCCGTCCACGATGTCCGGGATGTAGTGGGCCAGGCTGTGGCGCCGCTTGCCGTCCCGCCCCGGCACGACACGTTCGAACAACTGCTCCTCGCCGCGCAGCGCGGCGCGGATGTGCGGCTCGTTCAGCGCGAACAGGTCGGGGCCCAGCAGGTCGCGGATCGAGCTGCCGAGCAGCCCCTCCGGGCTGACGCCGAACCACATCTCGTAGGCGCGGTTCGCGAAGCGGCAGCGCAGGTCGCTGTCCCAGTAGGCCAGCATCGAAGGCACCCGGTCGACGACCAGGCGCATGTGGAAATGCACGTCGTGCCGGGAGGACGGGGTCGCCGAAGACGGGGTCGCGGGGGACGAGGTCACGGGCAGCCGGGAGGCAAAGTCAGCGTGCATTCTGCGCTCGCGTCCGTGCCCGCCAGCCCCGGGGGAGCTCAGGCGGCCAGCAGGCCGGCCAGGGCGTCCGCGCTGAGCAGGGTCAGCAGGCCGTTGCCGGCACTGCCGGGTGCCGGCGCGACGACGGTGTCGATCAGCGCGGCACCCCCTGGCCCGCGCTGCCAGCGGCCCTCGGCCAGGCGCACCAGCTGGCTGCTGTGCACTTCGGGGTTGTCGCCCAGCGCGTCGACCAGCAGGCCGAACGGCCGGCCCTGCGCGCGCGGCGGCTGCAGCACGACGATCTGGCGCTGGCGCGCCGGCGTCGTCGAGCCGCCCACGCCGAGCAGGCGGTCCGCCTCGATCACCGCGATCGGCGCGTTGCGGTACATCACGCTGCCGCGCACGTGCGGCGCGCTGCCGGGCAGCGGTAGCAGGCGGTCGGCCGGCACGGCCTCGACCAGGTCGCGGCCGGTCAGCGCGTGCCACTGGTCGCCGATGCGCAGCGTGGCGAGGTCGACCCGCTCGCCGCCGCCCCGGGCGGCACCGGCGGCTGGCGGCGCGGGCACCGCCACCGGCGCCTCGTCGGCCTCGCCGCGGTCGGTCATCGCCTCGAACACCAGCGCCGTGACCTCCTCGCGGTAGGCGTCGTCCGGACCCTTGAATTCACGGTAGCCGCTGGAGCGCGCCGCGCCGGCGATGGTCCAGCGCTCGTCCCAGCGGAACGCGCGCGAGCCGCGCGCGGCGGCGGCGCGCAGTTCGCCGGAGGCGTCCAGCAGCGAACCGATGGCAGGCTCCGCGTGGCTGCACGCGACCACCCGGCCGGTGCCATCGACGAACGCGCCGAAGGCGCCGGGCAGCGGCTGCCCGCCCTCGTCGCGCGGCAGCGTGTCCTGCAGCATCGAGCGGAACTGCGGCTCGGCGTCGAACACGATCGCGATGCCGCCGACCACGCGCGACGCGTCCGCCAGGCCGCGCACCGCGGCGGCGTAGATGTAGGTCGGCCGGCCGCCGTACAGCGGGGTCGGCTCGAACGCCGAGACGCAGTAGGCCTGCGTGTCGGACAGCGCGAGCGAACGGGCCACCCATTCGCCGTCCAGTGCCGCGCCGGGACTCAGCGCCACGCTCGGGCTGGAGGCCGCGACCACGCGCCCCTGGCGGTCGTACAGCACCAGGCTCGCGTAGACGGTGTACAGGCCGTGGATGGTGCGCAGCACGCGTTCGAGCGCGGCGCCGTCCGGCGCTTCGGCGGCTTCCAGCGAGGCGCGGAACTGCGTCGTCAACGCCCACCAGCGGCAGTCGTTGGCGCGCTCGTACAGGCTGCGGTCCATGATGTCGGCAGCCAGCGCGGCGCGCGAGCGGGCGCCGGCCAGCGTGGCGCTGGCGACGCTGGCGCTGACCTGGTCGAGCGCGAGCGTGAAGCTGTCGCGCGTGCGCGCGCCGGTGCGGCCGATCTCGCGCAGCAGCGAACGCGAGAAGCCGGCATTGCCCGCCGCGTCGGCGCCGGCGGAGGCGGCGATCAGCGCCAGGTTGCCGTTCCAGACCGCGCGGGCCAGGTCGGATTCGATGCGCTGCGCGGCGGCGGCGATCGCGCGCAGCGAGTCGGGGTACAGCACCCGGCTGCAGCGCAGGCGCGCGGCCGTGTCGGGATCGAGCCGCTCGGCGTCCTCGTCGTCGGCGGCGAAGGCGTGTTCGATCGGCGTCATCGCGTGGCCGCGCCAGCCCGGGCCGGCGTAGCCCTGGAAGGCGTGCGCGGCGCAGCTGACGGCCAGCCAGTGGCGGCCGGCGAAGCGCAGCACGTGGGCACGACCGTCGTCCGGCACCGCCACCTGCGCCGACAGCGGCACCTGGAAGGCGTCGCTGCTGGCGATCACGGCGCCGTCGGCGTCCAGCAGCGCGACGACGCTCCAGTCGTTCACGCCGACGAACTTGCGGAAGATGCGCCGGCACTCGTCCTCGAAGCGGAAGCTCAGGCACAGCACGCCGAGCGGGCGCTGGCCCGCGGCGTCGGTCACGCGGCTCGCGTAGACCAGCGAGCAGGCGCTGCCCGGGCGCAGGTCGAACGGGCGGTAGACCTCGACGTAGGCTGCCTGCCCCTGCAGCGCCGCATCGAGCAGCGCCCGGTCGCGCGTGCGCGCCACCTCGACCTCGTCGTCGAGCCGGGCCAGCACCGTGCCGTCCGGGGCCAGCAGGATGATGTCGTCGTACACCGAGTACTTGCGCTGGTATTCGCGCAGGCGGCGGCGCAGCGCCGGCAAGAGCTCGGCGCGCTGCGGCGCATCGGCGGCGGCGAACGCGCGCAGGTCGTCGTCGGTGGCGAGGAAGCCGATGTCGGCGGTGCGCTCGAACAGGTTGCGCACCAGGATGTCGACCGTGACCTGTGCCTTGGCGAGCTGCTCGAGCGCCGCCTTGTGGCGGGCCTGCTGGCCGATCTCGTCGACCAGGCGCGAGGTCAGCGACGCGAACGCGGCGCGGATGCCGGCGATCTCGACGCCGGTGCCGGACAGCTCGGACAGCAGCGCCAGCGAGTCCCAGACGCCCTGCAGCGCCTGCAGCGATTCGCGTGTCGCGTCCACGGCGGGCATGTGACGGATCAACGCGGCCAGCTCGGCATCGAGTTCGACGCCACGATAGCTCTTGGTTCGCTTCGGTTCGCTCATCGGTCTGCGCTCGCTGGCCGGGACGGCCTCGCCCGATATCGGCGGCTGCTTCAGGAACTGAAGGATCTCAGCGGCCCGCGTCGACCACCTGCTGCCAGGCGCGCAGGCCCAGCCAGTCGCGCAGCGCCGCGGCGCCGCGCGGCGTGATCTGCATCACGCGCGATTCCGCGCTGCGGCGCAGCCAGCCGGCCTCGACGCAGTGGCTGCAGATCAGCGCGCCGAGCCGGCCGGCGGCGTGCGGGCGGCGTTCGCTCCAGTCCAGGCAGGGGCGGCACAGCACGCGCCGGCCGGGAGCGGCCAGGTCCGCTCCGGCCAGGCCCAGCCGGGCCAGCACGGCAGGCAGGCGCGGCAGCGGCAACGCGGCGTCGCCGTCGAACTCGAGCGCGCGCTCGTGCAGCAGGTGCTCGGTGATCGCGACGGCGAGCCGCCCGCCGAGGTGGTCGTAGCAGCGCCGGGCCAGGCGCAGTGCGGCGTCGCGCGGGCCCGTCGCCGGAGACATGGGGCGGGCGACCGGCACCTGCATCAGCGCCTCCAGCGCGCGCGCCACGTCGGCCGAGGCGAGCCGGTGGTAGCGGTGCCGGCCCTGCGCCTGCACGCTCAGCAGGCCGGCCTCGACCAGCTGCGCGAGGTGGCGGCTGGCCGTCGGCGCGGCGACGCCGCCGCAGCGGGCCAGCTCGAGTGCGGTCAGCGCGCGCCCGTCGAGCAGGGCAAGCAGCATCGCGCTGCGCGCCGGCTCGCCGATCAGCGCGGCGACACGGGCCAGGGCATGCGGTTCCATCGCCCGACCATACCAGCCGGCCCGGCGCGACACTTCGCTGCGCGGCGAAGCGTCGCCGCGCCCGCCGGCGGCACGATGCCGGTCCATCCACACCAGCGCAGAACCGCCATGACCGTGACCTGCTTCATCCGCTACCAGATCGATCCGTTCCAGCGCGAGGCCTTCCGCGCCTACGCCGAGGCCTGGGGCCGCATCATCCCGCGCTGCGGCGGGCGGCTGCTGGGCTATTTCCTGCCGCACGAGGGCACCAACGACATCGCGTGGGGCCTGATCTCCTTCGCCAGCCTGGCCGACTACGAGGCCTACCGGGCCCGGCTGAAGGCGGATCCCGAGGGGCGCGCGAACTTCCTCACGGCGCAGCGCGAGCGCTTCATCCTGCGCGAGGAGCGCAGCTTCACCGAAGGCGTGCCCGGCACGCTCGGGAGCGCAGCGTGATCGCGGTGATCTTCGAGGTCGAGCCGCGCGAGGAGGAGCGCGGCACCTACCTGGACGCGGCGGCCGCGCTGCGCCCGCAGCTCGAGGCCATCGACGGGTTCCTGTCGGTCGAGCGCTTCGAGAGCCTGGTGCAACCGGGCAGGCTGCTCTCGCTGTCGTTCTGGCGCGACGAGGAGGCGGTGCGCCGCTGGCGCGAGAGCGAGCCGCACCGGGCGATGCAGCGCCTCGGGCGGGCGCAGGTGTTCGTGGACTACCGCCTGCGCGTGGCGGAGGTGCTGCGGGACTACGGGATGCACGAGCGCGGACAGGCGCCGGAGGATTCGCGGCGGGTGCACGGGTGAAGGCGCGTTCCCGCGAGAGCCGGAGTGCGCCCCACTACCCGCCCCACTGCCCGCCCCACTACCCGCCCAACTGCCGGCACACCTTGGCCACGGCCATGTCCTCGAGGGCGCTGTCGCGGAACGACCCGATGCCCTCCAGAACGCCGCGGTCGGCGCGCCACACCACGATCACCGGCTTGAAGCCGGTGTAGCCACCGTAGGCGTTCTTCGCGTTGGCGTCGGCGCAGATGCCCCAGCCGTACACCGGCGTCCCGAACATGGCGCCCGAGGCTTGGGTCGGCGCCAGGGAGCGCACTTCGATCTGGGCGGAGTACGGATCCTTCAGCTGGCCGCGCAGGAAGTCCTGCACCACCCGGCGCGGATCCGGCGGCCGGGGGCCGGCATCGCTGGCCGTCGGCGCCCTGGGGGCCGCGCAGCCGGCGAGCGACACGGTGGCCCCGAGCAGGAGTGCGTGCAGCATCTTCATCTTGTCACCTCCCTCGCGACGATTAGAGCATGGCGTCAGGGCATGAGCCGAGCGAGCCGAGCCGCGCCCGGGCAGGCGTCGGCGCACGGACCCGGGTGGCCCTCGGCTCCCTTCCGGTGCGCGGCCGCGCGGCACCTTCGCTGAACTTGCCTTGTTCGCTGCGCTGACTGCGCTCAGACAAACGGCAACAAGGCAGATCACGGGTGCTATGGCAACAGAGCAGCGACTGCGGTCACCCGTGGCAAGAAGCCCACTGCGCGGTCCCTCGCCCAAAGCAGCCGTCGGCTCGTCGTCGCCGCGCCAGCTGCGCTGACCGCAGTCGAGTGTGAAGCCGTCTTCCAGCCGTCCGACCGTTGCCACCGCGTAAAGCGCGCGGTGGCTCAGCGGCCAGGCTAGACAATGTTCAACGTGGCGGGCACGAAAATGCTCGACGAAGTGAGAGCCTTCGTCGGGTAGATCAGCAAGAAGACGTTGTACTTCGTCGCAAACGCCTCGCCGAGGCATTCGTGATCCACGCCATTCTTGTCGCGATAGCGCAAAGGGGTGCTGTACATCAGCGAGCGGTTTCGAACCTGCTCGCACAAGTGTTGTTGTGGATGTGGTGACGAGGTCGTCCTGCCCCTATCACCGGCAGAGTGGCAATTGGATCGCGACGGCGAGTTTGTCTCGCTTTGGCCATCGGTGGGCAACTGGGACTACCCGTGTAGGTCTCACTACGTGATTCGACGAAACCAGGTGCGCTGGGCAGCTTCGATGACGGCGCATCAGATAAGGCGAGTCAAGCAACGAGACGAGGTCGCCCTACGGTTGCAGATCAATGCCAGCAACACCGCGCGCGCCACCGTCGACGTCAGAACATCGGCGACATCCGCCTCTACCGACGCATCAGGAGCGCCATCAGGCAATTCGATGTCCAACGCGCCTAGCTTGGGCATCTGGAAGTGGGTGCGAAGCCTGTTGGGCTTTCGAAGTACCTGATGGATTTTCGGCGGGCGCAGCATCAATGTCGTCGGTGGCGCGAACGAGACGTGAACCGCGCGGACTTCGTGGCGAAGCGACAGGCCGCTCAGGGCAGAGTCGGTTTGAGTCTGTGACGTAGCCAAGGAACGGTCGTTCAAGTAGGCGCCGGGGCGTCTGTGTCGAGCGACCGGTTCGAATGATCAAGCTGCCAGTCAGCCCATCGGACCGCAGTGGCCAGTTTGTTGCCGGAGCGGCCGGTCAGGCACTGAACCGCGAACGGCTGAGATCAGTCTGTGGTTGCCTTCCGCGCGGACGACCTGCGCGACAGTGGATGGCGCGCGAGCAGTTCGGCGCCCGGCCATGCCGGTAGCGGGAGGTCGGTCGGCTGGGCTTGATCCGATGGGATGGTGGCACTCAGTGCCCCGCCTCGGTGCGGCTCGGCTCGCTCCGCTCCGCCCCGGGACGGTGCTGGCCCCGGATCTGACCCGAAATGCCGCCTTTCATCCGGCTTTAGTCCGGCGGGCCGCCGCCTAACCTGACGGCATCGGGCGTCGTGCGCCCGCCTGTCGTCTGGAAAGGCCGTCCGAATGAGCACTCTGCCCGAGATCCACCTGTGCGTCGTCCAGCCCGCGGGCTACGTGCATTCGCTGGGTCTGGTCGACCAGGCGCGCTACTTCCGCTGGCAGTTCCGGCGCCTGGGCGCCTCGGTCAGCCTGGCCAAGAACCGGCTGCGCCACGACGCCGTCAACTTCGTGTTCGGCGCCCATCTCGGCTTCGACGCCGCGCAGTGCCGGCGCCACGCCTGCATCTTCGTCAACCTGGAGCAGCTCGGCGAGGGCGGGGCGTCGGTGTCGCCCGAGTACCTGCGCCTGCTCGCGAACTCGGCCGTCGTCGACTACGACGCTTCGAACCTGGCCGCCTACGCCCAGGACCCGCTGGACGTGCCGGTCGTGCCGCTGCTGCACGCACCGTACCTGAAGCCCGAGCAGTCGGTGCCGCTGGAGCTGCGCCCGATCGACCTGCTGTTCATCGGCAGCATGAACGAACGCCGCCGCGCCTGGCTGGACCGCATCGAGGCCTTCGGCCTGAACGTCGCGGTGTTCGAGTCCGCGCTGTACGGCGCCGAGCGCGACCAGTTCATCGCCCAGTCCAAGGCGGTGCTGAACTGCCACTTCTACGAAAGCAGCCGCTTCGAGCAGGCTCGCGTGGCGCATTGCCTGTCGCTGGGCACGCCGGTGATCTCCGAGCGCACCGCGCTGACGAATCCGCCCGAGGCCTTCGAGGACAGCGTGCTGTGGTTGCAGGGCGAGGAACTGGAGCAGTTCTTCGGCGAGGACTTCGGCACGCCGGCCTTCTACGAGGCCAGCTACGCCGCGCTGCAACGCTTCGAGGCGGCCGATCCGATCGACGCCTATGCGGACCTGCTGGCCTTCGCGGGCGGCTTCGTCGGCGCGCACCACGAGCGCCGGCCGTCGGAGCCCTGGGCGCCGGAGCGCATCAACCTGGGTTCGGGCAAGGACTACCAGGCCGGCTGGCTGAACCTGGACGTGCTGGCACGCGCCGAGCCCGACCTGCTGCTGGACCTGTCGCAGCCGCTGGACTTCCCGCTCGTGCGCCACGCCGCCACGGTCGGCCCGGTGCGGCTCGAGGCCGGCAGCGTGCAGACGATCAACGCCAACAACGTGCTCGAGCATGTCGCCGACCTGCCGACGCTGATGGGCAACTGCCTGGCGCTGCTGAAGGACGGCGGCGAGTTCCACATCGAGGTGCCCTACGAGCATGCGGCGACCGCGTGGCAGGACCCGACGCACCTGCGCGCGATGAACGAGAACTCCTGGCTCTACTACACCGAATGGTTCTGGTACCTGGGCTGGTTCGAGCACCGCTTCGCGGTGCAGGCCTCGACCTACCTGGACCTGAAGCTGCAATCCTGCGGGCGCGAGCAGGCCGCCTTCATGCGCCTGGTGCTCGTCAAGCAGGAGACCACGCTGGCCGAGCGCACCGCGGCGCGCACGATGCAGGCCGGGCTGCGCCTGCCCGACGACGAGGTGCCCGAGCGCTACCGCGCCTGCCCGGACGTCGCGCAATCGCAGCCCGCGCCGCTGGCCGCCTGAGGAGCGCGCGCCATGATCATCACGCGCACGCCGTTCCGCATCTCGTTCTTCGGCGGCGGCACCGACTACCCGGCCTGGTACCAGCAGCACGGCGGCGAGGTGCTGTCGACCTCGATCGACAAGTACTGCTACATCACCTGCCGGCACCTGCCGCCGTTCTTCGACTACAAACATCGCATCGTCTACTCGGCGATCGAGAACGTGCGCCACTGGGACGAGATCAAGCACCCGGCGGTGCGCGGCGTGCTGTCGTGGGCCAACTGCAACAAGGGCCTCGAGATCCACCACGACGGCGACCTGCCGGCGCGCTCCGGCCTGGGCTCGAGCTCGTCGTTCACGGTCGGCCTCGTGCACGCGCTGGCGGCCCTGAAGGGCAACATGGTCAGCAAGGAGCAGCTGGCGCGCGACGCGATCCACATCGAGCAGAACGTGATCGGCGAGAGCGTCGGCAGCCAGGACCAGGTGGCCGCGGCCTACGGCGGCTTCAACCGCATCGAGTTCCTGCGCAGCGGCGGCTTCCAGGTGTCGCCGGTGATCGTCAAGAAGCGCCGCCTGGCGGAGCTTCAGAAGCACCTGATGCTGTGTTTCACCGGCTTCTCGCGCATCGCCGCCGAGGTGGCCCAGTCCAAGATCGCGAACCTGGCCCGGCGCGAACTCGAACTCAAGCGCATGCGCGAGATGGTCGACGAGGCGGTGCGCATCCTGCACGGCTGCAGCCGTCCCATCGAGGAGTTCGGCGACCTGCTGCATCAGGCCTGGCTGGCCAAGAAGCAGCTGTCCGACAAGGTCTCGACCGAGGCCATCGATCAGATCTACCAGACGGCGCGCGACGCCGGCGCGGTGGGCGGGAAGATCCTCGGCGCCGGCGGCGGCGGCTTCCTGCTGCTGTTCGTCAAGCCCGAGAACCAGCCGCGCGTGCGCGAGGCGTTGAAGGACCTCATCCACGTGCCCTTCAACTTCGAAGAATCCGGCAGCCGCGTGGTGCTCTACCAGCCCAACGGCCTCAGCTGAGGACTGCTCCCCATGATGACCGCTGAAGAACTGATCGCCTTCGAGGACGAGGTCGCCGCGCGCTTCAACGCCGGCCGCATCCGCGCCCCGGTGCACCTGTATTCGGGCAACGAGGCCCAGATGATCGAGGTGTTCGAGGACGTCGCACCGCAGGACTGGGTGTTCTGCTCCTGGCGCTCGCACTACCAGTGCCTGCTCAAGGGCGTGCCGCGCGAGGCCGTGATGGACGAGATCATGGCCGGGCGCTCGATCTCGCTGTGCTTCCCCGAGCAGCGCGTCTACTCGTCGGCGATCGTCGGCGGCGTGCTGCCGATCGCGGTCGGCACCGCGATGGCGATCGCACGCCGCGGCGAGGACGCCCGCGTGCACTGCTTCCTCGGCGAGATGACGGCCGAGACCGGCATCGCGCACGAGTCGATCAAGTACGCGCGCAACCACGGCCTGCCGATCCGCTTCATCGTCGAGGACAACGGCAAGTCGGTGTGCACCGACACCCGCGAGGCCTGGAACCAGCCGAAGCTCAGCTTCGAGGGCCGGCACGACGAGTTCATCCACTACTACCGCTACGAGACGCGCTACCCGCACGCCGGCGCCGGCGTGCGCGTGCAGTTCTGAGGGCCCGCACCATGATGCAAGACGACGCCACGCAGCTCGCCGAACGCCCCGCCGCCCGGCCGGCTCGCGCGCCGGTTGCCCCGCCGACGCTGCGTTATTTCGACGAGCTCAAGCGCTCGATGGAATTCCTCGCGGCCGACCCGCGCACGGTCTTCATGGGCCAGGCCGTGGCCGTGCCCGGCACCGCGATGAGCAACACGCTCAAGGGCGTCGACCCGAAGCGCCTGATCGAGCTGCCGGTGGCCGAGGAGATGCAGATGGGCATGACGACCGGCATGGCGCTCGCCGGCCTGGTGCCGGTCTCGATCTTCCCGCGCTGGAACTTCCTGCTGTGCGGCATCAGCCAGCTCGTCAACCACCTCGACAAGATCGCCGTGATGAGCAACGGCGGCTTCAAGGCCAAGGCCATCGTGCGCACCGGCATCGGTTCCGAGCGGCCGCTGCACCCGCAGCATCAGCACGTGGGCGATTTCAGCGCCGCGATCCAGAGCATGTGCTCGACGATCGAGGTGATCCGCATCGACGAGCCCGAGCAGGCGTTCCCGGCCTACGAGCGCGCGCTGCTGCGCGACGACGGCCGCTCGACGATCGTCGTCGAGTGGGGCGATTACTACGGCGAAAAATAAGGAGCCCCGCACATGCCGGCCAAGTACCCGCTGATGCGCAACAACATCCTGCGCGAGGACCTCGATGCCGTCATCGAGCACCTGAAGCAGGACGACCCGATCCTGACCAACGGCCCGCAGTGCGTGGCCTTCGAGCAGGAATGGTCGAAGTGGCTGGGCGTCAAGTACAGCGTGTTCGTCAACTCGGGCGCATCGGCCAACCTGCTGTCGATGGCGCTGCTGAAGCTGCGCCACCCCGAGGGCGGCGAGGTGATCGTGCCGCCGCTGACCTGGGTGTCGGACATCGCCACCGTGCTGCAGAACGGCTTCACGCCGGTGTTCGCCGACATCGACCCGCGCACGCTGGCGATGGCGCCGGCGCAGATCCTCGCCAGGATCACCGAGCGCACCCGGGCCGTGTTCCTGACCCACGTGCAGGGCTTCGACGGGCTGACCGACCAGCTGCTGTCCGAACTGCAGCGGCGCGGCATCCCGCTGATCGAGGACGTCTGCGAATCGCACGGCGCCACACACCAGGGCCGGCGCCTGGGCAGCTACGGCTGGATCTCCAACTTCAGCTTCTACTACGCGCACCACATGTCGACGATCGAGGGCGGCATGGTCTGCACCGACGATCCCGAGGTCTACCAGCAGGTCCGCATGCTGCGCTCGCACGGCATGGTGCGCGAGGCCAACGAGGCCGAGTTCCGCGAGGGCTGGAAACGCGCCAACCCCGAGCTGAACCCGGATTTCATCTTCGCCTTCCCGGCCTACAACCTGCGCAACAACGAGATCGGCGCGATCCTCGGCCGCAGCCAGCTGAAGCGGCTCGACGCGAACGTGCTGCGCCGGACGCAGAACCTGCAGCGCTTCCTCGAGAAGATCGACGGCACGCGCTACCGGACGGACTTCAAGCTCGAGGGCAGCAGCAACTACGCCTTCAACCTGATCATGACGCAGGCCGATCCGGTCTACGTCGAGCGGCTGATGGCGACGATGCGCGAGACCGGCATCGAGTTCCGGCGCGGCAGCGCGGGCGGCGGCAACCAGCTGCGCCAGCCCTACCTGCGCGGCGTGGTGCCGCCGGACCATCACCTGGCGTTCCCGCAGACGGAGCACGTGCACTTCTACGGCTTCTACATCGGCAACTTCCCGGACCTGCGGAACGACGAGATCGACTCGATCTGTCGGATCCTGAACGCGGTCTGAAGCCGCACGAGATGCGACCGACGTACCCGTCGGACGAGAGGCGGTCATGACCACGGCCATCATCCTGGCGGGCGGCCTGGGAACACGGCTGCGCAGCGCCGTCCCCGACCTGCCCAAACCCATGGCGCCGATCGCCGGGCGACCCTTCCTCGAGCACCAGCTCGACTTCTGGATCGCGCAGGGCGTCGGCCGCTTCATCCTCTCGGTCGGTTACCGGCACGAGGCGATCAGCGGCCACTTCGGCGCCCGCTACCGGGGTGCCGCGATCGACTACGCCGTCGAGGCGACGCCCCGGGGCACCGGCGGCGCGCTGCTGCTGGCCGCCGCGCGGCTGCCGGACGACCGTCCGGCGCTGCTGCTCAACGGCGACACCTTCTTCGACGTGCGCCTGGACGAGCTCGCCGCGAGCGCGGCGAAGCACGACGCCGACTGGTGCTTCGCGCTGTTCCGCCACGACGACCCGGCCCGCTACATGGGCGTGGCGCTGGGCCGCGACGGCCGCATCACCGCGTTACGTGCGCCCGACGCGCCGCAGGCCAACGGCGGCGTCTACTGGTTCCGCCCGGCGGCGCTGCGTGGCCTGGACGGCGACACGACCCAGCCGCTCTCGCTCGAGAACGACCTGTTCCCGCGCCTCGTCGCCGCCGGCCAGCGCTTTGCCGGCCGCGTCTGCGACGGCGCCTTCATCGACATCGGCGTGCCGGCGGACTACCACCGCGCGGCCGACGTCCTGCCCCAGGGAGAGCCTCATGTCCTCGCCGGTTGAACGCATCCGCCGCAACCTCGACGCCTCGATCGGCGCCAAGCAGCAGCTGCTGGGCGACGCGCCCACGCTGGCGGCCTTCGCGCGCGCCGTCGACGCGGTGGTGGAGCGCTACGAGCGCGGCGGCCGCCTGTACGTCGCCGGCAACGGCGGCTCGGCCGCCGACGCGCAGCACCTGGCGGCCGAGTTCGTCAGCAAGCTCGCGCGCGACCGTGCGCCGCTGCCGGCCGAGGCGCTGACCACCGACAGCTCGATCCTGACCGCGATCGGCAACGACTACGGCTTCGACCAGGTGTTCGCCCGCCAGCTGGCCGGGAAAGCGACGGAAAAGGACATCTTTCTCGGCATTACCACCTCGGGCGAATCGCCGAACATCCTGCGAGCCCTCGAGCAGTGCCGTCGCATGGACATCCCGAGCATCGTCTTCACCGGCCGCAGCGGCGGCGCCGCGCGTTCGCTCGCGGACCACTGCCTGGTCGCGCCCGGCACGGCCACCAGCACGATCCAGGAACTGCACATCGTGATGGCGCATACGCTGTGCGAATGCGTCGAGGCGGCCCTGTTCGACGCTGCCTGAACCTTCCGAAAGAGATCCCACCATGGCCTACGACATCCTCGTCACCGGCGGTGCCGGCTACCTCGGCTCCACGATGGTCCCCGCGCTGCTCGCGGCCGGGCACCGGGTCACGGTGCTGGACAGCTTCATGTTCAGGCAGACCAGCCTGAACCACGTCTGCCACGACCCGAACTTCTCGGTCGTCAAGGGCGACATCCGTGTCGAGAGCACGATCGCGCCGCTGCTGAAGAAGGCCGACATCGTGATCCCGCTGGCCGCGCTGGTCGGCGCACCGATGTGCAACCAGGACCCGGTGGGCGCCAAGACGGTCAACCACGACGCGATCCTGATGATGCTGCGCCTGATGTCGCGCCAGCAGCGCATCCTGATGCCGACCACCAACAGCGCCTACGGCACCGGCGACGAGAACAACTTCTGCACCGAGGAATCGCCGCTGCGCCCGATCTCGCTGTACGCGCGCGAGAAGGTGGCGATCGAGGGCGAGCTGATGCAGCGCGAGAACGCGATCAGCTTCCGCCTCGCGACCGTGTTCGGCATGTCGCCGCGCATGCGCATCGACCTGCTCGTCAACGACTTCACCTACCGGGCGGTGCACGACCGCTTCGTCGTGCTGTTCGAGGGTGACTTCAAGCGCAACTACGTGCACGTGCGCGACGTGGCGCGCGTGTTCCTGCACGGCCTGGCCAACTTCGAGGCCATGCGCGGGCAGATCTACAACGTCGGCCTGTCCGAGGCCAACGTGTCCAAGCGCGAGCTCTGCCAGCACATCGCGAAGCAGGTCCCGGACTTCGTGTTCCAGGACGCGGCCGTCGGCAAGGACCCGGACCAGCGCAACTACATCGTCTCCAACGCCAAGCTGGAGGCCACCGGCTTCAAGCCGGCCGTGACGCTGGACGCCGGCATCGCGGAGCTGATCAAGGGCTTCACGATGATCAAGAACACCGTGCACGGCAACGTCTGAGCAAGTTCGGACTCGCGAGCGCGGCGTGAAGATCCTCTACGTCCAGCACGACATGCGGGTGTGGGCCTCGGCCCGCCAGTGGTCCTACACCACCCACATGGCCTACGTCGAGGGCCTGCGCGCCGCCGGCCACGAGGTGCTGGTGCTGTTCACCTCGTGCTGGAGCTGGGCGCCGAAGATCGTCGGCGACCACCGCTTCGACCAGGTCTGGATCAACGACGTCACCCATGTGCTGGGCCAGCGCCCGGACTGGGAGGCGCCGCCGCCGCTCACGGAGTCCGACTTCGCCTGGCTCGCGACGCTCGCGCCGGTGCGCGTGGGCATCGTGATGGAGACGCTGCACTACGACCCGGCGGACTACGCCGAGGTGCCCGAGCTGGGCCGGCGCGTGCCGCTGATGCAGCGCGCCGTGCTGCCGCACGTGACGCACTTCTGCGTGGTCGACGAGCTGGACGTGCGCCACGTCGAGAACTGGGGCGCGCAGGCGGTCTGGACGCCGTGCCACGTGCCGCGCCGCTTCTTCCGCGCCAGCCGGCCGGACGTCGACGCGCCGGCGGTCTTCATCGGCAGCGGCTACGCGCGCCGCGCCAAGTACCTGCAGAACCCGCGCCTCGCGGGCCTGCTCGCGTTCCGCGCCTCCGGCGAGCACGCCACGCCGGTGCCGCAGCTGTTCGACCAGCTGCACAACCCGGTGCGCGAGCAGCTGCTGGCTTCGGGGTACCGCCAGGCCGAGTGGGAGCACTACGTCGACACCGCGCAGCAGGTGCGCGCCAAGCTGTTCGACCTGTTCCTCGACGGGCTCTCGAACAGCCTCGCGACCGTCAACCTGCCGAGCTTCGTCAAGACCTACGCCGGCCGCGTGGTCGAGAGCATGGCGATCGGCCAGCCGGTGGTGTCGTGGCGCATCCCGGGCCACCCGCAGACCGCGCGGCTGTTCGCCGACGGCGAGCAGATCCTGCTGTTCGACGACGACGATCCGGACAAGCTCGCCGCCGCGCTGGATCGCCTGAAGCGCGAAGCCGGCCTGGCGCAGCGCATCGGTGCCGCTGCGCTGGCCAATGCGCAGCAGCACCACAGCTCGGAACACCGCGTGGCGCAGATCCTGACCTGGATCCGCAACGGCATCACGCCCAAGTACTGGAACTGAACATGATGAAACCCCCAAGCTCGCTGCGCTCGCGGCCCCCCAAGGGGGCGCTCAGTACCTTCGGAACGGCCGGGCGGTACTGATGGACCGCGCGCTCGACGTCCTGCTGATCCACCCGGATTCCTCGGCCCAGGCCTACCAGGGCCTGGCGGCCACCTACTCGGCGATCGAACCGCCGACCTGGGCGCTGCTGCTCGCGCAGAGCTGCCGGGCCAAGGGCTTCGGCGCCGCGATCATGGACTGCGACGCCGAGAAGCTGAGCCTCGAGGCGGCCGTGCAGCGCGCCAAGGACCTGAAGCCGCGCCTGGTGGTGTTCGTGGTCTACGGCCAGAACCCGAACTCCGGCACCACCAGCATGATCGGCGCGACGCGCCTGGCCGAGGCCATCAAGCAGCACGCGCCGGAGCTGCCGATCGGCTTTGTCGGCTCGCACACCAGCGCGTTGCCGCGCGAGGTGCTGGCGCTGCCGTACGTCGACATCGTGTTCCTCAACGAAGGCGTGTACGCGCTGCACAACCTGCTGCGCGGCAATCTGAAGGACGACCTGGCCAAGGTGGCCGGCATCGGCTGGAAGAAGCGCGACCGCGACGGCAAGCCGATGCTGTGGCTGAACCCGCCGCAGTCCGTCGTGCCGCAGGAGCGGATGGACCAGGACCTGCCCGGCTACGCCTGGGACCTGCTGCCGTACCGCGAGCGCCCGCTCGACCTGTACCGTGCGCACTTCTGGCATGCCGGCTTCGACCACGCGAAGCGCACGCCGTTCGCCGCGATCTACACCTCGCTGGGCTGCAATTTCGGCTGCGACTTCTGCATGATCAACATCGTCAACCGCAGCGACAACGGCGAGGACGTGCACGCCGCCCACTCGCGCGGCATGCGCTTCTGGAGCCCGAGCTTTATCGCCGCCGAGATGGAGAAGCTGGCCGGCATGGGCGTGCAGACGCTGCGCATCAGCGACGAGATGTTCTTCCTGAACCGGCGCTACTACGAGCCGCTGCTCGCCGACGTGATCGACCGCCGGCTCGGCCTGAACATGTGGACCTATTCGCGCGTCGATACCGTGCGCCCGGCGGCGCTGGAGACCTTCAAGAGGGCCGGCGTCAACTGGCTCGCGCTCGGCATCGAGGCCGGCAGCCAGACGGTGCGCAAGGAAGTCAGCAAGGGCAGCTTCCAGGAGGTCAACATCCGCGAGGTCTGCAAGACCGTGCGCGATGCGGACATCAACGTCATCAGCAACTACATCTTCGGCTTCCCGGACGACACGCTCGAGACCATGCAGCAGACGCTGGACCTCGCGCTCGAGCTGAACACCGAGATGGCCAACATGTATCCCTGCCAGGCGCTGCCCGGCAGCCCGATCTACCGCCAGGCGATCCGCAACGGCTGGAAGCTGCCGGAGAGCTATGCCGGCTACGCGTTCCTGTCCTACGACTGCGAGCCGCTCGCGACCAAGCATGTCAGCGCGGCCGAGGTGCTGCGCTTCCGCGACGAGGCCTTCCAGACCTACTTCACGCACCCGGCCTACCTCGAACTCGTCGAGCGCCGCTTCGGCGCGCCGCAGCGAGCGAACGTCGAGGAGATGGCGAAGATCCGGTTGAAGAGGAAGTTGCTGGGGGATTGAGCGGCGCGCTGCCGCTTGCTCGCTCCGGTGCCGGGGCCTCAATCGGTGGCGGATTTCGTGTCCAGCCCCAGGACCGAGACCACCCTGGCCAGAAGGTCGACGTTGGGCTCCTTGCGTCGCCGCCTCGGCGTACTGCAAGTGGCTCCGGGCCAGCGCAAGGGCCAGCTTGCCGAAGGCCTCGGGAAATTGCTCGAGCATCGGCAGCAATATCGTCAGCCCCTCCTCGGCGCTCGCCGTCGCCTCGGCATGCCGTCCGGCGCCCGCCAATGCCATCGAATGCGCACCCAGGCTCGTCGCCAGAGCGGGTCCGAAGGCGTCGGGCCGGGCCTGGGCGAGGCGGCGGTAGATCTGCACGGCCTCGTCGGTGGCGGCCAGCGCGTCCTCGCGGCGGCCGAGGCCGGAAAGCACGCTGCCCAGGTTGTTCAGGCTCGCCGCCAGATCGGGCCCGAAGGCATCGGGCCGGGCCTGGGCGAGGCGGCGGTGGATCTGCACGGCCTCGTCGGTGGCGGCCAGCGCGTCCTCGCGGCGGCCGAGGTCGGAAAGCCTGCTGCCCAGGTTGTTCAGGTTCCCCGCCAGATCGGGCCCGAAGGCGTCGGGCCGGGCCTGTGCGAGGCGGCGGTAGATCTGCACGGCCTCGTCGGTGGCGGCCAGCGCATCTTCGCGGCGGCCCGTCGCCGAAAGTCGCAGGCCCAGGTTCCCGAAGCGGGCCGCCAGACTGGCGTCGCGGTCCGGGGTGTCCACAGTTTCGGCCGCGGCGGCCAGTCGTTCGAGGTCCAGCCGGCGTTGAGCCACCTCGAGGGCCAGCTCGTCCAGCGTCAGGGTCTGCAGCGGAAAGGCCTCGTCCAGGGCGGCCAGGGACGCTGGATCGAGGGCCGGCAGACGCTCTGCCAGCCGCGACAGCAGGGTGCCGGGCGTCTCGACCACAGTGGCCACCACCGCCGGCGCCCAGCGTGCCAGATGGGCCGCCAGCAAGCGGTCGATCACCTGGCCGACCCGGGCCTGTACGGGTGCGCCGTGTTCCGGTGCCGTCGCACGCTGAAGCACCGTCGCGAGGACCTCACGTCGCGCGCTCGCCTGGCGGCGCGCAGTGGCATCCTCGGGGGCTGCGTCCTCGGCGGCATCGATCCAGCCGACACAGGTATCGAGCAACCGTTCGTCGGCGGCTCGTGCGACGAGATGCTCTCCGAGCAGATCGGGTTCGAGCGGCAGCAGGCCGCCACGCCCGTCGCCGTACAGGCGACTCAGGCGCGACAGCACCGGGGCGCGGTCCACCGGCGCCTGGCGTCGGCCGCCGTAGTAGGCGTCGAGCTCCAGCAACCGGTCGGCCGCAGCCGCCTCCGGCGCGCCCTGCAGCAGAGTGAGCTGCGCCAGGCCGCGCTCGAGTTCGGTCAGTGCCGCGTCGTCCAAGGTGCCGCAGGCCTTGACCCAATGCCGCCGCTCCAGGCCCAGCACCTGGTCGAGCAGCCCGGCCACGCCGCCGGAGTCGCCGTTCGGCGTCCCTCCAGCCAGCCAGACCAGCGACTCCATCTGGATCGAGAGCGGTCGGCTGCGTTTCTCGCCGGTCTCGATGCGCCGGCGCAGGGCGTCGGGCGCGTCACCCTCGGGGCAGGCCAGGCCCTGCCGCATCAGGATCGACCGGTAGGCGGCGCAGCCCGCGTCGAACAGCGCTAGCCGTTGGGCCGCCGAGTCGAAGGGCGGCAACGAGATCAGTGCCGGCCAGCTCGGCCTGTCGCCAAACAGGGCCTGCACCTCGTCTTGTTCCTCCGCCAGCCGCTGCCACCATTCGCCCGAGCCTCGCGCCAGCAACACGAGCCGCACCGGGCGGCGTGCGGGCTCCGCACGGGCCTCGATCCACCCGGCCAGTTCGACCAGTTCCTCGCGCCGGCCCTCGGCATAGTCCAGCACCAGCAGCAGCCCGGGCTCCTCGCCCAACTCCACCAGCTGCCGCAACGCCTGGCGCCGCTGGCGGTGTTGCAAGTCGTCGGCCTGTGCGGGCGCACGCTCGACGAAGCCGGCCATCCAGCCGTGCTCGCGTCGCAGGTGGGCGGCCACGTCGATCAGCAGGCGCGTCTTGCCGACACCGCCGGGGCCATGCAGCAGCCGCCCCGCGGCGCGGCGTGGATGCTCGAGCGCCCAGCGCAGCATCGCCTCGCGCTGGCCGGTGGCGTCGAGGTAGCCGACCTGTTCGTAGCGTGCCTGCAGCAGTTGGCTCGGCTGATGTCGAGCACGTCGGCCGGCAATGCGGACTGTTTCGGGTCGACCAGCTTCTGCCCATGCTGGCGCTCGTACAGCACGTGCAGCGGGACGACTGTCTGCAGCGCACGGCCTGCCATCAGGCCGTCGATGGCCTGCAGGATGCGGTCGGTCGCGTCCAGTGCCTCGACGTGGTGGATGTTGAACGGCTCCGGGATCTGCGCAAAAAGCGTATCGGCCGGGCGCACGTTGACGAGCTTGTGGGCCGCGTGCGCCAGCACCGCTTCGGCGTAGACGTACTCCGAGACCTGCGCGCCGGCGCTCCAGATCACGACGACGACACGTGCCGCGTCGAGGGCGGCGCGTATCTGCGTGGCGTACGGCCCGCGCGCTTCCAGCGCGTGGTCCCACCAGACCGACCCGGCGCCGTGCTGCGCCTCGATCGCCGCGGCGAGCTGGCGCGTCAGGTCGCGGTGCCGGGATGAATAGCTGATGAAGATCTCGTGGGCCACGCGTGCGTTGCTGTCGGGGTGTTGGCCGCATCTTCGAGCTTGCGCTAGGGCCTGACAACCACCGCGGAGGTGGGAAGTGTCGGCCGCGGCAGCATGGCCTTACGCGTGCTGTCGCAGGCCAAAACGGAGGGCCCATCGCCGCCCCTGGTTTCAGGCCGTTTCGACACAGTCGCGCCCGCGCGCCTTCGCGGCGTACAGCGCTTCGTCGGCGCGCCGCAGCGTCGTGGTCAGGTCCTCGTGCCGGCCGAGTTCGGCCACGCCGGCCGAGAAGGTGACGGCGGGGGCCGGGGAAGCCGAGCCGTCGCCGCGCCGGGCCAGGTGCCGACGCAGGCGCTCGAGCACCGCGCAGGCCTCGGGCACCGTGCAGTCGGGCATCAGCACCAGGAACTCCTCGCCGCCCCAGCGGGCCATGGTGTCGCTGGTGCGCAGTACTTGCTGCGCATCGACGGCGAAGCGGCGCAGCACGGCGTCGCCGGCGGCGTGCCCGAGCGTGTCGTTGATGCGCTTGAAGTGGTCCAGGTCGATCAGCGCCACCGTCAGCGCCTGCGATTCGCGCCGGCAGCGCGCGAGCTCGTGCGGGACGTGCTCCAGCAGGCAGCGCCGGTTGGGCAAGCCCGTCAGCTCGTCGATCGTCGCGAGCCGGTTCAGCCGCTCGAGCGCGTCGCGCAGTTCCTGGCGCTGCCGCCGCAGGTCCAGGCGCAGCTTGCTCAGCACGCCGGCCAGGTAGCCGATCGTCGGCAGCACCACCGCGGCGAACGCGAAGTGCTGGGCCTCGATCACCGGATGGAAGCGCGCGGGGTCGTGCACGGCCGCGAAGGCCATCACCGCCCCGAGCAGCAGCACGGCGAACAGGCCCATGCCGCGGCAGCCGCGCGGGGAGAGCGTGAACGAGCCGTAGCTCAGCACCAGCGCCACCAGCATCAGCAGCATGCCGCGCACATGCGCATCGATCAGGTAGGCGAGCGCCAGCGCGACCAGGCCGAAGGCCATCTGGGGCATGACCAGCGAGGCGTCGCCGAAGCGCCGGCTCCAGCCGCTGCGGATCAGCACGTAGAAGGCGACCTGTGCGGCGGCGATCAGCAGCGTCAGCGCCAGGGCCTCGCGTTCGTCGACGAAACCGAGGCGGACGTTGACGGCCTGCAGCAGCAGGCTGAAGGTGTAGATGCCGATCGCCGTGAAAGTGAGCGCCAGGCCGGCCCGCTGCGCCTTCTCGTGCCCGAGGACGAGGTTCAGCAGGGTGGCGAGGAAGGGGCGCATGGCGGCGGCCGGGGGCGCGGGCCTCCGGCCGCCTCCATTGTCGGCGCTGTGCCGCGCCGATCAAGTGCGGTGCCCTTCTCAGCGCAGCAACTTCATGTAGGCCACCATGTCGGCCTGGTCCTCCGGGGTCAGCACGATCGGCGACACCGCGGCGAAGAACTGGGCGTAGTGGCGCGCCACGTCCTCCAGCGTCCTGGCGGAGTTGTCGTGGAAGTACGGCGCCGTGCGCGCGACACCCCACAGCGACGGGATCTTGAACGCGTTCAGGCTCTCCACGTCCTGCGCATTGCCGGTGATCAGCGCGCGGCCGGGGTCCGGGCTGGACACCGTCGTCGTCGTGCCATCGGCGTTGCGGAACACGACGTCGAGCACCGGGTTGCCGGCGACGTTGAACTCCGACACACCCACCGACTGGAAGCGCCCACCGCGTCGGAACGGCGGCGCCGGGATGAACTCGTTGGTCTCGTTGAGCATCGGCCCGCTGTGGCAGCCGGAGCACAGCCCGGTCTTGAAGTCGCCCTGCAGCGGGGCGTCGACGAAGAAGCGCCGGCCGCGCTTCTCGGCCTCGGTGCGGCCTGGCGGCAGCGCGGGGGTGGCGCCGAAGTAGGCGTACTTCAGCATCGTCGCCGAGCTGAAGAAGGCCGGCGTCTGCTGGAAGGCCGCGATCAGCGCCAGTTCGTCGGCGCGCGGCTCGCGCGTGGCCTGGGCGTGGTCGGCGATGGCGCCGCGCGCCTGCGCGGGCAGGTCGGGCTGCCGGCCGTCGAGCATCAGCACGTCGTCCAGCGCCGGCGTGTTCAGCGTCGACGGGATGCCGCGGCGCAGCACGACGCTGCGTGCCGTCGGGTCGTTCGCCAGGCTGACGTTCTCGGGCAGCGCGATGCGCACCAGCACCGTCGCGTCCTGGCGCATGCGGGTGCTGCCGTGGCCCTGGCCGTCGTCGCTGCCGTCGGCCAGGAAGAGCGGATCGGCCGGGTTGACGGCGAAGCGGTGCTGCGCGTCCGCGGGCGAGGTGGTGCCGGTCTCGCGCGAGTGGCAGGTCAGGCAGGTGCGGCCGTTGCCGCCGAAGGTCTCGCGTTCGAACAGGCGGCGGCCCTTGGCGAAGTCGAGGAAGGCGAACTGCGGCTTGCGGCGGGCGATCAGCGAAGGCAGGGCGGCGTCGAACGACGCATCGGCTGCGCCCGCCGCGAGGGCGGCGGCGTGTTCGGCGTCGTCCGGCGTGGCCGTCTCGGCGCTGGCCGGGCCGTCGCCGCCGCCGCCACAGGCGGCGAGGGCGAGGGTGGTGGCGAGGAGCAGGGCCCAATGGGCCTGACGGGGGCGGTACGTGAGCGGCATGGCGTTTCCCGGCGTTGGGGTGGGGCGAGCCGGAAGAGGAGTCCCGCCTCGCATGACCGCCCATGCTGGGCATTCATGGCCCGCCTGCCATCGGCCGGATGGGCCATCGGGGCCGCCGACGAGAGCCATGGCCCGGAGCCACGCCGGCCGCCGGCCCGGCGCCGCCCTGCCGCCCCTCAGTCGCGCCGCCAGCGCGCCGTCCAGTGCTCCATCAGCTTGCCGGCCGCTTCGCGCCCGCCGAGCCCGAACGACAGCGCGACGGCCACGGCCACAGCGCCGAAGGTGAGCGCGAACGCGAGCTGCACGATCTCGTTGGCGATGCCCATCGCCCGCAGGCCCATCGCGATCACCACGCCGAGGATGGCGATCCGCGCCACCGCGGCCAGCCCGGCCGACTTCTCGCCGCTGGCCTTGTCGATCGCGTCGTAGGCGAGGTTGGCGAGCCAGAAGCCGATCGCTAGGATCAGGCCGCCCAGCACGATGTCGCCGGCGAAGCCGATGAAGGTGGTCACGACGTCGCGCACCTGCGCGAAGCCCAGCTGGGCGGCGGCCTCGACCGCGGCGAACAGCATCGCGAAGAACATCACCGCCCACTGCGCCAGCTGCGACGGCCGGGTCGGCCCGCTCAGCGCCGCGCCCAGGCCCAGGCGGGCGGGGAGGGCGTCGAAGCCGGCGCTCTCGAGCAGGCGCGCCAGCAGCACCGACGCGAAGCGCGCGACGTAGTAGGTGATCAGCAGGATTACCGCGGCGGCGATGAGGTGCGGGACCGCGTCGAGCATCTGGCCCAGCATCAGCGTCGCCGGGCGCGACACGGCTTCGATCTTCAGCGCGTCGAGCGCCGCGATCAGCGAGGGCACGAGCACCAGGATGAAGACGAGCGTGCCGGCCAGCCGCGAGAACTTGACCGAACCGTCCAGCCCGGCGCGTTCGCTCAGCGTGTCGGCGCCGGCCGCGGCCAGCAGGTTCACGACCAGGCCGCGCAGCACGCGCGCGACGACGAAACCGACGAAGCCGATCACCGCGGCGGCGAAGACGTTGGGCAGCATCTCGAGCGCCGAGCCGAGCATGGTCTGCACCGGGCCCAGCGTGCCCTCGAGGCGGAAGGCGCCGAGGATCGAGGGCAGGAACAGCAGCATCACGAGCCAGAACAGCACGTTGCCCACGTTGCGGCTCATCGGCGCCATGCCGGCCGCGGCGCTGAGCTTGTCGTCCAGCCCGGTCATCGACAGTGCCTTGCCGGCGGCCGCGCGCAGCACCGTCGCGATCAGCCACGCCACCAGCGCCAGCACCAGGCCCGCCACCAGGTGCGGGAGGTAGCCGACGATGTCGGTCAGCATCAGCGAAAACGGTGTGGACAGCGCCGACAGGTCCAGCGCCGTCAGCGCGGCGATCACGGCGCCGAGGATGACGAGCCAGAACACGCCGACGGCGACCGGGAATTCGGCATCGACCTTGGCGCCGGTGCTGTCCTCGATGCGGCGGTTCACGGCCAGCAGCGACAGCAGGCGGCGTGTCGCGGCGCGCGCCAGCACGGCGATCAGCCAGCCCACGGCGAAGATCGCGATGGCGCCGAGGATCTGCGGGATGTGACTGCCCAGAGAGGCCTGAAGCGCGGTGAGGAATGCGTTCTGGTCCATGGTTCTTCCTGACTGCTGGGTGGAACGAAGGTCCATGGTAACAAAGTGCATTTGTCCCAATGTATTGGCGCCCATCGCCGGGCCCGGTTCGGCGCGGCCGGGCTAGACTGCGCGCCGCGCGCCGGTGCGCGCAGCGAGTCCCGCTTGTCCGTCTTCCTCCCTTCCTTTCGCTGGCGCATGCCGGTGGCCGCGCTGGCCGCCGTGCTGGCCGCCTGCAGCGCCGTGGCGCCGCCGCCCGCACGCAGCGTCGCCGGCCTGTGGCGCATCGAGCAGGCACGCTCCGAGCCCTTGCTCGACAAGCGCCATGCCCGCCTGGTGTTCGAGCCGGACGGCCGGCTCGGCGGCCACACCAGCTGCAACGTGCTGACGGCGGCCTACACGCTGGCCGGCGACCGGCTGGCGATCGGGCCGGTGGCGATCACGCGGCGCACCTGCCCCGAGCTGCAGCGCGAGCAGGAGGACCGTGTGCTGACCGCGCTCGAGCTGGCCGCGACCGCGCGCGTGCGCGACGACGGCATCCTCGAGCTGCGCGACGCCGACGGCCGCGGCGTGCTGCGCGCGACACGTATCGAGGCCGCACCGTGATGCGCGTCGCCGACCTGCGCGCGCAGCTGCGTGCGCTGGAGGCCAAGCCGGTGCACGAGGAGCGCGTGCTGCGCCAGTGGGCGCAGGCCCGGCCGCAGGATGCCGGCCGGCGCCGCCCCGAAGACTTCCTGCCGCTGCGCCTGCGCGAGGGCCTGCCGGCGCTCGAGACGCAGCTCGGCGCACTGGCCCGCCTGCGCAGCGAACACCCCGCCGCGGACGGCTCGGCGCGCCTGCTGGTCGCGCTGGCCGACGGCCAGACCGTCGAGAGCGTGCTGCTGCCGCGCGGCGGCCTGTGCGTGTCGACGCAGGTCGGCTGCGCGGTCGGCTGCGGCTTCTGCATGACCGGCCGCGAGGGGCTGCTGCGCCAGCTCGGCAGCGCCGAGATCGTCGCCCAGGTGGCGCTGGCGCGTGCGCGCCGGACCGTGAAGAAGGTCGTCTTCATGGGCATGGGCGAGCCGGCGCACAACCTGGACAACGTGCTGGAGGCGATCGACCTGCTCGGCACGGCCGGCGGCATCGGTCACAAGGACCTCGTGTTCTCGACCGTGGGCGACGCCCGTGTGTTCGAGCGGCTGCCGCAGGGCCGGGTCAAGCCGGCGCTGGCGCTGTCGCTGCACTCGATGGACGCGGCGCGGCGGGCCACGCTGCTGCCGCGCGCACCGGCCTTCGAGCCGGCCGAGCTGCTCGAGCGCGGCCTGGCGTACGCGCGCGCCACCGGCTATCCGCTGCAGGTGCAGTGGACGCTGCTGGAAGGCATCAACGACGGCGACGACGAGATCGAGGCGCTCGCCGGCCGGCTGGCGCGCCGCTACGCGATCCTGAACATGATCCCGTGGAACCGCGTCGACGGGCTGGACTATCGCCGGCCCGACGACCAGCGGGTGACCGCGATCTTCCGCGCGCTGAACCGCCGCGGCGTGCTGACGCGCATGCGCCAGTCGGCCGGGCAGGACGTGGAGGGCGGCTGCGGGCAGCTGCGCTCGCGCGCTCAGGGCATGGCGACGGTGTCGGTGGTGCGCCAGGGCGCGCACTCGTAGGCGCGCTGCAGGCCGTCGCGCAGGCTCACGGTCGGCCGCCAGCCGAGCGCGCGCACGCGCGCGGAGTCGAGCAGCTTGCGCGGCATGCCGTCGGGCTTGCTGGCGTCGAACACCAAGCGGCCCTCGAAGCCCACCGTCTCGACGACCGCCTCGGCGAGCTCGCGGATCGACAGGTCCGCGCCGCAGCCGATGTTCAGCGGGCCGCCGGTGTAGCCGGTCTCGGCGAGCATCACGCAGGCCTGCGCGAGGTCGTCGACGTAGAGGAACTCGCGGCGCGGCGTGCCGCTGCCCCAGACGACCAGCTCCGCATCGCCGCGCTCGCGCGCCTCGTGCGCGCGGCGCAGCAGCGCCGGCAGCACGTGGCTCTGGCCCGGCGTGTAGTTGTCGTTCGGCCCGTACAGGCTGGCCGGCAGCACGGTGACGTAGTCGCGCCCGTGCTGGCGCTGGTGCGCCTCGGCCAGCTTCAGCCCGGCGATCTTGGCGATCGCGTAGGCCTCGTTGGTCGGCTCCAGCGGGCCGGTCAGCAGCGCGCTCTCGGGCATCGGCTGGACGCACTCGCGCGGGTAGATGCAGTTCGAGCCGAGGAACATCAGGCGCTGGATGCCGGCGCGGTGCGCCCCCTCGATCAGGTTGGCGGCGATCTGCAGGTTCTCGGACAGGAACTCGGCCGGCCGCGAGCGATTCGCCTCGATGCCGCCGACCCGCGCCGCCGCGATGAACACGTAGTGCGGCCGGTGCTCCGCGAGGAAGGCGTGCACCGCAGCCTGGTCCAGCAGGTCCAGCTCGTCGCGCGTGCGCGTCAGCAGCCGGCCGTAGCCGCGCGAGCGCAGGCAGCGCAGCAGCGCCGAACCCACCATGCCGCGGTGCCCGGCGACGTAGACGAGGTCGTTCTGGTCGATCATCGTGGGGGGCTCCTCAGGCAGCCCGGGCCAGCGGCCCGTCCAGGCGCTGCAGCGCCTCGTCAAGCAGCGGCGGCAGCAGGCGGGTCATCGGCAGCGCGGCCTTGAACTGCTCGTGCACGCCGTCGGCGATCTCGCGCCGGTTCGGCAGCTGCAGGGCCGCCAGCGCCCAGGGCACGAGGTCCTCGGTCTTCGCCGCCAGCACGAAGGGGTCCAGCGGGCAGGGCAGCTCGTAGGCCTCGTGGACGAGGAAGCTGCGGTTCTGCAGGTGGAAATGCATGCGCGAGACCGACGGGATGCGGTTGCCCTCGGACAGGCGCAGCGACAGGCATACCTTGGCGCGCGACAGGTGGTCCTGCCGCAGGTACTCGGGCGTGTTCTGGTCGTTGTGCACGACCACGTGGTCGCGCGCCAGCGCCTGCAGGATGCCCTGGCGGTGCTCGGTCAGGCTGCCGGAGAAGTAGAAGTCGATGTCGCGCTCGGCCTCCGGCCGCTGGCGCACGGTCGCGAAGTGGTCCACCCAGCCGTGCGGCAGGAAACGCACCGGCAGCTGCGGGAACGTCTCGGCGTAGGCCGGCACCATGCTCTCGGCCAGCACCCAGACCGCCTCGGCCAGGTTCACGGCGACCTTGAAGGCGTCGAAGCGCAGCTTCCAGTAGTCGCGGTTGCCGTAGTGCCAGTGGCGCGACTCGATGCCGCCGTTGAAGGTGCCGCCGATGATCGGCTCGGTGCCGATCAGGATGAAGCGCGCGCCGGCGGCGTGGCCCTCCAGCAGCGCGCGCAGGTGGCGTTCCTCGATGAAATGCTCGAGCACGAGGTTGACCGCGCCCGGCTCGATGCGGTGCGAGATGCAGGCCTGGTGGCCGCAGTCCTGCAACGCGTTCTTCAACAGCATAACGGTGTCGCCGATGCCATTGGAGTTGTTGTGGTTGCCGCTGTGGATGAAGAAGCGCACGGGGGGTCTCCTCAGGCGAGCGATTCGAGCTGCGTCCAGAAGTGGCGCGGCGAGAAGTGCGCCTCGAGCTGCGCGAGCGCGGCGTCGACCAGCCGGGTGCGGTGGTCGGCATGGGCCGCGAGGAACTGCGTGCAGGCCACCGCCTGCGCGGCGTGGGCGACCGGCACGAAATGCAGCCAGGGCACCCAGCCGCGGGCCAGCGCGGCGGGTGACTCCTCGAGCAGCGCGGTGCGCGCCAGCATCGCCTCCACCGTGCGGCCGGTCTGGATCGGCGGCTGCGGCGGCGGCAGGAAGCCGCTGTTGAAGGTGACGTGGCCGCTGGCCAGGAAGCGGTAGAACTGGTCGACGTCGGGCAGCGCACTCGTCGCGCGGCGGTCGCCGGCGACGATGCGGTGCCGCGGCACGTGGCGCACCAGCGGCGCCAGCACCGCGTCGCGCCCGCGCTGCAGCCCGCCGGCGAAGACGAAATCCCATTCGCGGGGGCCGTCCTGCGCGTGCGGATTGGGCGCGAACGGCAGGTGCGGGAAGTAGACCAGCCGGCCGGCGTCGCGTTGGCGCTGCGCGTGCTGGCCGTGTTCGTTGAAGCACAGCACGCGATCCGCCGCGCCCGACCAGGCGCCGGCGAAGTCCGGCGCGCTGTCGTAAAGATCCGGCACCACCGCGACGACATTCATGTGCGGCCGGCCGGGCAGCGTGGCAAGGAAGTCCGGTCCGAGCGTGGTCGCCGTCGGGACGAAGTTGGCCTCGAACAGCAGCAGGTCGGGCGCGAAGTCCTCCACCGCCTGCTGCAGCCGCTGGAGCTCGCGTGCGGTCGCCTCGGGCGTCGGCCGGTACGGCGCGCCGTCGATCACCCGCTCCGCCGGCACGGCGTCGGTGCCGTAGAGCAACCGGTCGGCGTCGAACACGCGGACCTCGTGGCCGCGCGCGCGCGCCGACTGTTCCAGGTGGTACAGCACGTCGCTCTCGACGTAGCGCTCGCTGCAGTTGATGTGCCGCGCGAACAGCAGCAGCACGCGGCGTGGCCGCGCCGGGGCCGGCGCGGCGGTCCAGCGGCCGGCCAGTTCGGTCGGCGCGAGCTGGCCGGCGGCCTGCGCGTCGGCGGTGGCGTCCAGCAGCGCGCCGATCGTGCGCTGCTGCACGCCGGTCAGCGCGGGGGCGGCGCGGCCGAGCAGCGCGCAGGGCGCCAGCAGCGTGGCGACCCGCGGCGACAGCGCCGCCAGCGCACGGTTGTAGGCATGCAGTTCGTCCAGGCTCAGCAGGCGGCGGTACCCCTCGCGGTCGCCGGCGATGCCGATGAACTGGCGGTAGAGCGCCACCGCCGTGCCCTCGTCGCCGAGGCGCTGTGCCAGGCAGGCCGCTTCGAGCAGCGCGGGCGCGAGGCGCATGCCGCGGCCGAAGGCACGCAGCAGCGTGTCGAAGGCGAGCGCCGGCTCGCCCAGGCGCGCCTGCACGAGCCCGAGGTAGAACAGCGCCGCGTCGCCGGCCGGCTCGTCGTGGCCGGCGGCCAGCGTGAGCATCGTGCGGGCGTCGCTCCAGACCTCGCGTTCGTAGCCCAGCACACCGAAGTAGAGCTGGTCGCCGAAGCGGTCCGCGCGCTGCGGAGCCTGCGCGAGGTCGGTGACGAAGGGGCGGCTGCGGTAGCCGAACTCCTGCACGTGGCGCAGCAGCGCGTCGGTCGCCAGGCTCACGCGGCGGCCCTCCGTTCGGCGTGCACGGGCGCGAAGGCGGGGTCGACGCGCGGGTCGCGCACGGGCCGCACCGCCGGCTGCGGCGCCGGGTGCAGCCCGGCCGCGGGCCGCGCCGGTTTGACCGCGCGCAGCTCGGCGACCACTTCCTGCGGCCGCGCGTCCGCGTCCTCGACCAGGTGCACGGCCTCGAGCTGCCAGTCGCTGCGGCCCGCGTGGCCGGCCACCGGCGCGGCCAGGTGGGCGAACGAACCTTCGTACCAGGCGCGCTGTCGCGTCGGGTCGTCCCAGGTCTGCGCCCGCGCGCCGTGGCCGACGCGCACGACCAGCTTCGCGCCGGGCCGTGCCGCGCGCCACAGCTCGTCGAAGAGCGGCTGCGCGTCGCGCACGCCTTCCAGCACATGGCTGAGGTGGATGCCGTCCAGCGTGTCGTCCGCCAGCGGCAGGCGCTGTGCGCGGGCCTGCGCGGGGTCGTACTCGAGCGCCTGGCCGTTGATCCAGCCCGGGATGAACTCGCGCCCGCCGTCCAGGTGCAGCACCTGCGCGCGCTGCTCGAAGGCGGTGACGCGCGCGCTCCGGTCCACCCAGGCGTCCTTCTTCACCACGCTCCAGTTGGAGTAGACCGGGCTGGTGTGCGCACGGTAGTGGCGTTCCTCGTCGGAGAGCGCGGCGTCGTCGACGTACCAGGGGGTGTGCTCGACGATGTACGGGTGCCCGAGGCGCAGGTTGCCCGCCTCGTTGCTGAATTCGGCGCGCGGCGGGTACAGCGCGAAGGTGGTGTCGATCGGCGCGGCGAACACGCCCGGCGCGACCGGGTGCTCCCAGAACTGAGACTCCCACTTGCGCACCGTGTCGGCCTGGGCGTAGTGGTCGGGCAGGTTGTCGATGCGCAGCGCCGGGCCGACCTTCTTCGCGTCCGGGAAGCGCTGCAGCGCGGCCAGCAGCGCTCCGATCAGGTCCTTCGGGCAGAAGTCGGCCGGCACGACGTCGGAGTCTGTCAGCACGTAGGGCGTCTCGAGCACGCGGTGCACGCCTTGCTGCCACAGCACCCAGGGGCCGTGGTTCTCCGGCAGCAGCATCGTGTTCACGCCGGGCGGCAGCGCGCGGTACCAGTCCAGCAGCGGCGGATAGTCCGAGGCGTTGTCCAGGATCACGATGCGGCGCGTGCCGGCCGTGTGCAGCCAGTCGACCAGGCGTTGCAGCGCCCCGAGGCGGTTGCGGTTCACGATGAAGACCGGGATGTCGCGCCAATCCATGGCTAGCAGGCGGTGGTGAGCTCGCGCCCAGTCTAGGTGGCGCGCCGCGCCGGCAATCGCCGCGTCAGGCGGGCAAAAACCGGTCAATCGGGCCCCGCCGGGCGTGACCGGCGTCACGCCGCGCCGCGCGTCCGACAGTCCGTGTAGGAACTTGCCTGACAAGCCGCGTGGACGAATCTGGACTCAAGCGACAGAGATGGGCTGATGTTGCGGTCCATCTCCGTTCCACACAATTCGTTCCACGCTGTCACGAGCAATGACCGCCGGACGAACCGAGAAACAAGCGACCCAGGAGCACACGCCATGAACGCCGACCAGATCCTCACCGAAATCCGCGAAGCCAACCTGTCCTACCTGATGCTGGCGCAGAGCCTGATCCGTGCCGACCGCGAGCAGGCGCTGTACCGCCTGGGCATCGGCGAGGAGACCGCGACGCTGATCGGCATGCTGACTCCGGCGCAGATGATGAAGATCGCCTCGGGCAACACGCTGCTGTGCCGCTTCCGCATGGACGACGACCTGGTCTGGGGCCTGCTGACCAACCACGGCAAGGCGGCCAACGACACGACGACCCGCCTGCACGCCAGCATCCTGATGGCCGGGCGCCATCAGGAAGCCGCCTGAACGACCACCCCCGGCGCGGCGTGCCGCGCTGCCCCCCGGGCCACCTGGGGCCCCTTCGTGGCCCCTGGGGGAGCCGAGCCGCCCAGGGGGAGGCCCGGCGCCGGCTCGACACCCTTCGACTTCTACCGAGACATCGAACATGGCCCGCACCAAGAGCATCCTGACCGAAGCCAAGCAGATCGAGCGTGCCGTCACGCTGATCAACCTGGGTGCGCGGCTGCAGGTGCTGGAATCCGAGACCGATCTCTCGTACGAGCGGCTGCTGCGCCTGTACAAGGAAGTCTCGGGCAAGTCGCCGAGCAAGGGCCAGCTGCCGTTCTCGACCGACTGGTTCATGACCTGGCAGCCCAACATCCACGCCAGCCTGTTCCTGAACATCCACGAGTACCTGAACAAGGTCGCCGAGATGGACGAGATCGACACCGTCATCAAGGCCTACCAGCTGTACCAGGAACAGACCACGGCCCAGGGCCTCGAGGCGCTGCTGTCGGTGACGCGGGCCTGGCGCCTGGTCAAGTTCATCGACAACGGCATGCTGACCATGACGAAATGCTCGAAATGCGGCGGCCATTTCGTCACCCATCCGCACGAGATTGCCAAACACTACGTCTGCGGCCTGTGCAACCCGCCGGCCCGCGCCGGCAAGGGCAACGCCGCCGGCGCGATCAAGCTGGACGCCGGCAAGACGGCGGCGCCCGGCGCCCGAGCGGTGCACTGAACGCGTGAATTTGCCCTCAACTTGCCCGGCGTCCTGCCGATAGTCCGGGCGAACGGTTTTCTTGCTTGTCTCCTCCTGGCACGTCCCTGTGCCTTTGCGGCGGGTCCCCTCGGGGCCCGCTTTTTTCTTTGGGCCGGCGCCAGGGCGCGCGCCCCTCAAGCCGGACCCACCGGCGCCGATAAGACCCGCATCACCTCCGGCCCCCTGGTTTCGGACCAAGAACCATGTTTGTCCTCATCGGCTACGGCGTCGCGCTCGGTTGCATCTTCGGTGCGTACATCATCCATGGCGGCAACATGAGCGTGATCATCCACGCGCTGCCCACCGAGCTGATGGCCATCCTGGGCGGCGCGCTGGGTGCGTTCGTCGTGAACAACCAGCCCAAGGTGCTGAAGGCCGTGCTGTCGGCGCTGCCCAGCCTGCTGAAGGGCTCCAAGTACTCGAAGGCGCGCTACATGGAGCTGATGGCGCTGCTCTACGACATCCTGCAGAAGGCCCGCAAGGAGGGCCTGATGTCGATCGAGAAGGACGTCGAGGAGCCGCACAGCTCGCCGCTGTTCCAGAAGTACGCGACCGTCGGCAGCGACCACCACGTCGTCGAGTTCATCACCGACTACCTGCGCATGATGGTCTCGGGCAACCTGAACGCGCACGAGATCGAGAGCCTGATGGACTCGGAGATCGAGACGCATCACCACGAGGCGCATGCGCCGGTGGCCGCGATCGCCCGCCTGGCCGGCGCGCTGCCGGCCTTCGGCATCGTCGCGGCGGTGCTGGGCGTCGTGAACACGATGGGCTCGGTCGGCCAGCCGCCGGCGGTGCTCGGCGGCATGATCGGCTCGGCGCTGGTCGGCACCTTCCTGGGCATCCTGATGGCCTACGGCGTCGTCGAGCCGCTCGGCGGCCTGCTCGAGCAGAAGATCGACGAGAACGGCAAGGAGCTGCAGTGCATCAAGACCACGCTGCTGGCCTCGATGCAGGGCTATGCGCCGCAGGTGGCCGTCGAGTTCGGCCGCAAGGTGCTCTACTCGGGTGACCGGCCCACCTTCGCCGAGCTCGAAGGCCACGTCAAAGGCAAGAAATGACGACCCCCATCTCGGCGGGTACGCCGCCATCGCCCCCCGCGGGGGCTGCGCCGGCCGCCTTCGGAGCGGCCGGGCGGCGTCCGGCGAACGAGGTGTAGACCATGGCCGGCGACTCGAAAAAGCTCCAGCCGATCATCGTCAAGAAGATCAAGAAGGGCGGCCACGGTGCGCACGGTGGCGCCTGGAAGATCGCGTACGCGGACTTCGTCACCGCGATGATGGCGTTCTTCCTGCTGATGTGGCTGCTCGGCTCGACCACCGAGGGCGACAAGAAGGGCATCGCCGACTATTTCAATTCGCCGCTGAAGCTCTCGCTGATGGGCGGCGGCAGCGGCTCGGGCGATTCGTCGTCGATCGTCAAGGGCGGCGGCGCCGACCTGTCGCGCAGCAGCGGCCAGGTCAAGAACGGCGAGGTCGAGGCGCCCAAGCGCACGATCAACCTGCAGGCGCTGAAGTCCGAGCAGCGCCGGGCCGAGGCGGCGCGGCTGCGCGCGCTGAAGGACAAGGTCGAGGAAGTGCTCGCCAACAATCCGCGCCTGGCGGCGCTGAAGTCGCAGATCCGGCTCGACATGACGCCCGACGGGCTGCGCATCCAGATCGTCGACGAGCAGAACCGGCCGATGTTCGACAGCGGCAGCGCGATCGTGCAGCCGTACATGCGCGAACTGCTGCGCGAGATCGGCGTGGTGCTCGCCGAGGTGCCGAACCGGCTCACGCTGGAAGGCCACACCGACGCCAAGCCGTTCGCGGCCGGCGAGCGCGGCTACAGCAACTGGGAGCTCTCCAGCGACCGGGCCAACGCGTCGCGGCGCGAACTGGTGGCCGGCGGGCTGCCGGACGACCGCGTGCTGCGCGTGCAGGGCCTGGCCTCGAGCAACCTGTTCGAACCCGCCGACCCGGGCAGCCCGGCGAACCGGCGCATCAGCATCATCGTGATGAACCGCGACGCCGAGGACCGCGCGTTGCGCAGCGTGCCGCTGGAGGGCGAATCCGCCCCGGCCGAGCCGCCGGGCGGGACGATCGCCCCGGCGCTGGTCGAGGCACCCTCAATTTCTCTGCCGCCGACCCGATAACCGTCCCAGATCCGACCCGAGGCCTGCCATGAGCAACCCCACCGACCTGAAATTCCTGATCGTCGACGACTTCTCCACCATGCGCCGCATCGTGCGCGGCCTGCTCAAGGAGATGGGCTGCAACAACGCCGAGGAGGCCGAGGACGGCGCGGTGGCGCTGAACATGCTCAAGAGCGCGAAGTTCGACTTCGTCGTCAGCGACATCAACATGCCGAACATGAACGGCTTCGATCTGCTCGGCGCGATCAAGAAGGACGAGTCGCTGAAGCACCTGCCGGTGCTGATGGTCACCGCCGAGGCGCGCAAGGAAGACATCGTGCGTGCCGCCCAGGAAGGCGCGGCCGGCTACATCGTGAAGCCCTTCACGAAGGCCACGCTCGAGGAGAAGGTGCAGAAGATCATGCAGAAGCTCGCCGCGACGGCCTGAGCGGGCACGAAAGGCAAACAACATGAAGATGGACGACCTTTCCACGCTCGCGCCGCAGATGGCGGCGGGTGCCTCCCCGGAAGTGTTCCACCAGCTCGGCCTGATCACACGCCAGCTGCACGACACGCTGATGCAGCTGGGCGTGATGCCCAAGCTGCAGATCGCCGCCGACGGCCTGCCCGACGCGCGCAGCCGGCTGAACTACATCGCCACCAAGACCAGCGACGCGGCCAACAAGGTGCTGAACTCGGTCGACCAGGCGAAGGCCGACCATGCGCACATCTCGGCCGAGACGCGCCGCATCGCCGCGGCGATCGTCAAGGACCCGGTCAAGGCCGTGGCCTCGGGCTCGGTGATGAACTTCGTCGGCGACGTCGAGGCCGCCACCGCGCGCATCGACCAGCACCTGACCGACATCATGCTGGCGCAGGACTTCCACGACCTGACGGGTCAGGTGGTGGCCAAGGTCGTCACGCTCGCCACCGAGCTGGAGGACAGCCTGGTCAAGCTGCTCGTGCAGGCGGCGCCGGCCGAGCAGCAGCACAAGGTCGAATCGGCCGTGCTGCAGGGCCCGGTCGTGAATCCGGAAGGGCGCACCGACGTGGTCCAGAACCAGGGCGAGGTGGACGACCTGCTCGCGAGCCTGGGCTTCTGAACTGCCGGGGCCGGACAGCGCCCCGAATGTCCCTCGACGTCGGGCCGCGGTCCGACGCCGGGCCGCCCCAAGTCGGACGACGCCCCTCGGGGGCAGGAGCGAAGCGACTGGGGGGTTCGGAATAGCGGCCCGTTTTGCCTTCTGATCCGGCTCAAGTTCCGGCGCCCGCCCGGAACAATGGCGACAACCCGTTACGTACGGGCCCCTCGCCATGGCCGATCAGGACGCTCAAGACCGCCAACTACCCGCCTCCGCGCGCAAGCTGCAGAAAGCGCGCGAAGAAGGCCAGGTCGCGCGCTCGCGCGACCTCGGGCATTTCGCCGCGCTGGCCGTCGGCGGCGCCGCGCTGGTGGCCGCCGCGCCGTGGGCGGCGCGCTGGCTGCAGCAGGGCCTGGACCGCGCGCTGCGCTTCGATGGGCGCGTGCTGCAGCGCCCCGAGCTGATGCTCGAGCGGCTCGGCGAGCTGGCCTCGCTGCTGCTGTGGATGGTGCTGCCGCCCGGGCTGCTGATGGGGCTGGTGGCCGTCGGCGTCGCGCTGGCCGGCGGCGGGTGGAACTTCACCTTCAAGCCGCTGAAACCCAAGTTCGCGATGCTCGACCCGATCGGCGGCGTCGCGCGGCTGTTCTCCAAGCAGCAGCTGGTCGACGCGATGAAGGCCTGCCTGCTGGCGCTGGTGCTGTTCAGCATCGGCGCGCTGTACCTGCGCGCTCATCTGGGCGACTTCGTTTCACTGCTCGGCCTCGCGCTGCCGGCCGCGGCTGGCCAGGGCGCGCAGATCGTGCTCGGCGGCCTGGTGCTGCTGGTGCTGGCGTTGGCGCTGTTCGCGGCGATCGACCTGCCGCTGCAGCGCTACCTGCTGGCCGAGAAGCTGAAGATGAGCCATCAGGAGCTCAAGCAGGAGCACAAGGAGCTGGAGGGCAACCAGGAGATCAAGGGCAAGCAGAAGGCCCGCATGCGCGAGATGACCAAGCGCCGCATGCTGGCCGCCGTGCCCAAGGCCGACCTGGTGGTGATGAACCCGACCCACTACGCCGTCGCGCTGAAGTACGAGGACGGCCGGATGTCGGCGCCGCGTGTCGTCGCCAAGGGCGCGGACCTGCTGGCGATGCGCATCCGCGACATCGCCAAGGGCGCCCAGGTGCCGGTGCTGCAGGCGCCGGTGCTGGCGCGCGCGCTGTACGCCCACACCAAGCTGGACCAGGAGATCCCGCAGGCGCTGTTCGCCGCGGTGGCCCAGGTGCTGGCCTACGTCTACCGGCTGCGCGCCGCGCTGGCCGGCCAGGGCGCGGACCCGGGCGAGCTGCCCGAGCTGCCGGTGCCCCCCGAGCTCGACCCGCACCACAAGGCCGTGCCTGACATGGAGCACTACGAATGAACCCCGTGCTGCAACAGCTGCAGGGCCTGGTCGGCAAGGACGGCCGCACGCTGCGCGCGCTGATGGCGCCGCTGGCGATCGTGATGATCCTGGCGATGATGGTGCTGCCGCTTCCGGCCTTCGCGCTGGACCTGCTGTTCACCTTCAACATCGCCGTCGCGCTGATGGTGATGATGGTAGCGGCCTACATGATCAAGCCGCTGGATTTCGCCGCGTTCCCGACCGTGATCCTGTTCACGACGCTGCTGCGGCTGTCGCTGAACGTCGCCTCCACGCGTGTCGTGCTGCTCGAGGGCCACGCCGGACCGGGTGCGGCCGGCAAGGTGATCGAGTCCTTCGGCCACTTCCTGATCGGCGGCAACTTCGCGGTCGGCCTGATCGTGTTCGCGATCCTGGTGGTGATCAACTTCATCGTCGTCACGAAGGGCGCCGAGCGCATCGCCGAAGTCGGCGCGCGCTTCACGCTGGATGCGATGCCCGGCAAGCAGATGGCGATCGACGCCGACCTGAACGCCGGGCTGATCGACGAGAAGCAGGCGCGTGCGCGCCGCCAGGAGGTCGGCGACGAGGCCGAGTTCTTCGGCTCGATGGACGGTGCCAGCAAGTTCGTGCGCGGCGATGCGATCGCCGGGCTGCTGATCCTGGCGATCAACATCGTCGGCGGCTTCGTGATCGGCGTCGCGCAGCACGAGCTGTCGGCGTCCGAGGCCGCGAACAGCTACATCCTGCTGGCGATCGGCGACGCGCTGGTCGCGCAGATCCCGGCGCTGCTGATCTCGGTGGCGGCGGCGATGGTCGTCTCGCGCGTCGGCAAGGAGCACGACGTCGGCAGCCAGATCGCCAAGCAGGTCTTCAACTCGCCGCGTTCGCTGGCGGTGACGGCCGGCGTGATCGGCTCGCTCGGGCTGATCCCGGGCATGCCGAACCTGGTGTTCGTCACCATCTCCGCCGCGCTCGGCTACGCCGCCTGGTGGATGAAGGAGCGCGACCGCAAGCTCCAGGAGCAGGAGCCGGTGCGCCCGGCCGAGGCCGCGCAGGCCAACCCCGAGGCCACCTGGGACGACCTGCAACCGGTAGACCAGCTCGGACTCGAGCTGGGATACCGGCTCATCGCGCTGGTCGACAAGACCCGCCAGGGCGACCTGCTCAACCGCATCAAGGGCGTGCGCAAGAAGTTTGCGCAGGAGGTCGGCTTCCTGCCACCGGCCGTGCATGTCCGCGACAACCTCGAACTCAAACCCAGCGGCTACCGCATCACGCTGCGCGGCGTCATCGTCGGCGAAGGCGAGGCCTTCCCGGGCATGTTCCTGGCGATCAATCCGGGCGGCATCACGACGCCGCTGATCGGAACCGCCACCACCGATCCGGCTTTCGGGCTGCCGGCACACTGGATCGACGACCGGCAGAAGGAAGCGGCGCAAATGGCCGGGTTTACCGTTGTTGATTCCGAGACCGTGATGGCCACGCATTTGTCACACTTGATGCAGGTGCAGGCCTCGCGCCTGCTCAGCCGAACCGAGACCCAGCAGCTGGTGGACCACGTGGCCAAGCTGGCTCCCAAACTGATCGAGGAAGTGGTTCCGAAAATGGTCTCCATCGCCGTGTTCCAGAAAGTCCTGCAGTTGCTGCTCGACGAAGGCGTGCACATCCGCGACATCCGAACCATCGTCGAATCGCTGGCCGAACACGCGGTCAACACCACCGACCCGGCAGAGCTGGCCAAGCGCATCCGTGTCGCCCTGTCCCCCGCCATCGTGCAGCAGATCTACGGTCCCACGCGCGAGCTCAACGTGATCGCCATCGACCCTGCGCTCGAGCGCTTGCTGGTGCAGGCGCTGGGCAACAGCAACGGACCGGCACTCGACCCGGGCGTGGCCGACATGTTCACCCGTACCGCAGCCGAGGTGGCGCTCAAGCAGGAGGAGACCGGCGTACCGGCCTGCCTGCTGGTACCGGACCCGATCCGCAGCGCCA
>JAHBZL010000031.1 GCA_019635485.1 Piscinibacter sp. | reverse complement strand
CGCTGCAGCGGGCGCTCGACGCCACGCCGGCCGAGCTGCTGACGCCCGAGCCGGCGCATCACGAGGCCTTCCGGAGCATGGGCCTGAGCACGCTGGCCGAACTGCGCCGCCTGCCGCGCGCCGGGCTGGCGCGCCGCTTCGGGCAGACGCTGCTGACGGCACTCGACCGTGCCTACGGCGAGCTGCCCGACCCGCGCGTGCCGATCACGCTGCCGCCGCGCTTCGAGAGCCGCCTCGAGCTGTTCACCCGCGCCGACAACGCCGAGCAGCTGCTGCACGCCGCCGGCCTGCTGCTGGCGCGCCTGTCGGCCTGGCTGGCGGCGCAGCACGCCTACACGCGCGGCTTCACGCTGGCGATGCAGCACGAGCCGCGCTGGCGCCGCGAGACACGGATCCCGGTGCAAACGCTGCTCGAGATCGCGCTGGCCGAGCCGGCGCGCGACGCGGCGCACCTGCAGGCGCTGCTGCGCGAGCGGCTGACACGCCTCGTGCTGCCGGCGTCCACGCTGGAGCTGCACTTGTGGGCCGACGAGGTGGTGCCGCAGGCGCCGCCGAACGGGGAGCTGTTCCCGAGCGCGGCCAGCGAGCGCGAAGGCCTGCTGCGGCTGATCGAGCGGCTGCAGGCGCGGCTCGGCGTCGAGCAGGTGCAGCAGCTGCAGGCGCTGCACGACCACCGGCCCGAGAAGGCCAGCGCCGTGCAGCCGGCCGATCCGGCCCGGCTCGGGCGGCGCCGCCCGACGACGCCGCAGGCGCCGGCGGCCCTGCCGCTGCGTCCGGTCTGGCTGCTCGCGCCGCCCGAGCCGCTGCCCGAGCGCGGCCTGCTGCCGCTGCTGGACGGCCGGCCGCTGCAACTGCTCAGCGGCCCGGAGCGCGTCGAGGCCGGCTGGTGGGACCACGAGCTGGCCGAGCGCGACTATTTCATCGCGCAGGACGGGGAGGGCGCGCTGCTGTGGCTGTACCGCGCCCGGCTGCCGAGCGCGGCGTCCAGCGGCTGGTTCCTGCAGGGGCGCTTCGCGTGACGCCGCTCAGCGCTGCCACAGCACCGGCAGCGCCGAGGCGAGCAGCGCCACGCCGGCCAGCGTCAGCAGCGCCAGCACGACGCGCCGGAACGCCACCTCGCTGAGACCGACGTAGACGCGCGCGCCGAGCAGCACCGGCAGCAGCACGGCCGGCGCCACCAGCGCCAGCAGCGGCCACACGCGCGGCGTGACCAGGCCGCTGGCCAGGTAGCCGGCGAAGGTCACCGCCAGCATCGTCAGGTTGAAGTTCTGGATCACGGCACGCTGCACGTCCTTGTCGAAGCCGCGCAGCAGGCACCACAGCGTCGGGATCGCGCCGGTGAAGCCGCCCAGCCCGCCGAGCACGCCGCCGGCGGCCCCGGCCAGGCCGTCGCCCAGGCGGCCACCGGAACGCAGGCGCGGCAGCCGGGCCGCCAGCAGCATCACCGGGCACCAGGTGACCAGCAGCGTGCCCAGCAGCACCTTGAACAGCGCCGCATCGAGCCGCGGCAGCAGCCACAGCCCGAGCGGCAGCCCGGCCAGCCCGCCGGCGATGAACGGGGCCAGGCGCGCCAGGTCGAAGCCGCGCCGCACCGTGAACGCGGCGATCACCTGGCCGGTGAGCCCGCCGAACACCGCCAGCACCGCCGCCAGCTGCGGCTCGACGGCCCAGGCCCAGATCGCCAGCGACACCAGCCCGAAGCCGAAGCCCGACAGGCCCTGCACGAACCCGGCGACGACGGCGCCCAGGGCGATCACGGTCATGACTGGGTCCACAGGCAGCCTCCCTACAATGCCGCGATTTTCACGTCCGCCAACGTCATGCACGTCGACCCGAGCATCTTCAAGGCCTACGACATCCGCGGCATCGTCGGCAAGACCATCGACGAGCGCTTCGCCGAGCACCTCGGCCGCGCCTTCGGCAGCGAGGCCGTCGCGGCCGGCGAGCGCGCCGTGGCGGTCGGACGCGACGGCCGGCTGTCCGGGCCGGGGCTGGCCGCGGCGCTGATCCGCGGCCTGGTGTCCACCGGGCTGGATGTCGTCGACCTCGGCCCGGTCACCACGCCGATGCTGTACTACGTGGCCGCCACGCGCGGCCGGTACGGCTGCACCAGCGGCATCCAGGTCACCGGCAGCCACAACCCGAAGGACTACAACGGCTTCAAGATGGTGCTGGGCGGCCGCGCCATCTACGGCGACGCGATCCAGGCGCTGCGCCGGCGCATCGAGGCCGAGGACTATGCGCAGGGCCCGGGCCGCCAGGCGCCGATGGACATCGCCGCCGAGTACACCGCGCGCATCGCGACCGACTGCCGGCTCGCCCGGCCGATGAAGATCGTGGTCGACTCCGGCAACGGCATCCCCGGCGCGTCCGCGCCGGGCGTGCTGCGTGCGCTGGGCTGCGAGGTGGTCGAGCTCTACTCGGAGGTGGACGGCAACTTCCCGAACCACCACCCGGATCCGAGCCGGCCGGAGAACCTGGCCGACCTGGTCCACGCGGTGCGCGAGACCGGCGCCGAGCTCGGCCTGGCGTTCGATGGCGACGGCGACCGGCTCGGCGTCGTCACGGTGGACGGCCACATCGTCTACCCGGACCGCCAGCTGATGCTGCTGGCCACCGACGTGCTGGCGCGCCACCCCGGCGGGACGGTGATCTTCGACGTCAAGTGCACCCAGCGGCTCGCACCGGCGATCCGCGCCGCCGGCGGCGTGCCGCTGATGTGGAAGACCGGCCATTCGCTGATCAAGGCGAAGATGAAGGAGATCGGCGCGCCGGTCGCCGGCGAGATGAGCGGCCACATCTTCTTCGGCGAGCGCTGGTACGGTTTCGACGACGCCACCTACACCGCGGCGCGCATGCTGGAGATCCTGTCGCGCAGCGCCGATCCGAGCGCGGTGCTGGATGCCCTGCCGAGCAGCCACAACACGCCGGAGCTGAACGTGCCCTGCGCCGAGGGAGAACCGCGGCAGGTCGTCGAGCAGCTGCTGGCGCGAGCCGACTTCCCCGGTGCGAAGGAGATCGTCACCATCGACGGCCTGCGCGTCGAGTACGACGACGGCTTCGGCCTGATCCGCAGTTCCAACACCACGCCGGTGCTGGTGCTGCGCTTCGAGGGCCACACGCCGGAGGCGCTGGCGCGCATCGAGGGCGACATGATGGCCGCGCTGCGGGCCGTCAAGCCGGACGCGCACGTCGCCGCGGCCGCCCACTGATGCTCGCTGCCACCGTGCCGGCCGGCCGCGCCCGACGCCCGTGCGCATCCTGATCGTCAAGCTTTCGTCGCTCGGCGACGTGGTGCACGCGATGCCGGTCGTGCACGACATCCGCAGCGCGTTCCCCGATGCCGCGATCGACTGGGTCGTCGAGCCGGCGTTCGCGCCGCTGGTGCGCCGCGTCGACGGCGTGCGCACGGTGATCGAGTGCGCGATGCGGCGCTGGCGCCGCGGCTGGTGGAGCGGCGCGGTGCGGGCGCAGTGGCGCACCTTCCGCGAGCAGCTGCAGGCGCAGGAATACGACGCGGTCGTCGACCTGCAGGGGCTGACCAAGTCGGCGCTGGTGGCGCGCCTGGCGCGCGGCATGAGCTTCGGCCTCGCGAACCGGACCGACGGCTCGAGCTACGAGGCGCCGGCGCGCTGGCTGGTCGACCGGCCGGTGCGCGTGGAGCCGCACATCCATGCGATGGACCGTTCGCGCGCGCTGGTCGCCGCGGTGCTCGGCCGGCCTGTCGAGGGCCCGCCGGTGTACGGGCTGCGGCCGGCGCGGCGCGTCTACCGCACCGCGCAGCCGACGGTCGCGCTGGTGCACGGTACCTCGCGCGACGACAAGCTGTGGCCGGTCGAGCACTGGGTCGCGCTCGGCAAGCGCCTGATCGGGGCCGACTGGCGTGTCGGCCTGCCGCAGGGCAACGACGAGGAACAGACCCGTGCCGAGCTGATCGCCGCCGGGCTGCAGTACGAGAAGGCCTTCCACGTCGAGGTCTGGCCGTCGATGTCGCTTGACGCGATGCTCGACCGCCTCGCACTCACGCAGGGTGTGATCGGCGTGGACAGCGGCCTCAGCCACCTCGCCGTGGCGCTGGACCTGCCGCACGTGCAGCTCTACAACCATCCGACGGCCTGGCGCACCGGGCCGCTGGAGAGCCACGGTCACCGCCACCAGCTGGCCGTGGAGGCGCGGCCGCAGCCGTCGCTGGAAGCGGTGTGGTCGGCATGGAACGCGGTGCTGCGCGTGGCCCACGCATGACGCCGGCGCTCGGCCGGCGCGCGCCGGCCGGAGGGGCACGATGACGCGCTGGCGGCAGCACGCCGCGCGCGGCACCTATTCGGCCCTGCTGGCGCTGCTCAAGCCGGTCTACGTGGCGCGCCTGTGGTGGCGCGGGCGGGCCGAACCGCTGTACCGGCACGCGATTCCCGAGCGGCTCGGCCGCTACCACGGGGCCCCCTCGGAAGGCTGGCTGTGGCTGCACGCGGTCTCGCTCGGCGAGACGCGCGCGGCGGCCGCATTGATCGACGCGCTACGCGCGCGCGACCCATCGCTGCGCCTGTTGCTGACGCACGGCACGGCCACCGGCCGCGAGGCCGGCGCCGCGCTGCTGCGTGAGGGCGACCGGCAGGCCTGGCTGCCGTACGACACGCCCGGCGTGGTGCGGCGCTTCTTCGCCCAGTTCCGCCCGGCGCTGGGTGTGCTGATGGAGACCGAGGTCTGGCCGAACCTGCTGCTGGCGGCGCGCACGCATGGCGTGCCGATGGTGCTGGCCAATGCCCGGCTCTCGGAGAAGAGCGCGCGCAAGGGCGAGCGGCTCGCATCCGTCCTGCGGCCGGCCGTCGAGACGATCGCGCTGGCGCTCGCCCAGACAGACGACGATGCCGCCCGTCTGCGCACGGCCGGGGTGGGCCGGGTGCAGGTCTGCGGCAACCTGAAGTTCGACCTGAGCGCGGATGCGGCGCTGGTCGAGCGCGGCCGCACCTGGCGCGCCGCGCTGGCGCGTCCGGTGCTGCTGCTGGCGGTGTCGCGCGAAGGCGAGGAGGCGCAGTTGCTCGCCGCCTGGGCGCGCCGCCCGGCCGATGCGCTGCGGCCGCTGCTGGTGGTCGTGCCACGCCACCCGCAGCGCTTCGACGAGGTCGCGAACCAGCTGCGTGCCGCCGGCCTGCGGGTGGCGCGGCGCAGCGCCTGGGGCGACACGCCGCCCGCCGAAGCTCTCGCGGCCGATGCCTGGCTGGGCGATTCGATGCGCGAGATGTCGCTGTACTACGGCCTGGCGCAGGTCGCGCTGCTGGGCGGCAGCTTCGCGCCGCTGGGCGGGCAGAACCTGATCGAGGCCGCCGCCTGCGGCTGCCCGGTGGTGATGGGGCCGCACACCTTCAACTTTGCCGAGGCCGCCGAACTCGCTGCGGCCGCCGGCGCGGCGCTGCGCGTCCCCGACCTCGAGGCCGGCTTGGCGGCGGGCCTGTCGCTGCTGGCGGATCCGGCGGCGCTGCGCGAGGCGGGGCAGCGCAGCCTTGCCTTCGCGGCGGCGCACCGCGGCGCGGCCGCGCGCATGGCGCAGGCGATCGACGCGCTGCGTCGCCCGGCGGCGACCACCTCGGCCTGATCGGGCCTCCCGCCCGCGGCGTGGCCGCGGGCTTGCGGCGCCCGTATCGCATCGCCTAGACTGCTTGAATGAACGAACCAGTACATTCAGCGCCGACGCCCGTGACGCGAGGGCTGGCGACCGCCCGCGGCGAGCCGGGCCGCACCAACGACCCGGAACGCACCCGCGCGGAGATCCTCGAGGCGGCCACGCGCGAGTTCGCCGAGAAGGGGCTGGCGGGGGCGCGTGTCGACCTGATCGCCGAGGCCACCCGCACCAGCAAGCGGATGATCTACTACTACTTCGGCAGCAAGGAGGGCCTGTACATCGCTGTCCTCGAGCAGGAGTACCGGCGCATCCGCGAAACCGAGGCGCTGCTGCACCTGGAGGACCTGGCGCCCGAGGACGCGCTGCGCAAGCTGGTCGGCTCGACGGTCGACTACCACCTCGGGCATCCCGATTTCACCCGGCTGGTGATGACGGAGAACATCCACCGCGGCGAGTACCTGGCGCGCAGCGACGTGATCCAGCGCCTGAACGTGCCGGCCATCGACGCCGTGCGCCGCGTCTACGAACGCGGCCTCGCCGCCGGCGTGTTCCGCAGCGGCATCGACGCCGTCGACCTGCACATGTCGATCTCGGCGCTGTCGCTGTTCAACGTCGCCAACAAGCACACCTTCTCGCTGATCTTCAAGCGCGACCTCGACTCGCCCGCGGCCATCGTGGCGCGGCGCGACTCGATCGTCGAGATGATCGTCCGGTTCGTCCGGAAGTAGGGCTGCGCCGGCCGGCTGCGTGATTGAGGGTAAACCCGCATCTCATAAAACGAACTAGTTAGTACATTTAGATCATGGCGCGGCAACGGTCGCGACCCCCGAACAAGAGGAGACAAGGTGACCCACTCGATCGACAAGGCCCTGGCCGCCTATTGCCGGCTGCTGGAGGCCGTGCTCGTGCTGCTGCTGGCGGTGATGGTGGCCATGGTGTTCGGCAACGTGGTGCTGCGCTACGGCTTCAATTCCGGCATCGCCGTGTCCGAGGAGATGTCGCGCTGGCTGTTCCTGTGGCTGGTGTTCCTGGGCGCCACCGTCGCGGTGCGCGAGCGCGCCCACATGGGCACCGAACTGCTGCTCGAGCGCATGCCGCAGGGTGCGCAGAAGGCCGTGCTGGTGCTCGGCCAGGGGCTGATGCTGTGGGTGACCTGGCTGATGTTCTCCGGCAGCCTGGCGCAGACGCGCATCAACTGGGATGCCGAGGCGCCGGTGACCGGCTTCTCGATGGCCTGGGTCTATGCAACGGGCCTCGTGTTCTCGGTCTCGACCGCGCTGATGCTGGGCAGTGACCTGTGGCGCACGCTGCGCGGCGAACTGACGCCGGGGCAGGTGATCGCCCAGCACCATGCCTGCGAGGGTGCCGAGGCGCAGGCCGAGGCGCGTGCGTTCGAGCGCCGCGACGGCGGCTCGGCGTCCGATCGCTGAGCCGGGGAGCAGGCCATGACGATCGCCATCTTCCTCGTCGCGCTGATCGGCGCCATCGCACTGGGCATCCCGATCGCGTACGCGCTGCTGCTCTCGGGCGTGGCGCTGATGATCCACCTGAACACCTTCGACGCGCAGATCCTGGCGCAGAACGTGATCGAGGGAGCGAACAGCTTCCCGCTGCTGGCGGTGCCGTTCTTCATGCTGGCCGGCGAGATCATGAACGTCGGCGGGCTGTCCAAGCGCATCGTGAACCTCGCGCTGGCGCTGGTCGGGCACGTGCGCGGCGGGCTCGGCTACGTGACCATCATCGCCGCCTGCCTGATGGCCTCGCTGTCCGGCTCGGCGGTGGCCGACACGGCCGCGCTGACGGCGCTGCTGCTGCCGATGATGGCCAAGGCCGGCCACGACCCGCGCCGCGCCGGCGGCCTGATCGCCACCTCCGGGATCATCGCGCCGATCATCCCGCCATCGATCCCGTTCGTGATCTTCGGCGTCACCGCGAACCTGTCGATCGGCAAGCTGTTCATGGCCGGCATCGTGCCGGGCATCCTGATGGGCGTCTCGATCGCGATCGCCTGGTGGCTGTCGGCGCGCCGCGAAGGCGTCGTGCCGGCGCCGAAGGCGAGCGGCGCGGAGCGCTTCAAGGCGCTGCGCGACTCGACCTGGGCGCTGGTGCTGCCGGTGATCGTGCTGGTCGGCCTGAAGGCGGGCGTGTTCACGCCCACCGAGGCGGCCGTGGTGGCAGCGGTCTACGCGCTGTTCGTCGCGACCGTGGTCTATCGCGAGATGACGCTGCGCCAGCTCTACGGCGTGTTCGTGGCCGCGTCCAAGACCACCGCGATCATCATGTTCCTGGTGGCCGCCGCGGCGGTCAGTGCCTGGCTGATCACGATCGCCAACCTGCCGGCCCAGCTGATCGAACTGCTGCGGCCGTTCATGGACAGCCCGACGTTGCTGCTCGTGATCCTGATGGTCGTGCTGCTGCTGGTGGGCATGGCGATGGACCTGACGCCCACCATCCTGATCCTCGCCCCGGTGATGGTGCCGGTGGTCAAGGCGGCCGGCATCGACCCGATCTACTTCGGCGTGCTGTTCGTCATCAACGGCGTGATCGGGCTGGTCACGCCGCCGGTCGGCACGGTGCTCAACGTCGTGGCCGGCGTCGGCCGCATGAAGATGGAGCATGTCGCGCGCGGCGTGCTGCCCTTCATGGCGGCGCAGCTCATCGTGCTGTTCCTGCTCGTCGCGTTCCCGCAGCTCGTGCTCGCCCCGCTGAACTTCTTCTACCGCTGATTTCCCACCCCGACCGGAGACACCCATGAAAAGACTGATGCTCAAGACCCTCGCCGCCGCCATCGTGCTCGCCGTCTGCGGCGTGTCGCAGGCCCAGGACATCAAGGAGCACACCTTCAAGTTCGCGACCCAGAACCCCGAGGGCCACCCGGTGGCGCTGGGGATGAAGAAGTTCGCCGAGATCGTCGCGGCCAAGTCGGGCGGCAAGATCAAGATCAACCTGTTCCCCGGCGGCCAGCTCGGCAGCGACCAGGCCAACGTGTCGGCGGCCCAGGGTGGCACGCTGGAGATGGTGGTGATGAACACCGGCATCCTGGCCAGCGTCGCCAAGGAACTCGCGATCTTCGACTTCCCGTTCCTGTTCGCCAACGCCAAGGAGGCCGACGGTCTGGTCGACAGCGCGGTCGGCAAGAAGCTGCACGCCAAGCTGGAGGAAAAGGGGCTCGTCGGCCTGTCGTTCTGGGAGCTGGGGTTCCGCCAGATCACGAACAGCAAGCGGCCGCTGAACAAGGTCGAGGACATCGACGGCCTGAAGCTGCGCGTGATCCCGAACCCGATCAACGTCGACTGGGTCAAGGCGCTGGGCGCCAACCCGACGCCGCTGCCGTTCCCCGAGGTCTATGCCGCGCTCGAGCAGAAGGCCATCGACGGCCAGGAGAACCCGCTGACCGTGATCGCGGCCAACAAGTTCTGGGAGGTGCAGAAGTACGTGGCGATCACCAACCACCAGTACAACCCGCAGTCGGTGATCTTCAGCAAGAAGATCTGGGACACGCTGAGCCCGGCCGAGAAGAAGCTGCTCGACGACGCGGCCGACGAGGCCGCCAAGTACGAGCGCGAGCAGTCGCGCGCGATGATGAACACCGCGCTCGAGACGCTGAAGAAGAACGGCATGACCGTCACGGAATTCCCGCCGGCCGAGATCGCGAAGTTCCGCGAGAAGATGAAGCCGGTGATCGCCAAGCACTCCGAGAAGGTCGGCGAAGCCACGGTGCAGGAAGTGCAGGCCGAACTGGCGAAGCTGCGCAAGTGACTCGCAGCCGCATCGCGGTCGCCGGGGCCGGCTACATCGGCCAGGCCCACATCGCTGCCGTCCAGGCCACGGCCGGCCTGGTGCTGTCGGCGATCGTCGACCCGGCACCGGCGGCGGCAGCGATCGCGGCGCGCGCCGGCGTGCCCTGCCACGCGACGCTCGATCAGCTGATCGAGCGCGACCGGCCCGACGGTGTCGTGCTCGCGACGCCGAACGCGCTGCACGTCGAGCAGGCGCTGCGCTGCCTGCGGGCCGGGTTGCCGACGCTGCTGGAGAAGCCGATCGCGGTGACCGTGGCGGAAGCGGAGACGCTGGTGCGCGCCGCCGAGTCAGGGGGCACGCCGGTGCTGATCGGCCACCACCGCGCGCACAGCCCGATCATGGCCAAGGCGCGCCAGGTGGTCGATTCGGGCGTGCTCGGCCGGCTGGTCGCGGTGATGGGCAGCGCGACCTTCCTGAAGCCCGACAGCTACTTCGCCGACGGACCGTGGCGCCGCGAGCCCGACGGCGGGCCGATCCTGCTGAACATGATCCACGAGGTGCACAACCTGCGCCTGCTGGCCGGCGAGATCGTCGCGGTGCAGGCGATCGCGTCGAGCGCGGTGCGCGGCTTCGCGGTCGAGGACACCGTGGCGATCAACCTGCAGTTCGCGGGCGGCGCGCTCGGCAGCTTCCTGCTCAGCGACACCGCGGCCTGCCCGCGCAGCTGGGAGCAGACCTCGCGCGAGAACCCGGCCTACCCGACCCACGACGACCAGGACTGCTACGTCGTCACCGGCACCAACGGCAGCCTCGCGGTGCCGACGATGCGGCTGCACACCTATGCGCGGCCGGAAGCACGCTCGTGGTGGAAGCCGTTCGAGGTCGGTGTCGTCGGCCTGGTGCGCGAGGACCCGATCGTGCGCCAGATGGCGCACTTCGGCGCGGTGGTCCGCGGCGAGGCCGCGCCGCTCGTGTCCGCGCGTGACGGCCTGGCCAACCTGCGCGTCACCGAGGCGATCGCCGAAGCGGCCCGCACCGGTCGCAGAATCGAACTCGTTTCCTAGGAGAACCCGATGAAATTCCTGGTGCTCAACGGCATCAACCTCAACATGTTCGGCAAGCGCGACCCGGCCCAGTACGGCACCGCGACGCTGGCCGAGATCGACGCCAAGCTGCACGCGCTGGCGGCCGAGCTGGGTGTCGAGGTCGAGTGCTTCCAGACCAACTTCGAAGGCGCGATGGCCGAGCGCATCCATGCCGCCCATGCCGAGGGCGTGGCGGCCGTGCTGATCAACGCCGGTGCCTGGACGCACTACAGCTACGGCATCCGCGACGCGCTGGCGATCCTGAAGTGCCCGATCGTCGAGGTGCACATGTCCAACATCCATGCCCGCGAGGAGTTTCGCCACCATTCGGTGATCGCGCCGATCGCGCGTGGCCAGATCGCCGGCTTCGGCGTCGACAGCTACCTGCTTGCGCTGCGGGCGGCGGTGTCCGCGGTCGGCACGCACTGACGGAGGGTGGCGTGAACATCAGCGGCCGGACCTCCTTCATCGCGCACGTCGGCTGGCCGACGCACAGCTTCAAGGCGCCGATGATCTACAACCCGTACTTCGAGCGCGCCGGCGTGGACTGCGTGGTCGTGCCGATGGGTTGCCGACCCGAGCACTTCACGAACTTCCTGCGCGCGCTGTTCACGCTGGAGAACGTCACCGGTGCGCTGATCACGATGCCGCACAAGGTCAGCGTGGTCGACCTGCTCGACGAGGTGACGCCCGCCGTGCGCATCGCGGGCAGCTGCAACGCCGTCCGCCGCGACGCCACCGGCCGGCTGGTCGGCGACATGTTCGACGGCGAGGGTTTCGTGCGCGGCCTGCTGCGCAAGGGCGTCGCGCTGACCGGGGCGCGCGCGCTGGTGGTCGGCTGCGGCGGCGTCGGCTCGGCGATCGCCGCATCGCTGGCCGCCGCGGACGTCGGCACGATGGGCCTCTTCGACGCACGGTCCGAATCGGCCGAGTCGCTCGGCGAGCGCCTGAAGACGCATTACCCGGCGATCGACGTGCGCACCGGCAGCAACGACCCGGCCGGCTGGGACGTGGTCGTCAACGCCACGCCGCTGGGCATGAACGCCGGCGACCCGCTGCCGATCGACATGGACCGGCTGGCCGGCAGCACCTTCGTCGGCGAGGTCGTGATGAAGCAGGAGATGACGGCCTTCCTCGCCGCGGCGCGCGAACGCGGCTGCCGCTTCCAGGTCGGCACCGACATGCTGTTCGAGCAGATCCCGGCCTACCTCGAGTTCTTCGGCCTGCCGAGCACCACCGCCGAGGTGCTGCGCGAGGTGGCCACGCTCGCGTACTGATCCGCTCCCGATTGCAGGAGACCATCGAATGACCGCTCCCCCCGACCGCGAGATCCTGACCGACGCCGCCAACCCGCTCGGCCTGGACGGCATCGAATTCGTCGAGTACGCGACCAGCCGGCCCCAGGCACTTGGCCAGGTGCTGGAGATGATGGGCTTCCGCCCCGTCGCGCGGCACCGCTCGCGCGAGGTGCTGCTGTACCGCCAGGGCGGCATGAACATCGTGATCAATGCGCACGTGAGCCACCATCCCCGCGCCGTGCAGCCGACCGAGACACCGGTGATCGCGGCGATCGCGCTGCGCGTGCGCGACGCGGCGGCCGCGTACCGGCGCGCGCTCGAGCGCGGTGCCTGGGCCGTGCCGACCCATGTGGAGGTGATGGAGCTGAACATCCCGGCGATCCACGGTGTCGGGGCGAGCCGCATCTACTTCGTCGACCGGCATCGCGAGTTCTCGATCTACGACGTGGATTTCACGCGCATTCCGACCGTCGATCCGGATCCGCCCGCGCTGGCCGGCCTGCACTGGTTCGGCGTGGTCCAGTACATCGGCACCGACCGCATGGCCGACTGGTGCGAGTTCTACGCGGAGCTGTTCGGCTTCGCCGAATTGCCGGACGATGAGCGTTTCGGCATCCTGCCCAAGGGCAAGGTGCTGAAGAGCCCGTGCGGCACCTTCTTCCTGCAGCTGATCGAGCCGGAGCCCGGCATCCTCGACGTCGAGGGCGACGAGTCGCTGCAGCGCATCGGCTTCGGCACGCCCGACGTGCTGGCCGCGGTGCAGGCGCTGCGCGCGCGCGGCATGGGCTTCGTCGAATCCACCGGCGTGCACAGCGGCGAACGCGGTGCGCTGACGCAGGCCCACCTGGGCACGGTGATGTTCGAGCTGGTGCACCACGGTTGACGCCGCATGACGACCATCGACACGCAGTCGCGGGCCGGGCGCCGGGCCGCTCCCAAGCCGGCCCGCGTCCCCTCGGGGGACCGGCCGATGTACCCGTCGGACGAGGGGCGAACATGAGCCAACTGCAGGGCAACATCGACGACTTCGGCATGGACACCATCACGCTTGCGGGGCCGCTTGCGGCCAAGCTTCGGGCGATCCGTGCCGGCGGCTTCTCGCAGGTGATGCTGTCGGCGCGCGACCTGGTCGGCCACGAGCGCGGCTGGCGCGCCGCGGTCGACGAGGTCAAGGCCAGCGGCCTGCGTGTCACCGGATTCCAGGTGCTGCGCGATTTCGAGGGACTCCCCGGCCACCTGCACGACTACAAGGTCGACATCGCCAAGCACATGCTCGAGATGTGCGCGGCGCTGGACTGCCGTGTGCTGCTGGTCTGTTCGTCGACCTCGACCCATGCCAGCACCGACCTCGACGCGATGGCGCGCGACCTGCGCAAGCTCGCGATGCTGGCGGTGCCGTTGGACATCAAGGTGGCCTTCGAGGGCCTTTCGTGGGGCCGCACCATCAACGAGTTCACCACCGCCTGGGACGTGGTGTGCCGCGCCGACGCGCCCAATCTCGGGCTCGGTTTCGACTCGTACCACGCGGTGGCGAGCAAGACGCCGCTGGACGACCTGGACATCATCGATCCGGACAAGCTGTTCCTCGTGCAGCTCGCCGACTTCATGTGGACCGAAGTGCGCTCGTTCGAGGAACGGATGACGACGGCACGCCACTTCCGCGTCTTCCCCGGCGAAGGCGTGCACAGCGACGCGATCGCCGACCTGGTGCTGCGGCTGGACCGCCTGGGCTACCGCGGCGACTACAGCTTCGAGGTGTTCAACGACGACTACCAGCAGATCCCGCTTGAGGCCGTGGCGCAGCGCGCACGGCGTTCCGCGGTGTGGCTCGGCGAGGAAGTGCTGCGCCGCTCCGTGCCGCTGCCCAACCGCATGCGCCTGAAAGGCCGCGGAGAGCTGCGGGGCTGAGCCCGGACGGACGAGGGTCCCTGCGGACCCTCGGTCGCCTGGCGAAGGACCGCGCGCATGCAGGCGCGCGGGCTGGGAGAGCCCGGACGAACTCAGGCTGGTGCCGCGGCGGCAACGGCCGATCGGCGCGACCACAGCCGGTCCCAGTACTTGTCGAAGAAGTAGTGCAGCACGGTGTTCACCGCCGGCTCGACGAAGGTGATCGCGCCGGCGATCGCGACGCTGCCGGTCAAGGCGTAGCCGACGCCGAAGGAGGTGCCGAGGTGCAGCACGCCGAAGGTTGCGGTCTTGGCCATTAGGAACTCCAGATGAGAATGATTCTTGTCTGGAATGGTGGCGGCGGAAGCGCCCACGGTCCAATCGCGACCGTGCATCGCCGCGATAGACGCCCCGAGGGTCAGGCCAGCACGGCCAGTGGACGCACGGCTTCGCTGCCGGGGAAGACATCGCGCTCCAGCCGGCGCGCGGGCACACGCAGATGGTCCGCCAGCAGGCCCTTGAGCACCGCACGCAAATCGGTGGTCGTGCGCAGGTCACGGCCCTCGAAGCGGTCGCGCCGCGCGAGACCGGGCCAGTCGGTCCACACGCGGCCGCCGCGGACCGCCCCGCCCAGCACGAACGCCGCGCCGCCGCTGCCGTGGTCGGTGCCCTGGGTGCCGTTGACGGCCACTTCGCGGCCGAACTCGGTGGCCACGACGACCACCGTCTCCCGCCACACGCCCGACTGCACCAGCCCTTCGCGCAGCGTGCTCAGGCCCGCATCAAGCTGGCGCAGCGCATTCGCGGTCGGACCCTGCGGTGCGGCTTCGTTGGCGTGCGAGTCCCAGCCGCCCATCTCCAGCACCGCGGCATGCGGACCGTTCGGTTGCCCGAGAAACTCCGCACAGCGCTGCGCGAGCACGACGAATGCGCCCTGGCGCGGCGCGCCGGCCATGCCGGCCGGCGCGGCGTTGACCTCGGCCATCATCGCCGGATCGAAGTGCAGCGCCTTGGCGCGTGCCAGCGCACCGGCCAGTGCCGGATCGCTGGTGTACAGGCGCTCGAGCCGGTCGACCAGGTCGGCCGAGGGGTCCGGCAGGGCCGACGGCGCCCAGGTGTCGACGGCCGCACCGCCGCGCAGCACCAGCGGCACCGTCGTGGCCAGCGCCAGTCCCTTGCCCGGGCCGGCGGCAAGCGCGCGGCCGAGCCAGCCGGTGGTGACCTGGAACGGCCGCGTGCCGCCCGATTCGAGGATGTTCTGGGCGTCGAAGTGCGAACGCTCCTGGTACGGCAGTCCGACCGCGTGCACGATGCCCAGCTCGCCGCGGCCGAACATCGCGTGCAGACCGGCGAGATTCGGGTGCAGCGCAAAGCCGTCGGCCAGCGGCAGCGGCGCGCTGGCATAGCGACCGAGCACGCCGCGGGCTTCCGCGAAGGCCGGATCACCCAGCGACGGCACGGCGTACAGCCCGTCCAGGCCGCCGCGCAGCAACACCAGCACGAAGCGCGGGCCGCCGGGCACGGTCGGCGCGGCGAGGCTCAGCGTCGCGAGCGGGCCGGCCGCACCGGCCAGCAGGGTGGCGCGCAGCAGGCGGCGGCGGTCGGCATCGATGGGGGTTCGCATTGGGGGTTCCTTCCTCTCGAGGTGAGGTTTCAGCGACGCTGGAACTCGGGGGCCAGCAGCAGCAGCGCCAGCGCCTGCGGGCCATCCGCCGCGCGTTCGATCTGCTGCCGCGCGGTAGCGCCCAGCCAGGGGCCGAGGCTGGTGGCGGCGAGGGCACGGGCATCGACGCGCCGGCCGAGTCGGTCGCCCACCCGCGTGGCCCATTCGACGCGTTTCCACAGCGATTCGGGGCCGAGCCAGTCTTCGGCGCGGTCAGGCCAGCCGGCCGGCGAGGGTGCGGCCTGCGGCCGTTGACCGAGCAGCGCGCTGCCCTGGGCCAGCAGGCGCGGTAGCGGCCCGGCATCGGTGTCCGGCTGGCCGATCTCGAGCAGCCGCGCACTGGAGATCACGTAGTCTTCCGGGGACTTCAGCTTCGCCGGCCCGCTCGCCCAGGGCTCGGGGCTCTGCACCAGGGTCCGGTACAACTCGGAGAGCTGGCCGTCGGTGGCCCGGTAGCGTGCAACGAGCCGCTCGACCAGTTCGGGCGGCGGGTCGTCGGCGACGAAGTGGCGTGCCAGCTTGGTGGCCAGGAAGCGCGCGGTCGATGGGTGCCGGGCCAGGTCCGACAACACCTGCCGCAGGGCCTCCGGGCCCTCGCGGTAGCGGCGTCCGAGCACCTGCTTGTCGCCGGGTTCGTGCCAGTCCGGCTCGAAGGGCGGCATGCGGCCCGGCTGGCGCGGGTCGGCACGCCAGCCGGTGAGCACCGCGGCGAAGGCCGTCACGTCGGCCTGCGAGTAGCCGCCGTCCACGCCGAGCGTGTGCAGTTCCAGCACCTCGCGCGCCAGGTTCTCGTTCAGGCCGGTCACGCGGGGTTCCTCGCCCATGCGCGCGGCGCGCCGTGCGGCACGGCCGACGATGCGCGAGTGCGGCCCGGCGGAGAACTGGTTGTCGAGGTAGCGCAGCATCCCCGGGTGGGTCGTGGACGCCCACAGCAGCTGCTCGAAGGTGCCGGCGATGTGGGGGCGGATCGCTTCCCGCTCGAACGCACCGACCAGCCCGCGTACCGCACCCTTGCCGAGCGACACGGTGAAGTGGTTGGCCCAGAAGCGCGCCAGCCGCTCGGCGAACGGCCGCTCGCTGGCCAGCGCCGTCGCCTGGCGCGAGAGCTGGTCGGCCTGCACGACCTCGCGCGTCGCCTCGATGCGCATCGCCGCGGGGCCGCGCAGGCGCTCGAGGGCCGCGGCGGCGTCCAGCAGCCCGTCGCCGCGCGCTCGCTCGGCGGGCCCGATCTGCCCCAGCAGCCAGCCCTGCGGATCGGTCGCGATGGTGTCCAGGCGCGGCTCGCCCAGGCCGAAGCGGTGGGCCGCGATGGCCGCCGGGCGCCATCGGGCCTCGGTCGTCGTGGTCATGGAGCCTCCTCGGTTGGTGGCACAGGCTGGGGCGCCTGCGTCAACACCGCATGTGCGGGTCGTCAAGAAACGTTTCCCCGACTTTGTTCGCCGACCGCCGCACCGGCGGCAAAGATCGTGGCACGATGTCCGGCAAGGAGGCCCGTGTCATGGGTGAAGCCGTCTGGATGCTGGTGGTCGCGCTCGCGCTGGCCTGTGCCGTGCTCGTCGGGCTGCTGCTGCGCAAACGCCGGCCGGAGGCGCCGCCGGCCGAGCCGATCGCCGAGCCCGAGAAGCCGGCCGCGCCGCCGGTGGCCCGAACCGAGACGCCTCCGGTCGTTGCCAAGGCCCCGGCGGCGGAATCGACGCCGCATCCGCCCGCGCCCCGCGTCCCGCCGGCCACCACGCCGGCCGGCGTGGTGGCGGCGCCGGCCACGCGGCCGCCACGCAGTGTGGCGCCTGCCGCGCCGGCGCCGGTGGTGGCGCGTGCCCCGCGCTTCGTGCTGCGCGACGCGTTGCCGATCGGGCCGGTGATGGTGCTCGAGCGGGCGTCCGGGGCTGCCTGGGCGCAGGCCGCGCCGCTCGAACCGACGCCGATGCAGCGCGACGCGCTGACCGCGCTGCTGGCGCATGCCGATCGCCTGGACAACCCGGCCGGCGCGGAGGAGGCCGCGACGGCGGCGGCGACCTTCCTCGTGCGCCTGCGCGGCGGGACTGCGCTGCCGCTGGCGCGGGGCGAACTGGCGGGCGCCCCAGGGGGTGACCTGCAGTCCGAGCCGCCGCAGGCGATCGACCCCACCCAGGCCGCGGGGGTCGCGGCCATCATGCTGGCCCTGCATTGCGGGCCCACCTACCTGAGCGGCCTGCGCGCGCGCGTCACGGAAACCAAGTCGCTGGCGGCGGCGCTGCACCCGAAGCTGATGGCGCAGGGGGACGGCAAACTGAAGTCGCTGCTGCAGGACCTGACGCGCTACCTGCGCGAAGCCGAGGAGAACTACGCCGGGGCGATCCGCAAGCCGGTGTTCATCGCCCGCGTCGGCGATACGACGGCCCAGGCCGAGCAGCTCTGGCAAACGGTGGCCGAGGCGGCCGAAACGGCGCGCGCCCAGATCGAAGCGCAGGCGGCGGCGCCGCGTTTCGGCGAGGTCCAGCTCGAGCGCTCGCTGTCGGCGCTGCGCGACCTGCAGGGCCTGCGGCGGCTGCTGGAAGTGGTCTCGCGCGTGCTGGCCGGCTGGCATCTGCTGCGCCTGGCCCTGGGCGAATCCGCCACGGGGGCCGTGGCTTCGCTGCGCGCCGCACGCGCGCGGCTGGAAGCCGGTGTCGAGACCGACCGCGATCTGGCTCGCCGGCTCGACACCAGCCTGGAAGGTGCCGCGGTGCCGGACTACGTCGGCAAGGCCGAGTTCGTGGCGAACCGGAACGCGGCGCGCGAACTGCTCGGCAAGCTGGACGAAGCAGGGCTGGCCGAGGCGGGCGAATTCATCGGCCGGGTCGTCGAGTCCATCGAGGCCGGGTTTGCCGGCCGCGCGCCGCTGGCGCTGCTGCTCCAGCTCGACGCGCAGGGACGCGCTGCCGAGGTGCGTGCGGCCGCCGCGGCCTGACGCTTCCGCGGGGGGCGCTCAGCGCGCCAGCAGCTGGTTGACGGCGCCGACGTCGTCCGGCTTCAGCACGCCGGCCGCCTGGCGCAGGCGCAGCCCGCCGACCAGCACGTCGTAGCGTGCCTTGGCGAGGTCGCGCTTGGTGGTGAACAACTGCGTCTGCGCGTTCAGCACGTCCAGGTTGACGCGCACGCCGACCTTGTAGCCCAGCTGCGTGGCCTCCAGCGCCAGCTGGCTGGACGACTCCGCCGCCTCCAGCGCCTTCACCTGCGCCTGGCCGGACTGCACGCCGAAGAAGGCCTGCCGCGTGCCCTGCGCGACGCCGCGCCGCGCGGCCTCGAGGTCGTTGCGCGACTTCTCCTCCAGCGCGAGGGTCTCCTTGATGCGGTTCTGGATCGAGTAACCCGCGAACAGCGGCAGGTTCAGCGTCACGCCGATGCTGCTGTTGGTGCCGGTGCCCGAATCGCTGAAGTTGCCGCCGCCGCGCGACGTGACGTCCAGCGACACGTGACCCTTGCCGTAGCTGCCGTTCAGCGTCACGGTCGGCAGGTTGCCGGCGCGCGCCTTCTCGGTCTCGAGCTGCGCGACGTCCAGTCCGAGCCGCGCCTTGCGGATCGTCGGATGCTCGGCATCGGCCCGCATCACCCATTCCTCGGCGACGCCCGGTACCGGCGGCAGGGCCACCGGCGTGGCCAGGCCCTTCGGCGCCACCGCGCTGCGGCCGACCAGCTGGTCCAGCGCGATGCTCTTGGTGCGCAGGTCGTTCTCGGCCGCGATCTCCTGCGCGGTCGAGAGGTCGAAGCGGGCCTGCGCCTCGCGCGTGTCGGTGATCGTCGCCGTGCCGACCTCGAAGTTGCGCTTGGCCGAGGCGAGCTGCTCCGCGATCGCCGTCTTGCTGGTGCGCGTGGTGGTCAGCGTGTCCTGCGCGGCCAGCACGTCGAAGTAGGCCTGCGCGACACGCACGATCAGCTCCTGCTCGGCCCCCTCGAAGTCGGCACGCGCGACGTCGTAAGACTTCTCGGCCTGGGCGACGGTGGCCGAGTTGGCGCGGTTGAACAGCGTCTGGCTGGCGCTCACGGCCGCGTTGAGCGAGGTGGTGTCGGTGTTCGTCGTGCTGGAGTAGGGCGTGTCGGAGCTGCTGCGCGTGCCGGCCACCTGCAAGCCGACGCTGGGGCGCTGCAGCGCCTTGGCCTGCTCGACCCGGTACTGCGCCGAGTCGAGCTGCGCGCGCGCCGCCAGGTAGCTCGCGTCGTAGCCGCGCGCCGCGTCGTACAGCTCCTGCAGGCTCTGCGCCCGGGCCGAGCCCGCGAACGCGGCGGCCAGGGCCAGCAGCAGGGCTGGGCGGCGCCAGCCGGACCGGGTCGACGGCAGGCGCGGGAACAGGACGGACATGGGGGTTCCTTCTCGAGATCGGAGGGTTCAGTAACGCGGCACGGACGAGTCGACCTGCACCGACCAGGCGTCGATGCCGCCGGCGAGGTTGTAGACCGAGTCGAACCCGGCGCGCTCCAGGAATGCGACGACCTGCGCCGATCGCATGCCGTGATGACAGATGCAGAGGATGGGCTGCGCCGGATCCAGTTCGGTTAGGCGCTGCGGCACCTGGTTCATCGGCATGTTCAGCGTCGTGGTGCCGGGCAGGCGGATCGCCGCCGCCTGGAATTCCCAGGGCTCGCGCACGTCCAGCAGCAGCGGCGCCGGCTGGCTCCCGTCCAGCAGGCCCTGCACCTCGGTGGCACGCAGCTGCTTCACGGTGCGCTCAGAAGCTGAACCGGGCCGGCTCGTCGAAGCCGACCAGCCGCGGGGCGACGGTATCGAACAGTTCGACGCTGGCGTAGCCGTGTTCGCTGCTGCGCGTGACGAGCGTCGCGCGCATCACCGGCTGCTGGCCGACGATCGCGACGAGGCGCCCGCCGACCTTGAGCTGGCCGAGCAGGCCCTGGGGCACCTCGGCGATCGAGCCGGACAGGACGATGGCGTCGAACGGCGCCTCGCCCGGCAGGCCGCGCGAGCCGTCGGCCTGGCGCACCGTGGCGTTGACGATCGCCGCGCGCTTCAGGTTCGCCGCCGCCAGCTGCACCAGCTCGGGCACGATCTCCAGCGTGATCACCTGCTGCGCGCGATGCGCCAGCAGCGCGGCCATGTAGCCCGAACCGGCACCGACCTCGAGCACGCGCTCGTGTTTGTGCAGCGCCAGCTCCTGCAGCAGGCGCGCCTCGACGCGCGGCGCCAGCATGCACTGGCCGCCGGGCAGCGGCACCTCGGTGTCGACGAAGGCCAGCGAGCGGTAGGCGGCCGGCACGAAGTCCTCGCGCTTGACGATGGTCAACAGCGACAGCACGGCGGGGTCGAGCACGTCCCACGGACGGATCTGCTGCTCGATCATGTTGAAGCGGGCTTGTTCGATGTTCATGAAGTCCTCCGGGCAACCTTCGATTCTATTTGGCGGGTGTGAGCGCCGAGCCCTGGCCGGTGGCCGGTGCGGGTCCCCGCAGGCGGCGCTTGATCCAGGTCGAGAAGTCGTCGAGATAGCAGTAGATGACCGGCACCACGACGAGCGTCAGCAGCGACGAGGTGATCACCCCGCCGATCACCGCCTGGCCCATCGGCGCACGCTGCTCCGAACCTTCGGACAGCGCGAAGGCCAGCGGCACCATGCCGAACACCATCGCCAGCGTGGTCATCAGGATCGGGCGCAGCCGCACGCGGGCGGCGTGCAGCAGGGCCTGCTCGCGGTCCAGCGGCGCGACGTCGTGGTCCAGCCCGTGCTCGCCGGCGTGCTCGCCGCGGCGCGAGCGGATCGCGAAGTCGATCAGCAGGATCGCGTTCTTCGTCACCAGGCCCATCAGCATCACGATGCCGATCACCGAGAACATGTTCAGCGTCGAGCCGAACAGCAGCAGCGCGAGCACGACGCCGATCAGCGTCAGCGGCAGCGAACTCATCAGCGCGAGCGGCTGCAGGAACGAGCGGAACTGGCTGGCCAGGATCATGTAGATGAACACCACCGCCAGGCCGAGCGCCCCGACCGCGTAGGCGAACGACTCGTTCATGTTCTTCGTCGAGCCGCCGAACACGTAGCGGTAGCCGGGCGGCCAGGCGATCGAGTCCAGCACCTTCTTGACGTCCGCCGACACCTCGCCGCTGCTGCGGCCGAGCGCGTTGGCATCGATGTTGATCTCGCGGTTCAGGTCGCGCCGGTTGATCTGGTTCGGCCCGGTCGACGCGCGCAGGTCGGCGACCTGCGACAGCCGGACCACGCGCGGGCTGCCGTCGGCGGCCGGGGCGATCGAGATCGGCAGCCGCTCGAGGTCGGCAACCGCGTCGCGGCTGGCCGGCGTGAGGCGCACGTTGACATCGTAGTTCTCGCCGTCGGGCGCGCGCCAGTTGCCCACCGTCTGGCCGGCGACCAGCGTGCGCAGCGTGCCCGCGAGGGCGTTGACGTTCAGCCCGGCGTCGGCAGCCGCGGCGCGCCGCACCTCGACGGCGACGGTCGGCTTGTCCGGCTTCAGCGTGCTGTCCAGGTCGACCAGCCCGGGGATCTCGCGCAGGCGCGCCAGGATGGTCTGCGACAGCCGGGCCAGTTCGCCGAGGTCACGCCCCTGGATCGAGAACTGCAGGCTCTTGCCGCCGCCCAGGTCGACCTGGCCGATGTTGGTGACCGTGATGCCCGGGATGCGCGCGAGGCGCTCGCGCAGCGGCACGGACATCTGGTTGACGGAGCGCTTGCGGTCCTTGCGGTCGACCAGCCGCACGTAGGTGGAGGCGTAGATCTTGCCGGCCGCGAAGCCGCTGTTGATCGTCGTCACGGTGTAGCGCACTTCGGGCAGCTCGCGCAGCGCCGCGTCGACCTGCTTCGCGCGCATCTCGGTGACCTCGAGCGAGGAGCCGACCGGCGTGTAGAAGTTGACCTGCGTCTCCGAGAAGTCCGCCTTCGGCACGAACTCCGCGCCCAGCAGCGGGATGACGAAGAAGCTGCCGACGAAGGTGGCCAGCGCAAGGCCGAGCGTCGCGAGCTTGTGGCGCAGCGACCAGCCGAGGATGGCCTGGTACAGCCCGGCCAGCTGCTCGGTGAGCCGGTCGAAGGCCAGCGTCACCCGGCCGATGGTCTTGTCGTAAAGCGTCACCGGCGGCCCGTGCCGCGCGCCGTGGGCGGCCGGGTCGTGCCAGACCGAGGACAGCATCGGGTCCAGCGTGAAGCTGACGAACATCGAGATCAGCACCGCGGCGACGATGGTGATGCCGAACTCGTGGAAGAACTTGCCGACGATGCCGCCCATGAAGCCGATCGGCAGGAATACCGCGACGATCGACAGCGTGGTCGCCAGCACGGCGAGGCCGATCTCGTTGGTGCCGTCCAGCGCTGCGTCGTGCGCGCTCTTGCCCATCTGCACGTGGCGCACGATGTTCTCGCGCACCACGATCGCGTCGTCGATCAGCAGGCCCACGCACAGGCTGAGCGCCATCATCGTGATGCCGTTGATCGTGAAGCCGAACACGTACATGAACAGGAAGGTGCCGATCAGCGCGATCGGCAGCGTCAGCCCGGTGATGACGGTGGAGCGCCAGGAGTTCAGGAACAGGAACACGATCAGCACCGTCAGCGCCGCGCCTTCGAGCAGCGTGCGCTGCAGGTTGGCCACCGAGACGCGGATGGCGCGCGAGTTGTCGCGGTTGACCTCCAGGCGCACGCCCGGCGGCGTCACGGACCTGGCCTCGTCCAGCGCCTTGAGCAGCCCGTCGACCACGGCGATGGTGTTCTCGCCCTGGCTCTTCTGCACCGACAGCAGCACCGTGCGCTGCCCGTTGTACAGCGCCAGGCTCTCGATCTCCTGCGGGCCGTCGACGACATCGGCCACCTGCCAGAGCTTGACCGGCACGCTGCCGCCGCCGGAGGCGGCGCTCCCGGTCGCCTTGCGCGCGACGACGATGTCGCGGAAGTCCTCCGGCCGCTTCAGCCGCGCGTTGATCTGCACCACGCGCTCCTGGTCGGCCGAGCGCAGCGCGCCCATCGGCAGTTCCTGGTTCTCGCTGCGCACCGCGGCGACGATCTGGTCCACGCCGATGCCGTATTCCTCGAGCGCGGCCGGCCGCACGTACAGGTTGATCTGGCGCGCCAGCCCGCCGACGACGGACACCGAGCCGACGCCGCGCACGTTCTCGAGCCGCTTCTGCAGCACCTGGCTGGCCCAGGTGGTGAGTTCCTGCGGCGACTTCCGGCCGTCCTCGGACAGGATCGCGACGTTGAAGATCGGCTGGCTGGCGGGGTCGAATCGCGAGATGCGCGGCTCCTTGACCTCCTCGCGCAGGTTGGGGCGGATCAGCGCGACCTTCTCGCGCACGTCCTCGGCGGCCTTGCGGCCGTCGATGTCGAGGTTGAATTCGACGATCACGACCGACGAACCCTCGTACGAGCGCGAGTACAGCGAATTGATGCCGGCGACCGTGTTGACCGCCTCCTCGACCTTCTTCGTGACCTCGGACTCGACGATCTCCGGCGACGCACCGGGGTAGTCCATCTGCACGACGACGGTCGGGAAGTCGATGTTCGGGAACTGGTCGACCGCGAGGCGCTGGTAGCTGAACAGGCCGAGCACCACGAACGCGAGCATCACCATCACGGCCATCACCGGGTTGGCGATCGAGACGCGGGTGAACCACATGGCGCAGAGCCCGATCAGCGCGCCGCGGCGGCGGAGGCGGGCCCGACGAGGCGCACGGCGGTGCCGTCGCGCACGGCGCCGGCGCTGCCGGACAGCACCAGCGCGCCGTCGGCGAGGCCCTCGGTCACCGCCACCCAGGGCTGGCCGTTGACCTCGCCGCGCAGGCCGAGCTTGACCGGGCGCAGCACGGTCCGGTTGTCGGCGATCTGCAGCACGTAGGGCTGGGCCAGGTCGGTGCGCACGGCCGACAGCGGCACGGCCAGTGCCGGCTGCTGCGCGACGACGACACGGCCGCGCGCGAACAGCCCCTGGCGCAGCGCCGGCTGGGCCTGGACCGCGAGGTAGACGAGGATCGCGCGGCTGCCGGCCTGCGCGCTCGGGTTGATGCGCGCGACCCGCGCCGGCACCGGCGCGGCGATGCCGTCGACCTGCAGCGTCGCCTCCTGGCCGACCTGCAGTGCCCCGGCGTCTTCCGGCGCGACGCTGGCCTCGAGCTCGATGCGCGACAGGTCGACGATCTCGACCAGGCGCGCGTCCACCGGCACGCGCTCGCCCGGTTGCACGAGGCGCTGCGAGACGATGCCGCCGATCGGCGCGACCAGCGTCGCATCGGCGCGGGCCTTGCGGGCGATCTCGACCGCCGCCATCGCCGCCTGGTGGTTCGCCTGCGCGGCGGCTTCGTTGGAGACGGAGGTCTCGAGCCCGGTCGGCGAGATGAACCCCTGCGCCACCAGCGCACGGTTGTTCTCCAGCGTGCGCCGTGCGATATCGAGCTGGGCACGCGCCGACGAGGCGGTCTGTTCGGCCTGGCGCAGCCGCCAGTCGAGTTCGGTGGTGTCGAGCTGGCCGAGCGGCTGGCCCGCCTTCACCGCATCGCCCTCGCGGACCGTCAGCGTGCGCACCTCGGCGGCGACCTTGGCCTTGACCATCGCGCTGTTGACCGCCTTCAGCCCGCCGGAGACCTCGAGCGTGCGCGCGAGCGGCAGCACACGCGCCGCCACCACGTCGGCCGGTGCGAGGTCGAGCGCCAGCGGCGCGCGCACGCCGGGCAGCAGCGAGGCCTGCTCGGCGCGGCGCGCGCTCAGCGTGCGCGCCACCAGCGCCACCAGCAGCAGCAGCGCCAGCAGCGGCAGGAGCCACCTGAGGTGGCGACGCATCACCGGCGCAGCCCCTGCAGCACCAGCTGCACGTGCTGCCGGATGAAGGCGTGCGGATCGACCTCGTTGAGCGCCGGCGCGCAGGCGCCGATCGAGTGCTTGTGCAGGCACAGCATGATCATCGGCAGGATCAGCGAGAGCACCGCCGTGGGCACGTCCACCGGGCGGAACTCGCCGCGTTCGATGCCGCGCTGGACGATGCGGCCCACCAGCTGCTTGCCGGGTTCGACCACCTCGCGCACGTAGAACTCGGCGATCTCGGGGAAGTTGCGCACCTCGGTGATGATCAGCTTGAAGACCGCCGAAGTCGGGCTGTCGAAGACCTTGATCCACCAGTCGGCCAGCACCTCCTTCATGAGGTCTTCGGTCGGGCCCGGGTAGCTGGCCGCCTGCGCGGCGGCTGCGGCGATCTCGCTGGACAGGCGCTGCTGGATCACCGCCTTGAGCAGCTCTTCCTTGCTCGGGTAGTAGAGGTACAGCGTGCCCTTGGCGACGCCGGCACGCGCGGCGACCTCCTCGGAGCGCGTGGCGGCGAAGCCCTTCTCGGCGAACAGGTCGAGCGCGGCGTCCAGCAGTTCCTGCGGACGCGCCTCCTTGCGGCGCTGGCGGGGGGGAGCGATGTCGGACAAGGTCGGCGACCCCAACGATAATGACTGACTGGTCAGTAATGTAGTGGCGCCCGCCATGGCGGTCAAGCATGCCACGGTGAAGCTGTGTGAAGCTGACCGCGCGCAGGGTCCGGCTGCCTAGAATCCCGCGCCAGGATGACCCGACGCCTGACTCTCGCGTGGCTCGCCGCGCTGGCACTGGCGGCCTGCAGCACGCTGGTCGGCCCGAAGGTCATCACGCTCGACGAGGCGGAACTGCGCCGGCTCATCGCCCGGCACTTCCCGCTCGAGCAGCGGGCGTTCGGGCTGCTCGAACTGCGCATGGGCACGCCGGAGGTCACGCTGCTGCCGGAAAGCAACCGGCTGGCGACCGACATCGAGGTGCAGGCACTGGAGCGCCTGACGGGGCGCCGCTACCTCGGCCGGCTGGCGATGGAGTCGGGGCTGCGCTACGACGAATCGGCCCAGGCCGTCCGGCTGGCCGACGTGCGCGTGCGCCAGCTGCAGTTCGACGGGGACTCCGAGGCGCTGCAGCCGCTGGTCGATCGACTGGGCGGCCTGCTCGCGGAGCAGGTGCTGCGCGATGCGGTGATCTACCGCTTCCGGCCGGAGGATCTGGACAAGGCCGGCCGGCGCGGCTACCGCCCCGGCGCGGTGACCGTCACGGCGCGCGGCGTCGAGATCACGCTGGTGCTGGCGCCCTGAGGGCGCTCGCTATCATCCCCGGCTTTGCGACGAAGGAGCCGGCGTGGACGCGGCAGCATGGGTGGTCCTGGCGAAGGCGGCGGTGATGGGCGTGGTCGAGGGCCTCACCGAGTTCCTGCCGATCTCGAGCACGGGGCACCTCATCCTCGCCGGCTCGCTGCTCGGCTTCGACGACGACAAGAGCAAGGTCTTCGACATCGCGATCCAGACCGGCGCGATCTTCGCGGTGATCCTCGTCTACGCGGAGAAGCTGCGCAGCACTGCCGCCAGCCTCGGGCACAGCGCGGCGTCGCGCCGCTTCGTGCTCAACGTGCTGATCGCCTTCCTGCCGGCGGTCGTGCTGGGGCTGCTGTTCGGCAAGGCGATCAAGGCCCATCTCTTCACGCCGGTCGTCGTGGCCAGCGCCTTCATCGCCGGCGGTTTCGTCATCCTGTGGGCCGAACGCCGCACGGCGGCGGTGCGCATCGACGCCGTCGACGACATGACCCCGTGGGACGCGCTGAAGGTCGGGCTGGTCCAGTGCCTGGCGATGATCCCGGGCACCAGCCGCTCCGGCGCCACCATCATCGGCGGCATGCTGCTCGGGCTGTCGCGGCGCTGCGCGACCGACTTCAGCTTCTATCTCGCGATGCCGACCCTGATCGGCGCCGGTGCCTACAGCCTCTACAAGGAGCGTGCGCTGCTGTCGTGGGCAGACCTGCCGGTGTTCGGCGTGGGGCTGCTGTTCTCGTTCGTCTCGGCCTGGATCTGCGTGCGCTGGCTGCTGCGCTACATCTCGAGCCACACCTTCGTGCCGTTCGCCTGGTACCGCATCGCCTTCGGCCTCGTCGTGCTGGCCACCGCCTGGAGCGGGCTGGTCACCTGGGCCGACTGATCAGCGGCGCATGAACACGAGGTCCCATACCCCGTGGCCGAGTTTCAGGCCGCGCTGCTCGAACTTGGTCGGCGGGCGGTAGGCCGGCCGCGGCGCGTAGCCGTCCGCGCTGTTGCGCAGGGTGGGCTCGGCGCCCAGCACCTCGAGCATCTGCTCGGCGTAGGGCTGCCAGTCGGTCGCGCAGTGCAGGTAGCCCCCGGGGGCCAGCCGGCTGGCGAGCAGCGCGACGAACGGCGGCTGGATCAGGCGCCGCTTGTGGTGACGCTTCTTGTGCCAGGGATCGGGAAAGAACACGTGCACGCCGGCCAGCGAGGCCGGGGCGATCATGCGTTCCACCACCTCGACGGCATCGTGCTGCACGACGCGCAGGTTGGTCAGCGCCTGTGCCTCGATGCGTTGCAGCAGCGCGCCGACGCCGGGCGGGTGCACCTCGATGCCGAGGAAGTCGGTCTCGGGCCGGTCGCCGGCGATCGCGGCGGTGGCATCGCCCATGCCGAAGCCGATCTCCAGCACGCACGGCGCGCTGCGGCCGAAGCAGTGCGCGAAGTCGATCGGCGCGGCCTGGAACGGCAGCACGAAGCGGGGGGCCAGTTCGGACAGCGCGCGGCGCTGGCCGCTGCCCATGCGGCCGGCACGCACGACATAGCTGCGGATGGCGCGCCGCGGCGCGCCGTCGGTGGGGGGGGCTGACATAGGGGGAGGGCGGGGGCGCGGGCACCGCTTCTGGGGGGTGTGCGCCGGACAATCTTGCCTAAGCTTCGAGCGCGCGGATTGTGCCGCACCGCCATGCTCTGCCTCTTCCCCCGAATCCTCCGATGCCTGCTGCTGGCGCTGCTGTGCCCGGCCGCCGCCATGGCCTACCCGGGCGCCGACGCCGGCCCGAAACCCTGGCAGCCCGCGCGCGGCAAGCCGGCGCCGCTGGCCGGGCTGAAGCTGCTGCCGCCGTCGCACGTGCTGCGCCTGCTGCAGGAGGCCGGCGTGCCGAGCAGCCACTTCGGCCTGTACGTGCGGCGCGTCGACCAGTCACGGCCGCTGGCGGCGCTGAACGAGGAACAGCCGTTCGTGCTGGCGTCGACCGCCAAGGTCGTCACCACGCTGGCCGCGCTCGACCTGCTCGGCCCGGGCTACCAATGGACCACCCATGCCTTCGCGAAGGGCGAGATCGTCGACGGCCGGCTCGATGGCGACCTGCTGATCGTCGGCGGCGGCAACGCGATGCTGACCTCCGACGCGCTGCGGCGCTGGTTCGTCCGGCTGCACGAGCAGGGCCTGCGCAAGATCGGCGGCAACATCGTGCTCGACCGCCTGGCGTTCACGCTCAGCCCGGAAGATCTGGCGCGTACGCCGCAACCCGAGCCGGACCGGCCGCACCATGCCTGGCCCGACGCGCTGGCGCTCGACGAGGGCGTGCTGCGCGTGCAGGTCGTCGCCGAACCGAAGGGGCGGGTGCAGCTGCGCATGCAGCCGGTGCTGGAGGGCGTGCAGCTGGTGTCCGCGATGGCCACCGGCCCGGGCTGCGAGGCGCACGCGCAGCTCGCGTCCAAGGACGGCGCGGCGCTGACGCTGAAGGTGGTGGGCACCACCTCGCCGGCCTGCGGCATGCAGCAGCTGTCACTGCTGCCGATGACGCACGCCGAGTTCAGTGCCCGCGCGATCGCCGCACTCTGGGCCGAGACCGGCGGCACGCTCGCCGGTCACGTGGTCGAGCGTCACGGTGCGGGCGAGGCCGGCGTGCTGCAGCGCGACGCCGACGGGGAGTTCGAGCTGCCCTATGCGGTGCACAGCTCGGAGAAGCTGCCGATCGTGCTGCGCGAGATCAACAAGCACAGCAACAACCTGCTGGCGCGCAACCTGTGGCTGACGCTGTCGCCGGAGTTCCCGCTGCGCAGCGCCACCGCGGCCGGGGCCGGCGAGCGTGTGCAGCAATGGCTGCGCACACAGGGGCTGAAGGCCAGCGACATCGAGGTGGACACCGGCTCGGGCCTGTCGCGCACCGAACGCGGCAAGCCGCGCGCGCTGGCGCAGCTGCTCGCGCGTGCCTGGACCGGGCCGCATGCGCGCGACTTCGTCGACTCGCTGCCGATCGCCGGTGTCGACGGCACGCTGGCGCGGCGCTTCCAGGACGGCGCCGCCTCCGGCCATGCCTTCCTGAAGACCGGCAGTCTGCTGGATGCGCGTGCGCTGGCGGGCTACGTGAAGGCGCGCAGCGGCAAGGTGTACGCCGTCGCCGCGATGGTCAACCACGCCGAGGCCCCGGCGGCGACGCCGGCGCTGGACGCGCTGATCGAGTGGCTGGCCGAGAACGGCTGAGCCGCCGACGCTCGTCGCTTCTCAGCCGAGCAGGAAGCTGGTCATCGCGCCGCCGCCCGTCTCGAGCGCGGGGGCGCTCTCGTCCTTCAGCGCCACGCCGGTCAGCCGCCGCCGGCGTGCCTCGTTCAGCAGCCAGGCGAGGCGCTGCGCCGCGTCGCCCAGCGGCAGGCCCTCGGGGCGGACGTTCGAGATGCAGTTGCGCTCCGCGTCCGTGCGGCCCGGCAGCGGCGCCCAGGTGACGTAGACGCCGAGGCTGTCCGGCGAACTCAGCCCGGGCCGCTCACCGATCAGCACGACGACGAGATCGGCGGCCAGCGCTTCGCCGATCGGGTCGCCCACGGCGACACGCCCCTGCTCGACGATTGCCACCGGCGCCCAGCGCCAGGCGTCGCCGAGCAGCGCGTGCAGCAGGCCGACCAGCGGCGCCGCGTGCCGCTCGACGGCGAGCGCGGACAGGCCGTCGGCGATCACCACCGCGAGGTCGACGCGGCCGGCCGGTGCCAGCGCCTGCAGGCGCTGCGCGGAGGCCGCGTCCAGCCGGCGCCCGAGGTCGGGGCGCTGCAGGTAGATGGGCCGGTCGGCGGCGGCGCTGTGCAGGGCCAGCGTCGGCAGCCCGAGCGCCTCGACGGCGGCCGCGACGGCGGCGCCGTCGAGCCGGCGGTGCACCGCGTCCCGCGCCTGCGCGTGGGCGAGCTGGAAGGCGAGCTGCGGCGCGGTCGGCTGGCTGACGCCGCTGCGGCCGAGCGCGATGCGCGCCGGCGTGAGCCGGCGCAGCCCGCTCCAGGGGTTGGCGATGACACCGCGCGTCACGCGGTCTTCTCCAGCAGCCGGCCGAACGCCGCCGGCAGCGCATCGGCGAGGCGGTCGGGCGCGCCGGGCTCGGTGATCTTCATCGCCTCGAGCCAGCGCTCGAACTCGGGCGCCGGGCGCAGGCCCAGCACGCGGCGGGCGTAGAGCGCGTCGTGGAACGACGTGGTCTGATAGTTCAGCATCACGTCGTCCGAGCCCGGGATGCCCATGATGAAGCTGCAGCCGGCCACGCCCAGCAGCGTCAGCAGCACGTCCATGTCGTTCTGGTCGGCCTCGGCATGGTTCGTGTAGCAGATGTCGCAGCCCATCGCGAGGCCGAGCAGCTTGGCGCAGAAGTGGTCCTCCAGACCGGCGCGGATGATCTGCCGGCCGTCGTAGAGGTACTCGGGGCCGATGAAGCCGACCACGCTGTTGACCAGCAGGGGCTCGAAGTGGCGCGCCACGCCGTAGGCGCGGGCCTCGATGGTCTGCTGGTCGCAGTCGTGGTGCGCCTGGGCCGAGAGCGCGCTGCCCTGGCCGGTCTCGAAGTACATCACGTTCGCGCCGCGCGTGCCGTCGTCGAACAGCGCGCCGCGCTGCAGCGACAGGGCCGCGTCGCGCGCCTGGCCGAGCAGCGCGAGGTCGATGCCGAAGCTGCGGTTGGTGCCCTCGGTGCCGCCGATCGACTGGAACACCAGGTCCACCGGCGCGCCGCGCTCGATGCACTGCAGCGTGTTCGTCACGTGCGTCAGCACGCAGCTCTGGGTCGGGATGTCCCAGCGGCGGATCACCGCGTCGAGCATCTGCAGCAGCCGCATGACCTGCGCCACGTTGTCGCTGGCCGGGTTGATGCCGATCACCGCATCGCCGCTGCCGTACAGCAGGCCGTCGAGCACGCTGGCGGCGATGCCGGCGGCATCGTCGGTCGGGTGGTTGGGCTGCAGGCGGGTCGACAGGCGGCCGGGCAGGCCGATGGTGCCGCGGAAACGGGTCTGCACGCGGCACTTGCGCGCCACCGCGATCAGGTCCTGGTGGCGCATCAGCTTGCTGACCGCGGCCACCATCTCCGGCGTCAGCCCTGGCGCCAGCGCGCTGAGCGCCGCGGCGTCCACGGCGTCGGAGAGCAGCCAGTCGCGCCAGGCGCCGACCGTCAGGTGCGCCACTGGCGCGAAGGCGGCGCGGTCGTGGCCGTCGATGATCAGCCGGGTGACCTCGTCCGCCTCGTACGGCACCACCGCCTCGGTCAGGAAGGTGGACAGCGGCAGGTCGGCCAGCGCCATCTGCGCCGCGACCCGCTCCTCGCCGCTGCGTGCGGCGACGCCGGCCAGCTCGTCCCCGGAACGCGCCGGCGTGGCGCGCGCCATCAGCGTGCGCAGGTCGGGAAACTGGAAGCGCTGCGCGCCGATCGTGCTGGCGTAGCCCATGCGCGCATCATGCCGCAGCCAGCACGCCTTCGCGACGTTTGCGCGTCAGCCGGAAGTAGCCGTGGCCGAGCACCCCCAGCACCACGAACAGCGCCGCGATCAGCGCGTTGTAGTAGACCATCGTCAGCAGGCACACCACGGCCGCGGCCAGCGCGAAGGCCGGGAAGACCGGGTACAGCGGGGCGCGGTACGGGCGCTCCAGGCCGGCCTCGGTGCGGCGCAGCCGGAACAGGCTCGCCATGCTGACGATGTACATCACGATCGCGCCGAAGACGCTCATCGTCACGATGTTGGCCGTCAGCGTCTGGCCGCCGAAGCTGAACCACTCGTCGCTGAAGATCGCGACGATGCCGACCACACCCCCGGCCAGGATGGCGCGGTGCGGGGTGTGGAAACGCGGATGCACGGTGCCGAAGGCGGCCGGCAGGTAACCCGCGCGGGCCAGCGCGTAGATCTGCCGCGAGTAGCCGAGGATGATGCCGTGGAACGAGGCGACCAGGCCGAACAGCCCGAGCCACACCAGCATGTGCAGCCAGCCGCTCGAATCGCCGACGATCAGGCGCATCGCCTGCGGCAGCGGGTCGTTGATGTTGGCGAGCTTGGTCCAGTCGCCCGCACCGCCGGCGAACAGCATCACGCCGGCGGCCAGTACCAGCAGCGTCAGGATGCCGGCGATGTAGGCGATCGGGATCGAGCGCTTCGGGTCCTTGGCCTCCTCGGCCGCCATCGCCACGCCCTCGATGGCGAGGAAGAACCAGATCGCGAACGGGATGGCCGCGAACATGCCCGGGATCGCCGCGGCGCTGAAGGCGTCCTGCCCGGACCAGCCGCCCTTGACGAAGTTCGCGATCGAGAAGCCCGGGGCCACGACGCCCATGAAGACCAGCAGTTCGAAGATCGCCACCAGCGTCACGAGCAGCTCGAAGGTGGCGGCGATCTGCACGCCCAGGATGTTCAGCGTCATGAAGATCAGGTAGGCGCCGACGGCGGCTGTCTTCGGATCGAGACCAGGGAACTGCACGTTCAGGTACGAGCCGATCGCCAGCGAGATGGCCGGCGGCGCGAACACGAACTCGATCAGCGTCGCGTAGCCCGCGATGTAGCCACCGGTGGGGCCGAACGCGCGCCGGCCGTACTCGAATGGCCCGCCGGCGTGCGGGATCGAGGTGGTCAGCTCGGTGAAGCTGAAGATGAAGGTGGCGTACATCAGCGCGATGAACGCCGCGGTGACCAGGAATCCCAGCGTGCCGGCGCCGGCCCAGCCGTAGCTCCAGCCGAAGTACTCGCCGGAGATCACCAGCCCGACCGCGATGCCCCACAGCTGCAGTGTCGACAGCGATTTGTCCAGTCCGGGTGCCTTGCTCATGAGAGGGTCCCTCCTCGTGCGAGGAGGCGCGACAGGCAAGGCGCATGCCGGCCCGGCGGCCTTGGGCGGCACGCTGTCGGTGCCGGCCTGCACCGCGGCAGCACCCGGACGGCGCAAGCACATCGAACTCGGCACCGGGATCGACCGTCGGCACGCGGGCAGCCGGGGCGCCGTTCATGCGCAGGAGCCGGGTAGAATGTCGCGCTGCGCGGGTGTAGTTCAATGGTAGAACGGCAGCTTCCCAAGCTTCATACGAGGGTTCGATTCCCTTCACCCGCTCCACATCCCCCGGGCCGCTGATGCGGCCCGTTTCACATGCCTTCGCCGCGCGCGCGGCGGGAGTCGCGGAGTGAGCGAGCAGGCGTTGCGGGTGCTGGTGGTCGATGCCGCATCGGACGGCCCGCTGAGCTTGCCGGCGGCCGATGCGATCGGCGCGCTGGACGTGACGCGTTGCGCGTCGCTCGAGGCCGCGGCGCCGCTCCTTGCGTCGGCGTCGTTCGATGTGCTGGCCCTGTCGATCGCGCGCGACGCCTTGGCGCATCTGGCGGACTGGGCCACCTTGCCACGCGCGGTGGCGGATGCGACCGTGCTGGTGCTCTGCGACGGCGTGCCCGACACCGCGCTCGCGTTGCGCCTGGTGCAGCTCGGCGTGCAGGACGTCGTGGTGCGGCCCGCGGCACCGGCGCTGACCCTGCGCCTCGCGGCCGAACGGCGGACCCTGCAACACAACGCCCGCAAGGCGCTCGGTACCGACGCGCTCACGGGGCTGCCCGACCAGGCGCAACTCGCCGAGCACATGACGCAGCTGCTCGCGCTGCGCGAGCGCGAACCGGCGCCGATGGCGCTGCTCGCGGTGCGGCTCGAAGGGCTGTCGACGGCCGAAGCGCGTTTCGGCCGCGAGGCCACGAACGCGCTGCGCCGCAAGGTCGCCGTGCGGCTGCGCGTGGGCCTGCGTGCCGGCGACGTGGTCGCCGCGCTCGGGCCGGACCTGCTCGCCGTGCTGCTCTCGCGCATGCAGGATGCACAGGATGCGGAGCATGTCGCCGGCAAACTTCGGCAGGCGCTGGCCGCGCCGTTCACGCTGAGCGGCAACGACGTGCTGGTGGGCGCGGCGATCGGCGCGGCGCGCTATCCGCAGGACGGACGCGAGGCCGGCGCGCTGCTGCGCGTGGCCACGGGCCTCGCCGCGACCGCCACCGCGGCGGGGGCCATCGCAGGGCGTCCGGGCGCCGCCAACGACCCGTCCTAACGCAATCCGTGCGAGGTTCCGGACAACCCGCCAAGGGGGTTGTGCGCGCCGTGGCGCGCCACGAAGATGCGCGCCGCCCGACAACCCCCACGGAGTTTCCATGCCCCCCACCATCAGCCGCGAGACCGCGAAGGTGCTCGCCGACACGATCGAGAAGGTCAAGCAAGTCGACAAGCTCGATCGTGCGATCCAGCCGCGCTACAAGGACTTCTTCGAAGGCCTGCAGGCCGGCATCGACGATTCCAGCGAGGAGGAAATCAAGCTGTACCGGCCGAAGCTGGCGCAGGTCGGCGACGAGATCGACGAATGCCTCGACACCGTCTCGCAGGCCCGCAAGCTGCTCGAGCAGCTGCAGGCCGACCAGGACCTGATGGAGACCAAGTTCGAGCAGATCAAGAAGCTCGTCACGACGGTGGCCCACACGCGCAAGCGGCTCTCCGAGCAGGCGACGAAGGCGCGCGAGCTCGACCGCGGCGTCGACAAGGCGCTGGCGGCGATCAGGAAGGACGACATCGGTGCCGAGGCCGACCTCGGCGCGCTGCAGGCGCAGGCGAAGAAGCTGATGGCCGCGATGGCGACCCTCAACACCGAGGCGCCGAAGCTCGACAAGGACGCGCGCAAGGCCTGGGACAAGAAGGACCAGAAGGCGCTGACGGCGGCACGCCTGTCGCTGATCGACCTGCTGAAGCTCGACACCAAGCCGATCGAGATCCGCGTGCGCGTCGACAAGTACACGAAGCAGTACCCGGACCTGGACCGCCAGCGCAAGACCGAGGTGCAGTGGCTGCTGCAGGACCTGGACAACGCCGACGACATCATCGCCAACGCCAACCGGATCCTCAAGGACCTGATCGCGCTCGGTCAGGTGCCGAAGGAAGAGCCCAAGGGCGCGCCGCCGGTGAAGTTCGGCAATGCCGACGTGCAGAAGATCGTCCAGGCCTTCGGCCTGCCGGCGGACAACGCCGACCTGCGCGCGAAGGCGGCCAAGATCCTCAGCGCCTGCCCCGTCGACCAGTGGCCGCGGGAACTCGCCAAGCTCTACAAGGCGAAGGAATCGGACCTGAAGGCCAAGCTGCCGGCGGTGCGCAAGCTGCCGGCCGTCAAGCCGATGACGCTGATCGACATCTGAAGCTCACTTCAGGATGTCGCCGAGGCACAGGTACTTGATCTCGACGTAGTCGTCGATGCCGTGGTGCGAGCCTTCCCGGCCCAGGCCGGACTGCTTGACGCCGCCGAACGGCACCTCGGCCGTCGAGATCAGCCCGGTGTTGATGCCGACCATGCCGTACTCGAGCGCCTCGCCGACGCGGAAGATGCGCCCGATGTCGCGGCTATAGAAGTAGCTTGCCAGGCCGAACTCGGTGGCGTTGGCCATCTCGATCGCCTCCGCCTCGGTCTTGAAGCGGAACACCGGCGCCACCGGGCCGAAGGTCTCCTCGCGCGCGCACAGCATCTCGCCGGTCACGTCGGCCAGCACGGTGGGCGTGTAGAAGCGCTCGCCGATGCGCGTGCCGCCCACCACCACCTTCGCGCCCTTGGAGACCGCATCGGCGACGTGGCGCTCGACCTTCTCCATCGCGGGGCCGTCGATCAGCGGGCCCTGGCTGACGCCGGGCTCGAAGCCGTTGCCGACCTTGATGCCCTTGGACTTCTCGGCCAGCTTGGCGACGAAGGCGTCGTAGACCTTGTCCTGCACGTAGAGGCGGTTCGCGCAGACGCAGGTCTGGCCGGCGTTGCGGTACTTGCTGATCATCGCGCCCTCGACGGCACTGTCGATGTCGGCGTCGTCGAAGACGATGAAGGGCGCGTTGCCGCCCAGCTCGAGGCTGAGCTTCTTGATCGTCGGCGCGCATTGCGCGGCGAGGATGCGGCCGACCTCGGTCGAGCCGGTGAACGACAGGTGGCGCACCGTGTCGCTCGCGCACAGCACCTTGCCGACCGTGATCGAGTTCGATCCGTCGGCGGTGATCACGTTCAGCACGCCCGGCGGCATGCCGGCACGCTGTGCCAGCTCGGCCACCGCGAGCGCCGACAGCGGCGTCTGCTCGGCCGGCTTGATCACCACCGGGCAGCCGGCGGCCAGCGCCGGCGCGACCTTGCGCGTGATCATCGCGATCGGGAAGTTCCACGGCGTGATCGCCGCGCACACGCCCATCGGCTGCTTGATGACCAGGTAGCGCTTGTTGTTGTCGGTGGTCGGGATGGTTTCGCCGTAGACGCGCCGGCCTTCCTCGGCGAACCACTCGATGAAGCTGGCGCCGTAGCCGACCTCGCCCTTGGCTTCGGCGAGCGGCTTGCCCTGCTCGGCGGTCATGATGCGCGCCAGGTCGTCGGCATGCTGGTGCAGCAGCTGGTACCACTTCATCAGGATCGCGCCGCGTTCCTTCGCGGGCTTGGCGCGCCAGGCGCCCCAAGCCTTGTCGGCCACCTTCAGCGCGGCCTCGGTCTCGGCGGCGCCGAGGTTGGCGACGTCGGCGAGCTTCAGCCCGGTCGCCGGGTCGGTGACGGCGAAGCGCGCGGCGCCGCCCACCCATTCGCCGTTGATCAGCGCATCCGTCTTCAGCAGCGACGCATCCGCCAGCGTGGCCAGCGGCGAGGTCTTCATGTCCATGTCGGGTCTCCGGGGGAATCAGCGAAAGCGTACACCGGGCAGCACGCAGAGCATCTCGTAGAGCAGATTGGCCCCGAGCAGCGCGGTGTTGCCGGTCGGGTCGTAGGGCGGGGCGACCTCGACCAGGTCGGCGCCGACCAGGTTCAGCCCGCGGCAGCCGCGGATCACCTCGAGCGCCTGCGGCACCGTCAGCCCGCCGATCTCCGGCGTGCCGGTGCCACCGGCGTACGAGGGGTCGATGCCGTCGATGTCGAAGGTGAGGTAGACCGGATGGGTCGGGCCGATGCGTGCGCGCACCTGCTCCATGAGCGGCGCGAGCGAGGTCCACCAGATCTCGTGCGCCGGCACCACGGTGAAGCCCTGCGCGCGTGGCCAGTCGAAATCGTCGGCCGCATAGCCCGTGCCGCGCAGGCCGATCTGCCAGACCTTGTCGCAAGCGAGCAGGCCTTCCTCGACCGCGCGGCGGAACGGCGTGCCGTGCGCGATCGGCTCGCCGAACATCTCGTCGTTGATGTCGGCGTGGGCGTCGACGTGCACCAGCGCAACCGGCCCGTGCCGCTTCGCGACCGCACGCAGGATCGGCAGCGCGATGGTGTGGTCGCCGCCCAGCGTCAGCGGCTTGCAGCCGGCGGCCAGCACACGCTCGTAGAAGGCCGTGATGATCGGCAGCGACTTCTCGAGCGAGTAGGTGTTGATCGGCACGTCGCCCAGGTCGGCCACCTGCAGCGTGTCGAACGGCGCGGCGCCGGTGGCCATGTTGTAGGGCCGCAGCAGCGCCGACTCGGCACGCATCTGGCGCGGCCCGAAGCGCGCCCCGGCGCGGTTGCTGGTGCCGATGTCCAGCGGCACGCCGATGAAGGCGGCGCCCAGCCCTGCGGGCGAGTCGGCGGCGGGCAGGCGCATCATCGTGCCCGGGCCGCCGAAGCGCGGCATGGCGTTGCCGGAGAGGGGTTGGTTCTTTGCTTGGGTCATGTTCACCCTGCAGGCGTGTCCGCAGCGATCCGCTTGAGGTCTGTCGCCGACGGTTCCAAGCGGTCGCCGCGGATCCGGCTCCGCCGGTCCGCTGGCGACGCCCCCTTGAGGGGGAGCGCCGAAGGCGCTGCGGGGGTGGGCGTCATTTCCTCCGTCCGCGCAGCCACTCGAGCGCCAGAAGCAGGCTGGTCGTGAACAGGATCAACAGCGTCGCCACCGCGGCGATCGTCGGCGTGATGTTCTCGCGGATGCCGGTGAACATCTGGCGCGGCAGCGTCACCTGCTCGGGGCCGGCGAGGAAGAGCGTCACCACCACCTCGTCGAACGAGGTCGCGAAAGCGAACAGCGCGCCCGAGATCACCCCCGGCGCGATCACCGGCAGCGTGATGCGGAAGAAGGTGGCGAGCGGGTTCTCGCCGCACGACAGGCTCGCGCGCACGAGGTTGTGATTGAAGCCCTGCAGCGTCGCGAGTACGGTGGTCAGCACGAAGGGCGCGCCGAGCGCGGCATGCACGATGATCAGGCCGACGTAGCTGTCGGCCAGCCCGAGCGGAGCGAAGAACAGGTAGGTGCTGACGCCGACGACGATGATCGGGACCACCATCGGCGCGATCAGCACGCTCATCAGCACGCCCTTGAACGCGAAGTTCGTGCGTGCCAGTCCGACGGCGGCCAGGGTGCCGAGCGCGGTGGCGATCAGCGTCGCGGCCGGGGCAACGATGAAGCTGTTCTTCGCCGCGCGCACCCATTCGGGCGAGCCGAACAGGTTGTCGTACCAGCGCAGCGACCAGCCCGGGATCGGGTAGGCGAGGAAGGACGAGTTGCTGAACGACAGCGGGATGATCACCAGGATCGGCAGCAGCAGGAACAGCAGCACGCCGATGCAGGCGGCGCGCAGCGCCCACCAGCCGGCCTTGTCGAGCGGCGTCGCGTAGGCCGGGAACATGACGACCCCTCGACCGCGGCGTACCGCGGTCGACCCCCCGCGGGGATCGGGCCCGGCTTGGGGCGGCCCGGCGCTCGGGCCCGTTTCGCTCGTGGACATGGTCGTCATCCCAGGCTGAGTTCGGACTTCACGACGCGCCGGTACACGCCGTACAGCAGCAGCGTCGCGGTGAGCAGGATCGCGCCGAGCGCCGCCGCCATGCCCCAGTTGACGTTCACGTTGGCGTACTGCGCCACGTAGTAGCTCAGCATCTGGTCGTCCGCGCCGCCGAGCAGCGCGGGCGTCACGTAGTAGCCGATGCTGAGGATGAACACCAGCAGCGCGCCGGCACCGATGCCCGGATAGGTCTGCGGCACGTAGACGCGGAAGAAGGCCGCCAGCGGTGCACTGCCCAGCGATACCGCGGCACGCAGGTAGGTCGGCGGCACGCTCTTCATCACGCTGTACAGCGGCAGGATCATGAACGGCAGCAGGATGTGCACCATCGCGATCACGACGCCGGTGCGGTTGAACAGCAGCTCGAGGGGCCGGTCGATCACGCCGAGCCCCTGGAGGGCGCCGTTGACGAGGCCGCCGGACTGCAGCAGCACGATCCAGGCGGCCACGCGCACCAGGACCGAGGTCCAGAACGGCACCAGCACCAGGATCATCAGCACGTTGGCGCGGCGCGCCGGCAGGATGCTGAGCCAGTAGGCGAGCGGGTAGGCCAGCAGCAGGCACCAGAGCGTGACCAGCGCGCTGACGCCGAAGGTGCGCGCCAGGATGCGGCCGAACACCTGCTGGTCCTCGGGCATGCGCACGATGTCGCCGGCCGCGTCGCGGCGGAAATCCAGCGAGGCGAGCAGGTAGTCCGGCGTCCAGCGCGCGCCGTTCTTGGCGATCGCCTGCCAGTACTTGAGCTCGCCCCAGCGTTCGTCCTTCTCGAGCAGCCGCGCCTTGGCGTCGGCCGGCGAGGACGCCTCGATCGGCAGCGCGCGGTAGGTGCCCATCACCAGCGACCGCGCGCCGGCGACTTCGGAGTTCAGGCGTCGGGCGAGCGCACCGGCATCGGCGCCGTCGGGCATCGAGGCCAGGTCGGCGATCACGGCAGCGTAGGCCGCGTCCGGCGGCGCGTCGCGCCGGTTCCAGCCGCTCAGCGCCTCGACGGTGCGCGGCAGCGCGGTGGCCACCTCCGGGTTCTCGACCGCGCGCTTGAGCAGCAGCGCGATCGGCACCAGGAAGGTGGCGAGCAGGAACACGAGCAGCGGCAGCGTCAGCGCGAAGGCTCGCAGCTTGCGCCGCCGCTCGGCGCGCGCCAGCTGCCCTTGCAGGGCCCGCGTGTCGGGCAGGCCCGGCAGGGCGGAGGCCAGCGTGCTCATCGTGTCCTGTCCCGCCGCGGCTTACTGGGCGGCCCAGGAAGCGAAGCGCTTCTCGAGCTGCTCGCCCTGGTCGGCCCAGAACTTGATGCTGAACTGCAGCGCATCCTTGGCGTTGGCCGGCGCGGTCGGCAGGTTGGCGAGCGTCTTCGGGTCGAGCTTGGCGAGCGCCTTGTTGTTGGTCGGGCCGTAGGCGATGTTCTTCGCATACTCGGCCTGCGCGTCGGGCGTGCTGGCGAAGGCGATGAACTTGAGCGCCGCGTCCTTGTTCGGCGTGCCGGTCGGGATCACCCAGTAGTCGAGGTCGTAGATGCCCCCGGTCCAGGTGATCTTCAGGTTCTTGCCTTCGCGGTTGGCGGCGTCGATGCGGCCGTTGTAGACCGTGGACAGCACCACGTCGCCGGCGACCAGGAACTGCGGCGGCTGCGCGCCGGCCTCCCACCACTGGATGCTCGGCTTCAGCTCGGTCAGCTTCTTGAAGGCGCGGTCGGCGCCGTCCCTGGTGGCCAGCACCTTGTAGACGTCGGCCGGCTTGACGCCGTCGGCCATCAGCGCGAACTCGAGGTTGTATCGCGCGCCCTTGCGCATGCCGCGCTTGCCCGGGATCTTCTTGGTGTCCCAGAAGTCGGCCCAGGTCGTCGGCGCGGTCTTCAGCTTGGCGCCGTCGTAGGCCATCACGGTGGACCAGACGAAGATGCCGATGCCGCAATCGCTGATCGCCGCGGGCAGGAAGTCGCCCTTGGGCGCGATCTTCGAATAGTCCAGGCGCTCGAACAGGCCCTCGTCGCAGCCGCGCGCCACGTCGGGCGACTCGACCTCGACGACGTCCCAGGTGACCTTCTTGGTCTCGACCATCGCCTTGATCTTGGCCTGCTCGCCGTTGTATTCGACCGGCACGATCTTCGTGCCCATCTTCTCGAACGGCTCGTAGAAGGCCTTCTTCTGCGCGTTGCCGTTGGCCCCGCCGAAGTTGACGACCGTGATCTGCTGGCCGAAGGCCGGCAGCGCGAGGCCGGCGGCCAGCAGTGCGGTGGCGAGGAAGCTCTTGTTCATCGTGGTGGTCTCCGAAGGGAGGGGTGAGAGAAACCTAGGCGTAGATGCGGGTGAATTCGGGCGGGAACTCGAGCCAGGCGCTGGCGCCCGGCCGCGGCACACCGCCCGGCGCAAGCGGCAGCTTGACGGTGGCCTCGGCCTGCCCTTCGCCGATGCGGCAGATCAGGCGCAGGTGGTCGCCGAAGTAGATGACGTCGGCGACGCTCGCCTCCAGCACGTTGCCGCGCTCGCCGGGCGGCGCGGCATGCAGCACGATGCGCTCGGGCCGCACGCTGGCCTGCACGCGGTCACCCACGCGCGCGTCGTTGACGTTCAGCCCGGTGATCACGCGGCCGTCGGGCAGCACGATGCCGCAGCGCTCGCCGCTCGCGTCGACGCCGGTGGCGCGCACCGTGCCCTCGAGCACCGTGCTGTCGCCGATGAAGCCGGCGACGAAGCGGTTGGACGGCTGCTCGTAGAGGCGGTCGACCACCTCGATCTGCTGGATCGCGCCGTCGTTGAAGACGGCGACGCGGTCGCTCATCGTCAGCGCCTCGTCCTGGTCGTGTGTCACGTAGACGAAGGTCACGCCGAGCTGGCGGTGCAGCGCCTTCAGCTCGAGCTGCATGTGCTCGCGCAATTGCTTGTCGAGCGCGCCGAGCGGTTCGTCCATCAGCACCAGCTGCGGGTTGAACACCAGCGCGCGCGCCAGTGCCACGCGCTGCTGCTGGCCGCCGGAGAGCTGGCCCGGCAGGCGATCCGCCTTGCCCTCCAGACGCACCATCGCAAGGGCCTTCTCGACACGCTGCTGCTGCTCCGCCCTGGGCACCTTGCGCACCGTCAGCGGGTAGGCCACGTTCTGGCCCACCGTCAGGTGCGGGAACAGCGCGTAGTTCTGGAACACCATGCCGAAGTGGCGCTTGTGCGGCGGCGTGCGTGTGATCGGCCGGCCGTCGAGCAGGATCTCGCCAGCGGTGGGCGACTCGAAGCCCGCCAGCATCATCAGCGTGGTGGTCTTGCCCGAGCCCGAGGGGCCGAGCAGGGTCAGGAACTCGCCGCGGCGGATGTCCAGGTCGAGCTGGCGCACGACCAGCTGCACGCCGTCGTAGGTCTTCTGCACGCCGCGGAAGCGCACCAGCGGCTCGGCCGAGGCCGGTGCATCAAGCGGTCGCCGCGGATCCGGCTCGGCCGGTCCGCTGGCGGCGCCCCCCTGGGGGGGAGCGCCGGAGGCGCTACGGGGGGGGGTCATCATCGGACGGCGGCAAAGCTGTCGGCCAGGATGCGCAGCCCCTCGTCGAGCAGCGCGTCCGGCGCGGTCAGCGGCACCAGCACGCGGATCACGTTGCCGTAGGTGCCGCAGGAGAGCAGCACGAGGCCGCGGCGCGCGGCCTCGGCCACCACCTGGCGCGTCAGCTCGGCGTCGGGCGTCCTGGTGCCGGGCTCGAACAGCTCGATCGCGACCATCGCACCCAGGCCGCGCACGTCGCCGATGGCACGCTGATCGCGCGCGATCTGCTGCAACGCCGCGGTCAGGCGCGCGCCGACGGCGCGGCTGCGTTCCAGGAGCTGCTCGTCCTCGAAGGCCTTCAGCACCGCCAGCGCCGCGGCGCAGCCGACCGGCGAGCCGGCGTAGGTGCCGCCCAGGCCGCCGGGCGCGGGCGCATCCATCACCTCGGCGCGGCCGACCACGCCCGAGATCGGGAAACCGCCGGCGAGCGACTTGGCGGTCGTGATCAGGTCCGGCGCGACGCTCCACTGCTCGCTGGCGAACCAGGTGCCGGTGCGGCCGGCGCCGGTCTGCACCTCGTCGGCGATCAGCAGGATGCCGTGTTTGTCGGCCAGGGCCTTGAGCCCGACGATGAATTCGTCCGGCGCGACGTAGAAGCCGCCTTCGCCCTGCACCGGCTCGACGATGAAGGCCGCGACGCGGCTTGCCTCGATGTCGTTCTTGAAGATCGTCTCGACCGACTCGAGCGCGCGCTCGACGCTCACGCCGTGCAGCGGGTTCGGGAACAGCGCGTGGAAGACCTCGCCCGGGAACGGGCCGAAGCCGGTCTTGTACGGCGCGACCTTGCCGGTCATGCCCAGCGTCATCAGCGTGCGGCCGTGGTAGCCGCCGGTGAAGGCGACGATGCCGGGCCGGCCGGTGTGGGCGCGGGCGATCTTGACGGCGTTCTCGACCGCCTCCGCGCCAGTGGTCAGGAACAGTGTCTTCTTCGCGAAGTTACCGGGCGCCAGCGCGTTCAGGCGCTCGGCCAATTCGACGTAGGGCTCGTAGGCGACGACCTGGAAGCAGGTGTGCGTGTACAGGTCGAGCTGCTGCCTGACCGCGTCGGTCACGCCGGGGTGCAGGTGGCCGGTGTTGAGCACGGCGATGCCGCCGGCGAAATCGATGTAGCGCTTGCCTTCGACGTCCCAGAACTCGGCGTTCTTCGCGCGGGCGATGAAGATCTGGTGCGCCTGGCCGACGCCGCGTGGCACGGCGGCGTGGCGGCGTGCCATCAGGGCGGCATTGGTGAGATGGGCTTCGCGCTGCATGAGCTTCTCCGGCGTGACGACGGGCAGGACTCTAGGCGCCAGACGCGGACGCTACCATGTACACCGATCATCGCGCCGCGTTGCACTGTGCAGGCGGCCGGACCTGTACAGGAAAGCCCTAGGATGGAGCGCGGCGAACCCCCCGGCGGGAGGGCAGAGACCATGTCGGTGCGCGGTGCGCCGATCGGGGCCGCAGACGCACCGAGTGTGCGCCCGGGGCGTCGAACATGCTGATCCTCAAGCCCGAATCGAGCATCCCGCTGGTCAGCCAGATCGTCGACGGCCTGCGCCGGATGATCGGCGACCGGTCGCTGCAGTCCGGCGCCAAGCTGCCGTCGATCCGCGCCTTCGCGGCGGCGCACGGTGTCAGCGTGTTCACCGTGGTCGAGGCCTACGACCGGCTGGTGGCGCAAGGCTGGCTGGTCTCGCGCGCAAACGCCGGGTTCTTCGTCAAGCGGCGGCCGGGCGATGCCCCGGCGCCCGGCGAGCCGGCCACGGCCGACCTCAACTTCGATGCCCGCTGGTACCTGAAGCAGATCTTCGAGAGCCGCAGTCTGCCGATCAAGGCCGGCTGCGGCTGGCTGCCGCACGACTGGCTGTTCGAGGACGGTGTGCGGCGCAGCCTGCGCCAGCTCGCGACCGACGGCGCCGAACTGGGCGGCTACGGCTCGCCACACGGGCACATGGCGTTGCGCGCGCTGATCGCCGAGACGCTGGCCGAGCAGCAGATCGCGGCCACGGCCGAAAACGTGCTGCTGACGCAGGGTTCCAGCCAGGCCCTGGACCTGGCGGCCCGGCGCCTGGTGAAGCCGGGCGACGCGGTGCTGGTCGACGATCCCGGCTACCCGAACCAGATGTACATGCTGCGCTACCTGGGCGCGAAGCTGGTCGGTGTGCCGCGCACGCCGCAGGGCTACGACACCGCGGCGCTGGAGGCCTTGATCGCCGAGCACCGCCCGAGCGTGTTCTTCACCCAGCCGCGCCTGCAGAGCCCGACCGGCTCGGTGACGCCGATCGCGCAGCTGTACCGCGTGCTGCAGATCGCCGAAGCGAATGGGTTGACACTCGTCGAGAACGACCTGTACGCCGACATGGACCCGCAGCAGCGGCCCTCGCTGGCGAGCCTGGACCAGTTGCGCCGCGTCGTGCACATCGGCAGCTTCTCGAAGACGATCTCGCCCAACCTGCGCGTCGGCTTCGTCGCTGCGGCGCCGGGCCTGGTCGAGGAACTGACGCAGCTCAAGATGGTGTCCGGCCTGACCTCGTCGGACATCACCGAACGCATCGCCTTCGGCGCACTCACCGAAGGCCGCTGGCGCAAGCACCTGAAGTCCCTGCGCGAGCGGCTCGCCGACGCACACGGGCAGGTCTCGCAGCGTCTCGTGGCGCTGGGGTTCGAGCTGTTCGGCGAACCCAAGGCCGGCCTGTACCTGTGGGCCCGCCATCCCGACCTGACCGACGCCGCCGAGTTGTCGCGCCAGGTCGCGGGCGACGGCGTCATGCTGGGCCCCGGACACCTGTTCCTGGTGCAGCCGCGCACCACCGGCTGGCTGCGCTTCAACGTCGCGTTCAGCCAGGACGAGCGGCTCTGGCAGGTGCTGGCGCAGCAGATCGCTCAGCAGGCCTCGGGCTGAATCGTCCGGGTCGCATTCATATAATCGAAAGTTCCGCTGAATCAAGCACTTGGGAGTGCGGTTCGGCATCCCATCGAAGAACCACCCGAGCACCGGATGAAAGCTGCCGAGATCCGCCAAGCATTCCTCAAGTTCTTCGAGGGCAAGGGCCACGCCATCGTGCCCTCCAGCCCCGTGATCCCGGGCGACGACCCGACGCTGCTGTTCACGAACGCCGGGATGAACCAGTTCAAGGACGTGTTCCTCGGCTTCGACAAGCGGCCGTACTCCAGGGCGACGACGGCGCAGAAGTGCATCCGCGCCGGCGGCAAGCACAACGACCTCGAGAACGTGGGCTACACGGCGCGGCACCACACGTTCTTCGAGATGCTGGGCAACTTCAGCTTCGGCGACTACTTCAAGCGCGACGCGATCGTCTATGCCTGGGAGCTGCTGACCGGGGAGTTCCAGCTGCCCAAGGACAAGCTCTGGGTGACCGTCTACGCCGAGGACGACGAGGCCTACGAGATCTGGAACCAGACGGTGGGCGTGCCGGCCGAGCGCATCGTGCGCATCGGCGACAACAAGGGCGCGCGCTACGCCTCGGACAACTTCTGGATGATGGGCGACACCGGCCCGTGCGGCCCGTGCACCGAGATCTTCTACGACCACGGCCCGGAGATCCCCGGCGGCCCGCCGGGCTCGCCCGAAGAGGACGGCGACCGCTACATCGAGATCTGGAACAACGTGTTCATGCAGTTCAACCGCGACGAGGCGGGGGTGATGCACAAGCTGCCCAAGCCGAGCGTGGACACCGGCATGGGCCTGGAGCGCATCACCGCGGTGCTGCAGCACGTGCACTCGAACTACGAGATCGACCTGTTCGTGAACCTGCTGGCCGCGGCCAAGCAGGCGGTCGACGCGGCGGGCGCCAAGGACTGCGACAAGGATTCGCCCTCGCTGAAGGTGATCGCCGACCACATCCGCGCCTGCACCTTCACGGTGACCGACGGCGTGATCCCAGGCAACGAGGGGCGCGGCTACGTGCTGCGCCGCATCGCGAGGCGCGCCATCCGGCACGGCTACAAGCTCGGCGCGCGCAAGCCCTTCTTCCACGCGCTGGTGGCGCCGCTGGTCGAGGAGATGGGCGAGGCCTACCCCGAGCTGCGGCGCGAGAAGCTGCGCGTCACCGAGGTGCTGAAGCAGGAGGAGGAGCGCTTCTTCCAGACCATCGCCAACGGCATGGAGATCCTGGAAGCCGCGCTGGCCGGCGGGGCGAAGTCGATCGACGGCGAGACCGCCTTCAAGCTGCACGACACCTACGGCTTCCCGCTCGACCTGACCGCCGACGTCTGCCGCGAGCGCGGCGTGACGGTCGATTCGGCCGGCTTCGAGGCGGCGATGAACCGCCAGCGCGAGCAGGCGCGTGCCGCGGCCAAGTTCAAGATGGCCGCCGGCCTGGAGTACGACGGTGCGCCCACCGCCTTCCACGGCTACGAGCACCTGGTGTGCGAACACAGCAAGGTGACCGCGCTGTATGTCGACGGGACGCCGGTGACGAAGGCGCGTGCCGGCGACGACGTGGTGATCGTGCTCGATCACACGCCGTTCTATGCCGAGAGCGGCGGCCAGGTGGGTGACAGCGGCGAACTGCGCAACACGCGTGCGCGCGTGCTGGTCGAGGACACGATCAAGGTGCAGGCCGCGGTGCACGGCCACGCCGGGCGCGTCGTCGAGGGCGAAGTCGAGATCGGCGACGTGTTCGTCGCCCGCGTCGACGCGCTGCAGCGCGCCCGAACGATGCGCAACCACAGCGTCACGCACCTGATGCACAAGGCGCTGCGCGAGGTGCTCGGCGGGTATGTGCAGCAGAAAGGCTCGCTGGTCAACGCCGAGCGCACGCGCTTCGACTTCGCGCACCACGCGCCGGTCAGCGAGGCCGAGATCGCCAAGGTCGAGGCGATCGTCAATGCCGAGATCCTGGCGAACGCGGCGACGCTGGCGCGTGTCGTGCCGATGGACGAGGCGCAGAAGCTCGGCGCGGTGATGCTGTTCGGCGAGAAGTATGGCGACGAGGTGCGGGTGCTGGACATCGGCAGCAGCCGCGAGCTGTGCGGCGGCACGCACGTGCAGCGCACCGGCGACATCGGCCTGTTCAAGATCGTGGCCGAGAGCGGCGTCGCGGCCGGCGTGCGGCGCGTCGAGGCGGTCACCGGCGAGAACGCACTGGCCTACCTGCAGTCGCTGGAGGGCACGGTGAACCGCATCGCCGGCACGCTGAAGGCGGCGCCGGCCGAGGTGCCGGCGCGGCTGGTGCAGGTGCTCGACCAGGTGCGCGCGCTCGAGAAGGAGCTGGCCGCGCTGAAGGGCAAGCTGGCCTCGGCACAGGGCGACGAGCTGCTGGGCCGGGCGGTCGACGTCAAGGGCCTGAAGGTGCTCGCGGCGCGCCTGGACGGCGCCGACGCGAAGACGCTGCGCGAGACGCTGGACAAGCTGAAGGACAAGCTGAAGACCGCTGCGATCGTGCTTGCCACGGTCGAGGGCGGCAAGGTGCAGCTGGCCGCCGGCGTGACGAGCGACAGCACCGGCAAGGTCAAGGCCGGCGAGCTGGTCAACTTCGTCGCCCAGCAGGTCGGCGGCAAGGGCGGCGGCAAGGCGGACATGGCGATGGCCGGCGGAACGGACGCGAGCAAGCTGGCCGGCGCATTGGACTCGGTGCGCGGCTGGGTGGCCGAACGCGTCTGAAGCGAGGCGGGCGATGACGATCACGGTTCGTCGCGCCAGCCCGAGGGACGCCGCCGCCTACGCGCGGCTGATGGCCGACCCGGCCGTGTACGCCGGGCTGATGCAGCTGCCGATGCCCAGCGAGGAGCTCTGGGCGGCGCGCCTGGCGGACCTGTGCAAGCCGGAGCGCCAGGACCTGATGCTCTCCGCCGAGCTGCACGGCGAGGTGGTCGGCTCGGCCGGCGTGCACCCGGCCGGGACCGCGCTGCGCCGCCGCCACGTGATGCACCTGGGCATCTCGGTGGCGCGCGAGTTCCAGGGCCGCGGCGTCGGCAGCGCGCTGATGGCCGCGATCTGCGACTACGCCGACCACTGGGCCGGCGTGCTGCGCCTGGAGCTCACCGTCTACACGGACAACGAGCCGGCCATCGCGCTGTACCGCAAGTTCGGCTTCGTGATCGAGGGCACCCACCGCGGCTATGCGCTGCGGCACGGCCGCTACGCCGACGTCTATGCGATGGCGCGGCTGCACCCGGACCCGCCGCAGCTTCCCGCCGTGCCCGCGACGCCGGGCGCTTGAATTCGCACCACCCGCCCACCACCTTCGGGCCTGTCGGAAGGATTCCATGGGTGCCCACGATGCGTTCCTGCTCGATGCCTACTCGGCGCGGATCGTCGAGGTGGTCGAGCGCGTCGGTCCGGCCGTCGCGGCCGTGCGGGTCGACGCCGAGGGCCGCTCCGGCAGCGGATCGGGCTTCCGCTTCACGCCCGACGGCTACCTGCTGACCAACTCGCACGTCGTGCGCGCCGGTGGCGCGTCGCGGCCGGACCGGCTGCGCTGGCGCGCCGCGTTCAGCGATGGCAGCGAACGCACGGCGCGCTGGGTCGGTGACGATCCGGACACCGATCTTGCGGTGCTGCGCCTGGACAGCCCGCCCGGCTCTGCGTCGCTGCATGCGACGCTGGGGCGTTCGACCGGCCTGCAGCGCGGGCAGATCGCGATCGCGATCGGCAATCCGCTCGGTTTCGAGCACACCGTCACTGCGGGCATCGTCAGTGCGCTCGGCCGCAGCATGCGCGCCAGCAACGGCCGGCTGATCCCGGACGTGGTCCAGACCGACGCGGCGCTGAACCCGGGCAACTCGGGCGGCCCGCTGCTCGACTCGTCCGGACAGGTGATCGGCGTCAACACGGCCATCATCCGCGGCGCGCAGTCGATCAGTTTCGCGGTGGCCATCGACATCGCGGCCTGGGTGATCCCGCAGCTGATGCAGCACGGCCGCGTGCGCCGCGCCCACCTCGGCGTGGGTGGCAGCACCCTGGCACTGGACCGGCGCATCGTGGTCGCGCTGGGCCTGACGCAGGCCAGCGCGGTGCGCATCGCCACGCTGGAGCCGGGCAGCCCGGCCGAGCGGGCGGGGCTGCGCGTCGGCGACCTCCTGCTCGGGGCCGACGGGCGCGACATCGCCTCGGTCGACGCGCTGCACCAGCTGCTGGATGCGGACCGCATCGGGCGCGAGATCACGCTCAGGCTGCTGCGCCCCGGTGCGACCCAGGCGATCTACCTCGCGGTGCGGCCGGTCGAGCGGCCCAGCGACTGAACCGGGGACGCGGGCTCAGCGCGGCTCGGCGGGCTCCATGCCCATCCAGCGCCGTGCTGCCGCCTCGACGACGCCGGACAGCGGCTCGCCCTCGTGGTGCAGCGTGCGCAGCCAGCCGGCGTCGTTGCCGGCGAACAGGCTCTCGCGGATCAGGTTGCTGGCGTCCAGCGCCTGCAGGTCCAGCGCATGCTCGTCGACGCGCGCCAGCGTGCGCAGGATGTCGTCGCGCAGCTTGTGGCGCTCCTTCGTCTTCGGGTCGACGATCTCGCCGTCCAGGCCGAAGCGGCAGGCCTGGAAGCGGTTGAAGTTGTAGACGAGGTAGTCGTCCTCGGCCGGCTCGAACGGCTTCTGCTCGCGCAGGTAGCGGCAGATGCACTGCAGGTAACAGGCGAGCGCGGCCGCCTTCTCGACCGTCAGCGGCGTGTCGCAGACCCGCAGCTCGATCGTGCCGAACTCGGGCTTGGGCCGGATGTCCCAGTAGAAGTCCTTCATCGACTGCACGACGCCGGTGCTGGTCATCTTGTCGAAGAAGCGGCCGAACTCCTCCCACGACAGGCAGAACGGCGCGCGGCCGGACAGCGGGAACGCGAACACCGAGTTCAGGCGCGCCGAGTCGAAGCCGGTGTCGACGCCCTGGACGTACGGCGACGAGGCCGACAGCGCGATGAAGTGCGGCACGTAGCGCGACAGCGAATGCAGCAGCCAGAGCGCGCGGTCGCCGTCCTCGCAGCCGACGTGCACGTGCTGGCCGAACACGGTGAACTGCTTGGCCAGGTAGCCGTACAGCTCGCTGATGTAGTGGAACCGCTCGCCGGGAAAGATCTGCTGCTGGCTCCAGTGCTGGTAGGCATGGGTGCCGCCGCCCGCAATGCCGATGTTCAGCTTGCGCGCGGCGCGCGCCAGCTGGCCGCGCAGGTCGCGCAGCTCCGCGACGAGGCTGCCGTGCTGGCGCTGGATCGAGGTGCCGATCTCGATCATGCTGCGCGTGATCTCCGGCTTCACGTCCCAGTCGCCGCTGTGGTTCTTCAGCACGCGCAGCAGGTCCTCGGCCTGCGGCGCGAGGTCGAAGTCATGCGTGCTGACGAGTTGCAGCTCGAGCTCGACGCCCAGCGTCAGCGCCTGCGAGGGGGTGAAGTCCTGCAGCGGCATGGGCGTTCCTCAGGCGGCTTCGCGCGCCAGGTGGCGCAGCGACAGCTGCGTCCAGATAGGGCCGCTGACCTGCATCAGCGTGACCGCCAGCAGCAACGCCTGCACGGTGGGCGTGTGCGCGCCCGGCAGCTGGCTGCTCCACGCGAAGGTATCGGCCGCCAGCAGCACGGCCAGGCTGCTCATCGGCTGCAGCGCGAGCGCAAGCGCGGCCGCCTGGCGCCAGCCCAGGCCGCTGACGCGCGCCAGCGCGCCGATCGCGAGCCCCGTGCCGGCCAGCCGAGCGAGCACGATCGCGAGCACCCAGGGCCACAGCGAAAGCAGTCCGTCGACGGTGCACAGCAGGCCGAGGCAGATGAACAGCAACACCGTCAGCACGGCACCGGCCGAGCCGAGGTGCGGCTCGACGGTCAGGCCGTGTTTCATCCGGGCGCGCGCGGTCATGCCGGCGACCAGCAGCGCCAGCAGCGGCGACAGCGTCCATTGCGCCGCGAGCATGCTGGCGATGATCACCAGCGCGATCTGCAGCACCGGCATCGCCGGCGTGCCGCGCACCAGCGGGCTGAGGCGATCGAGCGTGAAGCCGCAGGCCACGCCGAGCAGGAACGAGCCGCTGATGACCCGCAGCGCGCTGATCAGCGCGCCGACGAACTCCTCGCCGAGCGCGCCGCTCTCCGACGCGAGCACGATGCGCACGACCTTCAGGCCGACCACGGCGATCACTGCGTTGACCGCCGTCATCAGCAGCAGCCGTTCGGTGACCTGGCCACGGGCGCGGGTCTCGTGCGCGACCGCCAGCACGATCACCGGCGAGCTGGCCAGCGCCACCGTGCCGGCCACCGCGGCGGTCAGCGGCGGCGCGCCCAGCAGCGCCAGCGCGCCGGCCACCAGCACGCCGGCCAGCAGCGACTGCAGCACGCAGCTCAGCGCGAGCCAGGGGTTGTCGATCAGCCAGCGCGGGCGGATGCGTGCGCCGAGCTCGAACAGCAGCGCGCCGATCGCCAGGTCGATCACCGGCTTCCACGGGTCGAGTTCGAGGCCATCGAGCAGGCGCAGCATCACCGGGCCGGCGATGGCCCCGGTCAGCATGTGGCCGCAGACCCGCGGAATGCGCCAGGCGCGATGCAGCGCCTCGGCCAGCAGGATCGCGATCAGCATCAGCACCGCGATGCCGAGCACCGGGTCGGCCGCGCGTAGTCCGTCCAGCGTCCACAACGGCGCCGAAGCGGCAGCGGAAGCCGCGGTGGCGGCGGAGGCGGCAGTCGTCATCAGGGTGCGGACTGTAGCCCAGGACGCCGGCGCCGCCGGCGATGCCCGCACTCAGCCCGGCGCCCAGTACACCGCGAAGTCTCCGGCCGGATCGGTCCAGCAGGTCGGGGTCGAGAATCCGGCCTCGCTCAGCAGCGCCGCGAACTGCTCGGGGCGGTACTTGTACGAGTACTCGGTCAGGATGCGCTCGCCGGCGCGGAAGGCGCGCCGGCCCTGTGGCCACTGCACCAGCACCGCGTGGCGCGCCTCGAGGTGCATCTCGATGCGCGAGGCCTCGGTGTCGAAGCGGGCGACATGGCGCCAGTCGCCCGGCACGAAGTCGGTGCCGATCATCGCGTTCAGGTGCCGCAGCGCATTGAGGTTGAAGGCTGCGGTGACGCCGAGCGCATCGTCGTACGCCGGTTCCAGGCGCGCCGCCGGCTTGTGCAGGTCCACGCCGATCAGCAGGCCGCCGCCGCCGGCGCGTTCGTGCACGCGCTGCAGGAAGGCGAGCGCCTCCGCGGGCGTGAAGTTGCCGATGCTGGAGCCGGGGTAGAAGAAGATCGGCCGCCCGGCGATCAGCTCGGCCGGCAGATCGAGGGTGGCGGAAAAGTCGATGCCCAGCCCGATCGTCTCGATGCGCGGGTGCTCCTGGGCGATGCGGCGCAGCGACTCGCGCAGGAACTCGACCGAGACATCGACCGCGACATAGCGCCGCGGCTCGAGCAGCGGGAACAGCCGCGCCGCCTTCGCGCAGTTGCCGGCGCCGAGATCGACGAGCGTGCCGACCGCGCCGATGGCCGCGGCGATGGCGCTGCCGTGCTGGGCGAAGACGGCGGCCTCGGTGCGTGTCGGGTAGTACTCCGGGAGTTCGGTGATCGCTTCGAACAGCTTCGAGCCGAGCCGGTCGTAGAACCACTTGGGCGCGATGCGCGCGGGTGTCTCGCGCAGCGCCGCACCGGCGGCGTCGCGTTCGTGCTGCGCGTCGGCGAGGTGGCGCTGGAGGAAGCGGGGTGTCTGCATCGGGGGTGTCCGTTCGGTGCGCGACGGGGCATCTTGCGCCCGCCGGCGGCGCTTTGTCGATGCATTTGGACGAATCCTTACGAAACGCCCCCCACCCGAAGGCGGCGTCGGCGAGCGCGACGGCCTTGGCCGATAATCCCGGCCGCCATGACGCCACCCGACCGCACTCCCGCCTTGCCGATCGACTCGGCCTCCTCGCTGGCGGGGCGGCGCCTCGTGCTCGGCCTGTCCGGCGGCATCGCCTGCTACAAGATCGCCGAGCTGACGCGGCTGCTGGTGAAGGCCGGGGCCGGCGTGCAGGTGGTGATGACCGAGGCCGCCGAGCAGTTCATCACTGCGGTGACGATGCAGGCGCTCTCGAACCGCCCGGTGATCACGAGCCAGTGGGACGCACGCGAACCCAACAACATGGCGCACATCAACCTGACCCGCGAGGCCGATGCGGTGCTGGTGGCGCCGGCGAGTGCCGACATGATGGCCAGGCTCGCGCAGGGCCGTGCCGACGAACTGCTGAGCTTGCTGTGCCTGGCGCGGCCGATCGAACGCTGTCCGCTGCTGCTCGCGCCGGCGATGAATCGCGAGATGTGGGCGCACCCGGCCACGCAGCGCAACGTGGCGCAGCTGCGTGCCGACGGCGCGACGATCCTCGGGCCGGCCCGCGGCGACCAGGCCTGCGGCGAGATCGGCGACGGCCGCATGCTCGAGGCGGCGGATCTGCTCGACGAGGTGGTGGCATTCTTCCAGCCCAAGGTGCTGCAAGGCAGGCGGGTGCTGATCACGGCCGGGCCGACCTTCGAGCCGATCGACCCGGTGCGCGGCATCACCAACCTGTCCAGCGGCAAGATGGGCTTCGCGATCGCGCGGGCCGCCGCGGAGGCGGGTGCACAGGTCACGCTGGTCGCCGGCCCGGTGCATCTGGACACGCCGCGCGGCGTGCAGCGCATCGACGTGCGCACCGCGCAGCAGATGCACGATGCGGTGCTGCCCGCGGCGGCGGCGCACGATGTGTTCGTCGCGACCGCTGCGGTGGCCGACTGGCGCCCGGCCCGGCTGTCGGATCAGAAGATCAAGAAGGACGGCCACAAGGTCGCGCCGACCTTCGAGCTCACCGAGAACGCGGACATCCTGGCGGCCGTCGCACGCCTGCCCGACCGACCTTACTGCGTCGGCTTCGCGGCCGAAAGCCACGACCTGCTCAAGCACGCGCGCGAGAAGCTCGAGCGCAAGCAGGTGCCGCTGGTCGTCGGCAACCTCGGGCCGGCCACCTTCGGTCAGGACGACAACGCGCTGACGCTCGTGGATGCACAGGGGCACCGCGAGCTGCCGCGCGCCGACAAGCTCAGCCTCGCGCGCGCGCTGGTGCGCGAGATCGCCGACCGCCTCGCCGCCGCCAACGCATGACGACCATTGACGTGAAAGTGCTCGACCCGCGCATGGCCGAGCAACTGCCCCACTACGCCACGCCGGGAAGCGCCGGGCTGGACCTGCGGGCCTGCCTCGACGCGCCGCTGGTGCTGGAGCCCGGGCAGGCGCAGCTGATTCCCACCGGGCTCGCGATCCACATCGGCGACCCGGGACTGGCCGCGATGATCCTGCCGCGCTCGGGGCTCGGGCACAAACACGGCATCGTGCTGGGCAACCTGGTCGGCCTGATCGATTCGGACTACCAGGGGCCGCTGATGGTGAGCTGCTGGAACCGCGGCGCTGCGGCGTTCACGGTGCAGCCGCTGGAACGCATCGCCCAGCTGGTCATCGTGCCGGTGGTGCAGGCGGGATTCCGCCGCGTCGACGAGTTCGGCGCCTCCACGCGCGGCGAGGGCGGCTTCGGCTCCACCGGCAAGCACTGACGCTCGTCAGTGCAACGGTGTGTCCGGCGGCGTGCCGCCGAGCACCTGCAGCACCGGCGCGCCGACGCTGCCGGCCTCGATCTCCTCTTCGGTGGCCTCGCGCACGTCGCGCACCTGCAGGTCCAGGCGCAGCGCGATGCCCGCCAGCGGGTGGTTGCCGTCCAGCACGACATGCTCCGGGTAGACCTCGGTGACGGTGTAGACCGCCTCGCGCGGCATGTCCGGTGTGACCGCGCCCTCGGGCGGCCCGTCGAACTGCATGCCGGGCTCGACGTTCGGCGGAAAGATCTGGCGCGCCTCGAAGAAGACCAGCGACGGGTCGTACTCCCCGAACGCGTGCTCGGGTTCCAGGTGCAGGTCGGCCGCGAAGCCGGTCTCCTGGTCGAGCAGGGCCTCCTCGACCTTGGCCAGCAGGTCTTCCCCACCGTAGAAGAATTCGACCGGCTCGGCCAATTCGTCGATCAGTTCGCCCTGCGCGTCGCGCAGGCGCCAGGTGAGGCTGACGACACAGGGGGCGGTGATGAGCATCGCGGGATGATCGCACAATCGCGCCCCATGACGACGCGCACGATCGACCGGCCCACGCCCTTGCTGGGCGGGCTCTCGCCCGCGGCCTTCATGCGCCGGCATTGGCAGAAGAAGCCGCTGCTGGTGCGCGGTGCCGTCGATCTTCCGGCGGGGGTCGTCGAGCGCGCGCAGCTGTTCGCGCTGGCCGCGCGCGACGACGTCGAGTCGCGCCTGATCCGGCACGATGCGCAGGGATGGTCGCTGCGCCACGGCCCGTTCGCGCGGCGCGCGCTGCCGCCGCTCGCGCAGCCGCGCTGGACGCTGCTGGTGCAGGGGCTGGACCTGCACCTGGAGGCCGCGCACGCGCTGATGCAGCGCTTCCGCTTCGTGCCGGATGCCCGGCTGGACGACGTGATGGTGTCCTACGCCAGCGACGGCGGCGGCGTCGGACCGCACTTCGACTCCTACGACGTGTTCCTGCTGCAATTGCAGGGGCGGCGGCGCTGGCGCATCGGTCGCCTCGCACAGCCGGAGCTCCAGGCGGGCGTGCCGCTGAAGATCCTGACCAACTTCATCGCGGAGCGGGAGTGGCTGCTCGAGGCCGGCGACATGCTGTACCTGCCGCCACGCTGGGCGCACGACGGCATCGCGGAGGGCGAATGCCTCACCTGCTCGATCGGCTTTCGCGCGCCGGCGCGCGACGAAATCGCACAGGGGCTGCTGCAGCAGCTGCTGGACGCCACCGAACGTGCGGACGGCGACCCGCTGTACCGCGACCCCGGGCAGGCGGCGACGGAGCGGCCCGCGCAATTGCCTGCCGGGCTGCATACCTTTGCTCAGGAGGCGTTGCAGCGCTGGCTCGCCGCACGCCCGTCGATCGATGCGGCACTCGGCGAACTGCTCAGCGAACCCAAGCCGGGCGTCTGGTTCGAACCGGGGTCGCCGCCCGCCGCCGGGCAGGGGCTCAGACTGGACCGGCGCACGCGCATGCTCTACGACGAACGGCACGTGTTCGTGAACGGCGAATCGTTTCGCGCCGCCGGCCGCGATGCGGCGCTGATGCGCACGCTGGCCGACCGGCGCGCGCTGGATGCCGGCGCGCTGCGCCAGCTCAGCCGCGGGGCGCGTGCGCTCGTCGACGACTGGGCGGCGGCCGGCTGGCTGCACGGACAATCGGCGGACACCGACCCTGGAGAACAGCGATGAGCGAGACGCACCGGCTGGTCATCGAGTCGCGCAGCGCGTTCCACGACGCCTTGCGCGCGGCCTTCGGCGAGGCGGCCGCCAAGGGCTGCCGCGAGATCTGGATCGTCGACAGCGACTTCGCCGACTGGCCGCTGAACGAGCGCGCCGTGGTCGAGCACCTGACGCAGTGGGCCTCCGCGCACCGGCGACTCACTGTCGTCGCGCGCCATTTCGACGAGGTCGTCCGGCGGCACGCGCGCTGGGTGGAGTGGCGCCGCCAGTGGGCGCACGTGGTGCATTGCCGCACCAACAATGAACTGGAAGCCGGGCAGATGCCGACGCTGCTGCTCGCGCCCGGCCTGACCTCGGTGCGGCTGTTCGATGTCGTCCAGTACCGCGGCGTGGCGACCGATGAGGTACGCGACGCGCTGCTTTGGCGCGAAGAGGTTGACGCGGTTTTGCAACGGTCGGAGGAGGGCTTCCCCGCGACGACCCTGGGACTCTAGGGATGACCCTTAGGCGGGCTATACTTGAAGGCTGGGCACCAAGAGGGGTCGCACAATGCAGGCGACCCCCCGGCGCCCCGGGGTTGGGCCTCTGTCTGATCGGAGGGTTCCCACAATTGCACGATTGTTCGACTCTTTGATTCGAGGACACAAGCATGAAGAAGACTGTTCTGCTGGCTTCCCTGGTGGCCGCCGTCGCTCTGGCGGCCTGCGGCAAGAAGGAAGAGGCCGCGCCCGCTGCTGCTCCGGCCGCGCCGGCCGCTGCACCGATGGCTGAGGCCGCCTCGGCCGCGATGGACTCGGCCGCCTCGGGCGCCGAAGCCGCTGCAGCCGCCGTCGCCGGTGCCGCTTCGCAGGCCGCTGCCGCGACCGCCGACGCCGCCTCGGCCGCTGCCGCGACCGCTGCCGACGCCGTCAAGGACGCGGCGAACAAGGCCGCCGACGCGGTCAAGAAGTGATCGCCGCAGACCTCGGGTCTGCCACGAAAAGGCCGCCGCGAGGCGGCCTTTTTCCTTGCGGGTGTCAGCGGAGCTCGAGCCAGTCGAAGCCGCGCAGCGGGTCGGCAACGACGATGTCGCCGGCCGCACCGCCGCAGGCAGCGGCGAGTGCCTGGCGTGCCAGCTCGGGCCGGTTGTTCTGCTCGCTCAGGTGCGCCGCGACGAGGTGCTTCAGCCCGCCGTGCAGGCACCCGGCCAGGATCGCGGCCGCGCCGTCGTTCGACAGATGGCCGAACTTCCCGCCGATGCGCGCCTTCAGCGACGGCGGATAGCGCGACGCGGCCAGCAGGGCCGTGTCATGGTTGCATTCGAGCAGCAGGGCCTGGCAGCGCTGCAGCTGCGCGAGCAGGTGCGGCGTCGCGGAGCCGACGTCGGTCAGCACGCCCAGCCGCGACGCGCCGTCGCTGCAGCTGAGCTGCAGCGGTTCCTGCGCGTCGTGCGGCACGGTGAACGGCTGCAGTTCCAGATCGCCGACCGGGATCGCCTCGCCGTCGCGGGCGAAGCGCAGCAGCCCCGGCAACTCCGGCGCGCCGATCGCGCGCCAGGTGCCGCGGCTCATCCACAGTGCCAAGCCTTGGCGCTTGGCGAGCGCCGTCGCGCAGCCGATGTGATCGCCGTGCTCGTGCGTCACGAACACCGCGGCGAGATCCGCGGCGGCCAGGCCCGCGCGGGCGAGGCGGCTGTCCAGCTCGCGCAGCGAGAAGCCGCAGTCGATCAGCACGCGGCTGCGGCCCGCCTCGACGACGGTGGCGTTGCCGCCGCTGCCGCTGCCCAGGCTGCAGAACCGCATGCCGGCCCGCGCGACGACCGGCTACTTCAGGTCTTCGACCAGCAGCTTGACGATGCGCTTGCCGGCTTCGCCGCTTTCCGGCGCGCCCTGGGTGTTCAGCACGGCCACGGTACTGCGGTCGCCGTCGCCCTTGACCGAGATGCGGTAGCGCACCGGCGCGGACACCTGGTCGTTGCGGCCGAACAGGCGCGCGATGAAACCCTCTTCGGACTTCGGGCGGGTCGGGTCGACGTAGCGCACGAAGTACAGCCCCTGGGCACGGTCGCGGTCCTCGACGGTGAAGCCGCTGCGGTCGAGCGCGAGGCCGACCCGCCGCCAGGCGCGGTCGAACGCGTCGTCCACCTGCAGCGCGGCACCGGGCTGGCCGTCCAGCACGCGGGCGCGCACGACCGCGGGGGCGGTGGTTGCGACCGCGGCCCGGGCCGTCTCTTCCTTGACGCCCAGGCGCGTCATCAGGCGGGCCAGGAACTCGGCTTCGAGCTGCGGGTCCGCCGGGCGCGGCTGCCAGACCGTCGAGTCCTTCTGCTGGCTGCTGTAGACCTCTTCCATGCCACGGTGCGAGATGTAGATCTCGCTGACGCCGTCGCCGGTGCGCTCGACGCGGGTGCGGAACTTGTCGCGCTCGCTGGTCGAGTACAGGAAGTCGATCACGCGTCCGAGCGTGGCGCGAATCACGTCCTTCGGCAGCTTGGCGCGGTTCTCGTTCCACTCGGTCTCCATCACGCCGACGGCGGGCTGGTCGACCACGAGCGAGAAGCCGTTGTCCTTCCAGAAGGTCTGCAGGCGCGGCCAGAGCTGTTCCGGCGTCATCGGCGCGACCAGCCAGCGCTGGTTGCCCTGGCGCTCGATGCGCACCTCACCGAGCTGCGCCGGCGCCACCGTGGTGCTGCTCTGCACGCCGATCGGCGCGGAGGCGCCGGCCTGGAACGCCGCCGCGCTGACGGGCGCGCCGTACTGCTGGTAGCGGCCCTCGCGGGTCAGCTGCGTCAGGTCGGGCGGAACGTCCAGGCTGGGCGCCTTGGTGCCGCCGTTGCGGTAATCGATCTTCTCGCCGGCGAGCATGTTCTCGACCGACGAACAGGCCGCCAACGAGGCCGCAGCGGCCAGCAGCGTGATGCGCAACAGGGGGGAGATGACGGGACGGGTCACGGGAAGCTTCTCCGGATGCCGCGCGCGCAGCGGAAAGCGCGCGCGGAGGGGCGGGGTCAGGGGTGGCGGGCGCGGGCCGGGGGCTTCGCGGGGCGGTCGGGACGCGCGGCCCTCACAGCAGCCCGGCGTCGCGCAGCGCGCGTTCGACCTTCTCCTGGCCCGCGGTGGACAGCGGCACGATCGGCAGGCGCAGGCCGCCGCCGATCAGGCCCAGGCGCGCCATCGCCCATTTGGTCGGCGCGGGGCTGGGCTCGCAGAACAGGCTCTGGTGCAGGGCCAGCAGGCGCAACTGCAGCGCCGCGGCGTCGCGCGCCTGGCCGGCGACGGCGGCCTTGCACAGCTCGTGCATCAGGCGCGGCGCGACGTTGGCCGTGACGCTGACGTTGCCGTGCCCGCCGAGCAGCATCAGCGCGACGGCGGTGCCGTCGTCGCCGGAGTAGATCGAGAAGCCCTTCGGCGCCTGCTTGATCAGCCACTGCGCGCGCTCGATGTTGCCGGTGGCTTCCTTGATGCCGACGATGCCGGGCACCTGCGCGAGGCGCAGCACCGTGTCGTGCTGCATGTCCGCGACGGTGCGGCCGGGCACGTTGTAGAGCACCATCGGGATGTCCGCCGCCTCGGCGATCGCCCTGAAGTGGCGGTAGATGCCTTCCTGCGACGGCTTGTTGTAGTACGGCACGACCGACAGCGTGCAGTCCGCACCGACCTTCTTCGCGTAGCGGGACAGCTCGATCGCCTCGGCCGTCGAGTTGCCGCCGGTGCCGGCCATGATCGGCACGCGGCCCTTGGCGTGTTCGACCGAGACGCGGATGACCTCGCAGTGCTCCTCGACCGTGACGGTGGGCGACTCGCCGGTGGTGCCGACGACACCGACGCAGTCGGTGCCCTCGGCCACGTGCCAGTCGATCAGGCGGCGCAGGCCGTCGTAGTCGACGCGGCCGTCGTCGTGCATCGGGGTGACCAGCGCGACGATGCTGCCAACAATGGGTTTCATGGGAAGGTCCTTGCCAATCGGCGGATTTTAGCCGGGCCGCCGTGCCCGCCCTCCCGCTACAGCGGATGGCGCGCCGCTTCGCCGTCGGGGCTTTCCCGCAGCGCGGCGATGCGCTGCACGAAGCGCGGTGGCGCGTCGAGGAAACCGTCCTCGTAGGCGACGATGCGCAGACCCTCGGCGGCGCGCAGAAGTTCACCCGGCCGCAGCAGGAAATCCGGGTTCGACGGCTTGCCGACAGTCTCGTTGCCGACCGCGAAGGTCTCGTAGATCAGCACGCCGCCCGGCGCGACGCTGGCGACGATGTGCGGCAGCAGCGGCCGCCACAGGTAGTTCGTGACGACCACCGCGTCGAACGTGCGCCCGGGCAGCGGCCAGGGGCCGTTCTCGACATCCGCCGTGACCAACTCGCCGAGTTCGCGCGAGGCCTGCAGTGCGGCCGCGTCGCGGTCCACGCCGGTCACGTGGCAGCCGCGCTGCGCGAACCAGCGCAGATGCCGGCCGCTGCCGCAGGCCAGGTCCAGCACCTGTGCGCCGGGCGCCACCAGCGCCGACCAGCGCTGCACCCAGGGGGAGGGCGCGAGGCCCGCGTGGCCAGCGCTGACCGGATTCACTGGAAGCAGGCCCAGAGCTGGTTGGCCAGCGTCACCGCCATGTCCGGCCGCAGGTAGGCGGCGAACACCGCCAGCAGCACCGCCGCGGCGGCGCCCCAGGCCAGCAGGCGGCGTACCCGCATCACGCGGCGGCGGGTGCGAGCGGCGTGCGCTCGATCGCCCGTTCCCTGACAGGCAGGTTGACGAGCGCGGCGAACACGCCCAGTGCCACGGCAATCCACCAGACGACGTCGTAGCTGCCAGTGCTGTCGTACAGCTTGCCGCCCAGCCAGACGCCCAGGAAGCCGCCGACCTGGTGGCTCAGGAACACGAAGCCGCCGAGCATCGACAGGTACTGCACGCCGAAGATCTGCGCGATCACCGCGTTGGTCGGCGGCACGGTCGACAGCCACAGCACGCCCATCACCGAGGAGAACACGTACACGCTGGCGGGCGTCAGCGGCGCCATCAGGAAGGCGACGATCGCCACCGAGCGCAGCAGGTAGATGGTCGCCAGGATGAGGCGCTTCTGCAGGCGCGCCCCCAGCGTGCCGGCCGCATAGGTGCCGATCACGTTGAACAGGCCGATCAGCGCCAGCGCCGTCGTCGCGACGTTCGGCGACAGGCCATGGTCCTTCAGGTAGCTCGGCATGTGCACGCCGATGAAGACGACCTGGAAGCCGCAGACGAAGTAACCCGCCATCAGCAGCTGGAAGCTGCGGTAGCCGAACGCCTCGCGCAGCGCGGCGCCGATGCTCTGATGGTGGGCACCGTGCGCCGCGGCCTGCGCCGGCTCCTTCATGCCGAAGGCGAGCGGCACGATGGCCAGCGCCAGCACGCCGAGCATGAACAGCGCCGACTGCCAGCCGAAGCCGCCGATCAGCCAGTTCTCGACCGGCACCATCAGGAACTGGCCGAACGATCCGGCGGCCGCCGCCACGCCCATCGCCCAGCTGCGCCGCTCCGGCGCGACATTGCGCCCGATCACGCCATACACGACCGCGTACGTGGTGCCGGACTGCGCCATGCCCAGCAGCAGGCCGGCGCTGCCGGTGAACGCCAGGCCGGAGGTCGACAGGCCCATCAGCACCAGGCCGAGCGCGTACAGCAGGCTGCCGACCACCAGCACCTTGAAGGCGCCGAAGCGGTCCGCCAGCGCACCGGCGAACGGTCCGGCCGCGCCCCAGGCGAGGTTCTGCACCGCGATCGCGAACGCGAACGTCTCGCGTGACCAGCCTCGGTCCAT
>JAHBZL010000030.1 GCA_019635485.1 Piscinibacter sp. | reverse complement strand
GCCCATGCCCAGGCGTCGCGCGGCGACGCGAAGCGTTGGCGGGTGATCCGGCCGCGTCGCTCCTGTAACGATCGGAAGCGGCGGCAACTGTCCGTGCGGCCGAGCGCGGCAGCGCCCGCGATGTCCCTTCGAGCCCAGGCACACCGGGCGTCACGAGGCTGCCTGCGGCACGTACGACGTGCCGCGCGCGTGCCCCTGCCGGCCCTGGCATCGATCCTGCGCGATACATGCACAGGTCGGCATCCCGGAGAGGATTGCTGAACATCTGCGCCGGCGGTCGAAACCGGCGGCAGGGACCACAACACTCAGAGGAGTTTTCGACATGCGACAGACCGCCCCCGCGGTCCGGTCCCGGTCACGCACCGGCTGGACCCTGAGTTCCCTCGTGCTCGCCGTCGCCGCCCTGAGCGCCTGCGGCGGCAGCAACGAGAAGGCCCAAGATCCCACCGGTGCCGCCCCGGCGCCCGCGCCGGCACCAACCCCGGCGCCCGCGCCGGCCCCCGCCGCGCCAGGAGTCGACGAGCCGGTGCTGGAGACGCCGGCACCGGCGCCCGCCCCCGCGCTGCCGACCCCCGGCGCGCCCGTGTCCGCGCCACCGGCGCCGCCGGAACAGCAGCTGCCCTCCGGCGTCGACATGAGCCAGCCGGGTGCCACGATCCGGCCGGCCTCGGCCACCTCCTCGTCCGCGCAGGGCGGCAACACCGCGGCCAAGGCGATCGACGGCAGCGCCACCACGCGCTGGGAGAGCACGCAGGACGACAGCGCGTGGATCCAGTTCGATTTCGGCGCCAAGACCGCGATCGGCTCGATGAAGCTGGTGTGGGAGAACGCGTACGGCAAGGAGTACGCGATCCAGGTGTCCGACGACGGCACCACCTGGTACCAGCTGCGCTACATCGCCGACGGCAAGGGCGGCACCGAGGAGTTCCTCAACCTCAACGCCAACGTGCGCTATGTGCGCATGAGCGGCTTGAAACGCGCGACGCAGTACGGCTTCTCGCTGTTCGAGGTGACGTTCAAGTCGCCCGGCAGCGACAACACGCTGGGCGGCAACGTCGCGGCGTCCGCGATCCCGTTCCCTGCCAACGGCGCTGCACTCGCCGCCACGCCGGCCGGGAAGCCGCCGCTGGAGGGCGTGCAGTTCACGCTGCCCGACGGCACGCTGGTGACGCGCTTCGGCATGGTGGGGCGTTCGCGCCACGCGCGCGAACGCGGCGAGGACTGGAACGAGATCGGCTACGGGCCGAACGAAACCGTCGACGCCACCGGCAAACCGGTCGACAAGGGGCCGGGCGCGCACCTGAACTTCGTCGCCAATTACTTCAGGAACCGCACCTGGGGCGTCGAGATCATCGACAACAGCCAGGTCGCGGGCGTGACCCGGCCGAAACTGATCGTCAACCAGTACTTCCAGCAGGCGCAGAAGGGCGGCGGCCATTCGTTCGTGCGCCGCTTCGACAGCACCGGCGTGACCGGCTTCGGCTGGATGAGCCCGGGCGACCTGCTCGACGACTCGACCTACAGCGCGGGGCAGAACGACGTCGCGGCCTGCCCGGTCGTGCCCAAGCCGCCGGAGGGTGCGCTGCTGCGGCCCTCGAGCGGCTACGCCGGGATCGTCGGCGCGAACGACGGCTGCAGCGTCGTGTTCGACACCTACCCCGGCCACACCGGCCTCGCCGCGGACGCCAACGGTGTGCTGGTCCCCAACGGCGTGAGCGTGCCGTCGCGCGCGCTGAAGGTCGGCGATCCGATCGAGTTCACCAGCTCGTTCTTCTCCACCACCGCCGCGATGGCGGCGGTGAACGACAGCGGCGGCAAGCGCTACTACACCAACGAGGTCACCTACGTGGTCGGCCAGGGCCTGCGGCCGTGGTACGGCGTGCAGCCGCGCCTGATGAACGCGCCGCTGCCGGAGGCGGCGCTGCAGGGCGGCATCGGTTCGATCTCGTACGACTACGCGGACAACTCGGCGTTCATGTTCCAGCAGCCGTTCAACCACATCGGCATGCAGAACATGCAGCGCTTCGTCGAAGGGCGCCGCTGGTTCCACACCCACATGCGCACCGGCGAGCACAACGAGAACGGTAACGACCGCAACGACGCCGCGTTGGGGCTGCAGGGGCCGCTGTTCAACCAGTCGACCTGCTTCGGCTGCCACATCAACAACGGCCGCGGCGTGGCACCGAGCGTCGTGAACCAGCGCCTCGACACGATGGCGGTGCGCACCGCGGCGCTCGACGCCGACGGACACCAGGTGCCGCACCCGATGTACGGCGTGGCGGTGCAGATGAATGCACAGCCCTCGACGAACGGTGTGCGCACCGACTGGGGCACCGGCGTGCGCGTGGCCGGCTTCGAGCGGCGGACCGTCACGCTGGCCGACGGCACCGTGGTGGAACTGAGCAAGCCGAAGGTCGCCTTCGACGGGCCGACGCCTGCCGTCTACTCGCTGCGCAGCGCCCAGCCGGTGATCGGCATGGGCCTGCTCGAGGCCGTTCCCGACGCCGACATCCTCGCGCGGGCCCGCACGACGCCGGACAGCGACGGCGTGAAGGGCGTGGCCAACTTCGCGTTCGATCCGGAGACCGGCGCGGTGCGCCTGGGCCGCTACGGCTGGAAGGCCTCGAAGGTGAGCCTGCGCCACCAGGTGGCCGGCGCGGCGCTGCAGGACATGTCGGTCACCTCGCCGCCGTACCCGAACCGCGACTGCCTGTTCGGCCCGGCGCGCTGCACCGCGGGCCAGGTCGAGCCCGGCCTCTCGAACGACGTGCTGCAGACCCTGACGCGCTACGTCGCGCTGCTCGGCGTGCCGGCGCAGCGCAGCCTGGCGAGCGGGTTCCCGAAGGGTGTCGCGCCGCTGGCCGCGCTGGACGTGAATCCGGCCCAGGTGACCGCGGGCGCGAAGGTCTTCACCGACATCCGCTGCTCGGGCTGCCACGTCACCGAGATGCGCACCGGCACCGTCAGCGAGCTCGACGAGGCGCGCAACCAGACGATCCGGCCGTACACCGACCTGCTGCTCCACGACATGGGGCCCGACCTGGCCGACGGCTTCGTCGACGGCCAGGCGAGCGGCAGCATGTGGCGCACCTCGGCGCTCTGGGGCATCGGCTACACCGAGCTCGTCGCCGGCAAGGACATCCAGGTCGGCTACCTGCACGACAGCCGCGCGCGCACGCTCACGGAGGCGATCCTCTGGCACGGCGGCGAGGGGAGCGCCAGCCGCCAGCGCTTCCAGGCGCTGTCGAAGGCGGACCGGGACGCCCTGCTGGCCTTCCTGCGCTCTTTGTGACTAGGGCTGCACCCAGCGGGCACCGCGCCCGTCGAAGATCGCGCGCCGGTGCCCCTGGGCGTGCAGCTCGAGCCAGTCGACCGCTTCGACGCTCGCGTCGATCACCGCGAAGTAGTCGCGCCGGACCGCGCCGCTGTGGCCGGACGGCGCCTGCGCGTCCAGCCGCGTGCCGGGCGGCAGCGGCGACAGATAGTCCTGCGCCGCCGGCGACAGCTTGACGCGTGCCCAGCGCGACGACGCGGCCAGCCCGGACATCTCGACCGCCAGCCGCACCTTCAGGCGCAGCTGCCAGCCCAGCGCCGGCGACCACATCACCAGCGTGCCGAGCGGGTGGTTCAGCAGCTGCCGCACCTTGCCCGCACGTTCGTCGGTGTAGATCAGCAGCTGGCGCTGCCGCGTATCGACCTCGCGCAGCACCACCGTGCGGGCGTCGGCGGCGTCGCCGTCCACGGTCGCGAGCACCGGCGTGCGCCAGGGGTGCGCCTTGTCCGCCACCGCTGCGGCCAGCTCGGCCCACAGCGCGGCTTCGACCTCGTCCAGCGTCGCCAGCCGCGCCGTCATCGTCAGCCCTCCTTGCGCAGCGACGGGAACAGGATCACGTCGCGGATGCTCGGGCTGTCGGTCAGCAGCATGATCAGGCGATCGATGCCGATGCCGCAGCCGCCGGTGGGCGGCATGCCGTACTCGAGCGCGCGGATGAAGTCGGCGTCGTAGTACATGGCCTCCTCGTCCCCGGCCTCCTTGTTGGCCGCCTGCGCCTGGAAGCGTGCCGCCTGGTCCTCGGCGTCGTTCAGCTCGGAGAAGCCGTTGGCGTACTCGCGCCCGGTGATGAAGAGCTCGAAGCGCTCGGTGATGGCGGGGTTGCTGTCCGACGCACGCGCCAGCGGGCTCACCTCGACCGGGTAGTCGATGATGAAGGTCGGGTCCCAGAGCTTCTCTTCGACCGCGGCCTCGAACAGCCCGAACTGCAGCTCCGGCAGGCTCCAGTGCGCCGGTGGCTCCTCGCCGAGCGTCTTCAGCCGGGCGTGGATGAAGGCCGCGTCGACGGCCTGCTCCGGCTTCAGCCCGGCATGCGCGACCAGCGCATCCTTCACCGACAGACGCGCGAAGGGCTTGTCCAAATCCACCGGGCGGCCGGCGTAGCTGAGCGTGGCCGAACCCGTGGCCTGGCGCGCCGCGTGGCGCAGCACACCCTCGGTGAAGTCCATCAGGTCGTGATGGTTCCAGTACGCCGCATAGAACTCCATCATCGTGAACTCCGGGTTGTGCCGGACGCTGATGCCTTCGTTGCGGAAGTTGCGGTTGATCTCGAACACCCGCTCGAAGCCGCCCACCACCAGCCGCTTCAGGTACAGCTCGGGGGCGATGCGCAGGAACATGTCCTGGTCGAGCGCGTTGTGGTGCGTCACGAAGGGCTTCGCGTTCGCGCCGCCGGGGATCGGGTGCAGCATCGGCGTCTCGACCTCGAGGAAGCCGTGTTCGACCATGAAGCCGCGGATCGAGGCCACCGCCTTGCTGCGCGCCATGAAGCGCAGCCGCGCCTCCTCGTCGGTCATCAGGTCGACGTAGCGCTGGCGGTACTTCTGCTCCTGGTCGGTCATGCCGTGGAACTTGTCCGGCAGCGGGCGCAGGCTCTTGGTCAGCAGGCGCAGCGCGGTCACCGTGATGGTCAGCTCGCCGGTGCGCGTGCGCATCAGCGTGCCTTCGGCGCCGAGGATGTCGCCCAGGTCCCAGTGCTTGAAGGCCTCGTAGGCCTCGGCGCCCAGGTGGTCGACCGTGACGCGCAGCTGGATGCGGCCCGAGCCGTCCTGCAGCGTCGCGAAGCTGGCCTTGCCCATCAGCCGCTTGAGCATCATGCGGCCGGCCACCGAGACCTTGATCGCCTGCGGCTCGAGTTCCTCGTTCGGGACGCCGCCGTGCAGGCGCTGCAGCTCGGCCGCCCGGTGCTGCGGCTTGAAGTCGTTCGGGAACGCGGCGCCGCCGGTCTTCTTCGCGTGGGCGCGGATGGCTGCGAGCTTCTCGCGGCGTTCGGCGATCAGCTGGTTGTCGTCGGTCGGGGGCGGGCTGCGGTCGTCGGACATGAGGAGGCTTTCGTTCGACAAGGATTCTAGGGGCTGGCCAATCCCGTAAAATCGCAAGCTTTGCCTTGCCCGAGCAACCATGTACGTCCGACGCAATCCAATTGCCGAACGCAAGATCCGGTTTGCGCTGGTCGGCTGCGGGCGCATCGCCGGCAATCATTTCGAGGCCCTCAAGGCGCACGCCGAACGCTGCGAGCTGGTCGACGTCTGCGACATCGACCCGAAGGCGCTCGCCGCGGCCGTCGAGCGCACCGGCGCGGCCGGCCACGCCGAGCTGACGTCGCTGCTCGCGCAGACCCGTGCCGACTGCGTGATCCTCACCACCCCCAGCGGGCTGCACCCCGCCCAGGCGATCGAGATCGCGAAGACCGGCCGCGACGTGATGACCGAGAAGCCGATGGCCACGCGCTGGAGCGACGGCCTGGCGATGGTGCGCGCCTGCGACGAGGCCGGCGTGCGCCTGTTCGTCGTCAAGCAGAACCGGCGCAACCGCACGCTGCAGCTGCTCAAGCAGGCCGTCGCGCTGGGGCGCTTCGGCCGGCTCTACACCGTCGCGGTCAACGTGTTCTGGACCCGCCCGCAGGCCTACTACGACAGTGCCGCCTGGCGCGGCACCTGGGAGTTCGACGGCGGCGCGTTCATGAACCAGGCCAGCCACTACGTTGACCTGCTGGACTGGATCGTCGGCCCGGTCGAGAGCGTGATGGCCTACACCGGCACGCTGGCGCGCGCCATCGAGGTCGAGGACACCGGCGTCGCGGCGCTGCGCTGGCGCAACGGCGCGATGGGCACGGTCAACGTGACGATGCTGACCTGGCCGAAGAACCTGGAGGGCTCGATCACGCTGCTGGGCGAGCGCGGCTCGGTGCGCATCGGCGGCGTGGCGGTGAACCAGATCGAGCACTGGGCCTTCGAGACCCCGCACGAGATGGACGCGCACCTGGACGATGCCAGCTACCAGACCAGCTCGGTGTACGGCTTCGGCCACCCGCTGTACTACGACAACGTGATCGCCACGCTGCGCGGAGAGGCGGAGCCCGAGACCGACGGCCGCGAGGGCCTGAAGTCGCTCGAGCTGCTGATCGCGATGTACCTCTCGGCGCGCGACGGCAAGCGGGTCAACCTGCCGCTCTCCTACTGATATGGCCACGACGATCCATCCGTCGGCCATCGTCGACGCAGGCGCCGTGCTCGGTGCGGACTGCCGCGTCTGGCACTTCGTGCACATCAGCGCGGGTGCGCGCATCGGTGCGCGTTGCTCGTTCGGGCAGAACGTCTATGTCGGCGACGATGTCCGCATCGGCGACGACGTGAAGATTCAGAACAACGTCTCGGTCTACGACGCCGTCACGCTGGAGGACCAGGTGTTCTGCGGCCCGAGCATGGTCTTCACGAACGTCTACAACCCGCGCGCCGCGGTGCCGCGCAAGTCGGAGTACCGGCGCACGCTGGTGCGGCGTGGGGCCACGCTGGGCGCGAACTGCACCGTCGTCTGTGGCACGACGATCGGCGCGTTCGCCTTCGTCGGCGCGGGCGCGGTGGTGAACCGCGACGTGCCCGACTTCGCGCTCATGGTCGGCGTGCCGGCGCGCCAGGTCGGCTGGATGAGCCGGCACGGCGAACGGCTCAACCTGCCGCTCTCGGGCGACGGCGCCGCGCGCTGCCCCGCCACCGGCGAGCGCTACCAGCTGCGCGGCGGCGTCTGCTCGCGCGTCGAGGAACCTGCATGACGGCCAAGCTCGAATTCATCGACCTGAAGACGCAGTACGCGGCGCTGAAGGAACGCATCGCGGCGCGCATGCAGGCCGTGCTCGACCACGGCCAGTACATCATGGGCCCGGAGGTGAAGGAGCTCGAGGAGAAGCTCGCCGCCTGGACCGGCGCGAAGCACTGCATTACCGTCGCCAGCGGCACCGAGGCGCTGCTGATCGCGCTGATGGCGCTCGACCTGAAGCCCGGCGACGAGGTGATCACCTCGCCGTTCACCTTCGCGGCCACCGCCGAGATGATCGTGCTGCTGGGCGGCCGGCCGGTGTTCGTCGACATCGAGCCGGACACCTGCAATCTCGACGCCGCGCTCGTCGAGGCGGCGATCACGCCACGCACCCGGGCCATCATGCCGGTCAGCCTGTACGGCCAGACCGCCGACATGGACGCGCTGAACGCGATTGCGGCGCAACACGGCGGCATCCCGGTCATCGAGGACGCGGCGCAGAGCTTCGGCGCCTCGTACCAGGGCCGCCGCAGCGGACATCTCTCGACCTTCGGCTGCACGAGCTTTTTCCCGAGCAAGCCGCTGGGCTGCTACGGCGATGGCGGGGCGATCTTCACCAGCGACGACATGCTCGCGCAGGCGTGCCGCGAGATCCGGGTGCACGGCCAGAGTGCACGCTACACACACACCCGGGTCGGCGTCGGCGGGCGCATGGACACGCTGCAGTGCGCCGTCGTGCTCGCCAAGCTGGAGCGCTTCGGGTGGGAACTGCAGCGGCGCCGCGACCTCGGCGCGCGCTATCACCGCCTGCTCGGCGAACGGGGTGTCGAACGGCTCGCCGTGCGGCCCGGGCGCGAATGCGTGTGGGGGCAGTACACCGTGTTCGTCGACCGGCGCGCCGACGTGCAGGCGGCGCTGCAGGCGCAAGGCATTCCGACCGCGGTGCACTATCCGAAGGCACTGCATCATCAGCCCGCCTACGCCGGCTGGGCCCCCGCCGAGGCCTGCCCGCACAGCGTGCGCGCCGCGCGTCGCGTGCTGAGCCTGCCGATGAGCGCCGACCTCAGCGAGGCGCAGCAGGACCGCGTGGTGGAGGCGCTTGCCGCGTGCCTGGCCTCCGCCTGACGGGGCTGCGCGGCGACACGGCGCTTTACGGCACGGCCGTCCTGCTGGACCGGCTGCTCGGTTTCCTGATGCTGCCCTTCCTGACGCGCGCGATCGCGCCGCAGGACTACGGGGCCTGGACGCAGACGGTGGTGACCGCCGGGCTGCTCGTGCCGCTGGTGCTGTTCGCGTTCCCGACAGCGATCGTGCGCAGTTTCTCCGGCGGCGGCGCTGGCGCGCGGCGCTTCTTCGACCGTCTCGGCAGCCTGGCCACCGGCCTGTACCTGCTGGTCGCCGGGGGTGTGCTGGCCGGCGGCGGCGTGGTCGCCGGCTGGGTCTACGGCGACGCGGCGGCGCGCACGCTGCTGCCGGCGCTGCTCGGCCTGCTCGCGGCGGATGCGGCGGTCGAGTTCGGCGTCGCCTGGCTGCGTGCCGCCGGCCGCATGGGCCGGGTCGCGGCCGTGCTGATCGCTCGCAGCGTCGTGCGCTATGGCGCGCTGATCGCGCTGGTCGGCGGCGGCGCGCCGGCGCTGACCGGCTGGCTCGCCCCGTTCGCGCTCGTGCAGGCGATGTTCGGCCTGGGCGTGCTGGCGCTGTCGCGGCGTCAGGTCGGGCCGGACGACGGTGCGGCCGCCGGCACGGACCTGCGGGGGCTGCTGCGTTTCTCGGCGCCGCTGGTGCTGCTGGCGGGCTTCACGTCGCTGAACGCGGTGCTGGACCGCTACCTGCTGCTACGCGGGCTGGACCTGCCGGCGCTGGCCGTCTATGCCGCCGCGCAGTCGCTGGCCGGCATCCCGATGGTACTGCACAGCGTGCTCGGCTTCACGCTGTTCCCGGTGCTCGCGCGGCACTGGCAGGCCGGCGAGGTGGGTGCCGCCGCGGCGCTGCTGCGCCGCGCGCTGCGTGGTTACCTCGCGGGCTGCGTGCCGCTCGCGCTGCTCATCGCGCTGGCCGGGCCCTGGGGCCTGCCGCTGCTGACGACCGCGCACTACGAGGCGCCGTTCGCGCTATTCGCCTGGATGGGGGCGGCGGTGGTCGCGTTCGGCGTCTACCAGATCCTGCTCTACGCGCTGCTGCTGGACGGCCGCAGCGGCCAGGTGCTGGCGCTGGCGGTGGCCGCCACGACGATCAATGCATCGCTGAACCTGGCGCTCGTGCCGCGCTTCGGCGCCAGTGGCGCGGCGGCTGCGGTCGCCGTTGCCAATGCGGCGATGGCGCTGGTCGCGGCCCGCCTAGCGCGCCGCGTGTTGCCCTGACAATCCGCGTCCGATGGAACCCGGCATCGATCCGCACCAGTTCACGCTGACCCAGAAGCAATACCTGGCCGGCCTGGACTTCTTCACCTGGACGCGCCACTTCCACGTCGTGAAGGACCTGGTGGCGCAGGTCGACGGCGACGTGTTCGAGGTCGGCACCGGCGACGGCGTGGTGCGCCGCTGCGTCGAGCCCTTCGTACGCAGCTACACCGTGATGGACCTGAACCCGAACCTGCGGCCCGAGGTGCACGGCAACCTGCTCGAGCCGCAGCCGGCGCTGGCCGGCCGCTTCGACGCGGCCGTCTGCACCGAGGTGCTCGAGCACCTGCCGTTTGCGCAGTTCCGCACTGGCATCGCGAACCTCGCCGCCACCCTGCGCCCGCGCGGGTGGCTCTACCTGACCGTGCCGCACCGCAAGGGCCACCTGCTCGTCATCACACCGCGCCAGCGCCTGCTGATGTGGCGCTTTCCGTTCGGCACGACCAGCCTTTCCGAGGCCTGGAACCGCTTCGTGCGCCAGCGCATCTGGATCGACCCGAACCACTGCTGGGAGATCGGCGACGGTAAGGTGGCGCGGCTCGACGTCGAGGCGGTTCTGGCCGCGCAGGGTTTCGTCACCGTGTCCCTCACGCCGCTGCCCTACTGCGACTACTGGGTGCTGCGCCGGGGCACCGCATGAAGCTGCTGCTGCTCGCCTACCACTTCCCGCCGATGGGCGGCGCCGGGGTGCAGCGCGCGCTGAAGTTCAGCCGCTACCTGGGGGAGTGCGGCGTGCAGGTGACGGTGCTGGCCGGCCACGATCCGGCCTACACGGCGGATGCCTCGCTGGTCGACGAGATCCCGGCGTCGGTCGGCGTGCATCGCGTCGAGCACCAGCCGCTGCTGCAGCGCGTGGTCGCCTGGCGGGCCCGCCGGCGACCGGCCGGGGCGCTGGCGACCGTGCCGCACACGCCGCCCTCGACGCCTCCCGGCGGCCTGCGCGACGCCGCGCTGGCCGTCTACGCCAGCCTGCAGTTCCCGGACGACAAGGCCGGCTGGGCGCGCCGCGCCTTCGAGACGGCGTGCCGTCTCGTGCGGGAGGAGGGCGTGCAGCTGATCCTCAGCAGCGCGCCGCCGGTGTCCTCGCATGCGCTCGCAGCGCGCCTCTCACGTGCCTGCGGCGTGCCCTGGGTGGCCGACTGGCGCGACCTCTGGACCGGCAACCCGGCCTACGCGGCGCTGGCCTGGCGCCGACCGATCGACCGGCGGCTGGAGCGCCGCTGGCTGGACAGCGCGGCGGGCGTCGTGACGGTGACGCCGACCCTGCAGCGGGCGCTGGCGGCGCAGGTGGCGGGCCGCTGCCCCGTGGTCCTGATCCCGAACGGCTACGACGAAGCCGACTTCGCGACCGTCGAGCCGGTACTGCACGCGGATGCCGCCTTCCGCGTCGTGCACGCCGGCACGCTGTACGGCCACCAGTCACCGCGTCCGGTGCTGGCTGCGGCCGAGTCCCTGCTGGCCCGGCATCCGGCCCTCGCGGCGCGCCTGCGTCTGCGTTTCGTCGGCCTGATCGGCACACGCTTCGAGCCGCTGCTGACGGACTTCGCCGCGCGCAACCCGGGCGTGCTGGAGCGCACCGGCTTCGTCGGGCACCGCCGCGCGGTGGCCGAGATGCTCGGGGCGGACCTGCTGCTGCTGCTCATCGGCGGCGGCGCGGCGGCGCGCGGCGTGCTCTCAGGCAAGATCTTCGAGTACCTGCGCGCGCGCCGGCCGGTGCTGCTGGTCGGCCCGCCGGAAGGCGACGCAGCGCAGCTGCTGCGGGCGCATGCGCCCTGCCGCGTCGCCGCCGAGGAGGACGTGGCCGGCATCGCCGAGGCCCTGAAAGCGTCGCTCGCCGGCGATCTGCCGGCGCAGCCGACCAGCGCCTCGCCGGAGACCTTCGAGCGCCGCGCACTGACGCAGCAGCTGGACGTGTTCCTGCAGCGGTGCCTCGAACGCACGCCCGGGCGCCGCGATGGCTGAGCTGGAACGGGCCCAGGCGCGCTACCGCGAGCGCGATGCCAGCGCCACGCTGACCGGCTTCTGGACGCTGCGCCAGCCGGCCGTGCTGCACGCCGTGCAGGAGCGCGAACGCGTCGCGCTGCGCCTGCTCGCCCGCTGCGGAGTGGACCTGGCCGCGGCACGCGTACTCGACGTCGGCTGCGGCTTCGGCCTGGAGTTCGCCAACCTGCTGCGCTGGGGCGTGCAGCCGCAGGCGCTGTACGGCGTCGACCTGATGCACGAGCGGCTGCTCGCGGCCCGGCGCGCCAGCGTGGCGGCGCTGGTGCAGGGCAGCATCACGGCCCTGCCGTTCCCCGCGGCGAGCTTCGATCTGGTCAGTCAGAACGTCGTGTTCAGCTCAATCGTCGACGCCGAAGCGCGGCGCGCCGGCGCGGCCGAGATGCTGCGCGTGCTGCGCCCGGGCGGCTGGCTGCTCTGGTACGACGCCTGCCGCACGCGCGCCGCCGACCCGCACTTCCGTGCCGTGCCGCGCGCCGACGTGGAGGCGTTGTTCCCCGGCGTACGCTGGCACTTCGCATCGCTCACGAGCGACATCGGCGTCACCCGGCGCCTGCAGCGCTGGCTGGGCGGGTGGTCGCTGAGCCTGCTCGATGCCGCCGGCATCGCCCGCACGCACCTGCTCGGACTGGCACAGAAGGTGGAACGGGCCGAGGCGCTGTCATGACCCACCTGTGCCTGCTCGGGCATGCGCCGTCGATCCATCTGCAGCGCTGGGCGCTGGCGATGCACGAGCGCGGCTTCCGTGTCTCGGTGCTCAGCGCCGAGGCGCACGACATCCCGGGCGTGCCGGTGACCGTGCTGCCGCCGGCCGGGCCGCTTGGCTGGTTCGGCCGCATCCCGGCCGTGCGCCGGCGCGTGGCGGAGCTGGCGCCGGACATCGTGCATGGCCACTACGTCACCTCCTACGGCCTGCTGGCGGCGGCCTGCCGGCGCCGCCCGCTGGTGCTGACGGCCTGGGGCTCGGACCTGCTGGTCTCGCCGCGCGAGCGCCGGCTCGTGCGCTGGCTCACCGGCCGGGTGCTGCGCCGCGCCGACCTGATCACGGCCGACTCGCGCGACGTGCTCGACGCGATCGCCGCGTACCGCCCGCGGGCGCGCCTGGCCGAGATCTTCTGGGGCGCCGACACGACGCGCTTCGTGCCGCTGCCGCCGGGGCAGCGCGACGCGGGCTTCCAGGTCGCGAGCCTGCGCGCCTGGGAGCCGAACTACCGGATCGACCGCATCGTCGACGCGGTCGCCGAGCTGCACGCCACAGGCCCCGTCACGCTGCACCTGTTCGGCGGCGGCAGCGGGGAGGACGCCCTGCGCGCGCAGGTGCACGCTCTCGGCCTGGACGACGCGGTCGTCTGGCATGGCCGGGTCGACGCGCAGGCGCTGCCGCAGCTGCTGGCGCGATGCCATGTCTCGGTGTCCGTGCCGGCCAGCGATGCCACCTCGGTCGCGCTGCTCGAGTCGATGGCCTGCGGGCTGCCGGTCGTGGTCTCGGACCTGGCGGCGAACCGCCAGTGGGTGACGGAGGCGGGCGGCTTCGTCGTGCCGGCGTCGGACGACGCGGGGCTCGCGCGCGCGCTCGGCGCGCTGCGCGCCAGCCAGGCGCGCGGTGCCGGCATGGGCACGCACAACCGCGCGCTGGTGCAGGAGCGCGCGTCGAGCGCCGCGCAGATGGACCGCATGGCCGCGCTGTACCGCGGGCTGCTCGCCGCATGAGGCTGCTGCTGATCAACCACCACGCGGGCTCGCCGCACCACGGCATGGAGTACCGCCCGTACTACTTGGCCCGCGAGTGGGTGCGCGCCGGGCACGAGGTGCAGATCGTCGGAGCCGCCTTCTCGCACGTGCGCACGCGGCAACCCGCGCCAGGCGACGAACGCATCGACGGCATCGGCTACCGCTGGCTGCACACGCCGCGCTACCGCGGCAACGGCGTCGGGCGCGTGCTCAACATCGCCGTCTTCCTCGCCCGGCTGTGGATCCAGGCGGGCACCTGGGCACAACACTTCCGGCCCGAGGTCGTGATCGCCTCCAGCACCTACCCGATGGACATCTGGGTGGCGCGGCGCATCGCACGCCGGGCCGGCGCGACGCTGGTGCACGAGGTGCACGATCTCTGGCCGGCCTCGCCGATCGAGCTCTCGGGCATGTCGCCGGCGCACCCGTTCATCCGCCTGTGCCAGAAGGCCGAGGACGACGCCTGCCGCGACGCCGACCGCGTGGTCTCGATGCTGCCCAAGGTGGCCGACCACCTGGCGGCGCACGGGCTCGACCTGCGCAAGCTGCATGTCGTGCCCAACGGCATCGCCCCGGAGGAGTGGCAGGGCGAGCCGGCCCCGCTGGACCATGCGCTCGCCGGGCACCTGGCGCGGCAGGCGGCGCAGGGGCGGGTGCGGGTCGTCTACGCCGGCTCGCACGGCGAGCCCAACGCGCTGGACGTGCTGCTCGACGCGGCCCACGAGCTGCGCGATGCGCCCTTCGCCTTCGTGCTGGTCGGCGACGGGCACGAGAAGGCGCGCCTCGCGCGCCGCGTCGCCGACGAACGGCTCGCCAACGTGGCGCTGTTCGATCCGATCCCGAAGGTGCAGGTCCCGGCGCTGCTGGCCGGCGCGGACATCGCGTACATCGGCTGGAAGTGCCAGCCGCTGTACCGCTTCGGCATCGCGCCGAACAAGCTAATGGACTACATGATGGCCGGCGCGCCGGTGCTGCATTCGGTCGAGGCGGGCAACGACCCGGTGGCCGAGGCCGGCTGCGGGCTGACCGTCGCGCCCGAGGACGCCGCCGCGGTGGCCGAGGGCCTGCGCCGCCTCGCCGCGCTGCCGGCCGACGAGCGCCGCGCGATGGGCGCGCGTGGCCGGGCCTTCGTGCTCGCGAACCACAGCTATCCGGTGCTGGCGCGGCGCTTCATCGAGGCGGTGGCGTGAATCCCCCCCGTAGCGCCTGCGGCGCTCCCCCCCAGGGGGGCGCCACCAGCGGACCGGCCGAGCCGGATCCGCGGCGGCCGCTGGACGCACTCTCTCCGGTGTCACCGTGAGCAGCGAAGCGCGCGCCGTCGCCGAGCGCTACGCCCGCCGTGGCGATGGCGACCGCTACAGTCTGCTGCGCCCGGAGGTCTGCCGGATGGTGCAGGAGCGGCAGCGTGCGATGCTGGGGATGTTCGCGCGCACCGGCCTGCCCGATCTGGGCACGCTGCACCTGCTCGAGGTCGGCTGCGGCAGCGGCGGCAACCTGCTGGAGCTGCTGCGCTTTGGCTTCCGGCCCGAGCACTTGGCTGGTGTCGAACTGCTGCCGGAGCGCCTGGCGCAGGCGCGCGCCTGCCTGCCGGCGGCGCTGACCCTGCACGGCGGCGACGCGACCGGCATCGAGCTGCCTGCGGCCGCGCAGGACATTGTGTTCGTCTCGACGGTGTTCTCGTCGCTGCTCGACGAGGCCTTCCAGCAACGCCTGGCCGACACGATGTGGCGCTGGCTGCGCCCGGGCGGCGGCGTGCTCTGGTACGACTTCACCGTCGACAACCCGCGCAATCCGGACGTGCGCGGCGTGCCGCTCGCGCGTGTGCGGCAGCTCTTCCCGCTGGGCGTGCTGCAGGCGCGCCGCATCACGCTGGCGCCGCCGATCGCGCGGCGTGTCGTTCGGCTGCATCCGGCGCTCTACACTGTCCTCAACACCGTTCCGGCGCTGCGCACGCACGTGCTGGCCTGGATCGCCAAGCCCACCGACTTGCCATGAAACCTCCTGTGTCAGCCCACCCCCAGCGGGCCGAGCGCCGGGCCGCTCCCAAGCCGGCCCACATCCCCCCGGGGGATCGGCGAACGTACCCGTTCGACGAGGGGCGCTGATGAACAGCGAACCCTTTCTTCCCTTCGCACTGCCGGACATCGGCGAGGCCGAGATCGCCGAGGTGGTCGACACGCTGCGCTCCGGCTGGGTCACGACCGGGCCAAAGGCACGCCGCTTCGAAGAGGACTTCGCCGCGTTCCTGGGGGACCCGGGCCTGCACGCGCTGGCCGTCAACTCGGCGACCGCGGGCCTGCACCTCGCGCTCGAGGCGCTGGGCATTGGCCCGGGCGACGAGGTCATCACCACCACGCACACCTTCACCGCCACCGCCGAGGTGGTGCGCTACCTCGGTGCCGACGTCGTGCTGGTCGACATCGACCCGGCGACGCTGTGCATCGACGTCGCGGCCGTCGAGCGCGCGATCACCCCGCGCACGAAGGCGGTGATCCCGGTGCACTACGCGGGACTGGCGGCCGACATGACGGCGCTGCTGGCGCTGGCGCAGCGCCGCGGATTGAAGGTCGTCGAAGATGCGGCGCACGCGATGCCGACCACGCATGCCGGCCGGCTGGTCGGCACGCTGGATTCCGACGCGACGGTGTTCAGCTTCTACGCCAACAAGACCATCACGACCGGCGAGGGCGGCATGGTCGTGACACGCGACGAGGCACTCGCGAAGCGCATCAAGGTGATGCGCCTGCACGGCATCAGCCGCGACGCGTTCGACCGCTTCACCGCCAAGGTGCCGAGCTGGTACTACGAGATCGTCGCCCCCGGCTTCAAGTACAACCTGACCGACATCGCGGCGGCGCTGGGTCTGCACCAGCTGAAACGGGCGCGGGAGTTCCAGGCCAAGCGCGAACGCATCGCCAACTGGTACGGGCAGACGCTCGCCGGTCTGCCGCTGGTCCTACCGCCAGGGCCGGCTGCCGGCGACGTTCATTCCTGGCACCTCTACGTGGTGCGCCTGGCCGACGACGCCGGCGTCGCGCGCGACGCCCTCATCGAGCGCCTGTTTGCGGCCGGCATCGGCTGCAGCGTGCACTACACCCCGCTGCACTTGCAGCCCTACTGGCGCGAGCGCTACGCGCTGCGGCGCGCGCAGTTTCCGCACAGCCAGCATGCGTACGAACGGCTCGTAAGCCTGCCAATGTACTCGCGCATGGTCGAATCCGACGTGCAGCGCGTGGCACGCGCGGCCCGCGAGGCGCTCGGTCACTGAGGCATGCTCAAACGCGCGCTGGATGTCGTCGCGGCGGCAGCCGGGCTGCTGCTGCTCGCGCCACTGTTCGCGCTGATCGCGCTTGCCATCAAGCTGGAATCGACGGGGCCGGTGTTCTTCCGCCAGGAGCGTGTCGGCCGGCACGGGCAACTGTTCCGCATCTTCAAGTTCCGCACGATGACGGTGGCGCCGCCCACCGACGGCGTGCCGCTCACCGTTGCGGGCGACCAGCGCATCACGCGCGTCGGTGCCTTCCTGCGCCGCAGCAAGCTCGATGAGCTGGCACAGCTGATCGACGTGCTGCGCGGCACGATGAGCTTGGTAGGCCCGCGGCCAGAGGTGCCGCGCTACGTCGAGCACTACCCGCCGGCCTGGCGCGAGCGCCTGCTCAGCGTACGGCCCGGAATCACCGATTTTGCCTCGGTGCGCTACCGTGACGAGAACGAATTACTCGCGCGCGCGGTCGACCCGGAACGCGAGTACATCGAGGTGATCCTGCCGACCAAGCTGCAGTATGCGCTGCACTACGTCGACCGTCCCTCCCTGGCCAACGACCTGCGTGTGCTCGGCCTGACGCTGAGCATCGTGTTCGTTCCCACGCTTCCCTCAACCCGGAGGTTCTTCGGCATGAACGACAGCAAACTCTGGGCTTGGCTCGACCAGACCATGTCGGCGCTGCGGCCACGTAACCGCGCCATCGCAATGGCCGTCGACGCGCTGACCATCCTGGCCTGCTGGCACCTCACCTATCTATTCCGGCTCGGCTTCGAGCGCTGGCAGCCGGGCCGGCCCTGGTACGACGACTACGTCTCATTCGGTGTCGTGCTGACCTACCTGGTGATGCTCGCGCTGACCGGCGTGCCGCGCGGGCTGTGGCGCTTCTTCGGATTCGACGATTTCCGGCGCATCGCGCTGGCCTGCTCTCTGGCCGGAACGCTCAGCGCAGTGGCCGTGCTGATGGCGCAACTCACCGGCGTGGCACGCGCCGTGCTGCTCCTGCACCCGCTGTTCTGTCTGCTCACGCTGAGCTTGCTGCGTATGGGCTACCGCATGGTCTGGGAGGCAGCGCGAGCCCGCACGAGCGGCGCCGAGGGCGAGGAGCGCCGTGCCATCGTGCTGGGCGCGGGAGAGGCTGGTCGCCGGCTGGTCGCTACCATCCATCGCCGCGACGGGTGGACGGTACTGGCCTTGCTGGACGACGACACCGCCAAGCAGGGCCTTCGGATTGGCGGCGTGACGGTGCAGGGCACGATCGCCGATGTCGCCCTGCCGCACCTGCTGGCCGGCGCGACGCACGTGATTGTCGCGATGCCGGGCGCCGCCGCAGAATTGCGGGAGCGTGTCATCGGACTGGCGCGACAGACCGGGCTTCCGGTACTGAGCGTTCCGAGCCGGATGGAACTGCATGGCGAAGATCGCCCGGCAGGCTTCTAAAATTGCTGCTTTGCCGCCGAGAACCGCGTGACCCAACCCCCGTCCACCGGCATCCATGCCGGACGCGTGCTGCGCCTGGCCCACGAGACATTCGACATCGAGGCGCGTGCGCTGCTCGGCCTGAAGGACCGTCAGGGCGAAGCATTCGTGCGCACCGTGCAAGCGATGCTCGAAGGCCGTGGCCGCGTGGTCGTGATGGGCATGGGCAAGAGCGGCCATGTCGGCCGCAAGATTGCTGCGACGCTCGCCTCCACCGGCACGCCGGCGATGTTCGTTCACCCTGCCGAAGCGAGCCACGGCGACCTGGGCATGGTGACGGACGGCGACATCGTGCTCGCGATCTCGAATTCCGGCGAAAGCGACGAACTGACCGCAATCGTGCCGGCAATCAAGCGCCTCGGTGTGACGCTGGTGGCTATGACGGGCCGCGCGGAAAGCACGCTGGCACGTCATGCCGACCTCGTGCTGTCCAGCGCCGTTGATCAAGAGGCCTGCCCGCTCAACCTCGCGCCGACGGCCAGCACGACGGCGCAGATGGCGCTCGGCGACGCGCTCGCCGTGGCCCTGCTGGACGCACGCGGCTTCCGCGAGGAGGACTTCGCCCGTTCCCACCCCGGCGGCGCGCTCGGCCGCAAGCTGCTGACGCACGTGCACGACGTGATGCGCAGCGGCGAGGCGGTGCCGAAGGTGCTGCCCGAGACACGCTTCATCGACATGATGCGCGAGATGACTCGCAAGGGCCTGGGCGCGACTGCGGTGGCCGACGCGGCGGGCCACGTGCTGGGCATCTTCACCGACGGTGACCTGCGCCGTCTGATCGAGAAGGGCCTCGACTTGCGTGAGCTGTGTGCGCGGGATGTGATGCATCCCGGGCCCAGAACGATCCGCGACGATGCGCTCGCAGTGGATGCCGCCGACCTAATGGAGCAGCACCGCATCACCAGCGTACTGGTGGTGGATGCGCAAGGCACGCTGGTCGGCGCGCTGAACTCGAACGACCTGATGCGAGCGAAGGTGATCTAGGGTATGTTGATATTTGCGCCGAGCACACGATGGCCCCGACGAGGCGGATGAACGAGGCGGATGGCCTTGCTCCAGAAAATCGACTCGCGTCGGTCGGCCCGCGGCGGTATGACCGCCTTGGCCGGCATGGCCGCAATCTGTCGCGCAGCGCCATGGCGTCCAGCGTAGCGCTAGGAAGCCTGGGAACGTGCAGCGAGCGCCGCGGAGGCTTCTGCGTTCACCTCGTCGGCCGAGCGGTACTCCGGCACCAAGTTGCGGACCTGGCGTAGCATCGACTCGCTGTCGTTTGCATCACACGCTTGGCGCAGCGACTGCAGCATCTTGTCCAGCAGCGCGGCCTCCACGTGCCGTTCGCGGGCGCAGCGGATGCGCGGGTGGTCGCTTGGCACCTCGTCGTCGCCGATCAGCAGTTCCTCGAAGAGCTTCTCGCCCGGGCGCAGGCCGACGGCCTCGATCGCGATGTCGCCGTGCGGATTCTCGGCCGTTCTCTCGGTCAGGCCCGAGAGCCGGATCATGGATCGGGCCAGGTCGGCGATGCGCACCGGCTCGCCCATGTCCAACACGAACACCTCCCCGCCTGTGGCCATCGCGCCGGCCTGGATGACGAGCTGTGCCGCCTCAGGGATCAGCATGAAGTAGCGGATGATGTCTGGGTGCGTGATGGTGATCGGCCCGCCGGCACGGATCTGGCGGCGGAACAGCGGCACCACCGAGCCCGACGAGCCCAGCACGTTGCCGAAGCGCACCATCGAGAACACCGTCCGGCCGCTCCAGCGCAGTGCCGCGGCCTGGAACACCAACTCGGCAATGCGCTTGGACGCGCCCATCACGTTGGTAGGCCGCACCGCCTTGTCGGTGGAGACGAGGATGCAGGTCTCGGCGCCGGCTTCGGCGGCTGCGCGAGCGACGATCAGTGTGCCGAACACGTTGTTGCGCAAGCCCTGCTGCGCATTGGCCTCGACGATCGGCACGTGCTTGTACGCGGCAGCGTGGTAGACGGTCTGTACGCCGTGATGCGCCAGAATCGAGTGGACGAGCGCCTCGTCCAGCACCGAACCAAGGCAGGCGATGACCTCCGTGTCGCTGGTGCGCACGGCGTGTTGTAGCTCATGGTCGATCGAGTAGAGCGCGAACTCGGAGTGGTCTAGCAGCACCAGCTTGCGCGGCCGTTGCGAGACGATCTGCCGGCACAGCTCGCCGCCGATCGAGCCGCCGGCACCCGTCACCAGCACAGCCTTGCCGGCGATGTTGCGCGCAAACAGGCTCGGGTCGGGCGGCACCGCGTCCCGGCCGAGCAGGTCGACCGCGTCGACCTCGCGGATGTCCGACACGCCTGCCTGCCCGTCGGCGAGGTCGAGCAGGCCGGGCAGGATCTTCACTGGCACGCCAACACCCTCGACGCGGCGGATCAGGTGCTTCTTCTGCGCCGAGCTAGCCGACGGAATGGCGACGACGATCTGCGCCACTTCGTGGCGGAACACGCCCTCGGCGAGATCGTTCGACGAGTACACGCGCAGGCCGGCGACCGTCTTGTTCTGCAGGTCGCGGCGGTCGTCGAAGAAACACACTGCCTTGTAGTCGGTGCTGAAGGCCATTGCATGGGCGAGCTGGGCGCCGGCCTCGCCAGCGCCGTAGATGGCAGTGCGCAGGCGCGTACGGCCGCTCGGGCGGAGCCCGCGCCGCAGCAGTGCCCGGGCCACGAAGCGCGACGTAACGACGTAGGCAAAGGCGACGAACCAGAAAATAAGCACCGCAGAGCGCGGCAGGACATGCACCTGAAACGCCGCCGCCAGGGTGTAGATCAACAGCACCTCCACCCCTAGCGCGATGCTGGATGCGGCAAGCACACGCAGATCGATGTAGCGCATCACTGTGCGATACAGCCCGGCGGCGCCGAGAACCGGGAGCGTGAGCAAAGCCAGGGTCAGCTGCACCTGCGGAGCGGTGTCGAGAGCCTGCTCGAGCGAGCCGAGCCGTAGCGTGACCGCTGCGAGCATGCACAACGGCAGAAGGAGAGCGTCCCCACCCATCATGACCAGTACCTTTATCCGCGGAGAGAGCGCGGCGAGGCGGCGAGCGAGCTGGATGGGGGTCATGGGTCGGGATTGTGCGGTGCGGACGCACCTTGGGGAGCTGTCAGCCTTTGCAGGTTGCCCCGCGTCAAGTTGGCCGGGTCTCCTGGGCGATGCGGTCGCCGGCGTCATAGCGATAGGCCAACACAATCAACGGCACATATGCGATGACGGTACCGAGGATGCCGTTGAGCCGACCCGACGCCACTGCTGCGGCAAGCGGCAGCAACCACAGGAGGTTGATCATGCCGAAGGCCAGCGCCACCGTCCGGTGCGAACGATGCACACGGGACGCTTGCTGGTAGGCATGGCTTCGGTGCGCCTCATGGAAGCGCTCACCACGCCAGACGCGGCGCAGCAGCGTGGTGGTTGCATCGACCATGAAGCAGCCGATCAAGATCAGCCAGCACCAGTAGAGCCGGCCGTCCTGTTGGCCTGCCCATAGCGAAAGAATGCCGATGACGGCGCCGACAAAGCCACTACCGACATCACCCATGAATATCTTTGCCGGCGGGTAGTTCCATGCCAGGAAGCCGGCCACGCTGCAGGCGAACAGCAAAGGCACCGACCAGCCGGCATCGCTGCGGGCGATCGACCAGCAAAGCGCGCCCCCGACCGCGACCGTGATCGCCTCGATGGCCTCGATCCCGTCGATGCCATCCATGAAGTTGAAGAGATTGATCGCCCAGACAAGGTAGACACCGGCAAGCAGGACACCAATCCAGCCCGGATCGCCTCCGAGTCCCGGCAACTGCATCATCGGCGTGCCGCGCAGGCACCACAAAGACCACGCTGCCGCCGCGACGTGGGCCGCGAATCGCGTTCGCGCCGGGAGGTGCTGCCGGTCATCCATGTAGCCGACGATCGCCACCAGAAGTCCGCTGCCAGCCAGGGCCGCCGTCAGCGGCGCCGGAAGGCCCTGAGTAGCCGACTGCCACAACAGGGCTGCCGTGAACGCCACGACGATGCCGACTCCTCCGGCACGAGGAGTCGGCACGGTGTGTGAACTGCGCTGGTTCGGCACATCGATGATATGGGTGGCCAGGGCGTAACGGCGCATTGCACCGGTCAGCGCAAAGGCCAGCAGCGCCACGCCGGGGAAGGCGACCAGTCCTAAACCGAAGGTCACAATGCTGCTCTCGACGCCGAAGCCGACCGTACGCCGTCGGCAATTGCCCGCTCGATCACGGTGGTCAGCGCTTCGTTGACGCGCACCACGTCGAAGCGGGTTGCCGCCAGACTGTGCGATGCCTGGGCCATGCGCAACAGTTCCTGCGGATCCATCTCGACCATCCGGCACATTGCCTCGACCAGCGGCGGCACGCTGCGTGGGGGCACCAGGGTGCCGTTCTCGCCGTTGACCACCGTCTCTCGGCAGCCCGGCGCGTCGGTGGTGATCACCGGGCGTCCGACGGCCAGGGCCTCCAGCACTGAACGCGGCGTCCCCTCGCGATACGAGGGCAGCACGAACACATGGCTGTTCATGAGGTGTGGGCGCACGTCGCGCGTGAAGCCCGTATAGACGATGCTGCCGTCGGCCACGGCGGCGCCGACCTCCGCCTCACTGAGGCTCGCTGGATTGGGGTCGCGCGGGCCGACCAGGTGGCACTCCACGCTCGGGTATCGCCGGCGCAGTTCGGCCGCCGCCGCGATGTACTCGCGTACTCCCTTGTCGGCCAGCAGTCGGGTGATCATCACGAAGCGCAATGGACCTGGTGGCAGCGGGGTGAGCGGGAAACGCTGCAGATTGACACCCGATCCGGCGGTGTGTTCGACGCGATGACCGTCGCCAAGCAGCCGGTGACGGCGAAAGTCGACCTCGTCGTCCCGGTTCTGGAAGACCACCACGTCGATGCAGGGCATGGCAAGCCGGTAGAGCATTTGCGCCAAGGCACGCACCAGCCGCTGTTTGGGCCCCGCGGCCTCCGAGAAGGCCAGTCCCAGCCCAGTGACCATCGCCACCATCACCGGGCGTCCCGCCCAGCGTGCGGCGAGCGCACCGTAGATCACCGGCTTGATCGTGTAGGCGAGCACGAGATCGGGGCGCTCTCGAGAAATCAGTCGGCGTAGCTGCATCAGCAGGCGCAAGTCGTGAACGATGCTGACGCCGGCACGGTCCATCGCCAGATCGATGCGACGCACGCCCCAGGACGCGAAACGCCGATCGACGTCGGGCGCGCCGGGCGGTGATGCGGCCAGTACCTCGTGCCCGCGGGACTGCAGGTGCCGGATCAGGTCGCCCCGAAAGTTGAGCATCTGCTCGCAATGGCTGCCGACGATCAGGATTCTAGGCATGGGTTGGCGTGGGACCTGACAACTGCAACGGGTTGCTGACTCTCACGCCCATGTTGGCCCGCACGTATGAGAAGGCTGGCTGCACCGCCGTCATCTCCCGCAGGGCGGCGAGTGTATCGCGCATCGGCCGCGACACGCGTGCGTGCCCACGGCCGTCTGCACTCGCCAACGCCCGGTCCGGCTGGCAGAATCGGAGCACGCCTCGCTCGTGGGCGCTGCCCCGCCCGCAGGCCGGGCTGGGGAGCCTGCCAATGACACAAGAAACCGGTTTGTTACGGCAGTGCGGGGGTATGCGTCTTGCCTGCCTTCTGGTGGCCGCATTGGCGGGTTGCGGCTTGGATGCGGAGGAACAGCCTCCCGTCGTCACGATTGACCCGCCGGTGGTCGACCTGAACGTGCTTCAGCTTCAGACGTTCGCTGCCAGCGTATCAGGCATCGGCGACGCTGCTGTTGACTGGAGTGTCAGCGGCGGGAGCATCGTCGCCACTGCGGCCACGTCGCTGGAATACCGCGCACCGGCCGAGCCCGGCGCGTTCCGGGTCCGGGCGATCAGCCGGCGCGACCCTGCGGGGGAGGCCTTTGCGACCGTTCGGGTGTCGGTTCCGGCCGGTGTCACGATCGGCCTCGCGCCTGCGCGGGCCCAGGTTCCGCCTCTGGGCGAGCAGGATTGGGTCGCGTCGGTGGTCGGGGTGAACATGTCCGCTGTGGACTGGAGCACCGATGGCGGCGCGTTCCTGTCCCAGAACGATGCGGGCGTACGCTGGATGGCGCCGGCGTCGCCCGGCAGCTATCACGTCGTCGCGATCGCGCGCGTGGACCCCGCCGCCTCAGCTGCAGCGACGGTCGACGTCGTGAACGCGGGCGTCACGGCACCGCTGGTGATCTGGATCTTCCCCGCCGATGTCGAGATGGTCCTGAATGGGCAGGCCAGCTTCCAGCTCGGGTTCTCGACCAACGAGATGCCTGGCGTCGACGTGTCGGTCTCCTGGTCCGCCACCGGCGGTTCGATCGAGGTGGACAATGACGGCGCCGTGAGATACTCACCGACCAGTCGCGGCCGACAGCTCGTGATCGCGCGGAGCAACAGTTATCCAGGAGTGGTGGCCAGCGCCTCCGTGCTCGTCCGCTAGCGACCGGCCTTCGCGGCGTCCGACCGGCAGGGCGGCAAGTCCGGCCGGCCCGCGTGGCTCACGCCCATGGGCTATTCGAATGTCAAGCCTTCGAACGGGATCGGCAGTGCGTTCCAACTCGTGAAACACGCCGAAGTCTTGTACTCGAAGTCGAATACCACGTTGTGATCGGCATCCAGGCCAACGAGCCGTGCCTTGGTGCGGTTGTCGGCGACCGCATAGGTGACGAGCAACGACTTGCCAGCAGCCTCGTACGCGCTCGAGCAGATGTTGGACAGGATGGTCTGGTCATGGACGAAGCGCCAAGTCTCCACCGCCGTCATGGTGGTGGGATCGATCGCGTATGCGGATACAGCGCTGTAGCTTCGGCTTTCACCCACGGGCGCTCCGGTCGGCTGCTGGGTGCTCGGGAGACCGTCATTGAACAGCATCAGCAATCCGTCGGACGTGATCGTCGTCGCGTGCTGGCCGATGGGGTAGAGGCCACCACCTTGCAGGCTCAAGGCCTTGGCACGCAATGACGGGAACGTGTACCAGTACTTCGACGGGTCGCCGAAGACCCAGATGATGTTCCCGCTGCGGTAATCCACCTTGATGAGGAAGTTCTCGCGGCTCGACACGATGAGGCTGTCGTCACGGGCGTCATACGTCGCCGCGTTCATGTGAAACCAGTCCGCGCCTGGCCGGATGAACGCGCTCGGGTCGTCCCCTTGGCTGCGCATGTAGGCGCCCAGGAGGGCAGCGAAATCCCACTCCTTCAGAACGGCACCTGACCAGGCCACGTCGGCAAGGATGCTTTCGACACTCTTCACGCCGCCGCTCATTGCATCCACTTCGACGAGAAGCCCGTTCTTGCCCGGATCGATGTTGTGGTGAAAGTTCGTGTAGGTCGGCGAGATGAGAAAGGAAATGCTGACGGATCCGTCCAATTCCAGGCGATACAGCTTCGTCGAGCCTTGTTCGCCGACCACAAAGGCGTTGTCGTGAAAGGCGCTGGAGAGTGAGTTGCTCGGGCCGACGCCGACCCATCGGACCTCCCCATCAGTGTCAATGACCACCGGCGTGCCCAGCCCAGACTTGATGAAGAAGAAGTCGAACCCCAGCGTCGAGCCTTCTGCGCGCGCCTTAAGGATGGTCGGTTGGTCGTATATCCCGTTCGGGTCCGTGAAGGCCGACGTGAGGACATCGACCTGCAGCGTTTGCCTGGACTTGTCTTCGAACTGCAGGATCACGGCGACCTTGTTCGTGTAGCCCGCATACAGGCCGAAGACCGGCAGCGTCACCACACCGCCAGTGGGCGCTGCAAAGCCGCGGCGCCTGAGTGCATCGATGGTGTACTGAACATCCACCGGTTTGGAGACCGCGCCGACCTTGGGCTGGATCGTGTAGCGCACAGCGGCCACCTTGGCCAAGCTCTCGCCGCGCAGTTGTACAAAACTGATGAACGGGCTTACGCCCTGTTGGTCGCCGGCGATGGCAACGTCGCTCGATGAGGCCAGCGGCGGCGGCGGCGTGGTTTCGCTGCCGCCGCCGCAGCCGCAAAGCAGCAGTGCTGCGGTCGATACGACCAGCCATATGCGCCAAGCGAGGTTGCAACTCTTCATAAGTACTCCGTTGGGTTTCCCTCGCGGCAACCCTCGCGCGAATGGTAAGCGCTTGAGTCGGCGTCCGGCCCGCTGACGCAATGCAGATCGTCAGCCTCGGTGCCCCCGCCCCTGCTCCAGCCAGGCCTGGAACATCAGGACGTTCCACAGCGGGTTCTGCCAGTTCCGGCGGCCCGCCAGATGCTCCTGCCACTTCCGCCGCACGGGCGCGGGATTGAAGTAGCCCTCGCGGCGCAGCCGCGTCTCGTCGAGCAGCGACTCTGCCCAGTCGCGCAGCGGCCCGCGCAGCCATGCTGCCAGCGGCACGCCGAAACCGGACTTGGGCCGCTCGACCAGCGCGCGGGGCACGTAGCCGTCGAGCAGCCGCTTCAGGATCCACTTGCCCGCTCCCTGCCTGCACTTCATGTGCAGCGGCAGCCGCCATGCAAACTCGACGACGCGGTGATCGAGTAGCGGCACTCGAGTCTCGAGCGACACCCCCATGGCCGCCCGATCGACCTTCGCGAGAATGTCCTCGGGAAGGTAGGACATCGCGTCTACCATCATCATCGACTCGATGAACCCGACCGCGGGGGATCCGGGCGCTGCCAAGGTGGTGAGGTAGGGCGGCTCGTGTGCCCCACTCACGACGCGGTCCGGCGCTGGCCAGTCTGAGACTAGGCCCTGGTAGAAGGACAAGCGGTCACGGCGGCGGAACAGTTCGGCCAGCTTGTGCGCCTTGTCCCCGACGTTGCGCATGTGCACCGGCAGCGCGCGTCGCAGCGGCGCGCCGAGGAGGTCCCAGCCCGCCACCGGCAGCGCCCGCAGCGCCGCGCCGGCGGCGACCCGAAACGACCGCGGCATCCGGCCCAGCGTGCCCCAGATCCGTGCTGCCTGCGCATAGCGCGAATAGCCGCCGAACAGCTCGTCGCCGGCGTCGCCCGACAGCGCCACGGTCACGTGCTGCCGCGCCAGTTGCGAAACGAGGAAGGTCGGGATCTGCGACGAGTCGGCGAACGGTTCGTCGTAGATGTCCGGAAGGCGCGGAATGATGGCCAGCGCCTGCTCCGCACTGACATAGAGTTCGGTGTGGTCCGTGCCGAGGTGCCGGGCGACCCGCTTGGCGTGGACGGCCTCGTCGTAGCCCTCCTCCGCGAAGCCGATCGTGAAGGTCTTCACCGGTTGCGTCGATTGCGCCTGCATCAGGGCCACGATCGCCGACGAGTCGATGCCGCCTGAGAGGAAGGCACCCAGCGGGACGTCGGCGACCATCTGCTGTGCCACGGCATCGCGCAGGAGCGCGTCGAGTTCAGCGAGCGCCTGGTCGTCGCTGCCGGCAAAGCGGGAAGCAAGGCCCTGCGTCACGGTCTCCCTGATCGACCAGTAGGCGCGGCTCGACGGCGGCTCGGACAGGGCGTCTGGTTTCTCGCCGATCGGCCATTCGAGCAGGTGGCCCGGCGGTAGCTTGTGCAGGCCACGGTAGATCGAGCGCGGCGAGGGCACGTAGCCGTGCCGCAGCAGCAGGCAAAGGGCCTCGCGATCGACCGTCGCGGCGAAGGCCGGATGGGCAGCGAGTGCATTGAGCTGCGAACCGAACAGCAGCACGGGCGACCCGCCGTCGTCCTGCACGCCGAAGTACAGCGGCTTCTCGCCGAGGCGATCGCGACCCAGGACCAAGCTGCGGCGCTCCCGGTCCCAGACCGCAAAAGCGAACATCCCGACCGAGCGGCGGATCGTCTGTTCGATCCCCCAGCCCTCGAATCCGGCAAGTAGCGTCTCGGTGTCGGAATGTCCGCGCCAGGGCAGATCGCGGCCCGGCAGCGCCTTGCGCAGTGCCAGGTGGTTGTAAATCTCGCCGTTGTAGGCGATCACGTAGCGTCCCGACACCGACACCATCGGCTGGTGGCCGGCTGCCGAGGTGTCGACGATCGACAGTCTTCGGTGGCTGAGCACGACGCCGGCGAGTTCGTCGCACCAGACACCGAAGTCGTCGGGGCCGCGCTGGCGGATCGACTCGCCCATGCGCAACCCCAGCGCCCGGGCGGACTCAGGCTCAAAGCCTGCCGGACGGACGAAGCCCGCGAAGCCGCACATCAGCGCGATTCCCTGCGCAGTAGGTCGGCGTAGAAATCTCGGTAGCGCGCGACCACGCTGTCAATTTCGTACAGCTCGGCGACGCGCCGCCGCGCCGCTTGTCCCAGCTTTTCGCGTTCCCCGACCGGCAGTGCGAGTAGTTCGAGGACCTGCTGCGCGAGGGCCGTCATGTCGTGGGCCGGCACCGAGCGGCCGGTGGGTCCGACGATGTCAGCGGAGTCGCCCACGTCGGTGACGACGCAGGGCACGCCGCAGGCCATGGCTTCGCCGACGGTGTTCGGGAAGCTTTCCGCGAGCGAGGCGTTGGCCGCGACGTCGAGCGCCGCGGTGATCCTGGCGATGTCGGTCCGCTGGCCGAGCAGGTGAACGCACCCGGCAATGCCGGCCTCGCCGATCCAGCCTGCCAGCGATTTGTTGGCCGCATCGATCCCTCGACCGACGAGCAGGAACGCGACGTCTGGCCGCAAGCGATGAATGTCCCGCGCAGCGGCGATGAAGCCGCGATGGTTCTTCTGCGGATCGAAGCGGGCGACCAGCCCGACGAGCGGGCAATCCTCGCGCACGCCCAGCTCGCGCCGGACCGAGGCGCGCGCGTCGGCGCTCGGCGCGAATCGATCGATGTCGAAGCCGTTCGGGATCACGACGAACTTGTCGGCTGCGAAGCCCAGCGCGATGTGGTTACGGCGGGCGGTCTCCGAGCAGCACAGGATGCGCTGCGGAATCCAGTGCGACAGCCAGGCGTTGAGGTGAACGATGGCACGCGTGCGCGCCGGTAGCCGGTCGAGCGCCGCGCCGCTGTTGCGCACATTCCAGACAACGTGGCGGACGCCTGCGGCGCGTGCGACCAGCCCGCCGATCAGGTCGCCGTGGTAAAGCCAGGTTTGTACGATGCGCGGACGCTGCCGCCGCAGGTCGCGGAAGAGGCGCAGCAGCGCCGAGAGGCCAAGCCCTCCTTGCCCGAGCCTCAGGGACGTGACGGGAACGCCGCGCGCGGCTATGCGCTCGCCGATCGGCCCGTCGCCGGTGAGGCAGACCACCGCAGCGCCCTCGCGCGGCAGGCGCGCCGTCAACTTGTCCAGCATCGCCTCCGCGCCCCCTGCGCCGAGGCTGCTGATCACGTGGACCAGGGCCGAGCCGGTACTCATGGGGATCCGCCGGCCGGTTCCCAGGCGTCGGCCCTTGAACCGGCGGCTCGAATCGGGCGCCTCGCCCTCGCGCGCAGCAGGCGATAGGGTACGACCACTGTGGCTAGGACGAAGGCGATGAAGATCAGCCCGCGGAAGGCCGGGAAGCTGGCCATGCCGCTTGTCAGCCAGGAGTTCATGACGAACAGGAACAGTCCGCAGGTCGCAAAGTCGCTGCCGGCGTAGCGCGTTAGCACCGCCCGCAGGAGGTGCAGGCTGATCACCACGCTGCCGGCGACGATGAGCGGCGACATCAGCAGCATGGGCCAGCCGCCGGCTCCGTAGGCCTCGCCCAGGAAGATCGTGTTCAGCGTGCCGGAAGTGTCGGTGTCACCCTCGGTCATCACCATCAGGTCGCGCGCGAACACTGGCAAATGGTCCGACAGCGAGCCGGCAAGCGGGATCCAGGACTGGAAGTACTTCGGGTCCGGAGTGAACGTGCCGACGGTCTGGAAGAAGCCCGAGATCTGGCCGAGGAACGCCCGAATCATCACGTACTCGACAACGCCAAACTCGTCGCCGCGGTCGACCAGCGCAAACATCGCCGCTGAGAGCCCGATGCCTGCTGCCGCAAGCAACAGCAGGCGCCGAGGCGTGATTTGCTGGCGGTCCTGGTGGGCGCGCACGAACCAGTAGCCGAGGAAGCCAATGACGGCCGGCGACTTCTCGCCGGACCACAGCAGGCAGCACAGGCTTGCCAGCCACAACAGCGCCTTGAGGGTTCTGCGGCCGGGAATCCTGTGCATGATCGCGAGCAGGAACACCCCGAGGTAGCCGTACAGCTTGACCAGTGCCAGAAGCACGGTGGGCCCGCGGAAGTCGATCGTCGCGGCCCTGCGCAGCACGCCGACCTCCTCACCTGTCAGCAGGCCCAGCACCGGCATCCGATCGACCAGAGCCGCGATGGCCGCCAGCGCGAGCAACTGCCAGCACAGCAGCACCTTGGCCAAGAGACGCAGCTCGCGCGGCTGCACATGCCGTGTGCGGGGGCGGCCGGCAACGGCAACGAGGACGCGGTCGAGGGCATACACGGCCACGAAGTAGCAGCCCAGGCCGTAGTAGATCGCGAGGACCGCGGCGCGGTAGTCGGTCTCGGCGATGTTGGCGAAGATCCAGAGTTCGCGCACGCCTTCGATCGAGGTCAGCAGCACGCCGGGAAGGATGAAGATCGGCACTTCGACCAGCGACTGGATCCAGAACGGCCCAGGATTGCTGCGCCCGTGGCCGAAGCTGGTGCTAGAAGTGGCGACGAGGCCGAGCGCAAACACGCCCAGCGCGAGCAGGATGCCGGTCGCGTCAAACACGGCGCAGCCTCCGTTTCAGCTGCAGCGCCATCGGGTAGGCGAGCGAGAAGGCCAGGTCCAGCGCCGATCGCGGCCCGACGTCGCGTAGCACCGTCGGTACGTCGGTAACGCGGTGCGCGAAGCGCTTCAGGTCGTCGACGAAGGCTCTCAGGGCCGCTTCCGTCATCGTGTTCGGATGCAGGCAGACGCACCACAATCCGAACGGCATGCGCGCGAAGCGCCACAACTGCTGCGGGATCCAGGTGAAGCCGTCCTTCTCGAACACGCGCAGCGCGTGGCCATCCGTGACCACACGGATGCCCGTGACGTCGCGCAGGGCCTGCAGCGTGCCGGCATCGAAAGTGTGCGAGGGCGCCATGAACAGCCCAGGGGTCACGCCCTGCGCCAGCATCGTCTTGTAGGCCTCGCGCAGCGACTCCCGCTGTTTTTCCAGCGATCGCCCGACGAACTCCGATTTGTCGCTCATGTCCAGCAGCGCCCGGGCACCGGCCGGGATCGGATGGTAGAGGTGATGGTGGCCGTGCATTGCCACGGACCAGCCCTTGGCCTGCCAGGATCGCACACGGTTCCAGAAGTCCGGGTCGGGCGGCGAGCAGGCGAGGGTTGGATCGCGGTTGTCCGGGATCACTCCGACGATCGGCCTGATTCCCATCTCGTCCAGGGCCTGCTCGAGCGGCTGCCAGATCGGCGCACGCATCGTCGCGCAGGCGTCGTCGAGCCGAACGAGGAAACGCGCCGTCATGGCCGGGACAGCGCGACAACGTTGAGGCGGCGCACGGTGTCGCCGGACGCGATGCTCTGGAGCACCGGGCCCAGGTCCGCGAGCTCGTCGGTCGTGTGGTGGTGGGCGTAGCCGGCGACGCCCGGCAAGATGGTGTCCATGATGAGGTGCCGGATGGACAGCGAATCGGCGAGGCGCCGGACATGCTCCGACAGCTCGGGCCAGGCCAGCGCATGCGCCCAATTGACCATGATGAGCAGGTCGGCACCTGCGGAGCGCCCGATGCAGGCCCGAATCTTCTCCGTGTCGGCGATGCCCGCAGCCTCGAACTGACAACGATCGCCATGCAGATGGCGTGCCGCCGGGATCACCGCCGCGTCGATGTCGAAGCCGAAGCGCTGTCCGCGGGCCACGCGGGAAACGATCTCACCGAGGCCGCAGCCGACCTCCAGCGTTGCCCCGGGCTGCAGGCTGTCGGCGAGGCGAACGACTTCACGCTTGTAGGCCCGGCACTCGAAGGGCGACCTGGCATGCCACGGATCGAAGCCGTAACGGCGCGCCAAGGCGCGGTAGCGAACCTTCTTGACCAGACAGCTCAGCACATCGCCAGGCGCCAGCGCCATCAGCCGCGCGATGCCCGTCATCGCCGGCCCCCGGCTGCGTCGAGGTCGGCCTGCGTTGTCGTCGGGCGCGTCAGCTGGCGGACAAAGGCGATGGTGTTCTCGGCAACCTGCTCCCACGAATGCTCGCGGCGGATCGTCGACCGCTGCCGAAGGGCCGCCGAGCGGAAGTCGGGCAGGCGCTCCAGGAAGCCGCGGAACTCCTCAACCAGCGTTTCCTCGGTGCTCAGCACTCCGCAGCCGAGGTCGGCGACGAACTCCTGGCCGGGGACCTTGGTGGTGAACACCGGCAATCCGCTCGCCAGGTACTCGAGGGTTTTGAGCGAGGACAACTGGACCCGCTGGTGACGCTGGGTCTCGTAGAGCACGATGCCAGCGTCAGCCGCGTGATAGTGCTTCGGCAGGTCGCCGTAGGCGACCTGGCCGATGAACGACATGTTCGACGTGGCGCGCTCCTGGATCTCGCGGCGGGCCGGCCCGTCGCCGACCAACAGGAAGTCGATATCCGGGAACTGGCCAGCCAGTTTGACGATGCGCGCGGCGCCGTCCCAGGACGTGAAGGTTCCCACGTACAGGATGGTTGTCCGCCGCGCAGGCCGTGGTGCGCCCGCGGGCACGTCGCCGAAGAACTGCACGCCCACGCCGTTCTTCAGGGTGAGCATGTTTCCCCGCGGCCCGTAGCTCGCCCGCAGCGTGTCCGCGATGCCCTGGCTGACCGAAATGATGCCCTGGGCGCGGCGCACCAGCGCCCGTTCCTGCCAGGCGACGAAGCGCCGGAACAGCCGGCTCCGCCTGGCCGAAACAGCGTCGTCGACGAGCAGGCCGTTGCACTCGAGCACGACTGGATTGCTCCGCAGGCGCAGCACCCAGGTCGAGAAGAAATGGAACTGGCTCAGGCGGACGTAGACGACGTCGGTGGACCGGCCCCGAGTCAGGAGCTGCCACGCGATGCGGGCGTCGTAGACCAATTGGCGGTACAGCCGCACGTCCGGGACCGCGATCCGGTGCAGGCCGAAGCACAGGGGCAAGATCGGCTCGCGCCCGGTCCAGTTCGGACAGAAGCCCTCCACCTCGACGTCGGGGTGCTGCAGGGCGGCGCTGTTCCAGAGTTCGAGGAAATGTATCGCGGGCCCCCAGGAGATCCCGGGGTCGTTGTAGGTGATCGTCGTGATCTTCATGGCGCGCGGCGACGCTCGTACACGTAGCCGACCCTGAATGCGGAGTCGGTGGCCGGCATCAGGCGCAGCACGTTGTTCACGAGGCTGAGGACCAAGTCTGCAGCGAGAAACAGCATTCGCATGACGCGGCCGTTGACGTCCTTGCCGAGAAAGCAGGCGTAGAAGTGCGACAGCGGCGGGACGCAGACCAGCTCGGCGCGATCGAGCCGGCTGTACTCCGGGAAGCGCGCCTCGAAACGCTCGAGGAACGCGCTCTCGGTGAGGAAGTGCCAGTGCTTCATGCCCAGCACATAGCGCTTGAAGCGTGCGGGAAAGCGCTTCATTAGTCGGTAGCCCAGGCCGTCGTTGTCGAACTCGCCGATCAGCAGCAATCGCCCGCCGACGGCGTCGACATGCGAGAACGCCGACTGCATGATGGTCGCGAAAGTCTCGAAGTCCACGTGAGCGTTCAGGTCGACGCAGGTGACCACATCGACAGCCTCGGGCAGCGCGAAGGCGTAGTCGGGCGGGGCGTACTCGACGGTCTGGTAGCCGCGCCGGCCGGCCACGTCGCGCGGGAACCCGATGATGTCCACACCGTAGGTTCTGCTCGCGCACGCGGCGATCTGCACCTTGCCAACGCCGCAGGCGACGTCGAGGACCCGCGGCGCGTGCAGCCGCGACAGTTGTCTGCGCAAGAACCCCTCGTCGCCGATCCTGACCGACAGCAGCCACTGGATCAGGAAGGAGCGCTTGAGCGACGACAGGCGCGACACCTGCTTCTTGCGTTGTTCCCAGTAGTCGACGGGAGCAGACATGTTGATGTTCTCGACGGGCGTGCAGCCAGGAAGGAGGGGGCGATGTCGACGGCGGATGGTCTCATGGGGTCACCGAGTACGTCCGGCACCAGTGGCCGAAGTTGGCGATTCGCCAGGGCAGAAACGAAAACTTCTTTCGACCACCCATGATCGCCTCCATTTCCGCCCGCAGTGCGTCGGCCCGGAAGATCCTCGCGCCGACGTCGAGCGTGTCCTCGATATTCCCGCGAAACGAATCGGGGGCGAGTTCTCGGACCCAGACCTCCTCCGGAGTCACGAATCCGAGCTTGTCCATCCGCCCGGCGATCGACGCGGGGATCGCCGATCGCATGGCATCGCGAAGCACGCGCTTGGTGACGCCGCGAAACAGCTTGTATTCGTCCGGCAGGCCAAGCACGAACTCGACCAAGCGGTAGTCCAGGAAGGGCACTCGAGATTCGATGCCGTGTGCCATCGAATTGCGGTCCTCCCAGTGCAGGAGCATCTGCAGGTTCGATCCCGACAGCTGCGCGATCGACATGCCGGGGACCGACGCGGCAAACGCACCCATTGCCCGGAACGGATCCTCGGCACGCGCTGCCAGGCCCTCGAGATGCAGCCAGGCGGGTGACCGGTGGACGAGGCCCAGCATCCGCTTGCCCTGATCGATCAGCGCCTCCGGCAGCACGTGCGGAGCGGCGTACCGTGCGAGCGCGACGGCGCCATAACCGTGGCGGCGCCGGATGGCGGCGCCTTCGCGCACGAGCTCGAGCCAGCGCAGCCCGCGGAATAGCCGTGCCAGCCGCGCACCGAAAAACATGTGGTAGCCAGCCAACTGCTCATCAGCGCCTTGTCCGTCGAGCATCACCTTGATGCCGTGCTGCGAGGCCAGCCTGAACACATGCCATTGCGCGTAGATACTGGAGGATCCGAAGGGCTCGTCCTGGTGCCATGTGATCTGCGGCGCATCGCGGAGCAGGTCCTCGAGCGATGGGTAGACGTAGTGTGCGTCGACGCCCGTGGACCGGACGACTTCGTCGATCCACTTTCGCTCGTCGAAGGCGGCGATCGTTGAACAGGCGGAGAATGTGTTCTGGCGCCCCTTCGAGCCGTGGTCGTCGGCCAGCAGACGACTGATCACCCCGACGATGGATGACGAATCGAGGCCGCCGGACAGACAAGATCCGATGGCCACATCGGCGCGCAGCCTCAGGCGGACTGCGTCCACGAAGAGGGCGCGAAATTCGCTGGTCGCGTCGTCGAACGAGCCCACGAACGGGCGCGGACGCAGGCGGTACCAAGGCTCGCTGTGGATCCGTTGCCCGGGCGCACCATTCGATGACTCGCCGAGCCGTAGCCGCGCCCTGTGCCCGGGACGAAGCTGGTAGACGCCCTGGAACATCGTCTCGTCGGTATGGTCGCCCAGCCCGAAGACGAGAAAGTCGTAGGCGCGCTGGCCATTGACCTGGGCGTTCCAGCCCGGCAGGACGGTGAACTGCTTGATCTCCGAACCGAAGGCGATCGATCCGTCCGGGGCGGCCCAGTAGTACAGCGGCTTGACGCCGAAGCGGTCACGCGCCAGGAGGAGTTCACCCGCCTCGGCGTCGTACAGCGCGAACGCCCACATGCCGTTGAAGCGCTCGAGGCAATCCACGCCCCAATGGTCGTAGGCAGCGAGGATGACCTCGGTGTCGCTCTGGGAGATGAATTCGTAGCCGGCCTGCCGAAGCTCGGCGCGAAGCTCGACGTGGTTGTAGACCTCGCCGTTGTGGACGATCCAGTGCCGGCCCCGATAGCTCATCGGCTGGTGCCCAAGCGGAGACAGGTCCTGGATGGCCAGGCGCCGGTGGCCGAGCGACAGCGCGGAATGCGGGAGCTCCAAGCCATCGATCCGTGCCGTGGGGCGGAAGGGCGTGGCCGTGGTCCAGGTCTCCTGCGGCGTGCTGTCACCGCCGAGAATCAGGGCCCCCTGCGGGCCGAACAGCACGTGACCCTCGTCATCCGGACCACGGTGCCGGATGATGTCCGTCATGCGCTGGATCGCCCGCGGGTCGGCCGCGGACGGGTTGAGGATGCCAGCAATGCCGCACATTCAGATTTTGCCCAGTCGTGGTCTGCGACTGGCCCGGAAGCACAGCAAGCCGTAGAGGAGATAGAGGGTGATGTCGCACAGTGCCATCGCGATCAGGAGGGCGCGGATGTCCCCGGCGGGTGCGACAAGCGACAACACCGTCGCCGTGACGAGCAGGGCAGTGACCTTCCAGGCGGCACCGAGGTGGCTGTTGTTCGTCGCCTCCATGGTGCCGCTGATCGTGGTGGCGACGAATCGGACTGCAAGCGACGGCATCAGGATTTGAAAGTAGAAGCCGGCCTCTTGCCAAGGCGGGCCGAATACGTGGGCGAACAGCCACGGCGCGATGGGCATCAGCAGCAAGGTCGGGGCGGCCGCGATCGCTGCCAGCGTGATCACGAGCCGCTTCAGATAGGCTCCGGCTTCCTGCCCGTCGTGCAGCATTTGCACGATCCGTTTGAGGTGCACCTGCCCGACGGCCGAGGAGATGAACGACAGCGGCGCGCTAGCAACTCGCAGCACCAGAGAGTAGTGACCGAGCGTGCTGTCGGGAAAGTGGTGTGCGATGAAGAATACAGGCAGCGACATCGTCACACCATCGACGACCGCGCTGCTGGCGCTGTACAGGGGATAGCTACGGTAACGACGAGCGAGGGCCGTCTTGGCGCGTGTCCAGGCGAGCGACGTGACAGAGAAGTCGCGGCGGAATCGGTAGCCCAGCAAGGCTCCGGCGGCCAACAGACCGAGCAGGTTGCCGGTCAACAGGCCGGGAAAGCCGGCGCCGAGGGCTCCGAGCCCGAGAGCAATGAATGCCACGAACAGGGCCTGCGACCACTGCGCCCCGACCAGCGCACGGAAGTCACCGCTGCGGTTTGCCCAGTAGCTCAGCGTCGTGCGCACGCCCGTCAGCAACAGGCCAAGCGGAACCAAGTAGAGCCAGCCACCGAGCGACTCGGCCGCGAGGGCGCGTCGCACTGAATCCGGTGCCACCCAGACGACGATTAGGCTGGTCGCCGAGAAGAACACGCTGACCCAGATCGCGAGGGCAAAAAGGTGTCGCGCGGCAGCGCTCCGGCGCGGCGTCAGCATGGCCATGTCGTAGCGCCCGCCGACGGCCATGCCAACGCTGGCGACCAGTGCGGTGAAGAGTGACAGATTGCCGAAGTCCGCCGGCGTGTACAGGCGCGTGAGCAGCGGGCTGACAATGATTGGCAGTGCCTGCGCAAATGCGGTGCCTCCGGCCAGCACGAGGACGGCATTGAGATACGCGCTTTGCCCCAACCTCACGAGGAAGACGATACCGGTTGCCCGCAACTGCTGGCGCGGCACTCCGTCAGGAACCCGCCTTCGTGCCAGCTCATGGTTCCGCCGCCGAGATCTCACCCCTGAGCGCGGCGATGGCGCGTCGGAGTTCCTCGAACTCGAACTCCTTTCGAGCCAGGAACAGACGGGCGAGGCGGAACTTCTCGCGCAGTCCACGCGGCGTCAGGATGTAGGCATAGGCGAGCTTGTTGTTGCTGCGGCGGAAGTTTTGCGTCTTGACCAGCCCCTTGTCCACGAGCGCGCGAAGAACGTAGTGCGCGCGCCCGAGGCTCACGCCCAAGGCCTGCGATAGCTCCCGTTGCGACATGTCCGGCCGCTTCTCCAGCAGCCTCAGGACCGCCAGCTGCGCGCCGTCAGTGTCGCCGTGCGCAATCGAGGAGGATGCAGTGCGGACAATACGTTCAGACATTGAACGCGCATTATAGTTAGGCGCCGCCCTCGGGACCGGCTCATAAGTCGAAGGCTCGCGCATCCTTGAGCAGAATCGCCGCGCGATCCTTGGCCGAGATTTTCAGCGGCACATCGCAGCAGGGCCATGTGATCGCAAGGTCGGAATCATCCCAGCAAACCGTGACTTCTGATGATGGGGTGTAGTAGTTCGTTGTCTTGTAGAGGAAGTCAGCGTCGTCGCTGAGAGTGAGAAACCCATGTGCGAAGCCGGGGGGGATCCATAATTGCCGGTGGTTCTCGCCGCTCAGTTCGACACCGACCCAGTGGCCGAAGCTGGTACTGCTGCGGCGCAAGTCGACCGCGACGTCGAACACAATGCCTCGTGACACCCGCACCAGCTTGCCCTGCGCATGCGGCGGCAACTGGTAGTGAAGGCCTCGTATGACCCCCTTCGCCGAATGCGAATGGTTGTCCTGCACAAAATTGACGTGCCGGCCGATGGCTTCGTCAAAGGCGCGTTGATTGAAGCTCTCCATGAAGAACCCGCGTTCGTCGCCATACACCTTGGGTTCCAGGACCAGTACGTCGGGAATGGCAGTTGGCGTGACTCGCATGGTCAGTACACCTGCGTCTTCAGCAGCCGATCGAGATACTGTCCGTAGCCGTTCTTCAGCATTGGCCGCGCCAGCTCGGTGAGTTGATCGGTTGAGATCCAGCCCGCCCGCCACGCGATCTCCTCCGGGCAGGCTACCTTCAGCCCCTGGCGCTTCTCGATCGTCGCGATGAACTGTCCGGCCTCGAGCAGGCTCTCGTGGGTACCGGTGTCGAGCCACGCATAGCCGCGCCCCATGATCTCGACATCGAGCTGGCCCTGGCTCAGGTAGAACGCATTGATGTCGGTGATCTCGAGTTCGCCGCGTGCCGAGGGCTTGATGCCGGCGGCGATGTCGCACACCTGCTCGTCGTAGAAGTACAGCCCGGTGACAGCGTAGTTGCTCTTCGGCGACTTGGGCTTTTCCTCGATGCTCAGCGCGCGCTGGTCGGTATCGAACTCGACCACGCCGTAGCGCTCCGGGTCCTGCACGTGGTAGGCGAACACGGTGGCGCCGGCCGGCCGCGTCGCGGCATTGCGCAACAGCGTCTGGAAGTCGTGGCCATAGAAGATGTTGTCGCCGAGCACCAGTGCGCTGGGCCGACCGTCGACGAAGCGGCGCCCGAGGATGAAGGCCTGCGCCAGCCCGTCGGGGCTGGGTTGCACGCAGTACTGCAGACGGATGCCCCACTGCGACCCGTCGCCGAGCAGCGCCTCGAACCGCGGCGTGTCCTGCGGCGTGCTGATGACGAGGATCTCGCGGATGCCCGCCAGCATCAGCGTCGACAGCGGGTAATACACCATCGGCTTGTCGTACACCGGCAGCAGCTGCTTGCTGACCGCCAGCGTGGCCGGGTGGAGGCGGGTGCCGGAGCCGCCTGCCAGGATGATGCCCTTGCGTTGCATATGTTCTCCGTGTCCGTTCAGCGGCCCAGCACCTCGGCCAGCATGCGGTCCACGCCTGCTTGCCAGCCGGGCAGCGCCAGGCCGAAGGTGTCGCGCAACTTGCGCGTGTCCAGCCGGGAGTTGCGCGGTCGGGTGGCGGCGGTCGGGAAGCCCTCGGTCGGCACCGCCTCGATCGCGTCGTCCGCCACCTTGATCGGCACGCCCGCCGAGCGCGCGAAACCGATCACGTGCCGGGCATAGGCATGCCAGTTCGTCTCACCCGCCGGGGCGGCGTGGTAAGTGCCGCCGAGCTCGGGGCGGGACTGGACGCTGCGCAGCAGGTGCGCGCTCAGGTCGGCCAGCAGGTCCGCGCCAGTCGGAACGCCGAACTGGTCGTTCACCACCTTCAGGCGGTCGCGCTCCTGGGCGAGCCTCAGCATCGTCCGGGCAAAGTTGCCGCCTCGAGTGCCATAGACCCAGCTGGTGCGCAGGATCAGGAGCTGACAGCCGCTCGCCCGGATCGCCGCCTCGCCTTCGAGCTTGGTGCGGCCGTAGACGCCCAGCGGACCCGTCGGCGCCTCCTCGGTCCAAGGGAGATGCCCGCTGCCGTCGAACACGTAGTCGGTGCTGTAGTGGAGCAGCCAGGCGCCGCGGCGCGCCGCCTCGCGCGCGAGCGCGGCCGGCGCTTCGGCGTTGATGGTGCGCGCCAGCTCGGGCTCGCTCTCGGCGCGATCCACGGCCGTGTAGGCCGCGGCGTTGACGATCACGTCCGGTGCCGCCTTCCGCACCGCCTCGGCCAGGGCAGCCGGCGACGCGAGGTCGGCCTGGTCCCGGCCCCAGGCCACCACGTCGCCCAGCACCGCCAGCGAGCGCTGCAGTTCCCAGCCCACCTGGCCGTTCCTGCCGAGCAGAAGGACCTTCATGCAGTGCTGCGCCCCGCGTAGTTCGTGTCGACCCAGTCGCGGTACGCGCCGCTCTGCACGCGGGCGACCCAGTCCGGGTGGTCGAGGTACCAGCGCACCGTCTTGCGGATACCGGTTTCGAAAGTCTCGGCCGGGCGCCAGCCGAGCTCGCGTTCGATCCTGCTCGCGTCGATCGCGTAGCGGCGGTCGTGGCCGGGACGGTCGGTGACGTGCTTGACGAGCCTGGCGTACGGGCCGGCCGGGTCGGGACGCATCTCGTCCAGCAGCGCGCAGATGCTGCGCACGATCTCGATGTTGGGCTTCTCGTTCCAGCCGCCGACGTTGTACGTCTGCCCCGGCTGCCCGCGCTCGAGCACGGTGCGGATCGCGCTGCAGTGGTCCTTGACGTAGAGCCAGTCACGCACCTGCATGCCGTCGCCGTAGACCGGCAGCGGCTTGCCGGCCAGCGCGTTGACGATCATCAACGGGATCAGCTTCTCGGGGAAGTGGTAGGGGCCGTAGTTGTTCGAGCAGTTGGTGGTCAGGACGGGCAGGCCGTAGGTGTGGTGCCAGGCGCGCACGAGGTGGTCGCTGGCCGCCTTGCTGGCGGAGTAGGGACTGTTCGGCTCGTAGGGATGGGTCTCGCGGAATGGCGGGTCGCCCGGCCCGAGCGAACCGTACACCTCGTCGGTGGACACGTGCAGGAACCGGAACGACGCCCGGGCCGCGGCGTCGAGCGCCAGCCAATGCGCACGCACCGCCTCCAGCAGCGTGAACGTGCCTTCCACGTTGGTCTTGATGAACGCACCGGGGCCGTGGATGCTGCGGTCGACATGGCTCTCCGCAGCGAAGTTCACCACCGCGCGCGGCCGGTGATCGGCAAGCAGCCGGTCGAGCAGCGCGCGGTCGGCGATGTCGCCATGCACGAAGACATGCCGCGGGTCGTCCTTCAGCGAGGCGAGGTTCTCGAGGTTGCCGGCGTAGGTCAGCGCGTCGAGGTTGAGCACCGGTTCGCCTGTGGCCTCGACCCAGTCGAGCACGAAGTTGGCGCCGATGAAACCGGCGCCGCCGGTGACGAGGATCATGGTCTGGTCCTTTAGGGGCGGCCGGACGATCCCGGCCCGGTCATCGAGGGTCGGCGCCGGCGTCGAGCAGCCGCTCGAGTTCCAGCGCGATGCGCTCTCCGGTATGCCCGTCCCACTTCTCGGGGATCGCGCCACGCTTCCACTGGCCGGCGAACAGCCGGTCCAGGTGCGGCTTGATCCGCGAAGGGTCGGTGCCCACCAACTCGTTGGTGCCGACGCTCACTGTCTCGGGCCGCTCCGTCGTGTCGCGCAGCGTCAGGCACGGTACTCCCATCACCGTCGTCTCCTCGGTGATGCCACCGGAATCGGTGATCACGCCGCGCGCATGTCGCACCAGGTGGTTGAACTCCAGGTAGGGCTGCGGTTCGACGGGCTTGATCGACCCGGGCACCGGCAGGCCCGCCAGGGTCTTGGCCGTGCGCGGATGGACCGGGAACACGACCGGCATGCCTCGCACCGCCTCGCCCACCTCGGCGAGCAGACGTGCGAACGCGGCGGGCTCGTCGACGTTCGCCGGCCGGTGCAGCGTCATCACGAAGTATCCCTGCGGGCGCAGCCCGAGCTCGTGCCAGAACGCCGGCTCGCGCAGCTTCGCCAGGTTCGCCAGCAGCGTGTCGATCATCGTGTTGCCGACGAAGAAGATCGACTCCGGCGCCGCGCCGGCGCGGCGCAGGTTCGCGTTGGCCACTTCGCTGGTCGTGAAGAACCAGTTGCTGATCGAGTCGGTGACCAGGCGGTTGATCTCCTCGGGCATCGTCCAGTCGCCCGAGCGGATGCCGGCCTCCACATGCGCCACCGGCACGCGCAGCTTCTGCGCGGCGATGGCACAGGCCATGGTCGAGGTGACATCACCCACCACCAGGCACAGCGCGCTGCGCTCGCGCAGCAGCAGCCGCTCGTAGCTCACCATGATGCCGGCGGTCTGCTCCGCCTGCGTGCCCGACCCCACCTCGAGGTTCACGTCCGGTGCGGGAATGCCCAGCTGCTCGAAGAAGTCGCCCGACATGCGCTGGTCGTAGTGCTGGCCGGTGTGCACGAGGCGGTAGCGCAGCCGCGAACCGGCACCGCGCCGGGCTTCGATCGCGCGGATGATCGGCGCGATCTTCATGAAGTTGGGCCGGGCACCGGCGATGATGTCCACCAGAGGTTCGGGCCGTCCGGCACTCATCGCGGGTCTTCTCCAGGTTGCATCGTCGCGCAGCTGCTCATTTCAGCCGGGAATTCTAGACGCCGCCGAGAGCGGTCCGGGCCCCCATGCTGCACTGCGGCGATAATGCGCAGTTATGAGTGACCCCAACCCGGCCGGCGCCACCAGCGCGGCCAGCCCCGAAGCCGCCTCTCCACCCCCGGCGCGCTTCGACTCGCTCGCGCTCGACCCCAAGTTGCTGCGTGCCGTGGCCGATGCCGGCTACCTGACGATGACGCCGATCCAGGCCAAGGCGATCCCGATCGTGCTGGATGGGCGCGACGTGATGGGCGCGGCGCAGACCGGCACCGGCAAGACCGCCGCGTTCTCGCTGCCGCTGCTGCAGCGCATGCTCAAGCACGAGAACGCCAGCATGTCGCCGGCGCGCCACCCGGTGCGGGCGCTGGTGCTGGCGCCGACACGCGAACTGGCGGACCAGGTCGCCAACAACGTCAAGCAGTACTCCAAGTTCAGCCAGCTGCGTGCCGCGGTGGTGTTCGGCGGCATCGACATGAAGCCGCAGACCGAGGAACTGCGGCGCGGCGTCGAGGTGCTGATCGCGACGCCGGGTCGGCTGCTCGACCACATCGAGGCCAAGAACGCGGTGTTGAACCAGGTCGAGTACGTGGTGCTCGACGAGGCCGACCGCATGCTGGACATCGGCTTCCTGCCGGACCTCCAGCGCATCCTGAGCTACCTGCCGAAGCAGCGCCAGACGCTGCTGTTCTCGGCCACCTTCTCGCCGGAAATCAAGCGCCTGGCCGAGAGCTACCTGCAGGAGCCGGTGCTCGTCGAGGTGGCGCGGCCGAACGCGACGGCCTCGACCGTCGAACAGCGCTTCTACAGCGTGGCGAGCGACGACAAGCGCCGTGCCGTGCTGAAACTGCTCAAGGAGCGCTCGATCACGCAGGCGATCGTGTTCGTCAACTCCAAGCTCGGCTGCGCGCGCCTGGCGCGCTCGTTCGAGCGCGACGGCCTGCGCACCAACGCGTTGCATGGCGACAAGAGCCAGGACGAGCGCCTGAAGGCGCTGGACGCCTTCAAGCGCGGCGAGGTCGACGTGCTGGTGGCGACCGACGTCGCGGCCCGGGGCCTGGACATCGCCGACCTGCCGGCAGTGTTCAACTTCGACGTGCCGTTCAACGCCGAGGACTACGTGCACCGCATCGGCCGCACCGGGCGCGCCGGCGCGTCCGGGCTCGCGATGACGCTGGTGGCGCGCGAGGACCACCGCATGGTCGGCGACATCGAGCGCCTGATCAAGAAGAAGATCGAGATCGAGCCGCTCGAACTCGACGAGGCGCCGCCGCGCCGCGACCACTACCGTGACCGCGACCGCGCCCGGCGCGACGACGACGATCGGCCGCCGAGGTCCTCGGCACCGGCGTCCCGCCCGCCGGCCGCTGCGCCCCGGGCGCCCGCGGATCCGATCTTCGACCGGCCCTACGAACCCTCCGCCGATGCGCCGGAACCGGCCTGGGCGCAGAAGGCGCCGCCGGCACCGCGCGGCGTGTCGCCCAACATCAAGCCCAAGCGCAAGGTCGCGGCCCTGTTCGGGGCGAAGAAGACCGACGACGTTCCGTCGGCCTGAGTCTTCAGCGGGCGAGCAGCGCGAACACGGCCGGCCGATCGGCAGGCAGCACAGTTGGCGTCTGGCGCCAGCCGGCTGCGCTGTCGCTGCGCGTGAAGGCCTCGGGCGTGGCCAGGGCGCAGCTCACCGACAGGCGCGTGTCGCCCTTCAGCTGCGCCGTCAGCGCCGCGAGCAGGGCCGGGTTCCGGTAGGGCGTCTCGATGAACAGCTGAGTCTGCCCGAGCCGGCGCGATGTGGCCTCGAGTTCGCGGATGCGCGTGTCGCGTGCCGCCGCCTCGACCGGCAGGTAACCGACGAACGCGAAGCTCTGGCCGTTCAGCCCGCTGGCCGCCAGCGCCAGCAGCAACGCGCTCGGGCCGGGCAAGGCCACCACCGGAATCGACGCGGCGTGTGCCGCCTCCACCAGCGCCGCGCCCGGGTCGGCCACGGCTGGCAGGCCGGCTTCGGAGATCAGGCCCAGGTCGTGCCCGGCGAGCGCCGGCGCCAGGCAGCGCCGCAGGTCGGGCGGTGCTGCGACCCGGGCGCCCTTGGGCGGGCGTGGCAGTTCCTCGATGACGATCTGCTGCAGCGGCTGCGCGAGCGGCACCACCTGGTCGACGCGTTTCAGGAAGGCGCGTGTGGACTTGGCGTTCTCGGCCACCCAATGCGCCAGGCGTGCGGCGATGTGCAGTCCCTGCAGCGGGAGCGTGTCGGTCAGCAGCGCCGGCGCGTCGGCGGCGGCGATGCCGAAGTCGAGCGTGTTCGGCACCAGGTACAGCGTGCCGGGGCGGCCGGTCATGGCGCCAGCGGATCGATGCCGGCCTCGCGCAGCATCGCGCTGGTGCGGATCAGCGGCAGGCCAACCAGCGCGGTCGGGTCGTCCGACTCGATCGCGTCCAGCAGCGCGATGCCCAGCGTCTCGGCCTTGGCGCTGCCGGCGCAGTCGTACGGCTGCTCGGCGCGCAGGTAGTGCTCGATCTCGTCGTCGCGCAGCGACCGCACGCGCACGGTCACGGGCACGCGCACGTTCCGCTCGAAGCCGGAGTCAGCGTGCTGCACCGAGACTGCCGTGTGGAAGACGACCGCGCGGCCGCGCATCGAGCGCAGCTGGGCGACGGCGCGCTCGTGCGTGCCCGGTTTGCCGATCGGCACGCCGTCCAGGTCCGCCACCTGATCGGAGCCGATCACCACGGCGTCGCGGTGTATTGCCGCCACGGCGGCGGCTTTCGCCCGCGCGAGCCGCTCGGCCAGGCGGGCCGGCGATTCGCCGGGCAGCGGGGCTTCGTCCACCGCCGGGGCAATGGTCTCGAACGGCAGGCGCAGCCGCTCCAGCAGCTCGCGCCGGTAGCGCGACGTGGAGGCGAGGATCAGCCGGGGTCGGGGCGACATGGACGGATTCTCCCATCGCCCGACTTACACTCGGCCGGCATGAAACCCCGCGTCTTCGATGCTGCCCGGCTCGACGTGGCGGCGTTCGCCGAACAGGCGGCCCGCCTGGAAGGGCAGTGGCCGCTGCACAGTCTCGAGCGGCTGGCGGCCTCGGCCCATCCGGACCGCCCGGCCGGTGACACGCCGGTGACCTGGCAGGCCCGCGGCGAACAGCGGGGGCTGCGTCTGGCGCCGCCGCAGGTCTGGCTCCACCTGGCCGCGCAGACACGCATTGACCTGGTCTGCCAGCGTTGCCTGCAGCCGCTGGCGGTCGACGTGGCGGGCGAGCGCAGCTTCCTGTTCGTGGCCGACGAGGACCTGGCCGCCGAACTCGACGCCGACTGCGAGGACGACGTGTTGGCGCTCACTCGCTCGCTGGACGTCAAGGAGCTTGTCGAGGACGAGTTGCTGCTGTCGCTTCCGCTGGTCCCGCGGCATGCCTCCTGTCCGCTTCCGCAGGCACCGACCGAGGAACCGCCAGCCGTGGACGACGAACCGCATCCGTTCGCCGCCCTCGCGGCACTGAAGGGCCGCCAGCGCAAGGGCTGACCGACTGCTGCAGAACGGGCCGGGAATGCTAGAATCGCAGGCTTTTCGTGTGTCGCATGCCCGGCCGGGCGTGCCAGGAGATCAACATGGCCGTTCAGCAGAACAAGAAGTCGCCTTCGAAGCGTGGCATGCACCGCTCGCACAATGCCGTGGCCGCGCCCGGCACGGCGATCGAGCCGACCACCGGCGAGACGCATCTGCGCCACCACATCAGCCCGACCGGCTTCTACCGCGGCCGCAAGGTGCTGAAGACCAAGGCGGACGCCTGAGCGTCTGCTCCCGGAGTCGGCGACGCTCGACATGAGCAGCGCCTCCCCAGGTTCCGCGGCGCACGCCGCACCGATCAGCGGGCCCATCCGTCTCGCGGTCGATTGCATGGGGGGTGACCACGGCCCGTCGGTCACCCTGCCGGCCTGCCAGGCCTTTCTCGAGGCCCATCCGCAGGCCGAACTGATCCTCGTCGGCCGCGCGGCCGATCTCGCCCCGGCCGCCGGCTGGGCGCGCTGCACGGTCGTGGCCGCCACCGAGGTCGTCGAGATGGACGACCCGGTCGAGGTGGCCCTGCGGCGCAAGAAGGATTCCTCGCTGCGGGTCGCCGTCACGCAGGTCAAGCCTGGTGAGGATGGGCACGCTGCCGCACACGCCTGCGTCTCGGCCGGCAACACCGGCGCGCTGATGGCGGTGTCGCGCTACGTGCTCAAGACGCTCGAGGGCATCGACCGCCCGGCGATCGCCACCGTGATGCCGAACCAGCGGGACGGCTTCACGACCGTGCTGGACCTTGGCGCGAACGTCGACTGCAGCGCCGAGCACCTGCTGCAGTTCGCGGTGATGGGCAGCGCGCTGGTCGCCGCCGTCGAGGGCAAGGACGACCCGAGCGTCGGCCTGCTGAACATCGGCGAGGAAGCCATCAAGGGCAGCGAGACGATCAAGCAGGCCGCCGAGCTGCTGCGCGCCGTGGCTGCCAGCGGGCACCTGAACTTCCACGGCAACGTGGAGGGCAACGACATCTTCAAGGGCACGACGGACATCGTCGTCTGCGACGGCTTCGTCGGCAATGTCGCGCTGAAGACCGCCGAGGGGCTCGCGGCCATGCTGACGAGCTTCATCCGCCAGGAGTTCACGCGCAATGTCTTCACGAAGCTGGCGGCCGTGGTGGCGATGCCGGTGCTGAAGCACTTCAAGGCCCGGGTCGACCACCGCCGCTACAACGGCGCCGCCTTGCTCGGCCTGCGCGGCCTGGTGTTCAAGAGCCACGGCTCGGCGGATGCCTTCGCCTTCCAGCAGGCCTTGAACCGCGCCTATGATGCGGCGCGCAACCGGCTGCTCGACCGCGTTCACGACCGCATCCTCGAGACGCTCGCGGCGATGCCCGCGGCCGGCGGCGACGTCCCGACCGACACCCCCGCACTGGTGGCCACACGATGAGTTCCATCCCGCCGCGCTACTCCCGCATCACCGGCACCGGCAGCTTCCTGCCGCCGGACCGGCTTTCCAATGAGGCGCTGGCGGCGCGGCTGGCGCGCGACGGCATCGAGACCTCCGACCAGTGGATCGTGGAGCGCACCGGGATCCGGGCACGCCACTTCGCGGCGGCGGACGTGACGAGCAGCGACCTCGCGCTGCCCGCGGCGCGCCACGCGCTCGAGGCGGCCGGCCGCAGTGCGGCGGAGGTCGACCTGATCATCGTCGCCACGTCGACGCCGGACATGGTGTTCCCGTCGACCGCCTGCCTGCTGCAGCGCAAGCTCGGCGTGGCCGGCTGCGCCGCGTTCGACGTGCAGGCCGTGTGCTCCGGCTTCGTCTACGCGCTGACGGTTGCCGACGCGATGATCCGCACCGGCGCCGCGACCTGCGCGCTGGTGGTCGGCACGGAAGTCTTTTCGCGCATCCTCGACTTCAAGGACCGCACGACCTGCGTGCTGTTCGGCGATGGCGCGGGCGCCGTCGTGCTCGAAGCGAGCGACCAGCCCGGCCTGCTGGCCAGCGAGCTGCATGCGGACGGGCGCCACGTCGAGATCCTCTGCACGCCGGGCACCGTGTCCGGCGGCCAGGTGCTTGGCGACCCGCTGTTGAAGATGGATGGGCAGGCGGTCTTCAAGCTTGCCGTCGGCGTGCTGGAGAGCGCGGCGCGCGCGGTGCTGGCGAAGGCGGGCCGCAGCGAGGCCGACATCGACTGGCTGATCCCGCACCAGGCCAACATCCGCATCATGCAGGGCACGGCGAAGAAGTTGAAGCTGCCGATGGACAAGCTGGTCGTCACGGTCGACGAACACGGCAACACCTCCGCCGCCTCGATTCCGCTGGCGCTCGACGTGGCGGTGCGCAGCGGCCGCATCCGGCGCGGCGACACGGTGATGCTCGAGGGCGTCGGCGGCGGCTTCACCTGGGGCGCGGTGCTGCTCGACTACTGAGCCTGTCGGCGTGGCGGTAGGCCCTACAACCCAAGAGACGGATATGGCGACGTTTGCATTCGTGTTCCCCGGCCAGGGGTCGCAGGCCGTGGGCATGCTCGACGCGTGGGGCGACCACCCCGAGGTCAGGAAGACGCTGGCCGAGGCCTCCGATGCGCTCGGCGCGGATCTCGGCGCGCTGATCCACGCCGGCCCGAAGGAACAACTCGACCTGACGACCAACACCCAGCCGGTGATGCTGACCGCCGCGATCGCCTGCCATCGCGCGTGGCTGGCCGAGACCGGGCTGCAGCCCGCCGTCGTCGCCGGCCACTCGCTGGGCGAGTACAGCGCGCTGGTGGCGGCGGGTTCCCTCCGGCTCGCGGATGCGCTGCCGTTGGTGCGGCTGCGCGCCCAGGCGATGCAGGACGCGGTGCCGGTGGGTGCTGGAGCGATGGCCGCGATCCTCGGACTGGACGCGGAGGTCGTGCGCGAGGTCTGCGCCGAAGTGGCCGCATCGGCCGGCGAGCCGGTCGAGGCCGCGAACTACAACGACCCGAAGCAGACCGTCATCGCCGGCACCAAGGCCGCGGTGGACAAGGCCTGCGAGGCGCTGAAGGCGCGTGGTGCGAAACGCGCGCTGCCGCTGGCGGTGTCCGCCCCGTTCCACTCCAGCCTGATGAAGCCGGCAGCCGAACGGCTGAAGTCGGCGCTGGCCGAGGTGACGCTGGCCGCGCCGACGATTCCGGTGATCAACAACATCGATGTCGCCGTGCAGCAGGAACCGGCCGCGATCAAGGAGGCGCTGTACCGACAGGCCTTCGGCCCGGTGCGATGGGTCGAGACGGTGCAGGCGATCCGCGCGCGCGGGGCGACACACCTGTTCGAGTGCGGCCCGGGCAAGGTGCTGGCCGGCCTGGCGCGCCGCATCGACGCAGAGCTGACGGTCGGCAACGTGCTCGACCCGGCGACGTTGGCAGAGGCGAAGGGGATGCTGGCATGACCGAGACGCAAGGGCAGGTCGCGCTGGTGACCGGCGCGTCGCGTGGCATCGGTCGTGCCATCGCCGTGGCGCTGGCCGAGCGCGGCATGAAGGTGATCGGCACCGCGACCAGCGAGGCGGGGGCGCAGGCGATCACCGAGGGCCTGGCGGCGCACGCCGGCTGTCGCGGCGTCACGCTGAACGTCACCGACGGTGCGGCGCTGGACGCGGCCATCGATGCCCTGGTCAAGGAACTGGGTGGCCTGCACGTGCTCGTCAACAACGCCGGCATCACGCGCGACACGCTGTCGATGCGCATGAAGGACGAGGACTGGGACGCGGTGCTCGACACCAACCTCAAGGCGGTGTTCCGTGCCAGCCGCGCCGCGATCCGGCCGATGATGAAGCAGCGCTACGGCCGCATCGTCAACATCACCTCGGTGGTCGGGGCGAGCGGCAATCCCGGTCAGGCCAACTATGCGGCCGCGAAGGCCGGCGTGGCCGGCATGACGCGTTCGCTGGCACGCGAGCTCGGCAGCCGCGGCATCACCGTCAACTGCGTCGCGCCGGGTTTCATCGACACCGACATGACCAAGGCGCTCCCCGAGGCGCAGACCGCGGCGCTGCTGGCGCAGATCCCGCTCGGCCGGCTCGGCCAGGCTGGCGAGATCGCCCATGCGGTGGCCTTCCTCGCATCGCCGCAAGCCGGCTACATCACCGGCACCGAACTGCACGTCAACGGCGGCATGTTCATGTGCTGAAGGGGCCTTCGTGCCGCCCTGGGTGGCGCGGTGCCCAAGCCTTAGAATCCCGCCCTGTTTCCGTAAACACTCCCGGAGGAGTCATGAGCGACATCGAAGCACGAGTCAAGAAAATCATCGCCGAACAGTTGGGTGTGCCCGAGGCCGACGTCGCCAACGAGAAGGCCTTCGTCGCCGACCTCGGCGCCGATTCGCTCGACACGGTGGAACTCGTGATGGCGCTCGAGGACGAATTCGGTATCGAGATTCCCGACGAGGAAGCCGAGAAGATCACCACCGTGCAGCTCGCGATCGACTACGCGATGAAGCACCAGAAGGCCGCCTGAGGCCGGACCTGTCGAACGTTCCCCTTTCACGCGCATGAGCCGCCGCCGCGTCGTCATCACCGGTCTGGGCCTCGTGAGCCCGGTGGGCAACACCGTGGCCGAGGGCTGGGCCAACCTCGTCGCCGGGCGCACCGGCATCGCGAACATCACGCGCTTCGACGCCTCGGCGTTCGCCTGCCGCTTCGCCGGCGAGGTCAAGGGCTTCCGGATCGAGGACTACATCCCGGCCAAGGAAGCGCGCCACATGGACACCTTCATCCACTACGGATTGGCGGCGTCCATCCAGGCGGTGCGCGATGCCGGGCTGGCGACCAACGAGGCCCTGAAGGAAGAGGATGCCGAGCGCATCGGCTGCCTGGTCGGCTCCGGCATCGGCGGGCTGCCGCTGATCGAGGAGACGCACGCGGAGTACGCGTCCCGCGGTCCGCGCCGCATCTCGCCCTTCTTCGTGCCGGCCTCGATCATCAACATGATCTCCGGGCACGTGTCGATCCACTTCGGCTTCCAGGGGCCGAACCTCGCGATCGTCACCGCGTGCACGACCGGTCTGCACTGCATCGGCGAGGCGGGCCGGCTGATCGAGTACGGCGACGCCGACGTGATGATTGCCGGCGGCTCCGAGTCGACCGTGTCGCCGCTGGGAATCGGCGGCTTCGCGTCCGCGCGTGCGCTGTCGACGCGCAACGACGATCCGGCCACCGCGTCGCGGCCGTGGGACAAGGATCGGGACGGCTTCGTGCTCGGCGAAGGCGCCGGCGTGCTGGTGCTCGAGGAATACGAACACGCGAAGCGGCGCGGCGCGAAGATCTACGCCGAACTGGCCGGTTTCGGCATGGGCGCGGACGCGTTCCACATGACCGCGCCGAACGTCGACGGGCCGAAGCGCTCGATGCGGGCCGCGCTGCGCAATGCCGGCGTGAACGCCGACCAGGTGCAGTACCTGAACGCGCACGGGACGTCGACGCCGCTGGGCGACGTCAACGAAAGCAACGCGATCAAGCTCGCCTTCGGCGACGCGGCCGGAAAGCTGGTGGTCAACTCGACCAAGTCGATGACCGGGCACCTGCTCGGCGGCGCGGGCGGCATCGAGTCGGTCTTCACCGTGCTGGCGCTGCACCATCAGGTCTCGCCGCCGACCATCAACATCTTCAACCAGGATCCCGAGTGCGACCTGGACTACTGCGCGAACACCGCGCGGGAGATGAAGATCGACGTCGCCGTGAAGAACAACTTCGGCTTCGGCGGCACCAACGGCACGCTGGTCTTCAGGCGCGCCTGACGGGCGCCGCGGCCGGCCAAGATGCAGGGCCCTGCAGCGCTGAACCTTCCGGCCCGGGGATGCCCGGCGTGGCGCGCGGGCGTCCGGGGGATGGCCGTGCTCGCGGGCGCCGCCGCGGTGGCCTGGGCGCCCGGTGCCTGGTCGACCTTGCCCGCGGCGTGGTGGCTGGCGCTGATGGCCGGCTCGGTGCTTGCGGTCGGCGCGGCCTGGCAGGTCAGCGCGGTCGGGTCCGACGCGCCGCTGCACTGGGACGGTCGGCAGTGGGCACTCGGGGAACCGGGGCGGCTCGGCCGGCTGTCGGTCGCGCTCGACGCCGGCGCCGGGATGCTGCTGCGATTCGACCCGCAATCTGGTTCGGGGCCCTTGCGGCGCCGCTGGATTCCCGTCGGCCGGCGCAGCGCCGGGAGCGGCTGGCATGCCCTGCGCTGTGCGGTATATTCGCCGCGCCCCGGGCCCGGAGGGCACTCTGCGGCGGCCTCCCCCGCCTCCTCCGAATGAACGCCGCCGACGCCGACGCCCCGCTGATCGAACGCGTGAAGCAGGGCGACGTCAAGGCCTTCGAGATGCTGGTCGTCAAGTATCAGCGCAGGATCGAGCGCCTGATCGGCCGGATGGTGCGCGACAGCGACCTGGTGCCCGACATCGCCCAGGAGACCTTCATCCGCGCCTACCGGGCGATCCCGCAGTTCCGTGGCGAGAGCGCCTTCTACACCTGGCTGTACCGGATTGCGGTGAATACCGCGAAAAAATCCCTGGTCGAGCTCAAGCGCGACCCCGTGATCACGGAGGCGGCGCTGGCTTCGCGCGAGGACGACGACGAAACTTCACGGGTGGAAAACGAACTAAGCGACGGCGAAACGCCCGACGCCGTGCTGGCCAGCAAGGAAATCGCAGCGGCGGTGAATGCCGCCATCGAGGCCTTGTCAGAGGATCTGCGCCAGGCGATCACGCTGCGCGAGATCGAGGGTCTGAGCTACGAGGAAATCGCGGAACTGATGAACTGCCCGATCGGCACCGTGCGTTCCCGCATCTTCCGTGCGCGCGAGGCGATTGCCTTGCGTCTGCGGCCGTTGCTGGATACACGCGAGGGCGAGCGCTGGTAGATCCGTGGGCGGTGTGCAGAGAGTCATGACGATGGAGCAGCAGATGTCCGGGGAACGCGAAATCGGTCCGATGGCGGCCGAGCGGCTGTCCGCGCTGATGGACGGCGAGTTGCACGAGGCGGCCGACGTGGCGCAGAGCTGCCGGGCCTGGCGCGAGGATGCGGCGGTGCGGGCCTCCTGGCACTGCTACCACCTGATCGGCGACGTCATGCGCTCCGAGGACCTGGCCGGCCAGGGCGCGCGCGACGCGGCTTTCCTGCGTGGCCTGCGGTCGCGCCTGGAGGCAGAGCCCGTCGTGCTGGCCCCTGCAGCGCGTTCGACGCCGCGCCCTAGGCGCTGGCGCTGGGCCGGCCCGGCCGCCGTGGCAGCCGGGTTCGTCGCCGTGGCCGGCGTGCTGGTCGTGACCCGCTCCCCGCTGCCCGAGGGTTCGCCCGAGGTGGCCCAGGCTCCGAAGCCGGCCCCGGCAGCGCCTGCCGTGGTCCCGGTGGCGACGGCGACGGCGACGGCGACCTCGGCTGCCGAACCCGTCGCCCCGGTGGCGGACGGCAAGTTGATCCGCGACGCCCGCCTGGATCGTTACCTCGCCGCCCACCAGCAGTTCGCCGGCACGACCGCGCTCGGGCCCTCGACCTTCCTGCGCCGCGCGACCACCGACGCGGCGGCCAACCGCTGACCCGCCCCGCAGCCTGCCGCGCCCCATGCTGATCCGCTCCCTCTTTGCGCTGACCCTGCTCGGCGCCGCCTGCGGTTTTGTGCCCGCGTTGGCGGGGCAGGGGTCCGCGCCCTCGGGGCCGGGCGGTCAGGAAGTGCGGACCTGGCTGCTGCGCATCCACGAAGCGGCCGGCAAGCGCAATTTCCAGGGCACCTTCGTCGTCAGCAGCGGCGGTACGGTGTCGAGCGCACGGATCGCTCACTTCTGCGTCGGGACCAACCAGTACGAACGGATCGAGTCGCTGGACGGCCAGGCGCGGCACGTCTTCCGCTACAACGATCTCGTTCACACCGTCTGGCCGGCCAGCCGCGTCGCGGTGGTCGAGCGCAACCAGCAGCCCACGGCCTTCCCGGCGCTGCTGCAGGCGGGAGACGACCATATCGGCGACTTCTACGATCTGCAGCCGCAGGGAGCCGGCCGCATCGCGGGCCACGAGGCCGACGTGCTGGTCGTGATCCCGAAGGACAAGATGCGCTACGGCTTCCGGCTCTGGTCCGAGCGGTCGTCGGGCCTGCTGCTGCGGGCCGATGTGCTGGCCGCGAGCGGCGAGGTGCTCGAGTCGTCCGCCTTCTCGGAAGTGTCCATCGGCATTCGCGCGCAGCCGGACAGCGTGCTGTTGCCGATGCGGCGGCTGGACGGCTTCAGGGTCGTGCGTTCGGAACTGGAGCCGACGCGCCTCGAGGACGAGGGCTGGGTGTTGAGCCAGGCCGTCCCCGGCTTCCGGCTCGTCAACGGGGTCAAGCGGCCGATGCACGCGGGCACGGAGGCGGAGACCGCAGCGCCGCCGGTGCTGCAGGCGATCTACTCCGACGGACTGACCTACGTCTCGCTGTTCATCGAGGCCTACGACCCGCAGCGGCATACGCGTGAGATGCGCGCCTCGCTGGGAGCCACGCAGACCCTGATGCGCCGCCACGGCGACGCGTGGGTAACGCTGGTCGGCGACGTGCCTCCGGCGACCCTGAAGTTCTTCGCCAACGCGCTCGAGCGCAAGAAGTGATTCCCGACGACCGACCCTCGCCCCGTGGCCTGCCCATGATCTCGACACCCGACAACTTCCCTCCGACCCTCCTGCAGCGCCGGTTCGCGGCACTGGCCCTGGCGCTCGGCGTCGCTGCCGGCGCGGCGGCGGTGCCTGCGCCGGTGCTGGCGCAGTCCCAGGTGGTGCTGCCCGACTTCGCCGATCTGGCCGAACGGGTCGGGCCGGCCGTGGTCAACATCCGCACCACCGAGCGTGTGCGGGGCGGTCGCGGCGGCCTGCCGGAGATGGACGAGGACATGCTGGAGTTCTTTCGGCGCTTCGGCCTGCCGATCCCGAACCAGCCGGGTCCGCGCGGCCAGCGCCCGGCGCCCGACGGTGGCGAGCCGCAGCAGCGCGGCGTCGGCTCCGGATTCGTGCTCAGCGCCGACGGCTACGTGATGACCAACGCCCACGTCGTCGACGGGGCGGACGAGGTGTTCGTCACGCTGACCGACAAGCGCGAGTTCAAGGCTCGCGTGATCGGCACGGACCGGCGCTCCGACGTGGCGCTGGTGAAGATCGAGGCCAGCGGCCTGCCGACGGTGCGGATCGGCGACGTCGGCAAGCTGCGCGTCGGCGAGTGGGTGATCGCGATCGGCTCGCCGTTCGGTCTGGAGAACACGGTGACGGCCGGCATCGTCAGCGCGAAGGCGCGCGACACCGGCGAGTTCCTGCCGCTGATCCAGACCGACGTCGCGATCAACCCGGGCAACTCGGGCGGCCCGCTGCTGAACCTGCGCGGCGAGGTGGTCGGCATCAACTCGCAGATCTACAGCCGCTCCGGCGGCTACATGGGCATCTCGTTCGCGATCCCGATCGACGAAGCGACGCGCGTGGCCGAGCAGCTGCGCACCACCGGTCGCGTGAGCCGCGGCCGCATCGGCGTGAGCATCGACCAGGTCACCAAGGACGTGGCCGAGTCGATCGGCCTGGGCAAGGCCTCCGGTGCGCTGGTGCGCAGCGTCGAGGCGGGCGGTCCGGCCGAGAAGGCCGGCATCGAGGCCGGCGACATCATCACGCGTTTCGACGGCAAGGTGGTCGAGAAGTCCGGCGACCTGCCGCGCATCGTCGGCAGCGTGAAGCCGGGCAGCAAGACGACGCTGCAGGTCTTCCGCCGCGGCGCCTACAAGGATCTGACCGTCGTCGTGGCGGAGGTGGAGCCCGACCAGAAGCGCGCTGCCGCCGAGAGCGGTGCGGCCAAGCCGCAGGCGACCGCGGCGACGCTGGGCATCGGCGTCTCCGACCTCGGCGAGGCGCAGAAGCGCGAGCTGAAGCTCAAGAACGGCGTGCGGGTCGACAGTGTCGACGGACCGGCCGCGCGTGCAGGACTGCGCGAGGGCGACATCATCCTGTCGCTGGACAACAGCGAGATCACCGGCGCGAAGCAGTTCGAGGCGGTCGTGGCCAAGGTCGACAAGAGCCGGGCGGTCACCGTGCTGGTGCGCCGGGGCGACACGGTCAACTTCCTGATCATCCGGCCCGCCCGCTGAGCGGACAGTCGACTTGGGTGGCGGGTCTTTCCATCATCCGGGAAGCCGTCCGTGCGACCGAGCCTGGACGATCCGGCCAGCGCCGCTTGTTAGTAGATGCTGACATTTCGGGCAGACTGGATTGAAGGCGGCTGGCGATAGAATTCAGGCACCTGGAACGCGTGTTGTGCCGCTTGCGATCAACAAACCAAGGCAGGCGTAACTATCCCCAGGCCCTCCACAAGGCTTTGTGGATAAGCTGTTGACGGTTTTTCCTGTTGGCACCCCGCAACGGCGTGAAATCAAGCATTGGCGCGGTTTCCCGCGGGGGTCTTTTGGCTACAATGAAAGCCCAACAAGCAGTTGCCATACGTTTTGTTGGAAGGCGCGTCACTCTTTCGACGTGCCTTTTTTTTATCTCCCGCACGGGCCTTCCGGCCTCCACATCGCTTCGCGACATGAGCTTCTCCGACAGCGGCAGCGCCGTTGCGGGCACCTGTTGAAGCTCCCGTTCCACCGCTCATGGACCACATCCGCAACTTCTCGATCATTGCCCACATCGACCACGGCAAGAGCACGCTCGCGGATCGCCTGATCCAGCGTTGCGGCGGCCTGAGCGATCGCGAGATGGAGGCGCAGGTGCTGGATTCGATGGACATCGAGCGCGAGCGCGGCATCACGATCAAGGCGCAGACCGCCGCGCTGCAGTACCGGGCGCGCGACGGGCAGATCTACAACCTGAACCTGATCGACACGCCAGGCCACGTCGACTTCAGCTACGAGGTCAGCCGCTCGCTGTCGGCCTGCGAGGGTGCGCTGCTCGTGGTGGATGCCAGCCAGGGGGTCGAGGCGCAGACGGTGGCCAACTGCTATACGGCCATCGAACTCGGCGTCGAGGTGGTGCCGGTCCTCAACAAGATGGACCTGCCGCAGGCCGACCCGGACCGCGCCAAGGCCGAGATCGAGGATGTGATCGGCATCCACGCCGATGACGCGATCCCGTGCAGCGCCAAGACCGGCGAGGGCATCGACGAGATCCTCGAGGCGGTCATCACCCGCATTCCGCCGCCGCGCGGCGTTGCGGACGCGCCGCTGCGCGCGATGATCATCGACTCCTGGTTCGACAACTACGTCGGCGTGGTGATGCTGGTGCGCGTGGTCGACGGTTCGCTCGCCAAGGGGGAGCGTATCCGGCTGATGGCCAGCGATGCCGTCTACCCCGCCGAACAGCTCGGGGTCTTCACCCCCAAGTCCGTCCCGCGCGACGCGCTGAACGCCGGCGAGGTGGGTTTCGTGATCGCCGGCATCAAGGAGCTGCAGGCGGCCAAGGTCGGCGACACGATCACGCTCGAAAAGAAGCTGCCGAACAACCGCGGCGTGGCGACGGAGCCGCTGCCGGGCTTCAAGGAGATCCAGCCACAGGTGTTCGCCGGCCTGTACCCGACCGAGGCCAGCGAGTACGACCAGCTGCGCGACGCGCTGGAGAAGCTGCGGCTGAACGACTCCTCGCTGCGCTACGAGCCCGAGGTCAGCCAGGCGCTCGGCTTCGGCTTCCGCTGCGGCTTCCTCGGCCTGCTGCACATGGAGATCGTGCAGGAACGCCTGGAGCGCGAGTTCGACCAGGACCTGATCACCACGGCGCCGTCGGTCGTCTACGAGGTCGAGCTGAACGACGGCACGGTGCTGAACGTCGAGAATCCGTCCAAGATGCCCGACCAGGGCCGGATCCGCGAGATCCGCGAGCCGATCGTCACCGTGCAGCTGTACATGCCGCAGGACTACGTCGGCCCGGTGATGACGCTGGCCAACCAGAAGCGCGGCACGCAGATCAACATGGCCTACCACGGCAAGCAGGTGCACCTGACCTACGAACTGCCGCTGGCGGAGATCGTGCTGGACTTCTTCGACAAGCTGAAATCGGTCTCGCGCGGCTACGCGTCGATGGACTACGCGTTCAAGGAGTACCGGGCGGCCGACGTCGTCAAGGTCGACATCCTGCTCAACGGCGACCGCGTCGACGCGCTGTCGATCATCGTGCACCGCAGCCAGAGCGTCTACCGCAGCCGGGCCGTGGTGACCAAGATGCGCGAGCTGATCGCGCGCCAGATGTACGACGTGGCCGTGCAGGCCGCGATCGGCGCCAACATCATCGCGCGTGAGACAATCAAGGCGCTGCGCAAGAACGTGCTCGCGAAGTGCTACGGCGGTGACATCACCCGCAAGCGCAAGCTGCTCGAAAAACAGAAGGCCGGCAAGAAACGCATGAAGCAGATCGGCTCCGTCGAGGTGCCGCAGGAAGCGTTTCTGGCCATCCTCCAAGTGGACGACTGATGGGACTACTGACCGGCGTGCTCTACGGCGCGCTTGCCGCGTACCTCGGGGGCTGGTACCTCGGCAAGTGGACGGGAAACTTCTCGCTGCTGCTGTTCATCCTGAGCGTCGTGACGCTCGTGTACTGGCTGGCGGAGCGCCTGCGCTTCGCGCCGGCCCGGCAGGCGGCCGCGGCCGAACTGGAGCGCCAGGACGCGCAGCGCCGGGCCGACCTGGCGCGCCAGGGCATCACGCAGGTCGACACGAACCTCGCGAAGGCGCGCGAAGGCGTGCTCGCCCAGCCCTGGTGGCTCGACTGGACGGCCGGGCTGTTCCCGGTGATCCTGGCGGTCTTCCTGCTGCGCTCGTTCCTGTTCGAGCCATTCAAGATCCCGTCCGGATCGATGATCCCGACGCTGCTGGTCGGCGACCTGATCCTCGTGAACAAGTTCCATTACGGGGTGCGTCTGCCGGTGATCAACAAGAAGATCATCGCCAACCACGACCCGAAGCGCGGCGACGTGATGGTGTTCCGCTACCCGAAGGACACCAGCGTCGACTACATCAAGCGGGTGGTCGGGCTGCCCGGCGACGAGGTGACGTGGCGCGACCAGAAGCTCTCGATCAACGGGCAGGAGGTGCCGCTGGAGGCGCTGCCCGCGCCGGGCTACTACGACGAGGACTCGCTACGCTACTTCCCGGTCTTCAAGGAGAAGCTGGGAGAGGTCGAGCACCGCATCCTGGTCAATCCGCAGGCGCGCCGCCCGTTCGGTCCGGACGACGCCTACACGTTTCCTTTCCGCGAGAACTGCCGCTACAGTGCCGAAGGTGTCACCTGCAAGGTGCCGCCGGGGCATTACTTCATGATGGGCGACAACCGCGACAATTCGGAAGACTCGCGCTACTGGGGCTTCGTGCCGGACGAGAACATCGTCGGGCGAGCCTTCTTCGTCTGGATGAACTTCGGCAATCTGAAGCGCATCGGGGCGTTCCATTGAAGGGGAGCATGGACGCATGATGAGGGACCTCGCTCGGCGCCGCGGGCAGCGCGGCATCACGCTGTTCGGGCTGTTGTTCTGGGCCATCGTGCTCGGCTTCACGGCGCTGCTGGTCATGCGCGTGCTGCCGACGCTGAACGAGTACTTCACGATCCAGCGTGCCGTGGAGAAGGTCGCGAAGGAGGGCGGCACGACCGTCCCGGAGATCCGCGCCGCGTTCGAGCGGCAGAAGCAGATCGAGTACTCCATCCAGTCGATCTCGGGATCGGATCTGGAGATCACGAAGGTCAACGAGAAGGTGGTCGTCAAGTTCGCCTACGACAAGGAGATCGAACTGGCGGCACCCGTGTACCTGCTGATCAAGTACGAGGGGCGCTCGAAGTAGCGTGGCGGAGGGGTCACACCGGAACCCCATGGACGAACGATTCGACGAACTCCAACGGCGGCTGGGCCACATCTTCCGGCAGGCAGACCTGCTGGAGCGGGCGCTGACGCACCGCAGCTTCGGCGCGGACCATAACGAACGGCTCGAGTTCCTCGGCGACGCCGTGCTCAGCCTGGCCGTCTCCGGGCTGCTGTTCGAGCGCTTCGCCGGCTCCGACGAGGGTGACCTGACCCGCGTGCGGGCGCACCTGGTGCGCGAGGAGAGCCTGCACCGTGTCGCACTGCAGGTCGGCTTGCCCGAGTTCGTGCGCCTGTCCGAGGGCGAGGCCCGCGGCGGCGGCGCGCAACGCGCCTCCATCCTGGCCGATGCGCTCGAGGCGCTCATCGGTGCCGTGTTCCTGGACGGTGGCTACGAGGCCGCGCAGGAGCTGGTGCAGCGCCTGTTCGGCGAGGTGATCGCCGGCACGGAGATCGGCGGCTGGGCCAAGGACGCCAAGACCGAACTTCAGGAGTGGCTGCAGGCGCGCCGCCTGCCGGTGCCCACCTACCGCATCGCCGCGACCCGGGGCCAGGCCCATGCGCAGACCTTCGAGGTCGAGTGCCTGGTGCCGGCGCTGGGGCTGACCGAATCCGGCGAAGGCCGCTCGCGCCGGCAGGCCGAGCAGGATGCAGCCGGCCGCATGCTCGACGCGCTCCGCGCCAGCGACCGCCCGGGCGGCCCGTTACGCTCGTGAACGATCCCGAACCCGGGCCGCAGCGCTGCGGGCTCATCGCGATCGTCGGCCGGCCGAACGTCGGCAAGTCGACGCTGCTGAACGCGCTGGTCGGGCAGAAGATCAGCATCACGTCGGCGAAGGCCCAGACCACGCGGCACCGCATCACCGGCATCCGCACGGTCGGCGACACGCAGTACGTGTTCGTCGACACCCCCGGCTTCCAGACGCGCCACGCGGCCGCGCTGAACCGCACGCTGAACCGCACCGTGCAGGGCGCGCTGGCCGATGTCGACCTCGTGCTGTTCGTCGTCGAGGCCGGCCGTTTCGGGCTCGACGACGCCAAGGTGCTTGCGTTGATCCAGGACGAGGCGCCGGGTGGCAAGCCGGTGTTCCTGGTCGCGAACAAGCTCGACGCCGTGCAGCGGCGCGCGGAGCTCGCGCCCTGGCTGAAGGGCATGCAGGAGCGCCATGCGTTCGCCGAGTTCGTGCCGCTGTCGGCGAAGAAGAGCGGTGACGTCGAGCGGCTGCTGCAGATCGTGCGGCCGTACCTGCCCGAACAGCCCTGGTTCCACGAGGAAGATGCGCTGACCGATCGCAGCGAGCGTTTCCTCGCCGGCGAGATCATCCGCGAGAAGCTGTTCCGCCTGACCGGCGACGAACTGCCCTACACCTCGACGGTGGTGATCGAGAAGTTCGAGGAAGAGGGGCAGCTGCGCCGCATCGCGGCGGCGATCGTCGTCGAGCGCGAGGCGCACAAGGGCATGGTGATCGGCGGCGGCGGCGAGCGCCTGAAGCGCATCGGCTCCGAGGCACGCCAGGAACTCGAGGCCCTGCTGGACGGCAAGGTGTTCCTGGAGCTGTTCGTCAAGGTGCGCTCCGGCTGGGCGGCCGATGAGGAACACCTGCGCAGCTACGGCTACGAGTGATGGCGGGGTCGCGCGGCACGGCGCCGCAGCCGGCCTTCGTGCTGCACCACCACGACTGGAGCGAGTCCAGCCTGATCCTCGACCTGTTCACCCGCGGCCAGGGCCGGGTGGTCGCTGCCGCCAAGGGCGCCAAGCGGCCGTACTCGCAGCTGCGCGCCGTGCTGCTGCCGTTCCAGCGCCTGCAGGTCACGCTCGGCAAGCTGCCCGACGGCGGCGAGGTGCAGAACCTGCGCCAGGCGGAATGGGCTGGCGGCGGCGCGATGCCGTCCGGCGCCGCCCTGTTCGCCGGCTTCTACCTCAACGAGCTGCTGATGAAGTTGCTGGCGCGGCACGACCCGCATCCGCTGCTGTTCGATGCCTACGCGCAGACCCTGCCGTGGCTCGACGGCGATGACGAGACCGTCGAGGCCGCGCTGCGGGCGTTCGAGCTGGTGTTGCTGCGCGAGACCGGATCGTTGCCGGAGCTGGGCGTGGCCACGCTGACGCAGCAGCCGCTGCGGGCCGACCGGCGCTACGCGCTGCGCGGCGAGGCCGGTGTCATCGAGGCGGCCGACGAAGCGTCACTGGGCGCCGGTGAGCTGGTCGGCCTGCAGGCCGCGCTCGAGCACGGCAGCCTGGCCGTTCTGCAGCAGGCCTGCCGGGCGGCGCTGCCCGCGCTCAAGCAGCAGCTGCGCGCGCTGCTTCACTATCATCTCGGCTCCTCGGTCCTGCGCACGCGGCAGGTGATGCTCGACGTGCAGCAACTCGAATGAACCCGCTCGTCACCGCCGGACTCGACCCGCGCCGCGGCCACACCGCGCTCTCGGTCAACCTGAACAAGGTCGCGCTGCTGCGCAACACGCGCACGATCGGCATCCCGAGCGTCACGCGGGCGGCGACCATCGCGCTGGAGGCCGGAGCGCACGGCATCACCGTGCACCCGCGCCCGGACCAGCGGCACATCCGCCCGCACGACGTGATCGAACTCGCCGAACTGCTGCAGGCCTGGCCGCAGCGCGAGTACAACATCGAGGGCAACCCCTTTCACGACCTGATGGACGAGGTGCGCGGCCTGGTAAGGCGCGCACTGCCGGTGCACCAGGTGACCTTCGTCCCCGACAGCGTCGAGCAGTCCACCTCCGACCACGGCTGGCGCTTTCCGCAGGACGCGGCACGGCTCGCGCCGCTGGTGGCCGAGGCGCGCGACCTGGGTCTGCGCGTCAGCCTGTTCATGGACCCCGAGCCGGCGCAGATGGCGGCGGCGCGCGAGCTCGGTGCCGAGCGCGTCGAGCTCTACACCGAGTCGTACGCGGGCGCCCATGGCGGTCCCGAGGCCGGTGCGGTGCTGGCGGGCTTCACCGCGGCGGCGCAGGCGGCCCTGGCCGCCGGCCTCGAGCTGAACGCCGGCCACGACCTGAACCGCGCCAACCTGGCCGACTTCCTGCGTGCCGTACCCGGCGTGCTGGAGGTGTCGATCGGCCACGCGCTGATCGCCGACGCCCTGGAGCTCGGGCTCGCCGAAACGGTGCGTGACTACCTGCGCTGCATCCACATCGCATACGCCTGACGCCGACATGATCTTTGGCATCGGGACGGACATTTGCGACCTGCGCCGCCTGCGCCAGACCTGGGCGCGCCGCGGCGAGCGCTTTGCGCAGCGGGTGCTCGGTCCGCACGAGCTGGAGGTGTTCCGCAGCCGGCTCGCCCGCGTCGAGGCGCGCGGCATCGCCTACCTGGGCACGCGCTTCTCGGCCAAGGAGGCGTTCTCCAAGGCCATCGGCCTGGGCATGCGCATGCCGATGACCTGGCGCGGCTGCGAGGTCGTCAAGGACCCGCGCGGCAAGCCCGAGATCCGACTGCACGGCGCGCTGGCCGAATGGTTCGAGGCACGCGGCCTCGTGGCCCACGTCAGCGTCACCGACGAAACCGACTACGCGGCGGCCTTCGTGGTCGTCGAGACCAAGGAACCGAGATGAGTCCCCACGCGCCCGTGATCCTCGACGTCGCCGGCACCACGCTGACGGCCGACGACCGCCGGCGGCTGCTGCACCCGCTGACCGGCGGGCTGATCCTGTTCGCGCGCAACTGGGTCGATCGGCGCCAGCTCGTCGAACTGACTGCGCAGGTCAAGGCGCTGCGCGAAGACCTGCTGATCTGCGTCGACCACGAGGGCGGGCGCGTGCAGCGCTTCCGCACCGACGGCTTCACGCACGTCGCGACGATGCGCTCGCTCGGCGAGCGGTGGATGCACGACCCGCTGGGTGCCACCGACGCCGCCACCGCGGCCGGCCACGTGCTGGGCGCCGAACTGCGCGCCTGCGGTGTCGACCTCAGCTTCGCGCCGGTGCTCGACCTCGACTTCGGGTCCAGCGGCGTGATCGGGGATCGGGCCTTCCACCGCGACCCGCGCGTCGTCGCCCTGCTCGCCAAGAGCGTGATGCACGGCCTGCTGCGCGCCGGCATGGCCAACTGCGGCAAGCACTTTCCGGGGCATGGCTTCGTGCGGGCCGACAGCCACCTCGAGATTCCGGTCGACAAGCGCTCGCTGAAGGCCATCCTCGCCGACGACGCGCGACCCTACGAATGGCTCTCGACCAGCCTGGCGAGCGTGATGCCCGCGCACGTGGTCTACCCGAAGGTCGACGCCAATCCGGCCGGCTTCTCGCCGCGCTGGCTGCAGGAGATCCTGCGCCAGCAGCTCGGCTTCACCGGTGCGATCTTCAGCGACGACCTGAGCATGGCCGGCGCGCGCCGCGTCGGCGGCGTCGAGGTCAGCTACAGCGAGGCGGCCACGGTGGCCCTGTCGGCCGGTTGCGATCTGGTGCTGCTGTGCAACCAGTCGGTCGACGGCGGTGCCGCCGTTGACGCGCTGCTGGACGGCCTGCTCGAGGCGCAGCAGCAGGGCCGGTGGCAGGCCGATCCGGACAGCGAGGCGCGCCGCCGGCAATTGCTGCCGGCCAGCGCGCCGCTGGGCTGGGACGACCTGATGCACGACCCGGTCTACCAGCGCGCGCTTGAGCGCCTGCCCTGAGTCGGCCCGGCCGCGGCCGGGCCGGCGGCCTCAGCCGAGGCGCTGCTCGGGCGGCGTCTGCGGCAGATCGAACGGCAGCGTGATCTGTGCGAGGTCCTTGCGCGTCTCGACCAGCACCAGCGGACCTTCGTCGAGCTTGACGGCCGGCGGCCGCTCGCGCGGCACGTGGATCGGCTTGGGCTCGAGTGCCATCGCTTCCTGCACCGCGCGGATCTTCTCGGCGTCCGAGTTGACCCACTGCAGCCCGGCAGCCTCCGCCACCGCGGCCAGTTCGCCGGCCGGCAGCACGAAGGGCTCGACCTGGGCGACGTGCATCGGGGCCGGTGCCACCACGACCGGCTCCTCGACCGGCGCGGCGGGCAGGTCGACGACGGCCGACGATGCCTCGGCGACCAGCGGCATGTCCGGCGACGGTGTCGCGACGTCGGCCGCAAGCTCGGGCGCTGCGACCTCGGCGGCATCAGCCACGGCCGGTGCGTCCTCGCGCCGTTCGCGTCGCTGGCGGTCGCGGCCCCGGCCGCGCCGACGTCCCTCGCGCTCCTCGCCCTCGGCCGCCGCGGGAGCGCCGGTCGCCTCGGTCAGTGCGGCATCGTCCGGAAGCGTCGATGCTTCCGCGGAGGTCGCTTCCGCAGCGGCCGGCACGCCTTCGGCCGTCGTCTGGACTTCGCCCTCGCGTGCGTCATCGCGATCGCGACCACCGCGTCCGCGGCGCCGGCGGCGCCCGCCGCGTTCGGCCTGTTCGGCGGCTTCGCCGACGGGAATGGTGTCGACGAAGGCCGGGGCCGGTGCGGCCGCATCCGTCTCCGCCGTCGCGACGGCCGGTTCGGCGGCAGCGGGTCGACGCTCGCCGCGTTCGCCGCGTTGGCCACGTTCACCGCGCTCGCCTCGTTCGCCGCGGCGGTTCTCGCGCTGCTCGCGCGGTTCGCGCGCCTCGCGCGTCTCGGCACCGGTCGTCTCGCTGCGCGGGGCTTCCTCGCCCTCACCGCGTTCGCCGCGCCGACCACGACCGGCGCGTCCGCCGCGGGCCTCCGCGCGTTCGCCACGTTCGCCGCGCTCGCCGCGTTCGCCGCGTTCGCCGCGTTCGCCACGGCGCCCACCGCGCTCGCCACGCTCACCGCGTTCGCCTCGGCCGCCACGTTCGCCACGCG